>VRUG01000006.1:98071-155478 GCA_019456255.1 Planctomycetota bacterium | reverse complement strand
CTGGCCAGCTAGCTGGCCAGATAAACGAACATAAACCCAGAAAAGTGTTACCCATGTGCTCGGTATAAAGTGTAACCTATGTTTCGGTTGACACATGATAATGGATTCCTGCTTGCGCAGGAATGACAAAAACATCAAATCGGCTTTTCGTACAACCTCAAAAAAAACTCCCTTCGACAGGCTCAGGGCAGGCAGAGCAATTGACAATTCCAAATCGGTTATTCCTTCGATAACCTTATTTAATCTTTTAGCGTGAAGCGGTTTAAAATGCTATAATGCGCCCATTCGGCAAGCTCAGGGCAGGTGGGCATTTTTATAGTAGTTTTCAGGAAAGGGCCATTATGAAGTCAAAAGTAACGTTTATCCTTATATGCTTTGTATGTCTGGCGGCAGCTGGGTGCAGCGGTTCGGGGCAGTATAAATGGGAAGTACATGATATGAATCGCCCGGTGCCTGATATTGTAACGGCGGGTAAGGAGGCAGGGTCGGCTCCATCGAATGCGATTATTCTTTTTGATGGCAGGGATATCTCAAAATGGGAATTGAAGAAAAACGGCAAAGCTGCAAAGTGGAAAGTTGAAAACGGATATATGGAAGTCGCGAAAAAGGCCGGCGATATTCGCACGAAGCAGAAGTTTGGCGACTGTCAGCTTCATATCGAATGGGCAGCTCCGATTAAAGTTAAAGACAAAAGTCAGGGGCGAGGTAACAGCGGAGTATTTTTGATGGGGCTTTACGAGGTCCAGGTTCTTGATTCGTTTAATAACAGGACATACGCTGATGGTCAGGCAGGTGCATTGTATGGCCAATCGCCGCCGCTATACAATGTTTGCCGCGGGCCCGGGAAATGGCAAAGTTATGACATAATTTTCCGCAGGCCTCGATTCGCCAAAAACGGCAGTATTACAAAAGCTGGCCGCGTGACGGTTTTGCACAATGGTATTATCATTCAGGACAGTGTCGAATTGCTTGGGCCTACAGAACATAAAAAACGTGCGAAGTATAAACAGCATGCGGACAAACTTCCGATAATTTTGCAGGATCATGGCAATAAAGTTCGCTATCGCAATATCTGGTTAATAGAATTATCCGAAGAGCAGGGTCAATAAGTTACTCAAACTGACCGATTTTGACAAACAGGTGAGTTCGAGGAATTTAGAATGTAGTCCTGGGGACTCCTTACGGAGAAACCGACTTCGTCGGAGGCTATTTTAAATCTTTGTTGGGCAATAAGTTATACTGAAATTTAACGATACCTATGGCATAGGTAAACAGAACAGCATGATCCGTCTTCGTCCGTTGGACTACGCCGCGACAGGCAAGCATCAACCTCACGTTGAGAACTTCTTCGGCGCTATTCGGGGCGAGGAAAAGCTCAACTGTCCTGCCGAAATAAGCTATGAGACCGCTGTTATGGTTTTAAAGGTAAACGAGGCTATCAAGGCTGGGTGCAGGCTCGAATTTAAGCCCGAAGAGTTCCATGTGTAGCTTAGAGGGGTAGGCATTTAGGGCTTAGAATAATCTCAAAAACGGCTTTTGTTCGGGGGCGAATTTGCTTATAATCTTGTCTTGTAATTAGTTGGAGCAAGATATGGGTTATTTTCGTGACAATATAGAGGACATGGGAGGTTACGTTCCGGGTTATCAGCCTGAAAGCGGCGATGTGGTAAAGCTCAACACCAATGAGAATCCGTACCCCCCTGCTCCTGCGGTCATGGAGGCATTAGCAGGTATCAAACCTGAACAACTTCGGCGATATCCAGATCCGGTTGGCAATGAGTTTCGCGAGGCGGCAGCTAAAGTTAACGGGGTAAGCCCGGAAAATATTATGTGCTGTAACGGCGGGGACGATTTGCTTACGATTGCGATGCGCTCGTTTTGTAACAGTAACAGAACGGTTGCATATCCGGTACCGACGTATTCACTTTATCCGGTGCTGGCAAAGCTGCAAAATTGCAAGGCGATTGAGGTAGATTTTGATAAGGAATTTAATCTGCCCGCGAAATTATCGAGCAGCGGCGCAGCATTGACGATTGTTTGCAACCCGAACGCACCGACGGGCAGTTTTATAGATACCGCAGAATTGGCATCGCTGGCAGATGAGTTAAAAGGGGTATTGCTTATAGATGAGGCTTATGTCGATTTTGCAGAGGATAATTGCGCAGGGTTGGTGAAAAAATTTGACAATGTGATAATTCTGCGGTCGATGAGTAAGGGGTATTGCCTTGCGGGGATGCGGTTTGGATACGCGATTGCGGCGGCGAATTTGATCGAGGGGATGATGAAGGTCAAGGACTCTTATAATGTTGATACGGTTTCGACTGTGGCGGCGACTGCGGCGATAAAGGACCAGCAATACTTCAAGGGAAACGTAGAGAAGGTGAAAAATGAGCGGAAAAGGACTATCGGGGAACTTACCAAGCTTGGATTCGAGGTGCCGGAAAGTTTCGCGAATTTTGTATTGGCTAAATCTAAAGACTACAAAGCAAGCGAGATTTATGATAAATTGGTGCAGCTTGGTATTTATGTCAGGTATTTTGATTTGCCGGGACTTACTGACAAATTAAGGATAACTATCGGGACGAGGCAGCAGAATGATAAGTTGATTTCGGCATTGAAGGAAATATTAGCAAAATAAGGGAATGACAGGATGTTATAACGTAAACCCCCAAGGTAAACTTGGGGGCTAAACAAAATGGATTCCTGCTTGCGCAGGAATGACAAAGTTGCGCGGGAATGACAAAGTTTCATAGGAATGACAGAGTTTCGCAGGAATGACAAATTGACAAGGGAATGATTATGGCTGACAGAACTGCAAAAATTGAGAGGAAGACGAAAGAAACCGATGTCACGGTTGAGCTTAACCTTGACGGTGAAGGCAAATATGAAATCGACAGCGGGGTCGGATTTTTGGACCACATGCTGACGCATCTAAGTAAGCATGGCAAGATTGACTTGATAGTCAAGGCCAAAGGTGACTTAGAAGTTGACGCGCACCACACGGTTGAAGATATAGCGATATGTCTCGGCGAAGGGCTTATAAAAGCTCTCGGCGATAAGAAAGGTATTGCGAGATATGGCAACAGCTCAGTACCGATGGAAGATACGCTGGCAAATATTGCGCTGGATTTGTCGGGCAGGAGCAGTTGCGTATATAATGTTAATTACGGTACGGAAAAGATTGGCGACTTTGACGTCGAGTGCATCGAGGAGATGCTTCGGAGTTTTTCTAATAACGGCAAATTCAATCTGCACGTAAATGTACCGTACGGGACAAATAGTCACCATATTGCTGAGGCTGTCTTTAAGGCAATGGGGCAGGCGTTGGCGGAAGCGGTAAAGATCGTAGGCGGTGACATTCCCAGTACGAAGGGTATACTGTGATCGAAGAACATGACCATGAATATCGCAATGGGATCGGAACCGACATCCATCGCATAGTCGAGGGCAGGAAGTTAATGCTCGGCGGGATCGAGATTCCGTGTCAGTTCGGGCTTATCGGTCATAGTGATGGTGATGTCGCGATACACGCGGTTATTGACGCTTTGCTTGGCGCTGCGTGCTTAGGTGATATAGGGACATTTTTTCCGGATACCGATGAAAAATGGAAAGACGCTGACAGTAAGGGGTTATTGCTTGACGTTAAAAAGATGCTCGAAAAGGATCGCTGGGTAATTGTTAATATTGATTTGGTGGTGCACCTGGAAAAACCGCGACTCGAATCGGTTAAGGCTCAGATTAAGCGGAGTATCGCCAGTTTGTTAGGAATAGATTTTAACGCGATGAATGTGAAGGCGAAAACGAATGAGGGCCTTGACGCAGTAGGAGCCGGGGAAGCGATAGCGGCGACAGCGATAGTGCTTTTGAAGAGAAAATATAAGAGAACGCTTTGATTAAAGGGCTGGATGTATGGGATTAGAGTTACATAACACTTTGACACGCAGTAAAGACGAGTTTAAGCCTTTAAAAAAAGGCGTGGTCGGGATGTATGTTTGCGGGCCTACAGTTTACGGGCATGCGCATCTTGGGCACGCGAAAAGCTATGTGAGTTTTGACATTTTGGTTCGGTATTTAAGGTATCTGGGCTATCAGGTGACATACGTTCAAAATATTACCGATGTCGGGCACTTGACAGATGATGCCGATGAGGGCGAAGATAAACTTGAGGTAGCAGCAAAGGAGGAAAAGAAGCATCCTATGGCGTTGGCGGAATATTATACGCACAGTTATTTTGAGGACATGGACAAGCTTAACTGTGTTCGCCCCGATATAAGTCCGCGAGCCAGCGGGCATATTGTTGAACAGATAGAGCTGGTAAAAACACTTTTGGAAAAAGACTATGCCTATGAAGTGAACGGCTCTGTTTATTTTGATGTCTCGAAGTTTAAAGAATACGGAAAGCTTTCCGGCAGAAATGTCGAGGATATGCAGACAGGGACGAGAGTGGAGGTTTCGCCTGATAAAAAGAACGCGGTTGATTTTGCTTTGTGGAAAAAGGCTGAGGCGAATCATATTATGCAATGGCCAAGTCCGTGGGGGATGGGTTATCCGGGTTGGCATCTGGAGTGCTCTGCGATGAGTATGAAGTATCTGGGCAAGACGATAGATATTCACGGCGGCGGGATAGAAAATCAGTTTCCTCATCACGAATGCGAGATTGCTCAATCCGAGGCAGCTAACGACGTTGAGTTTGTCCGCTATTGGATTCACAATAACATGGTGACCGTTGACAATCAGAAGATGGGTAAAAGTCTGAATAATTTTATAACGCTCAAGCAGGCATTTAGCGGTTCGCATGAAAGGTTGACGAGACATTACGACCCATTGGCGGTAAGGCAGTTGATATTGAACAGTCACTATCGAAGTACGCTTGATTTTTCTGATGCGGCATTGTTTGCTGCCCAGAGCGGTTATGAAAAAATAACGCAGGCGGTAAAATCGGTTAGAACAAACATGAACACAGCAAGTGCCGGTGACGCGGACGAGGAAATAATCAAGGAGCTTTCGCAGCTTAAGGAAAAATTCGAGGCTGCGATGAATGACGATTTGAATACATCGATAGCGTTGTCGGTTATTTTCGAGCTTGTTCGATTGGCTAATAAATTGACAGAAGATACCAGCGTGACATTGGAAACCTACAAAGCGGTGGAGGAATTATTTGATAAACTGGCCGGCGATGTGCTCGGCGTTGTAGTGGATGAGTATCCCCAATCTGGTGGCGGCAGTGACGATGAGATGGTCGCTAAGCTGGTCGATGGGCTTATAGAACGACGAAATGACGCACGGGAGCGTAAAGATTTCGCTGCAGCTGACGCAATTCGTGATAATCTCACCGAGATTGGAATTATTTTAGAAGACACCGCTGAAGGAACAGCATGGAGGAGGAAATGAAAATACTCGGAATCGACCCAGGTTTACAGGTGTGCGGGTATGCATGCCTGAGAACGGATTCTGCGGGCGATGAATTGGTAGAGGGAGGCGTTTTCCGTACAACTACAAGCGCTGAGATGGAGGTCAGGTTAAATCAGATAGCCCAGGACCTTTCAGCGATTTTAGAAAAGTTCAAACCTGATTATGCAGCGGTGGAGGAATTATACTCACATTACAAACATCCCCGAACATCGATATTGATGGGACACGCAAGAGGTGTTATATTACAAAAATGCGGAGAGTTCGGTGTTGAGGTAAAAAGTTTTAGTGCGACGAGAATAAAAAAGTCACTTACAAATAACGGCAGAGCGTCAAAGGAACAGATGCAGCAGTCAGTCAAGTTTGTTTTGTCACTTGATAAGGTACCTGAGCCTCATGATGTGGCAGATGCGATAGCGATAGCGCTTTGTTGTGCTAATTCGTTAAACGCGGCTAAAATGATTTTGGGAAGCTGAGCATGATAGCAAGGATTGAAGGAAAACTCGTAAGTCTGGAAAGCGGCAGTGCCCTTGTGCAGGTCGGCGCTATCGGTTACGAGGTCATGCTTGCCGGTTATTGTGTTAATGAGCTTTCGGAAAAAATTGGCACTGATATCACGCTATGCACCATGGAATATTATGAAGGGACGCCGGGCAGAGGCAATTTGATACCCCGCATGATCGGGTTTTTAAGTGACGTTGAGAAGGACTTTTTCGCTAAGTTTACCAGCGTTAAGGGGATAGGGACAAAGAAGGGTTTGAAATCGCTTAGCGTACCGATAGCTACGATAGCAGCAGCTATAGAAGATGGTGACGAGGAGTTGTTAATGTCACTTCCTGCGATTGGTAAGAGGATGGCGCAACAGATTATCGCCGAATTAAAGGGTAAGTTGGGTGACTTTGCGGCGGCTGGCGCGATAAGAGGTGAAAGTGCTGGATTTAAAAACTTCCAGACCGAGGCTTTGGAAATTTTGATCGCGTGGGGCGAAAAGAGGAACGAATCAATCGAACTTATTGATGCGGCATGCAGGAAACACCCCGGTGTGAACGAGGCCGAAGAGCTGGTGCCGCTGGTATATAGATTAAAACAAGGAATCGAAGTCTAATGGCAATAGACAGAGTGATAGACAGTCAGCAATTGAATAAGGGCGAGGAGGAATTTAATGTTTCTCTCAGGCCTAAAACTTTGGATGAGTGTATAGGCCAATTGAATATCAAAGAAAAAATTTCCATCGCTATAACAGCAGCTAAGCAAAGAGGTGAGCCTTTGGAGCATATTTTGTTTTATGGCCCGCCCGGACTTGGTAAGACAACGCTTGCAAATATTGTAGCAATTGAGATGGGCAGTAAGCTTCGAAGTTCGTCAGGGCCTGCATTGAATAAGCAAGGTGACGTGATGGGGTTATTGAGTAACGTAAATGAGGGGGATGTTCTTTTTATCGACGAGATTCACCGTTTAAGTACTCCCGTTGAAGAGTTTATTTATCCTGCGATGGAGGATTTTAAAGTTGATTTTACGGTCGACAGCGGTCTTCATGCAAAAACGATAAACTTTCCGCTTAAAAGATTTACTCTGATAGGCGCCACGACAAGGGCTGGCCTTATAAGTGCTCCCCTTAGGGGTCGGTTTGGAATGCTGTATCATGTTGATTTTTACAGCCAGGGTGAATTGGCTGAGATTTTGAATCGGTCAGCGAATTTATTAAAGCTTGAATGTGAGAATGGTACGCTTGAGTTGATAGCCGACAGGAGCAGAGGTACACCTCGAGTTGCGAATCGATTATTAAAACGAGTTCGCGACTATGCACAAGTCAAGGGGTCTGGGGTTTTAAGCTGCGACATTGTTGAGAAAGCTCTTAAGATGGAGCAGATCGATTCATTGGGTTTGGATGAACTTGACCGGTCGTTTTTGCGGGCGTTAGCAGAGGTTTATGACGGCGGGCCTGCAGGTATAGATGCGATAGCAGCGACATTAGGCGAAGAAAGAGATACTCTGGAAGATGTGGTTGAGCCATATCTGCTGCAGGTGGGATTTGTCAGGCGGACTAAAAGGGGCAGAGAGATCACAAGACACGCCTGCAGGCATTTGGGGATTACACTTTCTGAAAAGAAGAAAGCTCAACCTGAACTTTTCGAGCAGGATGATTAATAGAAATTCCGGAAAGAATCCGAGCCGAAAACAGAAACTGTTTAACGTAGGCCTACAACGCCACGATGTAAAGCTGCAATTCTATAAACCATCTATCATACCGTCATTCCAACGCGGAATATCTTTTCCTCCCTTATACTTCCTGTATATATCAACAAAATCATATATTTCGGAAAGTTTACCACTCGTAAAATCATCGTAACCGGTTTTTTTGCACAACGTTTTTAGCGTGTCAGGGTGTATGTTCTTGTCGCGCTCCAGCAAACGATCAAACAATTCAACCGCAACAATTACATCTCTGTCTGCAAGTCCTCCATACGTTTTGTCGAAAAGTTGAGCAACTGCCTTCTCATATATATTTTCATTTACCATTTTTCATTCCTTTCATTGAAAAATTACATCTATGCTTTTCAGTTTTAGCAACTCGTTTCACTCGTTTACTATGCCACAATGTAAACCTGCAATATCATAATGCTCGCTTACAATGTCACAGATTCAGTTGACCTTGAGAAAAGTTTAGTTCAGCACCATCTTAACGGTTGTCGATTTACTTATTGTTTTTGCTCATCACCTGACTTCTCCTCAGGCCGACTCAAAAAAGTTATCAACTTGAATAGCCCAAAAATTACGCCAAGAACTATAGCAATCAAACCGTAACTTAACCCCCTTGCAGCAGCTTCACGTAATCTATCCAAGATACCAGACGACTTGCTGAGAGTATCCTCATGTTGCATCCCGGGGTCGAACTCAAAAGACCCAAAAATCAAGTTGCGGTCAGTCTCAAACCGACTCCAATCTGCCTCAACGTAGTGATTGAACATTAATTGGACTATTGTTTCCTTTCCGAAATATCCAACAACCTCGCTTTTAATCACACTTGAGTCGCCAATCGTTATTTCACAAACATATGTATATCGCCGATTTGCCTTGTCCACTACTACTTTACTTACGCGATACCCAGTCATCACATCCGTGACAACCTCACCAAAAAGCTCATCTTTAGACTCCATCACATCTCGTCCAGTAAACGATTTTACAAAATCGCTAAATTCATCCTTACGAAGAGTCCCCCTTATACCTAAAGCTGAATATCTCGCCATCTGAACAAGTATAGTGGGGCATTCAAACCACTTATCTTTACCCTCCATTTGGAACTCTGCCTCATAGAGTACAATCGCACGAGTTCTACTTGATAATACCTTACTGTACCTTTCCCTGACTATGTCTTCCGGTATTTGTATCCAACCTTTTGGGATTATAAAAGAATAGCCGTTGGTTTCACTATGAAATCGAACTTGGTCTGTTGCTAAAGTCTTCTCATAGAATAAAGTCGTCACGGGCAACAATATTATTGCCAAAATCCACACCTTTTCTGCTTTCATCTTATCCCCTTTCGGAAAAGTTTATGGCACCGCACCATTTTAACGATTGCCTGTCAAATGCTAATAACGATAACGGCCTAGAAATCCTGAAGGTTCGTTAAGTTTATTGATTACACCATTAGTAATACGAAAGGCGATGGTTCCAAGGATAATTATTATGAGCCATTTAGCAATATCTATCATCCATTTTTTTGTTTCGGGATCTGCCAGCCACTTTTTTACTTGCATAATATCTCCCTTTTAATTCCTAACCGTCATTCGCTATAAAGTTACCATACCGGAAAAGATTAATCAACAATACGTTATTGACCTTTCCTCTGTGCTCTCTGTGTCCTCTGTGGCTAAACTTCTTTTCTTCGTGTTCTTCTTATCTTCGTGGTGAACTTCTTCCTGTTATCCTGTCTAAAAAGCTTGATTTTAAGCTAACAATCTGGTATAATGCTCCCAATATGTTAAATTCCACCCCAATAGTAAATTGTAAATAGTCAATTATCAATCATAGGCGGGGGTTTATAATTTGAACCAATCAAACATCAATCTTTTCTTCGTGTCTTTCGTGCACTTCGTGGTGAATTATTCTTTTAAAAAATCTGTGTTAATCAACGTAAATCCGTGTCCATCTGTGGAGGCTTTTTACCTTTTACCCTTTTTTATCCTGCCTGTCCCCATGTTTAAATTTACTGGTAAATTTATGGGGGTTATCCTGTCAAACATTTCGCCTTTAAAAACCCGCCCACTTTATCTAATTTACCCCGCCTGCCCTTGCCACGATGCACGACCATTATTTTAAGTCTTCAATGATATTACTAATTGTATCGAAAAGGGTCTTTATTTTAGTTTTGCAGACATCGAAAATTGCTTCGGCATTCACGTCAAAATACTGGTGGGATATGATATCTCTCAGGCCTTTGGCTTTTTTCCAGTCTATTTGAGAGTACTTTGGCAGTAATGAGCCTTGACTAATTTTATCAAGCTTCTTTAACGATTCTCCAATGACGATCAACAGCATACAAATTGAATCCAGTTTTTCTCGGCCGGCAGATGAATCAGTAAAATCCGAAACACCTTTTATCGACTTAAATCTGTCAAGTATGGTCTGCGATGCCGTTCGTATCTGCCCAAGCACTTCGAGAACCAAATCCTTATCATACATAGATCGCTTCCTTATCGATTCTGTTTTTAAGAAAAGCATTCATTGTTTCGCGATAGCTGATTACATCAACCTTTGTGTGCAGCGTTTCTTCCAGATCCTGTTTTATACCTATCATATTAAACAGGTCCTGTTTTTTCAGCTTTATAACAATATCAACATCACTGTCAACCTGACTTTCATCGCGCGCTGCAGAACCAAACAGGCCAAGAGAAATTATTCCATATTGTTCAGCACAATTTTCCTTGAATGCTTTCAGTATTTTTAATGTTTTCTCATGCGGCATTTTTACATCTCCATTTTTCTATCTTTTCCACGGATAATTTTATATAAAACTATTAAATGAGCATCCTACCCGTTTTTTTGCCTCTTGGACCGTTTACAATACCAACTTCTATTTTTATAAAGTAAAGCAGCTTAGCGAAAAAGTCAACTGATTACGCGGATATCGACAAAATCATGGCAGAAAAACTGTGTAAATCAGTGTTAATCCGCGTATAGAGCACTTTAATATTTTCTGTTCGCATTTAGGCCGCCATGAGGACGAGGTTGGCAAAGAAGATTGCACAGCAATATTGAAATATTGCGAGTAAATCTGATACCGCCAGCCGAAGCCGCAATAGACATAAAGCGAACACGAAAAATTAAATTGCTCTAATACCAATTATATAAGTTCCTTGCGAAGCAAGGATCCACGAACGATTCACGATCCACGAATTAATCTCTTGATTTTGCCTGAAATTCTGGTATAATGACCACCGAAATACAATAAACGGGGGTTTATAACTTGAACCAATCAAACATCAATCTTTTCTTCGTGCACTTCGAGTCCTTCGTGGTGAATTATTCTTTTAAAAAATCTGTGTTAATCCGTGTAAATCCGTGTCATCTGTGTAATCCTATGAACCGGAGCCTTTCAAGTGTTATTTTCATTTGTCGGCATAATTTTTCCTTTTGTATATTAATTCGTGCTTTGGCATTGATTCCTCATTCGGACTTCCTCATTCTGCTTGTCCCCATGTTTAGATTTATTTATAAATCTATGGGGAAATTTACGACATGTTGCAAAATATAAACGTTTTAATAAACGAACCCAATTTCTGGGAACCAAAAATGAACCTAAACCACTACCCCAAAACTGATTACGGGAATTTACACAATATACAACACAAAAAAACGAACCCAATCAAACCCAATTTCTGGGAACCAAAAATGAAGCTAAACTACTATCCAACAACCAATTACAAGAATTTACACAATATACAACACAAAAAAACGAACCCAATTCAAAGCCAATCGAACCCATTTTTCGGTAACCCATTTTATCCAACTTACCCATTTTTCATTTTTAAAACAAGCATGCCGAAGGCTTTCAACAACTCAAAACTTAAAACTAAGAACTTAAAACTTTATTTACCCGACGTCGTCTCGGCCGAGGATGTGCTTTGCCATTTTCGGTGGTCGGCCCAGAGTTTCCGTGAAGTGGTAAATAAGCACCTTTTCAATTTCTTTTAATGTTTTGTCATTCGCGTCGGCTATTTTTTTGAAATCGGTCAGGCAATTAGCTGAAGCGGCGGAGAGTTTTAGTTTATCTGTAAAGGCCGGTTCGCAATCTCTGCATATAAGGCCGTTAGCGGAACTGCTGAAATAAATTTCGCATCTCGCATCTTCGCCGTTAGGCATCCTGTGGAATGTCTGGTGTCTGGTTTTGCAATTTACACAAATATTTAGAATTGGCTGCACGCCGACCTCTTTTAATAAAGAAAATTGGAATAAAATAAGTAAGGCTAAGCAATCTCGATTGCTGCTTGAGTTTTCTGTGTTTTGTAAGAATTGCAGGAACTGGTCGAAGAGTTCGGGATGCGGGTCGTACTCGGTTGTAAGAGAATTTACCAGTTCGGTTGCGAAAGAGGCACAGTTTAATGAGAAGAGGTTATTGGCTAAACCAGAGCAATGTGATTTTTGCTCGAATTCTGTAAGAGTGGCAAGCTTGGAATCATGAGAGGCTGCAAAGATGATCTGGCCACAAGAGAACAGCTCTATAGGCCCGTCAAAGGACGATTTTGGGCGTTTGCTTCCTTTTGCGATAGCGCTTATTTTTCCGTTTTCTCTTGTGAAGAGCACGACAATCTGCGAGGTTTCGGAATAGTCGGTAGCTCGTATGCAGATGGCGTGGTCTTTAGTCAGCATTTTTTTGTTCTGTGATTTTTTGAATTTTAATACGTTTAACTTTTCTGGCTTCCGCGGAAGTTATGTTGAATTTGAGATTTTCATAATCGAATTTTTCACCGGTTTTAGGGATATATCCTAAATGTGAAAAGACAAATCCTCCGATGGTGTCGTAGTCTTCATCTTCGGGCAGATCCAGATCGAACTGGTCATTTAGGTCGTCAACATAAGTTCTGGCATCTACTTCGACGGTATCGGCATCTATTTGTTTTATGGGCTCTGCCGGAGTTTTTTCATATTCATCATTGATCTCACCGACAAGTTCTTCGAGTATATCTTCCAGTGTGACTATTCCTGCGGTTCCACCGTATTCGTCTAATACAACCGCGATGTGCAGCTTTTGATTTTGAAATTCGTGCAGCAGGACCCTTAGCGGTTTTGTTTCAGGGACGAAATAGGCCTGTCTCATCTTGCTGCGAAGATTAAAATTGCTTAGGTCCTTGCCGATTTCGGTAAGCAAATCTTTCGCGTAGACAAAGCCTATTATATTGTCGATGTTTTCTTCGTATACCGGCACCCTTGTGTGGCCTGCGTTATTGATGGTTTCCAGGATGGTTTTCAGGCCTGAACCGGCATCGACGGCTATAATATCAGTTCGCGGCGTCATAATCTCGTCGGCAGTAGTGTCACTTAGTTCAAGAACGTTCTCAATCATTTCCTGTTCTTCCTGGTCGACGGCACCCTCCATTCGGTGTTGTTCAAGGCCCGTAATGAACTGCTCCTGTTTTTCTTCCTGCAGTTGAAGCGGGGTCGTTTCAGCGATACCTGCCAGTCGCCGAATAAGGATGTCGTATAAATGAACTACGTAGAGAATTGGTTTAGTGAAGGCCAGACAGACTATGAGTATTTTATAAGTTTTACTCAGGATTTTTTCGCCTGCATACTTAGCTAAGGCATGAGGTATCGCCAGGCTGAAAAACAGAAAAATTGTAATGGCTATGATAATGGCGATTATATAGTCACTGATTTGAAGATTGCCTTTTTGGGCAGCAGAGAAGGCTATCAACAATGCCAACAGCATCGCCATGTTAAAGATGAACCTATATAATACAGATACCAAAACAAGTTTCTCGGTGTTTTCTGCCAGCAAGTCGGTCAATTTTTCGGCAGATTGTTCGTTATGGTCAGCTTTAAAGATATCAAGCAATTTGACGCGGGAAAATATTCTCAATGTTGTAGCAATGATTGAAAAGTACATCGCCCCGGCGGTAAAAAGGCAAGCCAGTAATACTGCCCATCCCAAATGAGTCACAAATTATCCCTTCAATTAATCGTCAGTTTTGTTTTTATTATACACCAAACCGAAACCCAGTTGTTGCAAAATTTCATCCTCGGTATCGTGCATTTTTTTCGCATCATGGTCGCTGGCGTCGTCGAAACCAAGATTGTGAAGCATACCATGTGTTATATAAAGGGCAAGTTCAGCTTTTGGTTGAATCTGCCTTGAATCGGCCTGGCTAAGGGCCAGTTCGCCATTTACAATTATCTCGAATAATCTTTGGGGGTCTGATTTTGTATCTGATAATTCAAAGCTTAAACAATCGGTGTTAGCGGTACGATTCAGGAATTTTTTATTCAGTGCCTTCATTTCGTCGTTGTCAACAATGGCAATGCTTACAGTGACATCAGAAATGTCGAACCGCAGGCATATAGCTTTAACCAGGTTTTCAATATCGGCTTGTGATAAGTTGACATTATCGAAGTTTTTTTTAACCAGTACTTCTATCATAATATTAACTATCAGTTTCCAAGGTTTCCCGTGCTTGGTCGGGCGGAGTTGGGTATGCGATTCTGCCATGATAGTGAGCAGCAAGTGTTTTTGAGATACTAGCTTCTACCAGACTTAATTCCCTTAATGAAATGTCACATTCATCGAACTGTCCATCCTGCAAGCGTTTCATTGCCATGTTATGCACAACAGTTTCGATTTTTGCAGGCGTAACTTCAGCAAGCGACCTTACGGCACCTTCTACAGTATCGGAGAGCATGACAATGGCAGCTTCTTTTGCTCTGGGTTTTGGCCCTGCGTATCTAAATTCAGTCTCCGAAAGCGTGGGGTGTCTTTCGTCCTGTTTTTTTCTTGCTTCGTTATAAAAGTATTCTACAAGCGTAGTTCCGTGATGTGTTTCAATAAACTGTCTCAGGACGGCAGGCAGTTTATATTCCTTGGCCATTTCTATGCCGTCCTTGACGTGACCTACGATAATTAACTGGCTCATAGCAGGTGAAAGCTCTTTGTGTCTGCTTGCCGAGCCTAATTCGTTTTCAGTAAAGTAGGTTGGTTTGTTGATTTTTCCGATGTCATGATAATAGGCCCCTACCCTGCATAGCAGGCCGTTTCTTCCGATAGCCTGGGCGGCGGATTCAGCGATGGAACCGACCAGCAGAGAGTGACTAAATGTGCCAGGAGCTTCCATCGCAAGCCTTTTAAGTAACGGCTGATTGGCGTCGGTGTAATCGAGAAGCGTCATGCTTGTTGCGATACGGAAAGTTTTTTCGATAAGAGGCAGCAGACTTTGAATCATCAGTCCGACGAAAAAAGTCGCACCGGCATGGTAGAAGGAATTTTTAAGTATATCAGATACACTTTTAAAATCCGCAAGAAATCCTAAAGAAACAGAGACAACCAAAACGGTAGCCGCAGCAAGGGCACTGACTTCGAGGAGTTTCATTCTCGTTCTGATTTCCTTTAGCGAGAAACAGCATGTGATTGCTCCTGCAGATAGTATTAAGAAGAGGCTTACGTTAGTACGAGGTCCTGCAGCTAAGCAGGCAAAGATACAATAGAAGATACTCATTCCGATTGCGAATCGCTGGTCGTAGGCAATAGTCAAAATTATTGCAGCGGTAACAGCGGTAGCAGTGGCCCAATATTGCTGAGATGACAGTGATGTTCCAAATTTTGTGGTAGCTACCAGTAAGACAAACATAATAACGAGTGCTAAAGCTCTGGTGTGATTTCTTAAAATCCTTCCCTGATAGTGATAGATATAGAAACCGGCAGCGATGGCAAGTGTAATGACAACAACAGCCATAGGCATAATCGCACGGTAGTTTGCTGCATATATGGCCTCAAAAGAAAGAACGGGAACTATGAGCGCGACAAAAAGCAGCCACACAAGAGATGATTTGACCCTGTCAGCGGTTACGAAAGAGCTAATCAGGCTAAATCTTTCAGCAGTAATATTTTTCCTTACCTGCGTACGTCTCGGATTTGTCTTTTTAAAAAACCACATTTGTTCTCTTATCTATCGCTCCATACTTTTCATATCGTAAAAGATATCGTGCTTAAATCACAAATAATTATTTATTTTTTGGTTTTAGCCCTTTTTTCTTATAAGCACTGACAATATTTTGGACCAATTTGTGCCTGACTATATCAGATTGAGTTAATTCTACAGCACCGATGCCTTTTATCCTTCTTAGTGTTTCAATTGCTTCGACCATACCACTTTTTTGCTCCGGGTCAAGGTCGATTTGTGTAATGTCACCAGTGATAATCATTTTTGAGCCGTGCCCAAGTCTTGTAAGTATCATGAGCATTTGCAGCGGCGAGGTATTTTGGGCCTCATCGCAGATAATTGCCGCGTCATTTAGAGTTCTTCCTCTCATAAACGCAAGCGGTATAATTTCGATAATATCAAGGTCGATAAATTTTCTCATCTGTGTAAAATCCATCATATCGGCTAGCGCATCGAAAAGCGGTCTTAGATAAGGATTGACCTTTGCCTGGATGTCACCCGGCAGGAAGCCAAGTTTTTCACCGGCTTCTACAGCCGGACGAGCAAGAACAATTCTTCTGATTTGCTTTTTTTTGAGCATAGAGACAGCAACGGCAACGGCGAGATAAGTTTTTCCGGTTCCAGCAGGGCCTGTACAAAAAGTAAGGTCTTTATTGAGCATTGTCTCGACATATTTCAACTGTCTCTTTGTGGAAGGTTCGATTACTTTTTTCTGAGAATAGACAGTAATGGCCTGACTTGTCTTTGCGATTTCAGGAGTGTCTTTTTGTTTTAGCAAAATTTTTATATCTTTGTCGTTCAACGAACCTTTTTTTATAAGATGTCTCTGCATTCTATCGATAATTTCGGCAGTGGTATTAACATTTTTTTCTCTTCCGGTAATGATTATTTTATCATTGCGTGCGCTAATCTGGACATCGAGAGCGTTTCGCAGGAGCCTTAAGTGACTGTCGGCGGGACCAAATAGTTCGACATGCTTGTGAGCTGGATCTAATTGTATGGTAACTTCCAAATTACTCCCCTATCACAAACTGAAAGTAAAAAACAGATACGCAAATGGCGCGGCGACCAATGGTGAATCGATGATATCCAATATTCCGCCGAAACCCGGAACTTTTTGGGATGAGTCTTTTTGTTGAGTATCTCTTTTTATCATAGATTCTGCCAAGTCTCCCATCTGGCCTATAAAAGCAAAACAAAAGCCGAAGGCAACGGCCCATGGCCTGGACATTATACTGCAATTATCGGCAAAAATGACTGCGACTATAATCGCAAAAAGGACGGCACCAGCCATCCCTTCCCATGTTTTTCCAGGGCTGATATTAGGCGAGAATTTGTGTTTGCCGAAGATTTTTCCAACCGTGTAAGCTCCTATATCAGCGGACTTTACGACGAAAACGAACATCAAGAAAGGCCAAAGTCCCATGTCAATGCGGATGGCAAGGCAAAATCCGCTAAAAAGGCCAAGATAAATAATTGCGAAACAGCTTGTCCCGCAATTAACGAGAACTGCCGAGATGCCGTAACTAAAGGATTGATTCACGAGCAATGCCAGAAACGAAAATGCCAGAAGGAAAAAGATATAATTCTGGAGCGATATGTTGAACAGTTGGGGCCAATACCATGTGCTTGCGAATAAGATTGAAGAGATGATTGTAACCGTTTTGAAAACATTTATTTCTTTTGCTTTTGCGAGAGCTGCAAATTCAAGCTGGGCAGGAATTATTAAGATAGCGATAAGACCCCAGAGTATTGTTGCCCGCAATGGTTTATCATCTTCTAAAGTTGAGGTTATCGAGCCGTCGAGCCAACCGCCAAAAATGATAGCAGCTGTAAAAAGAATTGCCATTAAGATACCAAAAATTAATCTGTATTTGAGCATAATGTCTTTACTTTGTTTTAATAGAACCGAATCTTCTTGCACGATTTGCGTAAGCTACGATAGCTTTTTCGAGGTCCTCTTTTCCAAAGTCGGGCCAATATGTCTCGGTGACATAGAATTCAGAGTAAGATATTTGCCACAGCAGGAAGTTGCTGATTCTTTTTTCGTTTGCGGTACGAATCAAGAGGTCCGGATCATGTAAGCCGGCAGTATAGAGATTATCGCTCATGCATTGTTCGTCGATATCTTCAAGTGAGAGTTTTCCGTCTTTATACTGCTGTGCAATTTTTTTTGCGGCATCAACTATTTCGATTCTGCTTCCATAATTTAGAGCCAGAGCCAGTACCATGCCTGAATTACCGGCAGTCATTTCGATACTTTCGCTGAGATCTCTAAGCAATTTGTCGGGCAACTTCTCAATCGTACCGATATGGACAAGTCTTACATTGTTTTTCATCATCATCGGCCTTATACCGACGAGGTATTGTGAGTAAAGGTGCATCAGGCCCTTGATTTCAGCTTTGGGTCTTTTCCAGTTTTCAGTACTAAATGCATAAAGAGTCAAAGATTCGATACCAAGGCTCACGCCATCCAGAGCTGTTTTTTCGACAATTTTCCCGCCCCTTCGATGCCCTTCAAGTCTCGGCAATTTTCTGTTTTGCGCCCATCTGCCATTGCCATCCATAATAATCGCAATGTGTCGAGGGATCTGTTCGATGGTTATTCCAAGTCTTTCAGCAGTTTTTCCAAGTTTTTCGTCGAATGTTTCCACGTCTTATCTTCCAAATATTATCTGTGAATTGTCTGACTTCTTTTTGGTCCAACTCCAATAACTGTAATCGGTTTGCCGGTCAATTTTTCAATAAGCTTGATGTAGTTTTGAGCATTTTCAGGTAGTTGGTCGAAGCTTTTCATTTTCGTTAAATCTCCCTCCCATCCCGGAACGGTTTCATAGATACATTCAGCTTGCGCGAGTTTCGCAGCGTTTGCAGGGAAGAAAGTTATTTCTTTGCCATTAATTTTGTATGCCTTACAAACTTTAATTTCTTCGAATGCTGTTATTGTGTCGAGATGCATTAGTGCAATTTCGTCAATAGAACCAATCGCGGCGGTGTATTTGACAGCGACGGCATCGAACCAGCCGCAACGTCTTGGGCGACCTGTTGTCGTGCCGTATTCATTTCCTTTTTCACGGATCAACTGTCCTATTTCATTGTCCTGTTCGGTTGGGAAAGGCCCGGCTCCGACACGAGTGCTATAGGCTTTTACAACGCCTATGAATTTATCGACCATTTTTGCAGGTACGCCGCAACCGACGGGCATGCCGAGAGAGCTTGCATTAGAGCTGGTGACAAATGGGAAAGTGCCGTGGTCAAGGTCAAGTAACGCACCTTGTGCCCCTTCGAATAAAAGGGATTTGCCGTCAGCAATAGCTTTGTGCAGGAATTCGGTCGTATCGATTGTGAAAGGCAGTAGTTTGTCGGCGTAGAGTTTGCATTTTTCTAAGATGGCGCCTGCATCTATTGGTTCTGCATTATACAATGCGGCAAAGATCTTGTTTTTATAATCGATTATGTTTTGAAGTTTTTCTTTTAAGGCATCGAGGTCTCTCAAATCTGCCATACGAACGGCATAACTTCTGCCGATTTTATCAGCGTAACAAGGCCCTATTCCTCTGATGGTTGTGCCGATTTTATTTTTTCCAAGCGACTGCTCGCGAAGCTGGTCCTCTTTTTTGTGATAGTCGAGAACGACGTGGGCATTTTCGCTAATAAAAAGGCGGTTATCGAGAGTGATATCTTTTTGTGCAAGTGTTTTGATTTCCGAGATCACACTTTCGGGGTCGAGGACCACGCCGTTACCAATCACACATACCATTTCAGGCCTGACAGAGCCGCTCGGCAGGAGATGCAGGGCAAATTTTTCATCCCCTATCACAACGGTATGGCCCGCGTTGGCACCGCCGCTATATCTAATAACTATATCACTATTTTCGGCAAGTATATCAACGACCTTGCCTTTTCCCTCATCGCCCCACTGTAATCCGGTAACACAAGAATTCATAATAAGTCCATCTTTCAAAAAAGTTCGCAAAGACAAACCGCAACAGCCTTTGCAAAGCTCATTGCGGTCAACTGATTAGATTTTAGTTATTATTTTTTAGTTTTCAACTTATTTTCGCCACAAGCAGGTCAAGAATTGCCTGCAAATTATCAAATTTTCGGTCGCTGATCTTAAGGTCGACCTCTGTACCCGATTGGTCCTTATAGGTAACAACAAAATAGCCTTTTGAGTCAAAGTTGGTTCTATCTATTTTTTCTATGGAGTCATACAGGATTTTTTTCTGATTTGCCAATATAAGTTCGTTTTCTTCGGCAACAATTTTTTTATCCTTTAAAAAGAACAGTCCCGCAGCAAACAGTACGGCAGCACCGGCAAAATACGCTGGTGATTTTTGATTGAATGTCAGGGAACTATCCGGAGTACCATCTTCATTGGTGTGTTTTTCTTTGAATTTTTCATTGAAATGCCCATCGTAAGTAAACCAGGCTGCACAAAGAACACAGATAACAAGTCCAATCTTAAAATTACCTTTTTTGTATTTACTAAACGGTGCAATGACGGTCATAAAAAATTTCTCCTACAATTTATTTTAACTTTCTCTGGGCAATAATATTATTTAGAGGTGTAACAAAATTAGGTACGATTTTATCTGCCATCAAGTCCTGGGCCAAGATGCATTGGTTTTTAAAGGACTTTAGGGCGTCAAATTTTCCGTCTGTAGGCGGATACTGGCGAATTGTAAATGATAATGTTATCGCTTGGCCCCTATCTTGTTTTTTTTCGTCTGGTTCATAGATGTTAGTTTTTGATTCGACGCTGCATCTGGCCTGCGTTCTGCGGTCTTCGGATAGAGAGTAGACAATAGAAGGTGAACAGCTTATGGCGCTTGCGTTAGGCAAATCAAAGAAGCAGTTAAAGGGACTTTGTCCCATGAGTGCTTCTGTGATGACCTCGTCGTGATTGACCGGGCAATCAAAATCCATAGCAAAGGTGACATCCATCGAATCAATATCGAGGTGACTGACACTTAGCATATATGGGATAAGTTCAAGGATTAACTGGTGCTGGGAGTATGCCTCGTCGAAACTTGCCGGATTTACCACGCCGGAATTAATTCTATCCGTTTCGAGAGAGACCCATCTGTATCGGCCTTTACTGCGGTCCTCTTCCAGACAGTATTCATTGCCTTGACGTCGGTAGAACGAGCCCATCGAGGGGAACTGCTTTTGAATCCGTTCAAAAAATGCGAGTATGGTGTCTCGCTGGCTCGGCAGTTCAAGCTCAGTATTGACATACAAATCGAGATAAAAATCGTCACAAAGGGAACTGAAACTATTAGTCATTTTTCCGGAAACTCCAAACGAGACGTTTATCAACGGGTGGGCATTGTTGCATAAAATCGGAGGTTTTACAAGCGGGAAGAAAAAATTATTTCAGGTCGGGGTCGGTGAGCTTTAATTCAGCGATAAGTGCCCCGATAGTTGAGAAAACAGTGAAGGCAAAGACCCTCCAGGCACAGGCTTTCGCGATATCGGCAGTCGGGACATCCGGTATCATAAGGTGTGAGGCGTATGAATAGAGGATTCCAAGGGTAATGGCTCCAATGGCGACAGCGATGAACCTCTTGTACAAAACCGCACCATCACAACGCAGGGTAATAACGGCCCCGAAGATGAGCGGTACCAAGGCAGATAGCAGCCAGATATCGGTTAAACCAGGCAGATTTCCCACTTTTTGGAAGTAGGTGTAGTCGACAGAGCCTAAGCCAATAGCTGCGAGAATTGCCCAAATCGGCACATGCCAGTATCGCGGTTTAAGTTGGCTGCGTCGTTGTGCTATTTTTGCCATTCGGCGACGGACTGTTAGAGGCCAGTTGTAGCACAGAGTATATACCCAATGCTCGAGCAGTGCCCCCCTCTCGCCGAAGACCGGAACGATGTGAACGGCTTCGGTTGCCCAGTGCCCTGCCATAAATCTTGCGAGGGCCGGGTAATGGTAGGCCATTTGAATCGGGAACGCCAGATAGCCGATATATTTAAAAAATCCGAGGAAGACCGCGATGTTATAATTTTTGAAATCCTTTTCCTTTATGACCAGATATAAAACATAAAGTCCGCGTGTCAGTGAACCGGGGGATATGGGTACTACCTGAAAAACAGCAATGATTCCAAACCCGATTGCCCATGCATTTGGCTGACCCCAATGGGTCGTGACATATACTGCCGCGATGAGTACCGAGACAATTTGCGTGATGGGTAATGTGAGCAGATGGACGACAAGGCTAACGAGATATTTCTGGATGAAAGGCTCATTAATCTGAGAAAGTATAAGCTCAGAATCTTCACCGCTTAATATATGTTTTTTTTGACCTTCAGATATCATATCTTTTAGCCACTGTTCACGAAGCTGGCGGTCGAAGTATAATTTTATTGGTCTGACAAAAAGATAATGAAGTCTTTCTTTTCGATATTGAGAATCGGTCGCAAATCTATGCATCCAGACGAAGATGAAGGATAAAGGCAGATGTAACAGGAAAAGCTTGAACGAACCTGTAATTTTTTCAGCGGTTTGTTCACTGACCCGCCCTGCCCGATACCATGCAATAACTTTTTCCGTGACTTTAGCATTTAAGGCACGTTTGAAATAATCAAGATTCGTGAGTATGTTGAAGTAGTGTTTTCGCCAATCAGGTCTCGCCCATAGTTTTCGCAGGACCTTTCCAAGAAACGGTATGATTCCAATTATAAAGAATATAAATGCGGTAATTTTCCATTTTCGCAGTTTGATTTCGTGATTTTCGTCAATCAGGTTTCGTACTTTCCAGCCAGTAACAGCAGAGGAGAAGATGGTTGACCAGAGTTTCGGGCTATAAAGTAAGCGAAGATGATTGTGAGTTATGTCAGGGGTTGAGTTTCGATAAACTTGTTCGGATTGTTTTAGCTGTTGGAGCATTTGCTGCATATCAGAGAAATTGTCACTGTGTGCATTAATAAAGTTTTCAAGTTTTTTAATGCTGCCCCGGTCGAACTGCACTATAGAGCCTCGTTTTAGCCCCTTTAATATGAGCATAAAGTCGCCGGGACTCATAGGCAGGAAAGGCAGGAGCGTCAGACCTGCTCTAAAATCGACAGCCACAAGACCGGATTTGGGGTCGGCTTCAGTATCGAGGCGTTTTAGGCAATTGGGCTGACTTTTGCATGTTGACCATTCGTATTGTCTGGCAAATTCATGCGCGCCTATCTCGTGCAGCAGGTCAACGAAGTCGGCCATAAATTTTCTTTTCGCCCGGTATTCAACAGAGCCGAGTTTACTTTCGTCGACTTTTCTTCCTTTTATATGCTGTTTTAGGTAGTCCATGTGCTCGTCGACTTCGAGCCGCCATGTCCTGCCGTCAATCCATTCGCTGATTTCTCCGCAACTGCCAAGGGTCTCATCTACAAAGGTTGCATGGATATCAACGACGGCATCTTCGTTTCCGAATTTGATTTTCGCGGCACGTCGGATAAACTTTTGCCAAATGGCGCCTGATTTGGCAGCGTCAGGATTGACCTGTAACTGGAACGGGCCTTGAAAGCCAATCCAATATAATACATTGCGGAACAAATTCGAGAAACCGGTTGGAGGGATGAGAATTTTAATGGCGTAGGTACTGTCAACCCGAAGGGCCCCTGCTGTTTCATCCGGAGATTCTATTTTAGTGATTTTTATCTTATAGACCTGGCCAGCGAATCCACCGCCGACAAATTTTTCAATAACAAGATGAACTTTTGCAGTGCTGCCGTCCTGAACCGAAGTGACATCGTAGGTTAGCTGGGTACCGGCATCGTAATGGTCGATTCTCATTGGCCGATGCAGGTTGGCCTGGCGAATCTTTTCTGTTAGTGTTTTGCAAAAATCTATTGAGTAATCTGTCATTTATTTCAGTACCCAGAATCTAAGACAAATCTGTAAAATTATAGCAGCATAAACTCCCGCCAATAGGTCATCGGCCAGAATTCCCCAGCCCTTGGGGAATTTTTCAAGTTTTCTGATAGGCCACGGCTTTATGATGTCAAAGACCCTAAAGAGGAGAAATCCGAGTATGGCAGTAATTAGAATTTGGTTAAATCCAACGACATAGGCCGAGGCATAGACAAAAGTTACAGCCTGTCCGGCAAGTTCATCTGCAACGACTTCGCCCGGGTCGATTTTGCCGGTTGCGTCGATGGAAGCTGGTGCAAATTTAACACAAATAACCGAGCCTGCTAAAATTAAAACCAGCATAACAATAGAGACCGTCAGCGGTGAGACACCAAAATAGCAAAGCCCAGCGAAAATAGCCGTCGGGGGCAATGAGCCCCATGTCCCCGGGGCAATCGGCAGCCAACCAAGACCAAAACAGGATGTAAGCAATCTTTTCGTGTTCATAATAAAAAAATCTAAATTGACTCAGGATTATAACGTAAGTTTAGGTTCTATCGAGCATTTTCATACAGAAACTTCTCTGCCATCTCTGCGGTACAGTCACATACGAATTTTTGGCAGTCACAGTTTGGTATAAACTGCTGAAAATAATTAGGCATTAAATCAGACTTTTGGCAAATTATTTTCCTTGCTTATCTGTTTTAATAAATCGAATAATTCGGTCAGACTTTGACTGATGACGTCGGTGTCGCTGCAAACATGCATAAAGTTTGTGTCACCGTCCCATCTTGGTACGATATGAAAGTGCAGATGCCCCGGCAGGCCAGCACCGGCGCAGCGGCCTATGTTGGCACCGATGTTAAAGCCATGGGGATTTATAGCCAGTGACAATGCTTTTTGTGACTCTCTGATAAGTTTTGTCATTTCGAGCATTTCCTCATCAGTTGCCTGGTCAAGCTCAGCAATGTGTCTGTTCGGTGCAATAAGCAAATGGCCATTATTATATGGATAGAAATTCAACACCACCATACAGTTAGGCGTTCTCCATAAGACGAGATTTTTGTCATCTTCCTGAGGATTCTCCAGGTTGTGACATAAAAAGCAGTTTTTTTCCTGGTTTAGCCCCTGTATATATTTAATTCTCCACGGCGCCCATAGGTTTTTTCTTTCCAATTTCTGAGTACCTCCGACTTTTTAAATTTTTATTTCTTTTCCAGTAACTTCATGGTCAATTTATGTTTTATATTGATCTTAGGACTTGGACCAATCGGCATGGCCATTGACGCCGACAACTTTATGTCGATGTTTTGCTCGTATTGTTCGGTTCTGCCCTTATCGATATTGAATAATTCTTCTCCGCTGCCCTGAAGGTCAAGGACCTTATAACCTCTTAGGAAGCCAAACATTCCGCTCATTTGGAAGGCTCCGGAATAAAGTTTTGGCCATTTAGAAGGCAGGGATTTAGTCTGTGCGTATGAACTTGTTATCACAGCTATTTTTCCTTCTTCGGTTTCTCTGATTTCTTCTAATTTGTAAGTGACATCCCGTGCTTTTCTAAGAACCATTGGAAACGGAACCCATAGCCTTGAATTCCATGTCTGTCCAACTGATACACCTTCGATGGGATTTTGCACAGTTGCAATTGCGTCCCATAGGAACCACTGAGTTGCCACGAAGTCACTAATCATGTCAGGCTCTTTGATTCTTCTCTGCGCGCTTTTCGACCTGAAGGCCTTTTCAACGGTTTCATCAATTAATTTTTCCAGCTGTGAGTAATCTTCAATTTTCCCGGATGGCCCAACGGTAAACGTGAAAGTTTTTCCGGCAAGAGTTTGTACAGCGTCTTTTGCTTTTCTAATGCCCCGCCTTCCTTTTTTTGCGCTTCGCTTTATTTTTACAGATTCGAATGTAGCTTTAATAGTTGTAAGACCATACGGGTCAATTTCTAATGGCTCATAAGCAACAATCATTTCCATTGACTCGGAAGTTTTTTGCGTGTGGCTTTTTGCTTTCTGGTTTCCACTTTTAGCCTCGCCCCAATCCATCGTAATCTCCCTTGCCGAAACAAATTTGTATCTCAGGGTATTGTCTTTCTGAAAATCAACGGTAAGAAGCTCTTTTGGTGCCGACGTGCATCCGGCAAAGAATGACATGCAGAGAATCGCTGTGAAAACCGGTATTTTTAATGAGATATGCATAGCTTTATTTTCCTCAAAAATAAAAGTATTCGGGTTTTTTCATAAATGATTGTGATTATACGTACTATCGGGCCAAAAACAATCGATTTTTCTTTATTTTGAGCCAATAACCGGTTAAAATCTTATTCTCAATATTACGTGCAATTTGGTGAAGAGTTTTTGGAGAACGTAAAAATGCGAAGTGATACAGTAAAAAAGGGGTTTCAGCGGGCACCGCATAGGGGTTTGCTTCATGCATGCGGTTTGAGCGATGCGGATATAAAAAAACCTTTTATCGGTATTGTCAATAGTTTCTGCGAGATAGTCCCGGGACACGTTCATTTGAACAAGGTTGCCGCGACAGTTAAGCAGGCAGTTCGTGACGCAGGCGGTGCGCCTTTTGAATTTAATACGATAGCGGTTTGTGACGGTATCGCGATGGGCCATACCGGTATGAAATATTCGCTGGCATCTCGTGAGATAATCGCAGATTCTGTTGAGACGATGGCGCGGGCGCATTGTTTTGACGCCCTGGTCTGCATTCCGAATTGCGATAAGATTATTCCGGGTATGCTGATGGCAGCGGTGAGATTAAATATCCCGACGATCTTTGTTTCTGGCGGACCTATGGCTGCGGGAAAAACCAAAGACGGCAGGACGGTTGACCTTATCAGTATTTTCGAAGGTGTCGCGGAATTTAACGCGGGCAAAATTGATGAGTCCCAGCTTAATGAACTTGAGAACAGCAGTTGTCCCGGTCAGGGAAGTTGTTCGGGGATGTTTACCGCGAATTCGATGAACTGTCTTTGTGAAGCGATCGGGATAGCGCTGCCGGGTAATGGTACGATTTTGGCAATTGACCCAAAAAGACAGGAGCTTTACAAGGCAGCGGGCAAGCAGGTTCTTGAGTTAATCGAAAAGGACATCAAGCCTTTGGACGTCATTACAAAAAAATCAATCGATAACGCTTTCATACTTGATATGGCGATGGGCGGTTCGACCAATACTGTTCTTCACGCTCTGGCAATTGCCAATGAAGCCGGTATTGAGTACAGCCTTGAGCAGATAAATTCGATCAGCACGAAATGTCCGAATATCTGCAAGGTGTCACCTTCAAGTGAGTTTCATGTCGAAGATGTCGATGCTGCCGGCGGTATCAGTGCTATCTTAAATGAGGTCAGTAAGATTGACGGGCTTTTAAATATTGATTGTCCGACGGTGACGGGTAAATCGTTAGGCGAAAATATTTCAGGAGTTGCGATTAAAGGCACCGACTGCATTCGGTCACTGGATAACGCATATTCAAAGACGGGTGGTCTGGCGATATTGACGGGCAATTTGGCTCCAAAGGGCAGCGTTGTTAAAAGTGCAGGCGTTACTAAAACGATACTGACACATTCGGGCCCTGCGGTAATTTTTGAAAGCCAGGAAGATGCCTGTGATGGTATTCTCGGCGGTAAGGTCAAGGCCGGCGATGTTGTTGTTATTCGGTATGAAGGTCCCAAGGGCGGGCCCGGTATGCAGGAGATGCTCAGTCCGACCAGCTATATTGTAGGTGCAGGGTTAGGCGAATCGGTTGCGCTAATTACCGACGGTCGGTTTAGCGGCGGTACAAGAGGCGCATGTATAGGTCATATCAGTCCCGAAGCTGCGGTTGGCGGGCCTATCGGTTTACTAAAAGATGGTGACATCATCGAAATTGATATTCCCAATAATAAGCTCGACGTTGAATTGACCGAACAGGAACTAACCCAGCGAAAGAAAAGCTGGAAGGCTCCGAAGCCGAAAATAACCAAAGGTTGTCTGGCGAAATA
Organism: Planctomycetota bacterium; assembly: GCA_019456255.1. Taxonomy (GTDB): domain Bacteria; phylum Planctomycetota; class Phycisphaerae; order Sedimentisphaerales; family Anaerobacaceae; genus VRUG01. The sequence continues at coordinate 128,078 of VRUG01000006.1, read as the reverse complement.
TGCATCAATGGCGACCAGTGCCGACACCGGCGCTGTTTTGAAGTGGTAAGTTCAATGCCTATAGGAAAAAAACAGTGTGGTATAAAGGTGGTTTGCATTTCGGCTGTGAGCAATGCCCTCATCGTATTTCCCCAAAAAAACTCTAAATCACCGCAATAATATCACAAAATCCTCCCACAAATTACTAAGCAGGCAATAGTTAGCCTTGCAAATCAGTTGTAGACAGGATATTCTCTTATTTGTTACAATACGCGAAAGAAACAGGGACAAATTATGGATACACACGAAGACATTTTGAACAAGTTAAGCCAACACGCTGCGAAACTGCAAAAATCCTTTTCTGTTAATCGAATTGGACTTTTCGGTTCTTACGTTCATGATATGGCCGACGAAAATAGCGATATTGACATACTTGTCGAACTCGCCGAACCCAGCTTTGACCACTATATGGATTTGAAGTTTTATCTCGAAAAGCTTTTCAGCCGTTCCGTCGACCTGGTATTAGCTGATACCGTTAAGCCGCGACTTCAGCCTGTTATCAAACAGGAGGTAATCTATGCCAAGGGATTATAAACTTCAACTCGATGACATTCTGGAAGCCATCAAAAGAATAAAAGAATATACCGACAATATGGCTGAAGATGTTTTTGCTCGTGACAATAAAACGCAGGATGCTGTTATTCGTAATCTCGAAATTATTGGAGAGGCCGCACGTAATCTTCCTGACGAAATTAAAAACTCCTGCAAGGAAATAGAGTGGCAAAAGATCATTGCTCTGCGGAACATTCTTATTCATGAGTATTTCGGAGTAAATGTAAAAATACTCTGGGACATAGTAACCAACAAACTTGAAAATATCGACACCACATGCAGGAAATTATATTAGTTGAATGGCACCAGCCTGAAATGGTAAAACCGGAGAAAAATGGGGGAAATAAAATTTTTCTATGAAAAATCCTTGGTATAACGGTGGTTTGCATTTCGAGTGCGCTGGCTGCGGGGACTGCTGCAGCGGGCCCGTGGAAGGGTTTATCTGGGTTACTAAGGCTGAGATAGAATTCATCGCAGATTTTTTGAAAACAACAGAGAGTGAACTGCGAAAAGAATATCTTGAGCATATGGGTTTTCGGACAACGATAATTGAACAGGCAGTAACGAAAGATTGTATCTTTTTGAAAAAGATTGATGGTGAGAAGAAGTGTTTGATATATCCAGTCAGGCCTAACCAGTGTAGAACGTGGCCATTTTGGTCGAGTAATCTAAACAGCACAGGTGCATGGAATGAAGTAGCGCAAAGGTGCAGCGGTATCAATCGCGGCAAGTTCTTTAGCTTTGAAGAGATTGAGAAATTAAAAAAAACAAAAGCAATGGTGGAATGATGGGGGCAAACAACAAAATAGCTGAAAGAGCAGCCGAAATTTACGACTGGCTCGATTGCCAAATCAAAAGTCATCCGGAATCGGCGGGCGATTGTCAGGCATGCGGGAAGTGCTGTGATTTTGAATCCTTTGACCATCGATTATTTGTCACTACGCCTGAACTAATTCATTTAGCTAAAAAACTGGGCGGCGAAAATATCAAACCAATGCCGAGCAGTCGATGTCCGTATAATGTTGAGGACAAGTGCGAGATCCACGAGAACCGATTTGCGGGGTGCAGGATTTTTCAATGTAAGGCAGATAAGGACTTTCAAAGTAAATTAAGTGAAGAGGCCATAAAAAAATTCAAATCAATCTGCACCAATTTACAGGTGCCCTACCACTATATCGACCTTGCAACCGGATTAAACGAATTGTCAGGATAAGCATGTTTTCATTTCTGTTGTAAAATTGTCCTAAATTTAGTATAATATGAGGGAAGAGGCATATAACGGGCGTTTTTTGATAGTTAAAACATGGGTGGAGGAAGTAAACATCAAAGCAGCACTATCAAAAATTTTTATTGTATTTTTGGTTCTGGCTTGTAGTCAGATTTCTTCGGCAGTATGTCCATCATTTTTGACCGGTGAGCAGGTTGGGACCATTGAACACAGCCTGCTTAAAGAAGCCTCCGGAATTGCAGCAAGCAGACATCATCCGGGAGTTTTCTGGGCTCATAATGACGCTGGCGGTTTGGCGAGAGTATGGGCTCTTAACGAACGGGGACAGCATCTCGGTACTTATAATCTTAGCGGCGTTACCGCGCGCGACTGGGAGGATATTGCAATCGGGCCTGGGCCGAAATTTGGTGAGGATTATATTTATATAGCTGACACCGGTGATAATAATGGAGAGATAGACTTTACATACAGTATCTTTCGAATAGCTGAACCCAATGCCAGTGCGACGCAGTCGCCGGTGGATGTAGATGTAAATGGCGTAGAGGAACTTTTGGTCAGATATCCTGACAGTGTTCGGCACGACTGCGAGACGCTTTTGGTTGACCCGTTAAATGGTGACATATATTTGTGCAGCCGTGACCGCTGGGGTGATGACGCCGGTGTGATGAGAGTTTATCGATACCCGGCACCGCAGATTCCGGATGTTGAATTTACGCTGGAACATGTCAATGATGTTCAGTTAATAGATGGCGAGATGGCGGTAGGCGGAGAGATTTCTGTAAACGGCAGCGAGATAGCTATCAGAACCAAAGGTACGGATGAGCGGGTATTAGTTTGGCAAAGGCAGGCGGGCAGTAATCTTTGGGAGGCTTTTTCAAACCCGATGTGTGTTGAGCCCCAGATGAGTGAACCTCAGGGTGAGGCGGTATGCTTTGATTCAAGGGGTTGCGGATATTATACTATGAGCGAAGGAGTCAATCAGCCAATTTACTATTTTGCAAGAGACGGTGCATGCCCGCAACCAACGATAACAGGTGATATTAACTGGGACGGAGAGGTGGATTTTGTTGATTTAGCATTGCTTAACTATCATTGGCGGTGGAATAGTTTTACTGAGCGGGATTTTATTATTCTGGAAAGCTTTGAAGATTACAATGACAGCAGTGAGCTTGAATTGCAATGGTATGATTATAACAGCTCGCCGGTTCAAACTTTGGAGACAACGGAAGTTTATAGCGGCAGCAAGGCAATGAAAGTTGAATACAGCGGGGAAAACGAGATTACGATTCGAAAAGATTTGGGAACTGCCGAGGACTGGAGAGATTACGATAAGGTTAATATTTGGTTCAAGGGCATGGGCTCTAACAGGGCAAAAGATATTGTGTTTTCTATTGTTAATACGTCCGGCGCAGCTGCAGACAGCGCAACTTTTGTTAACGGAACAAAAGAGAGGTACTGGACGGCACTTGAGATAGATTTGGACCCTAACAATATTTTGCTGGCTGACGTTCGGTACGTTGATTTGATAATTAAGGCAGAGAGCAAAACCGGAACGGTGTATTTTGATAATCTTGAAGTAACAACTGTCGAGCCTATATATACATGTGATTTATCAGTTGCTGAAGATTTAAACTTTGACTGCTTTGTGAATATGTTTGATTTTACGATTATGGCATTACACTGGTGTGAAAGTGCTAACTGATGTCCGAAGCTTAGTATTTATCTACCGGCAGAGACACATTGTCCTGTGGGTCGCGAAGGTTAATATATTTTACATTTCCGAGTAATGAACCGTATTCTTCGTAATGGCTGTAAAGTTTCGCAAGTTTTTCATCATCAGTAGCTTCGAGGTGCTGCTGCCATGTTTCGAGTTTGGCTCCCCATATAATCTGTGTGTCATCTGTTGTGTAGAGAACAATGTGGGGCTGCCGACTGTTACGCCGGCCATCGAAATTGCTAACGTTTATGCTCTTGATCTCGAAAAGTAACGGCTTGTCCGGAGTAACATGAGCATCCATCCAATCAAAGTGAGCAAGGATATTCATAGCAGCGGTAGCATCTTCGCGATGCCAGACCGTTCCGTATGGAGGCATTTTTGAAATATAAGATAGGCCTTTTATTTCAACAATAGGCAAATCTTCGATTGGTAAAAAATCGAGCACGGTCATTTCTGCATCAAGGTAGTATCGCCTGAAACCTTTTTTTACCAAAGCCAAAGGCTTTCTCCATTCTGCCTTTATGAGTTGGCTGTCATGAGTGGTTTGTACCTGTATGTCATAGAGCCATGGTACGTATTCGGCAAGATTGCGCTGAATCGACTCTGCGGTATCTTCATCGAGTTTTAAATCTTCTCCACCGCCCGAAGCAGCGACATAGATTTTCTGCTTAATCTTATCGTTGACCCATGATGGAACATTCAGGAGTTTTAGTAGTCCCTCTTTTTCTGCAACGGGAACAGTCTTTTGCACATACTTGTCCAGGAATATAAATCCGATAGCTACCGCAGCAAGTCCGCTGATAATTACTGATACTATTAAAATGGATATCAGGCTTTTACGGCGGTCCACTTTTTTCTTTCTTCTTTTCTTTGCAGAACTAAGCCTAAGTGTTAATCCTTTTGATTTTTTTCTTCTTGCCATAGTAATTTTCAATTTTCAAATATTTATTCTTAAATACTGCTGGTTTTTCGTTCATCTTTTTTTGAAGCATCAACTTGCTCTATGTTAGTTACGGCATTGGGGTTTTGTGTTCTTGAATTTTTTTTGTTCTCAAGAGCGGTTTCGATGATTTTTAGACACAAATCGGGCATTGTAAGCCCTGCTTTTTGTGCGGCTTTTGGAACAAGTGAATGAGTTGTAAGTCCTGGAATTGTATTAGCTTCGAGGACATAGGGGACATTATCGTCTGATATAATAAAGTCAATTCTCGCAAAATGCCTGAGTCCGAGTGCGTTGAAACAGGCAATTGCGTCTTCCTGAACTTTTCCTGTTAAAGCTGAATCAATTGTATCGAGAAGAAACTCGGTTTCCTCGTCGATGTACTTTGCGTGATAATCATAAAACCCGGACTTCGGTTTGATCTCAATAATAGGCAAAGGTTTGTTTCCAAGAACGCCGACGGTTATTTCTCTACCAGGAATAAATTTTTCAATCATGCAATCGCCGAACTTATCGAGACAGGCTATAGCATCTTCAATAGCAGATTCCGGGTCATCAGTAATAGTAACACCAACCGTACTGCCCTGCCTGGTTGGCTTGACAACATATTTATCACCTATTTCTTGCAGATGCCCGGCAGTGACGTCAGGATTAAATTCGACAGCGGGAGGTGTTTTGACACCAGCGTTCTCAAAGGCTTTTTTAGCTGCCATCTTATCAAAAGCAAGTTCACTTGCTGCTGGGCCCGAACCGGTATAGACAAGAGATTTGTCTTCGAGAATTTGCTGCAGTTGTCCATCTTCACCGAACTTGCCGTGCAGAGCAATAAAAAAAACGTCGATGTCACGGTCATCGAGTATGGCCAGATTGTCAGGTGTGATGTCAGCGATAGTGACATTTAATCGGGCATCTTTCAATGCCTGTGCGACGCATCGCCCGCTTTGCAGACTTACCTGCCGTTCTTCACCGATACCACCGGCAAGGACGGCAACATTTAATTTAGTCTTTTCTATTTTCAATTTATAATTGCTTAGGAACTATTTCCAGATTTCGACTTCAAGCTCAAGGTCGATGTCAAACCGCTTTTTGACTTTTTCTTTTACAACATCGATAAGCCTTATGACATCTCGAGTTTTGCAGCCTTTTTGCGCGATAATGAAGTTAGCATGCTTTTCGCTAATGACGGCCCCACCAAGTTGAAGCCCTTTTAGGCCCGTTCTGTCAATCAGGGCACCTGCCGAGACGCCTCTTGGATTTTTAAAGATGCATCCGGAATTTTTTGTGTTTAGGGGTTGATTGTTTTTCTTATACATCCAGATTTCTTTGACTGTCCGCATTATCTGGTCGGAAGTACCCTCTGTCAGTTGAAGCTGAGCACTAAGGATAAATTTTGCTGTAATGTTGGTCTGGCGATAATCAAATATCAGCTCTGGTTTACTTTTCTCGAAGACGCTGCCTTGAGCGTCCATAAGAGTTACAGATTCTACGGCGGCACCGATGTCACCGAAGTTTCCGCCGGCATTCATTTTAACGGCCCCTCCGATAGAGCCTGGAATGCCGGTAAGAGCTTCGACTCCTGAGAGTCCTTTTTCAACACAGGTCAAAACAAGTCTGCTAAGTTCCGCCCCTGCCCAGGCAGTGACATTTTCGCCGCTGAATTTCACCTGTTTGAAATCTTTTGAATCGAGTTTAATAACAGCGGCTTTTAATCCCTTGTCACTTATCAGAAGGTTCGAGCCGAATCCAAGAACATAGATCGGTACTTTATTTTCATTACACCTTTGAACAACCTGCTGAAGCTGGTCAACCGTTTGAGGCCTGACAAAATAGTCGGCAGGCCCGCCAAGGCCATACCATGTCTGCTTTGACAGGGGATAATCGGTTTCAACGATTTGTTCTAAGCCAGTGAATATATTCATCTGCAACCTTCCAAATATCACCTGCACCCATCGTGACCACCAAATCGAACGCAGTTACGTTTTCCTTTAGATAATCGCAAATCCTATCAAAACCATCGATGAATAAGGCGTTTGAGCCTTTCGATTTAATTTTATCTACCAGAATCTGCGAGTTTACTTTTCTTTTTTCGTCTTCGGTATCCCGGACAAAATATATCTCCGGGACAATGGTTATATCGGCAAGAGTAAAGCTTTTTGCAAAATCATCAAGTAAAAACCTTGTTCTGCTGTATTGATGGGGCTGAAAAACACACCAAACACGCTTTGGGTGATACTTTTGGCCGATTGCCTGGAGAGTGGCGCGGATTTCAGTGGGATGGTGAGCGTAGTCATCGAGAATCGTGATGTCATTAATCTTGTCTTTTAACATCATTCGGCGGTCAAGGCCTGAGAAGCTATCGAGCAGTTTAAGTAATTTTTTTGGCTTTGCGCCTGCGTGAAATGCCATTGCCGTAACAGCCAGAGCATTTAAGATGTTGTGGTCGCCGGGCAGAGAAATTTTTGTTTTCCCCAGCAATTTGCCGTTGTGATAGATATCAAAATGACTCAGGCCATTTATGAGCTTGATGTTGCGGGCAGAAAAATCGCACTGCGTATCCAGGCCGAAAGTCTCGCATGAAATATTGTGAGGCAATTTACCGATGACCTTGGCAACATTGGGGTCGTCGCCGTTTGCAATTAAAGTTCCATGAGGCTTTAACCGGCGTGCGAACTGTACAAAAGCATCAATAATTTCGTCGACATCTTTGTAGTAGTCAAGATGGTCAGCTTCGATGTTCAGTATACAGCCTATAGTTGGATTCAGGTTTAAAAAACTTCGGTCATATTCACATGCCTCGGCGACAAAGTAATCGCTATCGCCAATCCCAGAAGATGTGCCAAGTTGAGTTATATCGGCGCCGATTATGAAGTTCGTATCGATGCCGACTTTTTTGAGACAATAGACGAGCCAGCCTCCGGTAGTGCTTTTGCCGTGCGTTCCGCTTATAGCGATTCCATTATAGTGCTCCATTAACCGCCCGAGCATCTGAGCGTACTTATAAATTTTAACGCCCTCTTCGCGAGCTTTTTGCAGTTCCGGATTGTTTGGATTTATAGCAGCTGAAATAATGACCGCTTCGGTTTCGTCACTTATGTTATCGGGATTATGTCCTATTGTTATATCAGCACCGGATTGGCAAAGTTTTTCGACAATAGCGGTTTGCGTCTGGTCGGAACCTGTAACGCTGCAGGCGTTTTTGATCAGGAGTTTTGCCAGACCGCTCATCCCGACACCGCCGGCGCCGATGAAATGGAATTTTTTTCCCACTAAAGCGGTTCCTGTTTTGGAACGGACCACTTCGTAAATGTGTGCAGCTTTTATTTTCGGTTTATATGTTTTTACGTGGGATTTTGCCATAGCGACCAAGAGTCTATCACACAATGTCTCTGAAAAAAAGCAAAAAGGCCTGGAAAAGCATTAAAACAGCATTTAAAGATATTTCCTACCGTCTAATCTAATCGACCGGGAGGAATTTGAAATCTGAGATAATCATTTCGACATCTTTGCCGTCGGTCGGTGCCTCGCCCCAGACAAGCCAGAAATTTATCCGTATGTTCTCGCCGCCGGGCGGAGGATTGTCTTTGCCGTCATAAAACCACATAACAATAACATTCTCGGGTAAAGGGTTTTGCGTATATTTTCCATAATAGCTGACAAAAGAAATGCCCTCGGGCTTCCATGTCATAACATGAGTTGTTGTTTCGGCTCGGTCGGTATAATCTATCTCATAGCGATATCTATTTCCCTCGGTGTCCCATGGTTGAATAACAAATTGAGAACTTTTATTTTTCGGGTCCTGCCATCTGCCAAATTCAAAATCAATCTCACGATGATTGAATTGCGGTGCGTCTGTGTCCCATGTGAAAAAACCGAGGATAATATTTTCATCTAAGGTATCGACCCTGTTGTCAAGAGTCATGACGTAGCTGCCGTACCCCAGAGATTCTTTCGCGACGACTTCGGTACAGTACCATTTTTCATCTCTTTGCAATATATTCATGTGCAGCTTTCCCTGCTGGTCAACCCAGATATCTTCGGGGCTATCAGAAAAGTAGTTCGGCCCCGGACCTAAATGGCTGCCGTGCTTTACGAGCCAGGTGAAATCGGAAAACTGAATCTCTCTTTTTGAAGCAGGCTCAGGTAGATATACCGGAGGAGAAGTAGATTCAGATATATTATCTACCTGAGGAGAACAGGAAGATAAGAAAACAGTTGCTAAGATAAGTGAAAGTCCTAAAAGTTTTTGCGATTGAAAATTTTTCATAGATATTTTCCTTTAAATTTTACCATTGCGCTTCGTTGTATGGGCCGGTTGGGCCTTTAGGTGTTGGCTTTGGTCTTGATTTTATAATAGCCTGGGCGATGTAGATGTCGGCGGATTGTGTAATTTTTATATTGGAGGAATCGGTTTTCACGATAGCGACCTTATGGCCTAGAGCCTCTACAAGCTGCGAATCATCACTTATTGCAGCCTTGTCAAGATTATCGAGATTGTCGTAAGCCTTTTTCAAGAGCTCAACCGAGAATACCTGCGGAGTTTGAGCTTCGTAAAGATTGGTCCTGTCGATGGTTTCTGCGATTGCGTTATCTTCGACTTTTTTTACTGTCGCCACGACGGGGCAAGCTAATATTGCGGCATCGGTTTCTTCGGCAGCTTTAAAACAATCCTCGACCCATTGCTTTCTTGTGCAGCATCTGACAGCATCGTGGACAGCTATCAGGTCAATGTCATCTTTGACAAGTTCTATGGCGTTTTTGACAGTTTCAAAACGCTCGCTGCCTCCCAGACAGATTTTCACATTGAAAAATTGCAGGTTAGGCCCCCAGTTGACCTTTACTGTTTCCTGATCATCTGGTGCGATAGCTAAAATAATCTGTTTTACAGAATCAATGCCTGAAAAAAGCTCGACGCTGTGCAAGAAGGCAGCTCTTCCGTCAACGTTGGAGTATTGTTTTTTCTTTTTTCCGGAAAAACGCCTGCTTGACCCGGCAGCACAGATTATAACAGCAACATTTTTAGCCATAACAAATACCTCATTAGTGACGCTAAGACACTAAAATTCGATTCCTTTTCTCGCGGCAACTCCGCTGTCAAAGTAGTGTTTTATTTTTTTCATTTCAGTTACAAGGTCAGCCATCGCTATCAATTCGGTTGATGCGCCATGGCCTGTCAGGACTATTTCAACGGCAAAGTCTTTTTTGTCAATGATATTTTTAATATCCTGCAGGAGAGCTAACTTTTTTGAAAGGCAAAAAACAATCTCATCAAGTATCAATACATCATATGTTTTATCTTTAGCAAACTGAGTAATTTGTTCAAGTGCCTGGTGGATTTGCTGCTTAGCCTTTGCTGCTATTTCTTCATCATCAAGAGATTTAGTCATATCCCAGGGCATGTCAAGTGCCTGAATATCAATGTCTAAATCAGTTGACTTTATTGCTGTTCGTTCGCCAAGCTCAAGTGAAGGCGGCTTTAGAAACTGATATATGAGTACTTTATTACCGTGTCCGGCGGCGCGTAAGGCAAGACCAAAGGCAGCGGTCGTTTTACCTTTTCCATCTCCTGTATAAATTTGAACGAGTCCTTTTTTCAACATAGAGGTATATTAAGAGAAAAAGGGGAAAAAGTAAAAATGAAAAAGCAAAAAAGAACCGCGTCGTTTTTATACTGCTGAATCTTCAAGAACATTTAGAAAATCACAAGACTGGTCATTGAGTTGCTCGGTGGGTACAAACGGCAGCGGAGTGGTAAATTGAACGGCGATACGGTTTAGGGTGTTGTTTATCTTGTCAATGCGGCAGATTCGGCCTATACGGTCGAATTTCACTGAGGTCGACGAACCGTTATCTCTAAGCTTGGGGACATTAAAACGAGTGGCTATCTGCTGGCCATGCTGAGGAGGATTTTCGTCGGGGCAAAAGGTAAATGACATACCGCCGCTTGAGACATCACACATTACGGCACGGTTTAGTTTTTTGCGCAGATCCTCAGCAAACCATACAGCCCGACGATAAGGCAATCTCGATTCGGTTCTTCGTTCATCTTTTATTGGCTCACGCTGCGTGGTGTCTGAATTATGATGTTGTTTTTCTAAAATACTTTTTGTTTTTTCAACAAGTAACTTCCACTGCCTGTCATTGAAACCATCTTTGAGGTGTTCAGGCGAGAGGTGCGCAATTAAAGCAGCATTTTTCGGCATGACTATGCGAGCACCGCAAACTACTTTACCGTCGCAGACGTAGAGATTCATTGGTGCATTTGTGACCTTTGGCCTGCTGGTCACAGCTTGATCTATTAAATATTCAATGTCGGGTGAATTCATTTTTTCACCAATATTTTATTTTCGGCATTAGTTTAACCAGTTAGTCTGCCAGCCTATATAGTGACAGATTTTAGTCTTTTGCGTGTATCAGCTTCGCTATCAGACTGCTCGCCGGGCCTAAACGGCAATGGTTCGATAAACTGGACAGCAATACGTCTTATGAACGAGTTGATCTGGTCAACGCGGCAAACTCGTACGGCACGGGTATAGCTTGCCATATCAAATGAATCCTCTGCGTTAAAACGCGGTACGCTGAAACGAGCAGTTACTTCCTGGCCTAAATACGGGCAGTTTCCTTCGTCCTGATATGTGAAAGCAGCGCCACTGCTTGAGATATCGACCAATTGTCCCTGTGAAAGAGTTTCATTAAAATCCTCTGCGAACCAGATAGGCCAATGATATCTCAGCCTGTTCTCGATTCTTTTTTCATCGCCTTCATTCATCGTTTTCACCTCATATAATTTTACGGGTTTCCATGGAGTGCAAATCGACAGATTCATAAAGGCACTTTATGAGGGTTTTCAGGGAAATTTGGTTAATTATTAGTTCACAGCGAAAGGGTGTATTTTAGCTTAGTAAAACAGGAATCCGCCGATAAAATTTTTTGCCGGATGTTAGATAATAGAGAAGCATGTTCCTATAATCATCTGCTGATTTGGTTTACCAGAGTAACAAACTCTTGCCCTCGTTGCTGGAAGTTTTTGAACATGTCATAGCTTGCGCATGCGGGAGAGAGCAGGACAATGTCACCAGCGACAGCGTTTTGGCCAGCCAAACCAACCGCGTCTTCAAGTGAGTCGGCGATTTGGATTTTAGTGTTTGACTGCAACTTGATTGCTTTGGCAATTTTTTCAGCGGTTTGCCCGATGAGTATTACAGCTTTGGCTTGCTTGGCAATTTCACCTGCCAGTTCATCAAAGGAAATACCTTTATCATAACCGCCTGCAATTAATATTTTTGGTTCATCGAAGGCCTGCAAGGCGGCGATTGTACTTTGCCCGGTGGTAGCGATTGAATCGTTGTACCATTTAACGCCCTTGATATCGGCAACGAATTCAAGTCTGTGAGGTAATGCTTTGAATTCGGGCAGGGAGTTTTTTATCTGCTGAGTTGTGATGCCAAAATGTTTTGCGACAGTAATGGCAGCGGCGAGATTTGAAAGATTGACCCGGCCTGGTAAGGTAAACTTTTCTTTAATTTCGTCTGTTATGTCATCGGCTGAAAATTTAAGGCAAGTTCTGCCGGTATCGGATTTATATTTTTCAAACCATTCACAGCTTATCCGGTCGTCGGCATTAAAGATAGACACCGCAGGAGAATCAGCGTTTAGATTCTGGAATGTAAAAATACCTTCTTTGGCGGCGCAGTAATTTTTAAACGTGCCGTGACGGTCGAGATGATTGGGTGTCAGGTTGGTTAACACGGAAATTTTCGGGGCTTTTTTAATTTTTGCAAGATTTTCAAGTTGAAAGCTTGAAAGCTCCAGGACGACTAAGTCCTTGCCCGTCATCTTATCTAAAATCGCCAGTAAAGGTTTATTACCAATATTGCCGCTTAGCCAGACATTTTCATATTGCGTATTATTTTCGCTCGCTGCTTTTAAGATATGGGCAGTAAGAGCAGTGGTTGTGCTTTTGCCGTTGGCGCCTGTTATCCCGATTATCGAAGCGTTTGACAATTCAAAGAATATATTAATTTGTGAGGTAATGGTTTTGTTATGCCGGGCAGCAATCTTGAGGAACTGGTTATCCGGCGCAACTGCCGGGTTTACTATGATAATATCGTTATCTTCAAAGTCGGCGGGGATGTGCGAGCCGAGATGATATTCTATGTCAGGATAACTTTTAAGTTGATCAATTGACTCGGCGAGTTGGTCAACTTGGACCATATCGGTTATGGTAACTTTCGCACCAGCACTTGAGGCAAACTTTGCAGCATCGAGACCGCCGCCAAATGTCCCGATGCCCATGACCAAAACTTTTTTGCTGGCAAAAAAATCTATGTTCATATTAGAGTTTTGTCTGCATTGCATTTGCAAGTTCAATTTTGGCATCGATAACAGCTTGCTCGATGCATCTTTTCCAGTCATCGCCGAACTGTTCTTTGTACTGCGGCCTTTCGTAAGCGTAGATAATTGAACGCGAGGCATTTATTAAGGCCCCTGTTCCGTCTGCTTTACAAAAGCGGATACAATCTTCCGCCGAAGCTCCCTGCGAGCCGTAACCGGGCACCAGGAACCAGATTTTTTCGTATTTTTCACGAAGAGCGGCAGTAACATCATTCGTAGTTCCCCCAACAACCATGCCTATATTGCTATAGCCGCTGGTACCGATTCGTTGAGGTTGGTCAGCAACTTCGGCAACTATTTCGGCAATCTTCTCATAAAGTTTTTGCCCGTCGGCATTTTCGAAATCCTGTATAGCAGCAGAAGAAGGATTGGTCGCTCTTACCCAGACAAAGACTCCCTTGCCCTGCGCGTCTGCCATTTTCGCAAAAGGCTCAATACCTTCGGTGCCGGCAAAACCATTTATTGTGATAGCGTCCGGAGTAAGGGTGTCTTCAAGCCCGATAAGTTCTGAATTTTGCAGATGCGCCGCTGCATAAAGTTCAGCGGTATGACCGATGTCACCCCGTTTCACATCGCCTATTACTTCGATGCCAAGTTCATCGGCTTCTGCAATCAAAGAGTAATATGCTTCGATACCTTCCCATAGATATTTTTCAAAAAACGCGATATTCAGTTTTACCGCAGGTACCATAGGAGCAATTATTCGCAGGGTTTGTGTACAGAAATCAAAAATAGCATCGACAGCAGCTGCGGCATCAAATTCATCGTTCATATCGCGATGGCTTTTAATTGCATCCGGCAATCGAGAATATACAGGGTCAAGCCCTACGGTCAGGGCGGTCTTTTTAGCCTTCACAGCATCATAAAGCCTGTCAGCAAAGTGGTTTGCCATTTGTCGTGTTTCCTTTCAACTCATAAATTAAGAATTATCAATTGAGTAAATCCATTTGGACACTATAATCATATAGTAGTTTCAGAGCAAGACAGAAATAATAATAAGGTGCTGAATTTGGAAAAGCCCAAAAAGAAAAAAAAGAAAAAAATTCATTGGATATTAATTTACTGGTTAGGGTTTTTTTGCATATTCATTTTGCTGTTATTATACAAACCCGCAGATTTTAAGGTTCCAGCAGCAATAGAAGGCAAGCAGGCAAGCCGCTATCTCACAAATGTTCTGTACCCACAGCTTTATAATGGTGCCCAACGTGGAAAACCCTTTGATTTAACCGTTCTACAGGAGGGGATAAATGACATTGTTGCCCGCTATGACTGGCCAATAGAAAGAGATGGAGTCGAATATTTGACTCCTGAGGTTTTTTTTAAGTCAGGCCAAATAGAATTGGTCAGTATAGTAGCGACCAAAGGGATAAGGCTCATAATTACAATTGCGTGCAGGCCTGCTATTGATAAAAAGGGGCTTTTGAATCTAAACGTGACGAAAATAAAAATCGGTGCTATGAGTGTTACTATTCTGGCGAAAATAATCGCAAAAAGGATGTATAGGCATCGGTTAGAAACTGTAGATGTCGCCACAGAGGATATTCTAACAAAAATAGCAGGCTCATTATTGAGTAGTGAGCCTTTTGAGCCTATTTTCCCGATTACCAACAAGAAAGTTCGACTCAAAGCGATAGATATAGTTGAAGGTAAGCTGAAACTGCAGTTTATTGGAGCATCTTAGCGGGCCTGATAAATCATCTCAAAATCTTTTCCTGGCAGTAGAAATTACATAAATTGCCGAATTTTATGGATTCCTGAGCAAATATCGGCTTTTTCGCGGCGCAATTGGGCCTTTTACGTGAAATATTCGTATAAATACGGTAAAAAAGTTATTGTCATTGACACTATTGACGATTTACTTATAATGCAAAAGTTAAGTAGTGACGCCTAAGTAAGGCTGCCAAAAAGGTTAGAGGTAAACAATGAAATTGACAGAAAGTATTAGCCGTGCAGAGTAAAGGAATAATTTACCTGTATATGCATTTTTTCGCAAATGGTGGCTTGGAAATTGCTGTTTCCGCTTCAGGGCCAGAGTGCGAACGAGATTGTTGGAACCGGAGGCGACCGATGTAGCGTAGAGACGAAATAATCTCGGTTCGTTGTTGTGCTTGTGAAGTGGAAGCTTATTAGAAGGTTTCCACTTTTTTGTTTTTTAAAATATTAGGAAGCAAAAGAATATGAATCAGGAATTAGTCAGAATAGTCGAGAACATTGCCAGAGACAAGAATATTGATAAGGAATCAATCTTTGTCGATTTAGAAGAGGCGATGGTTTCAGCGGTACGCAAGCACTTTGGTGATTTGGAAAGTGAGATAATCGTAAGTATCGACCGCACAACAGGCGAGGTGACGGCTTTTAAAGATGAGGAACAAATAGACATCAAAAAGCTTGGCCGAATTCCCGCACAGACGGCAAAGCAGGTGATGATTCAAAAGATACGTGCTGATGAAAGAGAGAGTATTTACGCCGAATTCGTCCAGCGAAAAGGCGAGATAATAAGCGGAGCTGTTGTACGATACGAATCTGGTACACTTATTATCAATCTGAACCATCGCACCGAAGGTTTCATGCCGAAAGCTGAACAAATCATGGGTCAAACACACAGGCCCGGAGAAAGAATTCGGTGTCTGATTTTCGATGTAAAGGAAGCAACCAATCAGGTCAAAATTATCCTTTCAAGGACACACCCTGATTTTATTCGCCGGTTATTCGAGGTAGAGGTGCCCGAAATTGCTGAAAGTATCATTGAAATACGGGGATTGGCACGCGAAGCAGGCTACAGGACAAAGGTTGCTGTCGCATCGCTTGATGACAAGGTCGACCCTATCGGCGCATGTGTTGGTGTCAGAGGAAGCAGGATAAAAAATATAGTTGAAGAACTTGGCGGAGAAAAGATTGATATTGTCCGCTGGAACGATTCATCACAGACCCTTATTACCAATGCACTGATGCCGGCAAAGGTAAGTGAGACGGCATTGTGTTTTGAGCTTGGACGTGCAACTGTAGTAGTCGATGAGGACCAGCTTAGCCTTGCAATCGGCAAGCATGGCCAGAACGTTCGATTGGCAGCAAGATTAACGGGTTGGGATATAGATATCCTGACGCCGGCTGAATACAACCAGGGTATTGAGCTTTTGACAAAGTGCGTTAAAGACACCGAAGGCGCAGATGATACGATTGTCGATAAGCTAATCGCTCTTGGTGTTATCTCGATTTTGGATTTGGAAGATGTTGGAGCTGAGCCTTTGGTTAAAGAACTTGATATTGATTCTGAAACAGCCAAAAGGCTGGTCGCACATTCAATCGAGCAAGCCAAGCAACTGGCCGCTGAGCCTACACAAAAACAGGCAGAAGACCTGATGGAACAGGAAACTAAACCAGCAGAAACGACAAATGGTGAATAATAACTTGTAAAGGCAGGAAAAAGTAAGTTATGGCAGCAACAAGAGTTTACATATTGGCTAAAGAACTTGGTGTCAAAAGCGCTGCAATCGTGGAGAAGTGCAGGGCAGAAGACTTAGATGTCAAGAACCACATGTCCACAATTTCAGCAGGTTTAGCAGCCACAATTCGTGAATGGTTCAGTGAGGGCGAACATACTACAACGGTAGAAGCAACTCAAAAGGTTGACCTGAAAAAAGTTAGGATTAGAAAGAAACCTGTTCGGAAACGGGTTTCTAAAAAAACTAAAGAAGAAGAACCTGTTGCCGAAGCTGAGGCGCACGAAGCAATTGAGGTTTCCGAGGAGCAGCCCGCAGCCGCAGTCGCAGTCGCTGAAGAAAAACCCAAGAAAAAGAAAAAACCAAAAAAACCAGAGCCTATCGTTCCCGCTGGCCCGATGCTTAAAAAACCAGCACCGGCTAAGTTGAGCGGTCCTCAAGTTGTTCGCGTTGAAGAGCCTGAGATTTTGTCACGTCCCAAGCCTAAAAAGCGAACCCGATATGATGCCCCTGCAACCGAACCTTTGATAACAGAGCAGCAAAAAATTGACCAGCCTGCATTAGCTTCTGACAAAGATAAGAAGAAACATAAGGACAGAACTCACGGTCGACGGCATAAAGAACAGGAGCAAGACAGTGAATCTGCAAAGAAAGGCAAGTTCACAAATCAGCGTCGCCAAAGAGATATTGAAGAAAGACGAGCCCGTCTCGATGCAGCAGGCGGTGAAGGTCTTCGAGTTAGGCCACGAAGGAAAATTGCGGCCAAATCTTATGAGTCAGCTGTTCCTGTCACCAGACCGGAAAAAGCAACGGTAAGTGAACCGGTATTAGTGAAGGATTTGTCCGCGGTATTGGCAGTCAAGACAACTGATATTATCCGGAAGTTGATGGGGCAGGGTATAATGGCTTCGATTAACCATGCGATAAGCCCGGATGTTGCAGAGCTGATAGCATTGGAATTAGGCACGGAATTGACCGTAGAGCGAAAAAGTTCGCTTGAGGACCAGATAAAAACTGAATTTGAAGAACGACCAAGAAAACATCTTAAGAGCCGCTCGGTTGTGGTGACAATGCTTGGACACGTTGACCACGGCAAGACAAGCCTGCTCGATAAGATACGTTCGACTCAGGTGACCGCTACAGAAGCCGGCGGTATTACACAACATATCGGTGCTTATCAAATCAAGCACGGTGACGATACTATAACATTCCTTGACACGCCGGGACATGAGGCTTTTACAGCGATGCGAGCCCGCGGTGCTAATATGACGGACGTTGTAGTATTGGTAATTGCCGCTGACGATGGTGTGATGCCTCAGACAATTGAAGCAATAGCACACAGCAAGGCCGCTGGGGTCCCGATTATCGTAGCGCTGAACAAAATAGATCTACCAGGTGTCGATATCAATAGAATCTACGCACAACTGTCTGAACATGAATTGACTCCGGCAGAATGGGGAGGCGATACCGAAGTAGTAAAAACAAGCGCCACAACCGGTGAGGGAGTCGATGATTTGCTGGAGCATCTGGACTATATATCAGACCTTCTCGAACTTAAAGCAGATGATACTATCGAAGCAACGGGGTGGGTAGTAGAGGCTAAGATGTCCGCCCAGCGAGGCCCGATTGCCACTTTCCTAATTAAGGAAGGCAAACTCAGTAAAAGTGCTGTAATATTTGCCGGTAACGCCTATGGCAGGATAAAAACGCTAAGGAATAGTTTCGGCAAAATCATAAAAACAGCAACGAGTTCAATGCCGGTGGAGGTGACAGGTTTAAGCGATGTTCCTCAGGCAGGTGACAGATTTTACTGCCTAAAGGACATTAACCGTGCAAAAACCGCTGCCGAAGAAAACCAGACGCTTTCCAGAGAAAGTTCACTGGCAAAACGGACGCAGATTACATTGGACAATCTGTTTAGCCAAATCGAGGCTGGTAACGTTAAAGAACTAAATATTATTATTCGCGCAGATGTTCAGGGTTCGGTTGATGTCTTGACGAAATATCTATCTGACCTTAGTACTGAAGAGGTCAAGATAAAGATTTTGCACGCAGCACCGGGCGGTGTTACAGAAGGTGACGTTGTACTGGCGGAGGCTTCAAATGCGATTATCATCGGCTTCAATGTTGTTCCTGAAGAACATGTTACCAAGATCGCCGAGAGCAAAGGCGTTGACATAAGACTTTACACCATAATATATCGAATAACAGAGGACCTTCACAAGTCGATGGAAGGTTTGCTTGACCCGGAAGAGCAGGAAAAGAATCTGGGACGGGCAACAATACGTACAACTTTCAAAGTATCAAAGATTGGCACGATTGCAGGCTGCTATGTTAATGAGGGCATTGTGAAAAAGAAGGCCAAGGTTAGATTGATACGAGACAATATTGTTATACGTGATGATTTAACGATGGATTCTTTAAAGCACTTCAAGGACGACGCTCGTGAGGTCAAGGCGGGGCTGGAGTGCGGAATCAAGCTGGCAAAATTTGATGACATCAAAGTTGATGACGTATTAGACTTCTTTGAAATAATAGAAGTAGCCAGAACCCTTTAATTTTGTAATTCAGGTTGCTTATCATGGCTACAAGAAGACAGGAAAAAGTTGCTCGCATAGTGAGAGAAGCTGTCAGTGACGCGATTAGCAGTCATCTCAGTGACCCTCGCATCGAAGGATTCATAAGCGTCACCAGGGTTGAGATGGCCCCTAACTTGCGTAATGCAGAGGTCTATCTGAGTATTCTCAGCAAGGATGAGGCTGGCCAGAATAAAACTTTCAAGGCGATAGAACATGCCAGAATCCGTATCCAATCCCTGCTGGCAGGTAGAATCCAGAGCAAATTCTGCCCTGTTTTGCACTTTCACAAAGACGAAAAATTCAAGAAAACGCTTGAGACGATGAATATCATCAGTAAGGCGATGAGTGAGCTTAAAAAGAAAGATTCAGTTGACGAAACGGAAGAGTAATTGTAAATTGTTTAGTCGCGATTTGATTATGACAGGGTTTTTTCAGCTATAACAAGGTTTTTTATGAAAAACAGTAAAGAATATTCCCAGAAAATGAAAAAGCTTTACCGCTCGTTAAAACAGAAATATCCCAAGCCGGCTAAGGTGAGCTACGAAGAACCGGTAGAATCTCTTGTTTACGGGATAGTTAGCGAAAGCATGACTGAAAAACAGTCCCAGCCAGCGGTCAAGAAGCTTAATGACCACTTTATCGATTTCAACGACTTACGTGTTTCATTGGATGAGGAGATTTGTGAGTCCATGGGCATTGATTTGTTAGATGGCAGAAAAACAGCTTTTAGATTAACGACGGCTTTGAGATGGATATTTGACAAATATAATACGGTCAGTCTGGAGTCTCTCAAGAAGATCGGCAAACGCCCTGCCAAGGAGGCCCTTGAGAAGATTGAGAGTATCAGCAATTTTGTAGTAGATTATTGTATGCTTACCTCTTTACAGGGCCATGCGATACCTCTAACCGACAAGATGGTAGAGTATCTCAAGGACGATGAGTTAGTGCATCCCGAAGCTAACGAACAGGAAATAGAAGGCTTTTTAACCAGACAGGTTGCTGCCAAAGACGCGTATGAATTTTATTATCTGCTTAGAACCGCAAGTGAGGCAAGAAAAAGCAAGAAGAAGCCCGAAAAGAAGACTGAAAAGAAGGTTAAAAAGGCTGTTGAAAGTAAAAAGGCCAAATCTGTAAAGAAAACGAAAAAGAAAGTCAAAACGAAAAAAAGAAAGAAAGAAAGATGTCAGAAAAGATATTAAAATTGGGTATTCCCGCGGGCAGTCTCCAAAAGGCGACGATAGAACTTTTTGGCAAGGCAGGACTTCGAATCTTAGATTCCGAGCGTAGCTATTTTCCACGCATAAACGATGAGCAAATCGAGCTGGTAATGCTTCGCGCTCAGGAGATGAGCAGATATGTAGCTGATGGTGTACTTGACGCGGGTATTACCGGTTATGACTGGGTGATTGAAAACGGCTCAGATGTCGTTGAAATCTGCGAGTTAGCCTACAGCAAGGCGACAAGCAAGCCTGCGCGATGGGTATTAGCAGTGCCTAACGAATCAAAAGTTCAGAAACCCGAGGATTTAGAGGGTGGAATTATTGCGACAGAATTAGTCAATACAACGAAAAAATATTTCGAAGGTAAAAAGACTAATGTAAAAGTTGAGTTTAGCTGGGGCGCCACTGAGGTCAAGGCCAGATTAGTGGACGCGATAGTAGAGCTTACCGAAACCGGCTCATCTCTTAAAGCAAATAACCTGAGGGTGCTTGATGAGGTAATAATTTCGACAACGAGATTTATCGCCAACAAAGATTCATGGGAAGATAAATTCAAACGCGAAAAGTTAGAAGATATTGCTCTTTTGCTCCAGGCAGCAATAGATGCCCGCACCAGAGTGGGAATAAAAATGAATGTCAAAAAAGAGGACCTTGATGCAGTGCTTAAAATACTTCCCGCCGAGAAGAGCCCTACCGTTTCGAACCTTGCAGAATCTGATTATGTCGCAATAGAAGTGGTAATCGAAGAGAAGGTTGAACGTTCGCTGGTGCCGGCTTTAAAACGGGCAGGCGCATCGGGGATTATCACCTATCCTCTTAATAAAGTTATTCACTAAAACGAAGCGTCAAATTTAATCGCTATCTTCCGGATTTATTTCCCTGCATTCGAAGAAGAATCCGTCTTCTCTGCTAATCCCGTACAAAGTAGAAATGCCGAAGTATTTACGAACCGCGTCAAAGTCGGGCAGGAGAGAAAAATCAAGCATATCCATTATGAGTGAATCAATCTGAATTGGTGAAACAGCTGACAAGGCCTGATTTCCCTGAACCTTATTGGTTTTTTTCATCATACTCCAAAATGCTTCCGTTGAAGCGGCATCATCTTCCAAAACTGCCAGCCCGGTAACCGATGGTATACTTGCTTTGGCTTTATTAAACCATTTTGCGGAATTTATCGATGCCGATATATCACTTTTCTGTGTCCGAATAGCTTTTTCGACAGCAGCTTCGGTGCCGAAAATAATGTAAGTGTCAGTAACAGTAAAAGCCAGCTTGGGCATTTGTGAATCAACATGGCCCTGCATAGGAATTGCACCACCGCCGGCAAACGGCAATGCCCCCGGACCAAACAGATACATCGTATGGCCTAAAAATTCGCGTTTTGCCTCAGGGTTATTCGGTGACATCATTTTGCCATGCAAAAAAGCCATTGATTTTTCAAGGGCACGAGAATCATTTATCGTCAAAGCAATAATGTACTCGGTCGTGGGCAATTTTGAAGATTCAGGCTTATCGACGCTTTGGGCAATTATAATCTGTGAGCCGAGATATTCTATAATGTCGCGTCTAAGGTATAGAGCGGGCTCACCCTCCGGGCTTTCGGGTATAAGGGGCATATATAAGATTGAGGCATATTCGGCTGGAAAACCAGACATGATCTTGGCCAATTCGCTATAAGCTTTTTTGATATCCAGATTGAAAAATGTCACCGATGAAGTGTCGGAGGGTATAAAACGCGGAGCTCTTATAACCGACGGTTCAGTTTCAAGCATTTTGCAGATGCCTTTTTTGGTGCCCTCAACTTTTACAATAAGCTTGGCATGATAAGAATTTTTCGGCGTCCTGGCCAAACCAATGGAACATCCCATAGAAACGACATTATCAAGCCCAAGATTTGCCATGGAATCTTTGACTTCTTCAGTGGCATCTTCTGCAATTATTTTTTTGACGACTTGTTTTATATTGAGATAGAAATTTATATCATGGTATGGCCCGACAGCTGAGATGGTAGAGGAATAATCGGTATCATCGGCAAGAGTTGGGCTGCTGGCACCTTTGATGTGTGCAATAACAAATTTAATAACTTCAACATTCACGCCGCCAATCAAAGTATCATCGACGAACGCATAACTAAAGCTGGTTTTGTCCTCGTTGATTATTGTCTCGATGCTAATTCGGCGATAATCTTCGCTTTTTTTATGGGCCCCCTTCTCAATGGCTTTCTTCACGACCTTTTCTACAGCCTCTTTTATTTTTGTTAAATTTTCACCCCATTGGGATATGAATAACACCGGCGGTTCGTCAATCTCCTGAACCTTTTCATCGAGGACCAGGGCAAAAGCAACTCTGCCCTGCGGCAGTACATCGGTGTTGAAAAGAGCTGAAAAAATCTCTTTATCGTTTTGGCTGACCTTCTCTTTCCATTTTGCCTCTAAGTTTTTGGTAAACGCTGCCATTGCAGGGTCTTTATAAAGCTTGTAGAAGCTGGTTTTTTTGAACTGCTGTTCGAGTTGCTGGAAATTATCTATTTCTATTAACAAAACAGTTTCGCCAGGCAGTAACTTAGCAATTTTAGGTAAGGTTTCAGCGCAAGTGGTATTAAAAGTGCAAATTATGAGCAAACAAAATGCAAGCAGGCCAATAACTTTGCGAAAGCTAATATCTTGCTGTAGCGGCCTTGCGACTATCTTAGCTCTGTGCCCCATCTTACCTCCTTAATTAATAAACAGGGAAAAATGAAAGGTTTGCTTTAATATTTTAGCGTTGTCTTTTTTTCCTGTTTCGTCTTTTGTCAGGCTGAAGATATTTATAGCCTGTATTGGGATTATCTTTGTCGTACGCGAAGGCTTCCCTGTTTTCTATGAAATGCTTTACGTAATCAATTGGTATCGCAAAGCCAAGCCCGCCAAAAAATACATATCCCATGTTGGTGACACCTATTACTTCGCCGGCAAGATTAAAGAGCGGGCCGCCGGAATTACCCGGGTTGATATCGGCATTTGTCTGAATATAGACCAGGCCTCCGAATGCTCTGTTTTTTGTGCTGATGACTCCATCGGTAACTGTCCGCTCCAATCCAAGTGGGCTTCCGATAGCGAAGGTCTGCTGACCAACCTTGACATCATCGATGTCACCAAAGTATGCGAATTTAACTTTTTTATCACCGAGATCCTCGACTTTTAACAGTGCAAGGTCGATAAAAGGATTAAGGGCCTCGATCTTGACTTTCTTGAATTTCTTTTTCTCAAAGCCATTTTTTGCTTTTTGAAAAACGGTAACTTCAATCTTAGTTTCTTTCTCAATAACGTGATAATTAGTAATGAGATAACCTTCTTCGTTGAAGAAAAAGCCGGAACCTGTCCCTGAGGGTGTCGAGACCTTTACAACTGCCTCAGAGATGAAGTCGACAGCTTTTTCGATAGTTGTTTTTTTCAAACTGGCAGTTCTATATAACTTATCAGTATTTACCAATTCTTTGGCAGTATCAGTAATATCTTTGGTATCAGGGGCTTGAAGCTTGAAATCTTTTGTGTAT
Source organism: Planctomycetota bacterium (assembly GCA_019456255.1). GTDB lineage: Bacteria > Planctomycetota > Phycisphaerae > Sedimentisphaerales > Anaerobacaceae > VRUG01. Next base: position 104,437 of record VRUG01000006.1, on the reverse strand, counting down.
TCGTACTTTAAAATCTTATCCTTTGGTATTGTTAAAACGGCAACACCAATATCGAGATAAATTTGTGTGTCTTTTTCGGCAAGTATCTCGCCTGTAAGGTTCTGCCCCTGTTTAAGAACGACTATATCAGCCTGCAAAGCAGTGCAAAGTGAGAATAACACCAACAGACAAAGGAACTTATAAACACTCCTATCCATCATAAAATCACTCCTAAACCAGCGTTTTTGAGCTAAAATTCAAGGACAAAGGTCATTGTAAAAACTATCGGTGTTTAAGGCAAATGGAAAATCGGTATTTCAATGGCCATCTAACCGTCCCATATTATCGATGTTATCAAATAAACAACTCATGAGTGAAAAAAAAGTTTAGTTTTTCCCATTTTTGTTCGGTTTTTGTTAGGGTTTTTGCCCAGCTATTGTCGATAGAGATGTTTGCCACTGAGCATAACTTATTACGCAAACAGCTACAGTCAGGATGAAATAAAATGACAAACAGATTTGCAGAACAAAACGAGCCTCTATGCAGGTTTGGTCCAGGCGGAGATTTTATTTCGCTCTGGCCAGGAAAATCTTTGGATCCAATCTCTTCTAAACCCAACAGTCTGAATAAAGTTTTGGGTTCAATAGCAGAGGTGATTACACTAATGCTCGGTTCAGAGCCCAAAGGCATTTCGATGCAGGGGACATCTCTTCGAACGAACACAAGACATATTTTCTTTACAAAGGAAAAATTGAGATATGCATCTAACAACAAACCAAAGGGAGCAATTAACTCCGCGACAACTTCAGTTACTAAAAACGATAGCCAGTTTCGAGATGAGTCAATGCTATTCGCCGACGATAGCCGAATTAGCATCAAAGCTGGAAATAAGCCGAAGCACCGCATTCGAACACATAAGCGAACTGCGAAAAAAAGGTCATCTCTCAGCATCCCCGGGCAAGGCTCGCTCTTTGAAGTTGACCTCAAAAGCGCAAGAACTGCTTAGCAGTTTGAACCAGCTGCACTCGAACGCTGCACCCTTATCATCAACAGGTATCTCTCTGGTTGGTCGAATAGCAGCAGGCGAACCCATAGAAGCTATAGAAAACAAAGAGCATCTGTCGCTGACAAATCAGTTTGGGACCGGTGATGAAATGTTCGCGTTGGAAGTTAAAGGACAGAGCATGATAGAAGATGACATCTGCGACGGTGATTACGTGATTTGCCGACGAAGCTCTGTCGCCAATAACGGTGAATTAGTAGTAGCTATAGTTGACGACGAAAATGCAACGCTAAAAAGATTCTATAAAGAAAAGGGGCGAGCGAGGCTGCAACCTGCCAATGAACAATATCAACCGATTTATTCGGACAATTGCAGAATTGAAGGTGTTGTGGTCGGGCTGATAAGGAAGTTTTGATTTATGAGGCTTGTTGGCCCAAGGACTTGGCACCTTGTTCTTTTAGAAATTCAAGCCATTTGTTCCATGCTTTTTTATAAATCTCATCTGACGTGATAAAACCATCGTTGTGGCTTCCATAAATTTCTATGAATTCGCTCGGTTCATTCGCTACCTGATATAGCTTTAAAGCAAATTCGAATGGCATAATTTCATCATCTCTACTATGGACAATCATTACGGGACAGTGAACCTCTTTGAGGTAATCAATGGTTCTATATTTGAACTTTGCAAACAAGCGAATGGGCATATAGGGATAAAATTTCTTGCCGATATCAACATATGATGTAAAGGTACTCTCTATGACTAAAGACCTGGATTTAACTTTGGAGGCAAGATTGGCAGCGATACTCGCACCCAGGGACCGACCGAAGATAATAATATTTTCAGCAGGTATGTTTTTTTCTTCGACAAGCCATTTATATGCAGCCATAGCATCGAGATAGGTGCCGTCTTCGGTAGGTCTGCCCTGACTTTTTCCGTAACCTCTGTAATCAAAAATAAAACAGCTCAATCCCATGTTATTGAAGAAATTAATACTGTCCAGACGATGCATGATATTACCGCCGTTACCATGACAGAACAAAACAGTAAACCTGGAATTATCCGCCGGGACATGCCAGCCATTTAACAACAGGCCATCTTTTGTTTTAAAGACAACATCCTCGAAATCCAAACTCAACTCTTCGGGAGTGTAATAAATATCCTGGGTCGGTTTATATACAAAGGTCGACTGCATAAGGAAAAGCGACCAGCCCAAAATCGAATAGACGATAATTAGAACTATAACAATTTCAATAATTATTAGTATCATTTAGTCTCGCCCTGTTTGTATCTAAGTTTTAGCCCGCCAAAATATCTATTCGGTCAATAATATAGTCGGTGTGAAAAAAAACGTCAAATTTTTTTTGCCTATTTTCAGCACGCTTTATTACAGGTCATATTTTAGTTTGCTCACATCACAGAAACAAGCTACAATTTAGGCATGATTAGAAGGCGAAAAACCAGAATCGTAAATGTTGGTCCTATAAAAATGGGCTCAAAGGCAGATATAGTCATTCAATCGATGACAAAGGTGCCTACTGAAGATATTCGACGGTGCGTTAAAGAGGTAAAAGAACTCACTGATGCAGGCTGTGGGCTGGTACGAATAGCGGTTCCAACGAAAGCTGATACCGCCGCATTCGCGAAAATTGTCCAAAAAGTCGATGTCCCATTGATAGCCGATATCCATTTTAGCCCTGCTCGTGCGATTGAAGCTATTGAAGCTGGCGCTGCAAAAATCAGACTCAATCCCGGTAATATAAAAAAACGCAAAGACATTCTTCGAATAATAGATGCCGCAAAAATGCACAAGATCGCTATCCGTGTTGGGGTCAATGAAGCGAGCATACGTGATTTGAAAAAACAGGATGTGTCAGCTTCCGGGCGGGTAGCTTTGATGCTGAGAGAAATGAAAAAATATGTCAGGATTTTTGAAAGCAGAGATTTTCGACAGCTTGTACTCAGTGCCAAAAGCAGTGACACTGTGAGAACAATTGAAATAAATCGTCGAATAGCTGAAAGTTTCGATTATCCGATACATCTTGGATTAACTCATGCCGGCCTGCCGGAAGATGCCATCGTGCCCTCATCAGTAGCGTTAGGTACTTTGCTGGCAGAAGGTATCGGCGATACCGTAAGAGTCAGTATTGCAGGCAAGGGTGTTTTGGAAGTTAAAATAGCTCAGCAGATTTTAGCCGCACTTGGTTACTGTAGACGTGCGAAAGTTGAGCTTATTGTTTGCCCGACGTGCGGCAGAGCACAAATTGATATAATCAAATTAGCCAAAAAGATTGAAAAAGCGTTAATCAATATCAATAAACCGTTACGTATTGCTGTGATGGGCTGTGTAGTTAATGGACCGGGCGAAGCGGCTGATGCTGACCTGGCAATTTGTGCAGCTAAGAACAAAGGATATTTCTACAGACATGGGCGGAGGATTTCGGTAGTGCCTGAAGATAAAATAATAAAGGTACTATTAAAAGAAATAGAGAAATTAAAACCAGCCAATACAAAATAAGTTGGACGAGAAGATGCCAAACCCTCTTGGAACGCTAATCAAACGGCTTACAATTGTTTTCATTTTCAGCATTGCCTTTGCATACATAGAATCTGCGGTAGTTGTTTATCTTAGAGCAATTTTTTATCCAGAAGGATTTAGTTTTCCTTTGTTAGAATTCGGCACAAATCCGTTATGGAAAAAGTTTTTGTTAATTGAGACAGGTAGAAAAGCGGCGACTCTGGTTTTGATTTTGACGGGATGTTGGTTATTTGGCCGAAACAAATGCCAGCGATTAGCATATTTTTTAACCATATTCGCAGTATGGGACATATTTTATTATATCTGGCTAAAAGTCTTTCTTGATTGGCCCGGGGCAATTATGGATTGGGATATATTGTTTTTCATACCTGTTATTTGGGCATCGCCGGTATTAGCACCTGTGGTGGCTTCTGTGACTATGCTGGCTTTTGCGGTGATAATTCTTTATCTCGACAGCCAATCAAAATATCTAAGGGTAACTTGGGCAGAATGGGGCGGCCTTTTAGTTGCGATATTGGTGGTTGTAGTATCCTTCTGTATAGGCGGGCTGCATGCCACAGAGCAGGACTATCAATCATATTTCTCCTGGCCTTTATTTGGCTTAGGAGAAGTGATAGGCATAACAATACTGGCCAGATGTTTTATAAAATCAAAACAGTTTTTTGCCCGGACCTCTTAGCTTTTACTATGGCCTATCAGGAACAGCTCTCTGGAGATGTTGCTCTTTATTATGATTGCTGGTGCCGGATGGCTTTGGAGCAAAGCCCTCGAACTTACCGAAAATCATCTTGCCAGCTGATGTTTGAAGCGAGCTTGTTATACTAATGTAGATGTCCTTGCCAATTTTATTTCTCGCACCTTCAACAACCACCATCGTGCCGTCATCAAGATAACCGATACCCTGGTCAGATTCTTCACCGGGCTTTATAATTCGGGTCTGCATATTTTCACCCGGCAGGGCAACGGTCTTGAGCGTATTGGCCAGGTCATTTATATTCAACACATCAACGCTGCGAACCTGCGCAACTTTACTAAGATTATAGTCTGTCGTTACCAATCGCCCGTCACAGTTTTTAGTAAAAACAACTAATTTCTGGTCAACACTTACAACATCGCCGGTTTCCGGCACAGGTGTATCATCGATTTCCAAATCAATTATAGGATTTTCCTGCATATTGTTAAGAATATCGAGCCCCCTTCTTCCTCTATTGCGTTTCAGTTTATCAGCAGAGTCAGAAATAAGCTGCAACTCATTGATAACAAAACGCGGTACGATCAATGGTGCGTCAAACAATTTGCTTCGGTACAGGTCGGCAATCCTGCCGTCAATAATTGCAGAGGTATCGAGAACCAGTGGTCTGGCGCCTTTGGTCTGCTTAGCGAATTCAACATAAGGAATAACAAAACGAACATCATCTTTTGTCCGCATCACAACGCTGATAGTAAGATAACAAATACAAATACCCAACATCCATTTAATAGCATTAACTGCTTCGGAGTTGATACCAATATTGTACGTTGCTGTTATCATATCGACAACGGGAGCCAACGCCCAGCTAATCAACATACCAATGAGCAGCCCGAAAAACACCCCTGCCAGAGCAGCCAGTTTTTTCTTGGGCGTAAGCACATCCAGTAGAAAAACAACTGTCGCCATCCCCAAACCACTCCAGACTATCACCCAGAAATTTATTGAATCTTCTCCCCCTGATATTGTAGGTGAACTTACATTGACAAACAAAACAGCTAAAATGATAAGAATGAAGACAGCTCTAAAGATACGAAGTAACATAATTATGAACCTCCCAAAAAATATAAAATAATCTTCAATTTATGATGACACTTATTATACCTTTCGTCTAAATAAGTATCAATCGTTTAGATTATGTTCTTAATTACTTTCAACAACAGGTATTATGATACCTAAATAGCGTTTTTGAGCTGCTGCTTTGCCATGGCCGACCAGGGCGGCCTTGAAGACCTAACTGCCTGCAAAAACTACAGTTACAGCCGATTTAATCTTTGTGGTTTTTGCTGTCTTAAATCTTTTACAGCAGTTATAATATATGGGTTCTTGGGAGATAGATTTTGACGTAGCTGCCAATAATTATATTAGTAATAAGCAGTAGTGACCCTTATGAGTAATAAACAATCTGAAAACGGTTTAAAGTTGGCAACCAAGTCCTTTATGACTGCAGGGCCTACGCTTCATTACAGTCACAAAAATGTGCAAAGATGCTGGCTGCTTGGGATTCTGGTCTTCGGTGCTGGCTGTATATTCTGGTCAAAAATACTTACAGGGACATTTGGGGCGTTCGAGATTCAAAGCCTAACATCTTTTAGCTATTGGCGATTGGGGCATTATACTATAACAGGAGTGAGCATATTTGAGTATCCATGGCAAATTCTTGTGCTGGGATTACTAATGGGTATGCTGGCCATTACGCCATTGTTGATTTCTCAACTTATGAGCTTTCGTTACAGTATCCCCTTTATATTATCCGTTGTCTTTTTGGCAAATCTACCAGGCTTTGCGGTAAGTCTGTTAATAAGCTGTATCGCAACGGCATGCAGACCCCTTCGCTTTCGCTCCCGTTTTACAGCAATCGCACTATGTACCGCCCCGCAGCTTATCTACTGGGGTTTACTCGGAGGCGCTCTTGAGGTCGAGCCAATCAAGTGGGGGTTTTCTTTTACTCCCTGGATTTGCGCATGGCTTACTTCTTTAAGTGTAGCCGGTACCGTTATCGGCATAGGCCATTTTACACGCTATAAGCCCGGCCTCGTCTGGATATCAAGTCTTATTGTTCTTTTGGCTTCTGTTGGAGTATTTGAGTTAAGCGTGGG
>VRUG01000006.1:0-98061 GCA_019456255.1 Planctomycetota bacterium | reverse complement strand
GTGGGCTTTGACGAACTGGATTATCAACTCTATGTTGCCAAAAACAATCCTGAGCACGTCACGGCATTTCATGACCACAGTATAACCGAAATATTAGACGGTCAGATTAAAAGACCTACGGCTAGATTGCGAAGGCATATTAAGAGTCGTTTTTATCCTGCCGAAGCTATAGCCCTGCGCGGGAAATTGAAAGAAAAAATACAAAGCGACTTGCAGCGTTATAGTCGATGGCCTAGCTGGTTTATGGTCCCTGATGAATTTAATTATCAGGCTAAAAAAAGAAAGCTTTTGAGGCGATACGAATTATTTATAAGTCAACGTCCTAAAAGCCCAAGGATGCCTATTGCACTTTATTACAAGGCCATGCTAAACGAGTATAGCCCGGATATTAAAGCCGTTGGCCAGGAAGAAGTATTGCGTTTTTACAATGACTATCCTTACGAACGAGCCTACGACAGCTGGTATTGGTTGTATACTGAATTTAACCATAGTCCCGAATCGCTCGAGGCGCGTTGGCGTATTGCAGTGGATATGGCAAGACAGGGCAAGTTTGAACAAGCTGACAATCTCATCCTGGAAGCACAAATAATGATAGAAAATGAGAAAACAAAGCTTAGTGAAAAAGAAGAGACAAAAAAGGATAACTTGTTTCGTCTGTTTTACCCACCTGCAAAATCTGTAATGAGCGTCTATAAGTTAACAGAATTACAGCGAAAATTGAGCTATCTGCGCACTCTTATAAGTATGGAGAACCGCACCAAAAATCCGGCATCTGCTAAACGTCTGGCCAAATTCATCACTCTCAATCCGCACAGCTCCAAATATTCACAACAGCTTAATGAATTGCTTGCACAGATGAAGACTAATGACCCTCTTCGTGACAATATTCTTTTGGCGCAGACAAAACTTGTTGCTGATGACCAATTACGTGCAGAAAAACTTACCCGTCTACATGAAAAATTCAAGCACACCGATGGAGGGATGCAGGCACTATATGAATTGGGGCTATTAAAGATTTCTCTGTGGCGTCAGCAGGACAGTTCTAATATAGAACAAAAGAAAAAATATCTGGCTGAAACACGAGAAACTCTGACAAGATTTGTCAACTTATACCCGAAAAGCATTTATTCTGACCAGGTGAAAAAAAACCTGGATGATTTGCCAATCGTTGATTAACAAAAAACCGTCATTTGTGCAATGGCTGGTAAATAGGAGGCCCAGGAAATGAGAATAAAGTTGACTTTTTCGCAAATCCTGTTACTGTAACGTCCTATAATTAACTAACTTTTTGTCGTTTTAACGCTTTTTTTATCAAACACCAGACATGAAGCAGTCAGGACAAAATTTGCAGTTGCAGACGATAATAGTGGGTAATGTTACCGATTACTTTATTCACTATGCGACAAATTTACTTAGCCGTTATGGTGTTGGGTTTGTTTTTTGCGAGGACATTTATAGAGCAATGGTTAAACTCGCAACCGAGCCGCATGGCGATGTTTTGGTTATTGGGAGAATAGAAAAGTTAGGTATAGAAAAGAGAATGTTCTTTTCAAAGATACAGGAAAAGGGATTTCGGTGCTGTTGCCTTGTAGAGAACAAGTTGGCCACCGAAATTAAGGATATAATAGAAAGTGGAGTTATTGTAATAAGCGAACCTGTTGAGCTTGAAAAAGAAATCGAAAGTTTGTCAGCTGATAATCAGATTAGCCCCTCGACAGGAAAACCGAATAAGGCATCAGATTTTGACCAAAATGAGTTTCTTACAACAAAAGCGGAAATCGATGCTTTGCTCGGAGATTAATAAAGAAAGCTTTTAATATGTCATTTACATCTGAAATAAATTCTGAACAAATTTTGCTGATAGGCAATATCAAAAAAGCCTTTTCAGATGCAGAGGCAATTATGGAGCCTAACTTTCAGGTTAGCCCGAACATGCTCGACGCAATCGATACTGTTGCCAATGGCAATTTTACAACAATCGCAATTGTAATGTCGGAGATGAGCAGCAGATTGGATTTGGCATTGAAAGCCCTGAAAGATATTACCTCAAATTCTAAAATTATCCTTCTGGCACAGATGCGGGAAGAGACTGCAGCGATGCGGCTTGTCCAATCGGGAACCAACGGCAGCAAGATAGCTGATGATTATTTGATATGCCCGCTTGGAACAAGTAGATTTTATGAATCTTTGACGCAGAGCAAAGCAATTGAGCTAACCAAGCCGACACAAGCCGCTACGGACCCCAAGGTGGAGATGAAAATAAAGGAACTTGAAAAACTAGCTACAACGGACGAGTTGACAGGACTGAAAAATCGAAGATATATATGGGAATTCGCCAAACAAATTATCAAACTCGCAAAAAAGGAAAAGGGCAAAGTAACCCTGCTGATGTTCGATATTGATAATTTCAAGCATTATAATGATGTTTATGGTCATGCTGCCGGCGATGATATTTTAAAACAAGCTGCTGTTTTAATACGAAAATGCTGCCGACCGCACGATGTTGTGGGCAGAATTGGCGGAGATGAATTTGTGGTTCTTTTCTGGGATGACCCCAAGTCCAAACTTGGCGATTTGGAAAAAGAAAGACGTTCAACTGCGGCAGAGCATCCTAAGGAGACGATATTTATAACGAAACGTTTCATGAGTGAATTGCAGAAAACAGAATTTCCTATGCTCGGCGCCGAGGGCAAAGGCGTTTTGACAATAAGCGGCGGGTTGTCAAGTTTTCCACATGACGGATTAACAATGCAGCAGCTGATTGAACAAGCCGATAAGGCATTATTAGATGCTAAACGCAGCGGGAAAAGTATAATCTATCTTGTAGGCTCGCCAGAAAACAATATTGAAAATATCGATTAGCCCCGCGGTCTAAACACACTTCTATTATTAACGGCTGATGATAACCGTTTCAGTCGGGCTTATTAGTTTGTAGCCGATACCACGCCAGATAATTGTTCTTCCAAATGCCGAAGAGACAATTAGATAAAACATCAATAAGGACCATAGCCAGAAGAAAAATATATCAGAAACCATCGCTGCTCTCATCTTCGGTTTATCATCGGGCAGTAACTTACCAATTATATTCTGCCGCATTATTGCTCCGGCCATCTGACACAGAAATAATAGGATTGGTACCAAAATGAAAAAGTTAGCGTTTTGGGCATGGGTTTTTACAGCATAAAGAGCAAGAGCGGCAGTTCCCCATAAAGTCAATATTGAGTATAAGCAGACAAAAAATCCAAACCACCATGTTCCCGGCATACCTATGCGGGTAATTAGGAACTGTCTTCGGCCAAATTCAAGCAACCCCGCCCAGGTAGTGGATTCATGCGAAGCCACCAGACATGCAGGGACAAAGGCGACTTTCAGGCCCGCTTTTTTGACGGCATAGCTTAGTGACAAATCGTCACTTAAGGCTTTTTGCCAGATTTTATCCAGACCAAGCCTTCTAAAGGTTCCCACCTTAATAGCCATTGAGCCGCCCCAGACCTGGTTAAAACGAGAATTGCCGCACTGTTGAGCAACTTTTGCATTCAGGGCAGATAAGGCCAGACTCGCAAGATTGTTTTTCTTAGGCACGAACCATCGATAACCACTTGCAGCTCCGTGTTTTGGCTGCCTCAGAGGGTAGACAAGGTGACTTAACCAATCGCTCTTAACACAAATGTCAGAATCGGCGAAAGCCATAACCTCAATGTCTTCAGTAATTTTCCCGTAGCAATAGAGTAAGTTATGAACTTTCTGGCTGCAGTATTGTCCCTGACCTGCGACAAATATCTGGACATCCTCCGGCTTTGAGTTAGGGGCAAGTTTCTCTTTTAATTTACACAATCGGCCATAAGCAGGGTCCGCTTCTTCGGCGACCACAAACCACAACAGATACCCCTCGTAATCAAGGTTGTAAAATGAAGTGATATTCTTTTCAAAGTTTGAGTCCATGTCCTTGCATGGCACGATAAGGATTGTTCGGGGGCGATAGCCTTCTCTTGGCCTTTTGTGTTTGGCTTTCGCGTAACGATAGTTATAGTAGGCCTGCCAAAGAATTACCGGTTGCAGCAGAATTATCGTAACAGCTATATAGAAATACCAATCCATTATCGTATCTTATATCCAACTTTTTTAAGTATACTCTCAGGCGATAGAAGCCAACGGCACAATCGAGTCAATTAGCTCTTCCATAGTATAAGACTTTGTTAAATCAATCCGAAGCAGGCATCCGTGATTATGCTCCGACGCAACAATTATAAGATTGTCCCCGACTTTATTAAAGCCTTGTTGTTGAGGCTGATGTCCAAGAATGAAAAAATCACTATCAAGCTTATTGGCCAGTTCATCGAGTGCTGACTGGCTATGTTTTCTTCCCCATGTTAAAAGATACACCGAGCCAGGCTTGATTAAATCCTCATCCTGCAACTGTCTATCAAAAATTGCTGTGTCGAATTTGTCCAGATGGCGGTCGGCAGGAAGAGAATGTGACAGCCATATTCGATTTTCACATCTGACCGCTAAAGGCTGTGAGAGCAGCAATTCCCTCATCGCCTCTCTTATCTGGTCGTAATCTTCAGGAAATTCCCGCTTCAAAGCAACACACATTGAATGGTTCATCTCCTTGCCGTCTTTCATTACTTTTTTATCAGTAATATACGTAACGTCGTGGTTGCCCATGATGATATGAACACGATTGGGAAAATCCAATTTCAGTCGGACCGCATCAAACAGTACCCTATAAGACAAACAATCACCCTGGGAATCTTTTGGCCCGCCGTGAATAATTTCCTGAAGGACCAGATGTCTATCTGGATTTCCTGCCAGATCGGCAAAGGTAGTCACTCTCTCGAAGTTTCTTTGATGTCCGTGGAGGTCCCCACTTATAACTAAGGTACCCTCAGCTGGCAAATGAATCAAATTGCTCTTTCTAAATTTATCTGCCTGGTTTGCTGCGGCGCCTTTTTTCAGCAATTCAACTATTGTTTGAGGCATTTTTAAACTTTTTAATATTGTCACCCAAAATACTGTGTATAAGCAGATCGAGCCTTTCAATAACCATAACCATGTTACGCGGGCGATCCACGGGGTCATCTTCTACACATTCCATCACAAGTTTCGAAATGTTTTTAGGAATTTGTCTTTTTAATTCGTGAGGTGCACGCCGTTGCTGAGCAACAGGTAGGCCCATATTATCTTTCTTGGGTATTAGCGTCGGAATGTTTTCCCCTGTAAGGGACCAATACATCGTGGCACCAAGATTGAAAATATCGGTCTTCGGGCCGAGCGGTTTTCGTCTCACCTGTTCCGGCGCAATATAGTCCGGAGTGCCCTGGATACGTTTTTTCACTGTGCCTATCTTACAGCTTTGCCCCAGGTCAATAATTCTGATAGAGCCTGATTTATCCATTAGAATATTGTTAGGCTTAATGTCACAATGCACAAAACCCTGCTGATGCATCGCACTTAGACCGCTTGCAACAGTTCTCAATACAAGCAATACATCAACCAGACTCAAGGCCGATGTGTCTTCAAGGCTTCGGCCCTCGAACAGCTCCATGGAAAGCAGCATCTCTTTCACTTTAAGCATGCTGCGGATTTTTTTTAATTTGTAACATTTTCTAAGATAGGGATGGTCGATTTTTTTCGCTACTTTGAATTCGTTCTCAACCTGTTCGAAGATTCTGGTATCTTCTGGCCTCTCGAAAATAACACGCTTTAGAGCTATCTTTTTACCGTCAGAATCATCGATGGCTTCATAAATGGTACTTCGCGCACCGGTTCCGATGCGCCTTTTAATCTTAAAACCACCAACATTTAGAATATCTTTTGCCATAATCCCACCGTTGTTTTAGCTCTCAAACCGCCAAGTTTACTCATAGACACTAATTTTATAAAGCTTTTTAAAGTAAGTTCCGTTAAATTTTCTAAACTCTCTATTTTACTAAATAACCCATTCTTTGTCCAGCCTGAGATTGATTTTTCAAACTAATATAAAGATAAGGTTGACAAAATCCTCATATTTTAGATAATGGCTTGTCTTATTTTAGATAAATGTGTCAATTATAGCCAATATTTAGTACTTTAGCTATATTCCCCGATAGCTCAATTGGTAGAGCGAGCGGCTGTTAACCGCTAGGTCGTAGGTTCGAGTCCTACTCGGGGAGGTGTGAACCACGTTGGGTTCACACCCTGAACCCGTAGTGGTTCGGGGTTATCATATATTTGGTGGGATTTATTAGATTTTATCTTTGCGATGATTTTATGTACTATGCCTACGTATTATTAAGCTTAAAAGATGAGAAATTCTACATTGGTTTTACAAACAATTTAAAAAGAAGACTGAAAGAACACAATTCAGGTAAGAATATCAGCACAAAATCCAGACTGCCATTAAGGCTGATTTACTACGAAGCTCACTTGTCCCAAAGAGATGCTGCAAGAAGAGAGCGATATTTTAAGACAACAAAAGGAAAATCAACTCTCAGGCAAATGCTAAGAAACTCCCTTGAGACGGGCCTAAAACCAATGGTCATACTACTTGCCATGCTTGCAGGCTGAAATTTACAAATAAGTAAATTATAATATTTTATATTGCTATATCCGACAAGCAAGAGTCTTATTAACTTTCAGTGTTCAGTTTTAAGGGTTTAACCAAAATGAACAATATCAATAAAATTATTAAAGCAATTGATGAAGAGTTGGAAAGAACTTGTAAAAGTTATCTAACACCCTCTGAAGCAAACATTATGTTAGAGGAAAACCATATTTTAAAAGACAGAAGTGAACGTTCTGGCTTACCATTACGCAGGATTTTAAGACAAGGCCGAATTCCTTATGCGTTTCAGACTGGCGGCAAAAATACAGAGTGGAGAATACCCCACTCAAAATCACAAAATACTCTTTCTGCCGATGATAATTCGAAAAATAATCTGGATCCAATGACTATTGAGGAAATCAACAATAAAAAAACCGTGCCCAGTGGAATTGAGATGTTCAAAAGTATAGAAGCAATTGAAAAGGCAGGCTACAAGGGTTTTACAACTACTAAAGATTTGGCAATAAGCGAATGTAAAGATGTGCCCAAAGTAAAAGGAATATATTTTGTTTTAAATACAATTGAAAAGTGCCACTTTTTAACAGAGAGTGTCGGGGGGCATTTTAAGAAGAAAAATCCGACTGTGGCGTTATCCGAGTTAAAATCAAATTGGGTCGAGGATACAATTGTAATCTATATCGGCCAAGCGGGAGGGGGTAAATCCAATGCTACTCTTTACTCACGATTAAAACAATACATGAAGTTCGGGCAGGGGCAGCCTGTGGGACATTGGGGCGGAAGACTGATTTGGCAATTAAGAAACCACAAAGATCTGCTTATATGCTGGAAAACCACACCCGAAGAAGATCCAAGGTTAATCGAGAAAAATTTAATACATGATTTTACAAAATTATATAGCAAGAGACCATATGCAAATCTGCGAGGATAAATGAAACAGATGACAAGTCTATGGCAACAACCTATTGCTATTAGTTTAGGGAAAGATTAGCGATTCCGACTATATAGTGCTCATACCCCACCAATCATTTAGAGCGGCGAATCCCATAAAAAAGCAACAGGCCAGAAGATATTCTCCTGGCCTGCTTGTGTACTTATTCAATTGTCTCGTCAAGCTTAACTGCCTTTATACCAAGCTAATCTAACGGACTTAGCTTGTGCTACAACTAAAGACATAAGCCAGCTATTGTGTTATGCAACAGCTTTTTTCCTGTGGAACAGATACATAATAATACTCAAAGCGATCAGTCCAACAAGACCGTTCTCACCAAGAGTATTGAGCAAAGCAGTAAGATTAGCAACTACGCCGCCAAAGAACGGAACCGTGCTGCCAAAAAGAATCTCTACTGCGATACCAACAGCAATCAACAACAAGAAGATTTCTGTTACCTCACCTAACCATTTTTTAATTTCTTCTAGAAAACGCATCCTTAGCTCTCCTTAATCAAGACCAAAAAATTACAAAAACTCCATTTGATGTTTATTCGGCTTATGTTTTCATTTTTCTTTAAATTTTACTTCTAAAATGCCGACATATACCTGCTTACCTATCTTAACAAACCTTACAAATGGCAAGATGGGGTGTTTTTTTCTTGACTTTTGCGTTAAAATGGGGTATTGTGGGGTCATGTTACTGGATTTTGCGAGTTTTGTTTTGCGTATATCACTAATCGCCATTTGCTGGTCATTTGTATGGCGGTATGTCAAACCCACAACACAACTTATGAAAATAACTCGCGCTGCGATTCTTGTTGTTTGCCTCGTGGTTATCATGGCTATTTTAAGCATTCCGGGGCATTAACCACCCTTTGGGATTTATTAATTCCAATAAATTTCTCAAAAAATGACTTTTTTCCCGCTACCACAGCAAATTTGCTCTGTTTTTTGCAAATTATAGATATCCTGCCAATCCAATCGAATAGTTGAAAAATCCTGTCCCAGGTGTGAAAATAAACTTACCAAGTTCAACTATGACGGCACCGCGCTGGATACCACCTGCATCGCAAATATCGGTGGATTTATTTTGGGGGCGACAACAGCATTTTTTAAAAAGCTCAAAGCAGAATCTGCGTAAATACATATCTTGAAAAAGGAGCGTAAAAAACGTATAAATAATAGCTATGCTGGAAGATGCGAAAAACAAAATCGAAAAACTGCGAGTTGAGATCAGAGAGCATGACCGTTTGTATTACGTTCTCAATGCCCCTAAACTAAGCGACCAGCAATATGACAAACTTTTTGCCGATCTAAAGCAATTAGAGCAAGCCAATCCGCAATTAGTAACGCCTGATTCGCCTACCCAGCGGGTATCCGAACAACTCACAGAAGGCTTCACATCGGTTCATCACACAACAGCGATGCTGAGTATAGACAACACCTATAACGAAGAAGAATTGCGAGCGTTTGATGAGAGAGTTCGCAAACAGCTTGGCGAAGAAAAATACGATTATGTGATTGAATTAAAAATCGACGGGCTTGCGATAAGTCTGCGATATGAAAATGGTAAGTTAGTTACCGCTGCCACCAGAGGTAAGGGTGAAATCGGCGACAATGTCACCGCCAATGTGCGAACAATAAAAGCGGTACCTTTAGTGCTGTTAGATAATGGGAACGTTCCCGAAGTATTAGAGGTTCGCGGCGAAGTCTACATGCCGACAAGTTCTTTTGTTGAGTTAAACAGACTTCTTCTGGAAAGCGGCGAACCAACTTTTGCAAATCCTCGTAACACGGCCGCGGGGTCATTGAAATTACTGGATTCAAAAGTTACATCTTCGCGGAATCTTTCATTTTTTGCTTATGCAACAGGTGAGGTTTCAGAGCCTTTAGATACCAATCATTACAGAAGTTTGCAAAAGTTGAAGGACCTTGGGCTGCCGGTAAATCCGCATATTAAAAAGGCTGGAAGTATTGATGAGGTTATTGATATTTGCCATAGCTGGGAAAAGAAAAAACAAACGCTGGGTTATCAGATAGACGGGATGGTTATTAAGGTCAATAAATTCGCGCAGCAGAAAAATCTCGGAGCGACTGGCAGGGCTCCGCGATGGTGCATCTCTTACAAGTTCCCAGCCGAGCAGGCCGAAACTATTGTCGAATCAATCGACGTTCAGGTAGGTAAAAGCGGAATTTTAACACCGGTGGCAAATTTAAAAGCTGTGCAGCTGGCAGGGACAACGGTCAAAAGGGCCTCTCTGCATAACTTCGATGAAATAGACAGACTTGACGTGCGAGAAGGTGACACGGTGATAATCGAAAAGGCTGGCGAGATAATACCAAAAGTGATCGAGGTTAAGACAAAACTCAGGCCTAAAAGCGCAAAGCCTTTTGAAAAGCCGAAAAAATGCCCGAATTGCAGCGGTACAATCCGCAAAGATGAAGACGGAGTCTATATCCGATGCACAAATCCTGATTGCAGGGGTCAGTTAAAGGAACGCTTGTTTTACTTTGCCGGTAAGGGGCAGATGGATATTGAGAATCTCGGTCCGTCATTGATTGAGCAGTTGATTGATACCGGGCTTGTAAAGAATTTCGCGGATTTATATAAGTTAGAGTTCGGTCAGGTAGCCGAACTTGAACGGATGGCAGATAAAAGTGCCTCTAATGTGATTGATGCTATCGAGAAAAGCAAACATCAGTCTCTATGGCGATTGGTAGCAGCTTTGGGTATTCGCCACATCGGCGGCCAGTCGGCGCAGATACTGGCAGACGAATTTGGTTCGCTAAAGTCACTGATGGCCGCCGAGCAGAAAAAGTTGGCGGATATTGACCAGATCGGGCCAACTATGGCTGAGAGTGTTTATAAATATTTCCGCGATGAAAAAAACCGCAAAGTAATAGATGAACTATTATCAGCAGGAGTGAAACCTGCAAAACCTGCCGTCAAAAAAACGAGCAAGCTGACAGGTAAAACCATTGTTGTCACGGGGACATTAGAGAACTTCGACAGACAGCAAATCAAAGAAGCTATCACACAAGCCGGCGGAAAGGTCTCTTCAAGCGTGAGCAAAAAAACCGATTTCGTATTGGCAGGTGAGAAGCCGGGCAGTAAGGTTGCAAAGGCTGAGAAATTGGGGGTCGAGGTGATAAATGAAAAACAGTTCACAGATATGATTGGCAGATAAGTATGACAGACATCGATGAAAAGTTCATGCTAAAAGCTTTGTCACTTGCCCGGGGCGGTATAGGTTCTGTCGAACCTAATCCAGCGGTCGGTTGTGTAATTGTTAAAGACGGCGAAATTATAGGCCAAGGCTGGCACGAGAGATTCGGAGGTTCCCACGCAGAAATAAACGCCCTTGAAGATTGTAATGTGAAAGGTCTAAGTGCTGCTGATAGCGAGATTTATGTCACGCTTGAGCCCTGCTCTCATGTGGGCAAAACCGGGCCATGCACCAAGGCGATTATCGACGCAAAGCCGGGGAAAGTTATAGCTGCCATGGCTGACCCGTCGGCGCACGCAAGCGGAAAAGGATTCCAGCAATTACGTGATGCCGGAATTGAGGTTGTTGTCGGTGTATGCGAAGAGCAGGCGAAATTACTAAATGCTGCTTTTATCAAATTCGCAACGACAGGTAGGCCATGGGTTATATTGAAATGGGCACAGAGCAGTGACGGCAAGATGGCATGGAAAAAAACAAGCGGGCAAAGATGGATATCAAACGAAAAGAGCAGGCAAGACGTCCATAAACTTCGCAGCCGCGTCGGAGGGATACTTGTCGGCATTGAAACGGTCCTTTCAGATGACCCGCTACTGACCGCAAGACCAGGTGAAGGAAAAAAACTTACAAGAATTGTACTCGACAGTAAGCTGCGAATACCGCTTGAGAGTCAATTGATTGCGACTGCCAAAGAATCGCCGGTATTAATAGTTACTACAGAACAGGCGTTGAATAATAATCCGCAATTAGCTGAAAAAATTACCGAGGCCGGAGCTGAGATTCTAACTGTGCCGGTTAAAGACGGCCTTTGTGATTTAACCGCCCTGCTCGATGAGCTTGGTAAGCGCCAGATACAGCAATTGCTTGTTGAGGGCGGACCAACAGTAATAACCTCGTTTCTTAGAGAAGCTTTGGCTGACGAGGTATGTATTTATATTTCACCGAAAGTGCTTGGCTCGGAGGGCGATGTTGAGATATCCGAAGAAATGGCCAAATTAGCCGACCAAAAGTGCATGAAAAATGTCGAAGTAGAGCAATTCGATGATGACAAACGCATAACAGGCTATTGCCGGTAAAGGTTATTATTTCTTATCGAGCAGTTTTTTGTTTCGCAGGATGTGGTGGTAGTGCTGGGCGAATCGATGGGCCTCATCTCTAACGTATTGCAATAACTTCAAAGCAGAGGACGTTCTGGGCAGTCTCAGGGGCTTTCTGACGCCTTGCAGGTAAATTTCCTCTTCCCTTTTCGCGATAGAGGCGATTTTTAACGGCGGAGCATTTAGCTCTTTAAGGGCGTTCTGGGCGGCATGGAGCTGTCCTAAGCCGCCATCGATCAAAATCAGGTCAGGCCAGAGTTCCTCACCCTTTAAGGCGTATTTATACCTGCGTTTGACCACCTCGGCTATCATCGCGTAATCATTGATGCCTTTTACGGTCTTGATTTTGAAGCGGCGATAACCGGATTTGAACGGTTTGCCGTCAATGAATTTGACCAATGAGCCTACCGATTCAGCTCCTGATATATGTGCAATGTCAATCCCATCGATAATTCTGACAGGCTGGTCGGTTTTTAGGATATTCTGCAATTGCTGCAGGGCCTGGGTCGGGTCAGTTGCGAAAACCTCAGGCTGGAGGTTCTCATCGGGACTGCCTCGGCGGTCGAGCCTCTCTATCAAACGAATCCTGTCACGATATAGAGCTGCTGACTCGTATTTTTGCGCCCCGGCAGCAGCGGCCATCTGTTTTTTTAGCTGGCGAATTATCGTTGAGCGTTTCGATTTTAAGAATTTAACAAGGTCGCTGATAATTGTTTTGTAATTTGTCTTAGAAATTTTTGCTGAACAAGGTGCTGCACATTGTTTTATGCTATAGAGGATACAGGGTCTGAAAAATTTCCGTTTTTCGTTATCGGCGCGAATCTCCAGGGTGCATGTTCTGAACTTGAAAATCTTTTGAAGCTCGACAAAAACCGCCCTAAGTTCCTTTACGCTAGTGAAAGGCCCGAACAGCCTAACACCCTTTTGACGCGGTTTACGGGTGATATAGACGCAGGGGAAGTCTTCGCTGGTGGTTATCTCAAGGTATGGAAAGCTCTTATCGTCAACAAGGTCTGTATTGTAAGGCGGACGGATATCCTTTATAAGCCTGGCTTCGCGGAGCATCGCGTCAACTTCGGTTTCGGTTTCTAAGAAGTCGATAGATTCGACCTTTTCGAGCATTTCAACAATTTTGGGCCCGCGGGAAGCAAGCAGGTCAGATGATTTTTGAAAATAGCTGCTGACCCGGCTGCGAATGTTTTTGGCTTTTCCTATATAGAGGACCTTATCCTTGGGCCCTTTCATAAAGTACAGACCGGGCACCGCAGGCAAAGCCTGTATCTGCTGTCTGATCGCATCTAATCTATCTTTATCTGCACCCATAAAGCTATTGTATTGGAAACACCCCTATTGATAAATGAGTTTTTCACTTTCAATATATATACAGGATTTAATTAAACAAAACTCCACTGGAATAATCTTCGGACAAAAGCAAATGTAAGTAAAATCCAAAATCAATTATGAATCACACAGGCTCGGTTAAAATTATCGGACCTTAATTTCTATTTATTATAAAAAAATTGTCGGCATAGATTCAGTAATTATAAGGATTAAGAAAAAAAAGTTAAAATATTGGAAATTTTTTCGACTTTTCCCTTTTCACTTTTGGACAAATCTCGTATAACTATATGGGTAGTTAATACAACTATATCTTGTTTTATTTCTGCTCGTTTTACTATATATTGTGTTTAATTGATCGCATGGAGGCTCGTAAATGTCACAGAAATTCAACCCTGAAAACCCGTTTAAGGACCAGCAGCCGCAACCGAAGGACACTTCTAAAGTCACTGAGTCCGAGGGATTGAGCATAGAGCAAATCTTCTCAACTCCCGGCGTTCATCCGTTTGACGAACTCGAATGGGAGAGGCGTTCTGCAAAGATTTCCAGTGACAGCGGTGAGGCAATTTTTGAACAGGACAATATTGAAGTGCCCACAAGCTGGAGCCAGCTTGCAACAAAAGTTGTTTCAAGTAAGTACTTCTACGGTGATGTGGAAACGGGACACCGGGAAAATTCTGTAAAACAGCTTGTCCACCGTGTCTGCAGAACCATTGCTGACATGGGCAGAAAGGACGGCTACTTTGCGACAGAAGAAGATGTTGAGAATTTCTATAATGAGCTGAGTTACCTTTGCGTAAACCAATACGGAGCATTCAATTCGCCGGTATGGTTTAATGTCGGTCTGTACCATGTTTACGGTATCGAAGGCAGCAAACATAACTGGCATTGGGACCTCGAAGAACAAAAAGCAATTCCGTGCGAAAACAGCTATGAGTATCCTCAGTCTTCAGCGTGCTTTATCCAGTCGGTTAAGGATTCAATGGGAGATATAATGCGTCTTGCAGCAAGCGAGGCGATGCTGTTCAAACACGGCTCGGGGACGGGAACAGACTTATCTACACTCCGAAGCAGCAAAGAGAAGCTTTCCGGCGGAGGCAGACCGTCCGGGCCATTAAGCTTTATGAGGGTCTATGACCAGGTTGCTGCGGTAATCAAATCAGGCGGTAAGACCCGACGTGCAGCAAAAATGCAATCATTAAAAATTGGACATCCTGATATCAAGGAATTCATCACCTGCAAAACAGTAGAGGAAAAAAAGGCGTGGGCACTTATCGAAGCCGGCTATAACGGTGACTATAACAATGAGGCCTACAGCAGTGTGATGTTCCAGAATTCCAATCTTTCTGTCCGCGTAACAGATGAATTTATGCAGTGCGTCGAGAAAGATGATAAATGGGCCACACATGCAGTAACAACAGGCGATAAAATAGAGGAGCATTCGGCCAGAGAACTGATGAACCTCATAGCTGAGGGGACAAGAATTTGCGGCGATCCTGGTTTGCAGTATCACAGCACAATTAACCGCTGGCATACATGCCCTAATTCGGGCCCGATCAATGCCTCAAATCCATGCAGCGAGTACATGTTCATTGACAACTCAGCATGCAACCTCGCTTCGCTGAACCTTATAAAGTTCCGCAATGACGACGGCACTTTGGATGTTGAAAGATTTAAGAAAGCTGCCAGGCTTTTCATTATTGCACAGGAGATTCTGGTTGATAACGGCAGCTATCCGGATGCTGAGATAACGACAAACAGCCATATATTCCGTCCGCTTGGACTGGGATATGCCAATTTAGGCTCACTTTTGATGACTCTGGCACTTCCTTACGATTCGGATCAGGCACGGGCAATGGCAGCGGCGATAACAGCTATCATGACAGGAACCGCTTACGCGGCAAGCAATGAAATCGCATCCATTAGGGGAACCTTTGAGGAATTCGAGAAAAATAAAAGTGAGATGCTAAAGGTCATCAACATGCATCGTCAGCACGCCCGTGATATTCCCGAATCGCATTGCCCGGACTATCTGCGCGACGCAGCTAAGGACGCATGGGATTATGCCTTTGACGCTGGCTCGAAAACCGGCTTTAGAAACGCTCAGGTGACGGTGCTCGCCCCAACAGGGACCATCGGATTTCTGATGGATTGTGATACCACAGGTATTGAACCTGATATCGCACTGGTTAAATATAAATTACTGGCAGGCGGCGGAATGCTCAAACTCGTCAACAAGACCGTGCCGATGGCTCTTGAATGTTTGGGCTATAGCGCCGATGAGATCAAGTCAATTTGTGACCACATAGACGAACAGGAAAGTATTGAAGGCGCGGAAAAATTAAGTGATGATCACCTTGCGATATTCGATTGTGCCTTTAAGCCTCGTAACGGTAAGAGGTTCATTCACTATCTGGCCCATTTGAAAATGATGGCTGCTGTTCAGCCTTTCATATCAGGCGCTATCAGCAAAACCATAAACATGCCCAATGAAATCGTAACTGAGGAAATTGCTGAGGCTTATATGGAGGGATGGAAATTAGGATTAAAGGCAATTGCCATCTATCGTGATGGCTCGAAGAAATTACAACCGGTTTCCACCAAGAAGCACGAGGAAGCAAAAGCCAAGGAAGTTCCACCACCACCTGCCGCAAGGCCGTTTAGACGCAGGCTTCCAGATACGCGTAACAGTCTTACACATAAATTTTCTGTTGCAAACCATGAGGGTTATTTGACGGTTGGTCTGTATGAAGATGGTCAGCCGGGTGAATTGTTTATCACAATGGCAAAGGAAGGCAGTACCGTTGGAGGACTTATGAATGTGATTGGAACATGTACTTCAATGTCGCTGCAATACGGCGTGCCTCTAATTACATTGGTGGATAAATTCCGACACGCAAGGTTCGAACCTTCCGGGATGACTTCGAACAGGAACATCCCATTTGCAAAGAGTATAATCGATTATATCTTCTGCTGGCTTGGGTGTCAGTTTATTCCAGGCTATGAAGAGATGAACACACCTAACAGAACAGAAGCTCCAAAGACAAACAAGAATGTAACTACAGCTAAGCAACTGGTTAAGAGGACAAAGGACCTGACCCAGAAAATCGTTGAAGTAAAAGCTGCAACAAAACCAAAACGCTCCATTGAGCAACAAGAACCTATTATTACCGAGGACAATGTTAAAACATCTGTGCTGCCAACGAAAAGTGGACTGACTGATGTCGCAAACCGAATAAAAACTTTAGTTGGTTCAACTGCCCCCGATAGTTCCGGAGATGCGCAGGCTGAAGGAGTTGTAATGCAGAAATTTAGCGCACAATTCGAACATTTCCAGGACGATGCACCTGCTTGTGACATTTGCGGTTCGATTACAGTACGCAACGGAACCTGTTATAAGTGCTTTAATTGCGGTAACTCAATGGGTTGTTCCTAATTTATTGAGCCAGAAAAAACCGGATTTTTGGGGCTTTAAACCGCCCTACTATAAGTAGAGTTGCTGCAATTTGCAGTTTTACTAATAAAAAAAAGAGTTTTTGCCGGGATGAAAAATATGTTTACACCGCCTTAACTCTTTTATTAGTAAGAAGTTATAGGCCTTAACAGGCCGACGTACCCACAAAGAGGGAGTGTTTTATATTGATTTAATGTCACGACGTTGACTTTATGGTTACCGTCTGCTATACTGGATGGTTATGACAAAATCAACAAAAACAACTAAAGCAAAGAAAACCGGGAAGAGTACTTCGGCAAAAGTCGCTAAGGTCAAAAGCAAAAAGGCCTTTAAAAGCTATAAAGCAGCGATGAAGTACCTTTCTGAGCATACAGATTACGAGAAACAAACGCGTTTGAGGTATAATGTTACAACTTTTAACCTTGAGCGAATGAAAAAACTACTGTCTCTCGTAGGTAATCCCCACAAAAAAATCCCTACAGTCCATATAGCCGGCACAAAAGGTAAAGGCTCTACAGCTACTATGCTTGCAAGGATGCTTGAATCAAACGGCTACACGATCGGGCTTTATACTTCGCCGCACTTACTGCACCTACATGAACGTATTGTGGTCAACTCACAAATGATAAGTCAGTCAGAAATGCTCGGTTTAATGAACCGCATTCATGCTTCTTTGGAAAAAATGGCAAAGACCGACGCACCAAGTTTCTTTGAGATTATGACCGCATTGGCTTTTCTGCATTTCACAGATAAGAAAGCTGACCTTGGAATAATCGAGACTGGTCTTGGCGGACGCCTGGACAGTACCAATGTTATTTCGCCGGAGCTTGTCGGCATAACCAGTATAAGCATTGACCATCAGTACCAATTGGGTGAGACGATTGACCGCATTGCTGAAGAAAAGGCAGGAATCTTCAAGCGAGGCGTACCTATCGTTACCGTACACCAGCATCCGGATGCAATGGCTGTCCTGAAATCCCGTGCAAATTCGGTCCAGGCGCCCTTACATGTTACCGGCGGCGATATAGATTTTTCATATCGTTTTGAAACATCACGTGAGGACGGACCTCATACGAGGATATGCCTTGCGACACCGACAAGTAAGTTTGAGCACATTAAAGTACCATTGTACGGAAAGCATCAGGCGATTAATTGCGGCCTGGCACTTGCGATGCTTGATAAGCTCAAATCAAGCGGATACGATATAGACAATGAAAAGGCAACCGAAGGACTTAACGGTGTTTTTCTGCCCGGCAGGATGGAGATGATATACCAGGACCCGCGCATTATGATTGACGCTGCCCACAACGCCGCAAGCATCAAGGCATTGATACATGCTATCGGACAAAATATCCCGTACGACTCGATGGTGATGATCTTCGGATGCAATTCCGATAAGGACGTCAAGGGCATGCTCCATCAGCTACAATACGGTGCAGATAAAGTTATATTCACCCGCAGCAACTCGACCAAAGCAATGTCGCCGGACGAGTTGGGTGACATGTATACTGAAATTTGCGGCAAAATGTATCAGACTGCTTTGAGTTTGGGTGAAGCTTTGCGGCTTGCTCAAAATGCGATCAGCAAGGAAGACCTAATCTGCATCACGGGCAGCTTCTACCTTATTGGTCAGGCTAAATCGCGATTAAACCCTCAGTTAGATACTCAGGCAATCAGTTAACTTACTTCACCTGCCGCTAATGCTGTAGTTTTCATTTTCCATTTCAGCTTGAATTCCTGTATGGCGCAGTAAAGTACCGGCACCACCAGCATGGTCAGAACTTCGATAGTCATCCCGCCAAACGATGGTATTGCCATAGGGACCATGACATCCGAGCCGCGACCTGTTGAAGTAAGAATTGGCAGCAGAGCCAGTATTGTCGTTGCGGTTGTCATAAGGCACGCTCGGACACGCCTTTTACCCGCGAGGACTGTAGCTTCGCGGACGTGCTCGATTGTGTCATGCTTGTTATCTCTAAAAGATTGTTCAAGGTATGTTGCCATTACAACACCGTCATCAGAAGCTATTCCAAACAACGCTAAAAAGCCCACCCAGACAGCAACGCTCAGGTTTATTGGATGTATCTGGAAGAGGTCCTGCATATTAACGCCAAAAACATCGAAGTTGAGGAACCAGGGCTGGGCGTAAAACCATAGCATCAGAAAACCACCAGACCAGGCGACAAGAATGCCGCTAAAGACCAAGGAAGTCGTAGCAACCGATTTAAAGTGGAAGTATAGTATCAGAAAAATAATAAATAAAGCCAGGGGCAAAACAACTGCCAATGTTTTTTGCGACCGTATCTGATTTTCGTAGTTACCTGCGAAAGTATAGCTGACACCGGGAGGTAAGACAAATTCACCTTTTTCGATTTTTTCCTGCAAATATGCCTGGCACTCTTCAACAACATCCACTTCAGCATTACCAGAGACCATATCAAAAAGAACATAACCTGTGAGGAATGTGTCTTCACTTTTAATAACCTGCGGACCTCGAACGTAAGATAACTCAGCCACCTCTATAATAGGAATTTGTACACCATTAGAGGCAGGAACCAGAATTTTTTCAAGCGCTTCAATATTGTCCCTTAATTCTCGTTGATAGCGTACACGTACGGAGAAACGTTCACGACCCTCGACTGTTGTGGTGACTTTTCTGCCTCCAATAGCAATCTCGACAACATCCTGGAACACACGCATGGGTACACCGTAACGAGCCAAGGCCTTTCTATCTGGAATGATTTCCAGATAGGGCTTGCCTACTATACGGTCAGCAAAAACTGCGGCGGGCTCAACGGAAGGGACTTCTTTTAGAAATACCTCAATCTCAAGACCAACTTTTTCAATAACCTCAAGGGTCGGGCCCTTAATTTTAACGCCCATAGGCGCACGCATACCGCTTTGGAGCATAATGATTCGGGCGGCTATTGGCTGCAGTTTAGGTGCAGATGTGGTTCCGGGGATTTTTGTAACTTTTATGATTTCTTTCCAGATGTCATCGGGACTTTTTATTTCATCTCTCCATTGCCTGAAAGGCCTACCACGCGAATCAGAAATAAGTTCACCAAAATCATCGCGAACAAAACTGGCTGTTTTTTTGTCATATCGAAACTTAACTCGACGACCGTCTTTATTGGTTATGTATTCCGGCTTATAGTTAATAACTGTTTCTATCATCGATACCGGCGCCGGGTCCAGGGGAGTCTCTGCGCGACCAATTTTTCCTACAACAGAATCAACTTCTGGTATACTGCGCAGGGCCATATCCTGTTTGCTCAAGACATCCATTGCCTCTCCAATTGAAGCATGAACCATGGTAGTAGGCATATAGAGAAATGAACCCTCATCCAGGGGCGGCATAAACTCCTTGCCAAGCCCGGACCATATTGATACGCCAAAGACAAGAAGAAGGCAGGGCATCGATAAAAATAACAGTTTATGACGCAGACACCATCGAAGAATTACAGGATAAAAATGCTGAAATGCTCTGAATGCACCAAGCAGCGACCCAATTAAGAGGGCAACAAATATGAAATTTTGTAAAAACCCTTGCTCTGCCCCAATCGGCTCCCAGTGCTCGGTTAGCAAAATACCAACAAACAATACCACAAGAATATTTGCAACCCAGGGAGCGAACCGCTTAATATCTTCAGGGATATTGTCAGAAGCCAGATAATAACTCCCGAAAAGAAGAAGTGCAAAACCTGCCCACCAACTCAGCAGGAAACCCGCGAAAACTCCGACAAGAACAATTGCCAGATGCAACCAAACCTTAATTCTTTTGCCGGTAATAGGTACCTTGCTGCAGAACAGAATATGAGCTGCCGGCGGTATTACGGTCAATGCTACTATAACAGCAGATATCAATGCAAACGTCTTGGTGAAAGCTAACGGTTTAAAGAGTTTGCCCTCGGCACCTATCATTGTAAAAACAGGCAAAAAACTGATTATGGTTGTCGAAACCGCCGTCAGTACAGCTCCTCCAACTTCACTCGAAGCGCGATGGATAACTTCGAGCTTATTTTCCTTTGGGTCCGCCTCATCAAGATGACGCAATATATTCTCACAGATAACCACGCCCATATCGACCATGGTCCCTATCGCAATAGCAATACCGGAAAGCGCAACGATATTGGCATCTACACCGAAGAACTTCATAGCTATAAAGCACATCAGCACCGATATCGGAAGCAGCCCGCTAATCAGGACAGAACTTCGTAAATGCATTACCATTAGGATAACAACGATAATTGTGATAAGAATCTCTTCACTTAGAGCTGTGTAAAGCGTCCCAAGTGTTTCATAAATCAAGCCTGTTCGGTCATAAAACGGAATGATATTAACCTGACTTATTGTCACCCATTGCGGCCAATCTTCAACTAAGGTTTCGCGAAGATAATCAAGCCAATCTTCATGATTGATTTGCGCACCGCTATAGGCGTCAAAACCATTTTCTTCCGCGTACTCTCGAATCTGCTGAGAATTGGTTTTTGAAAAATCTATATGAACCTTTGACGGCAGGCCGGGGGTGATTTCTGCAATCTTCTTTTTAACACTTTTAATCACAGCCAATGGATTGTCACCATAGCGAGCAACCACAACTCCGCCTACAGCTTCGGCACCTTCTTTGTCCAATGCACCACGCCTCAAAGCAGGGCCGTGAGTTACCGTAGCTATATCTTTAACCAAAATGCCAACATTATCTACGACCTTGACAACACTATCCTCAATATCAGATATCTCTTTGATAAAGCCGATGCCGCGTATGAAATACTCTACCTTGTTCAATTCCATAGTTTTGGCACCGACATCGATATTAGATGATTTGACAGCATGATAAACATCCGCCAAACTTACCCCGTATGCCCGCATAGCACCAGGGTCCACATCAATCTGATATTCCCTGACAAAGCCGCCAACAGAAGCAACTTCACTAACCCCATCCGCCGACAGAAGACCGTAACGAACATACCAATCCTGAATCGTACGCAATTCCTCAAGGTCCCAGCCACCGCTGGGATTACCAGCCTGGTCACGACCTTCCAGCGTGTACCAGAATATCTGACCTAAAGCTGTAGCGTCAGGACCAAGAGCAGGACGCACTCCTTCGGGTAAGGTGCCTGATGGAAGTGAGTTTAGCTTCTCCAAAATGCGGCTTCGCGACCAGTAAAACTCTATGTCCTCCTTGAAGATGATGTAAATAGAGGAAAAACCAAAAAATGAATAGCTTCGGATGGTCTTAACACCTGGCACGCCTAATAAGGAAACCGTAAGAGGATAAGATATTTGGTCTTCAACATCCTGCGGTGAGCGACCCATCCATTCAGTAAAAACTATCTGCTGGTTCTCGCCGATATCGGGAATCGCGTCTACCGGAACGGGTCTGCGCATAAGCCCGCCAACTTCCCAATCAAAAGGCGCTACTATAATTCCCCAAAAAATTACAAACACAACGAGCAATCCGATCACAAGCTTATTAGTCAGACAAAACCATAGAATCTTGCCTATCAAAGATTTTTGCTCGGATGTTCGCTCAAAAGAATGGTTGTCATCCATATTATTTATCTTCCTTTTCCCAGATTTCTTTAACACCGACAACTTCTTCAACCCCACCGCACCGTAACATCATCTGGCCAAAGTATGGATTGGAAGTCTGATCATTATCCTGCAACCACTGTGCCCCTTTATTATCGAATGCCATTGGACAATGCAGGATATACAAAGGCGACTGTCCCATTGAACCGAAGTGCTTCGCTATTTTTGACAATTGCTGCGACAAAAGATAGAAGTCTTCACGCAGTAACTTTATGTCTTTACTTTCACTTGCCTCCGATAGCGTTGACTCGAGTTTTATAGAAAGTTTCATCCATTTATCATGATCAGGGCCACTTAATAACTTCATGTCTATGGCCTTGAGTGCATCCAATGCTTTCTTTGCCGACTCCGTCGCTAATTGAATCTTGTCAGCTGCAAGAGCTTGCTGCATTGCGAAATAATTTACAAAGACTTTTGACAATTGCTTCCTGAAAGTGTCACTTATTCTTGATACTTCTGGAGATGGACGCTTATGATTCAAACCAAATTTTGCTGCCATGAAACTTATATTCTCTGCTAAAGATTTCACTGTTTTTTTTGCATTTTTGAGAGTTTCAGCTTCCATACCTTCAATAGCATCATTGCCGAGCCTCATGTGATATTCCATCCACAGCATATGAACATGGCCGGTCAACAGTTCCATGTCGACATTCTTAAGGGATTGATCAAATTCGGAAAAAGCTGACCTGATTTCCCCGAGTTCTTCACTTTCAGCCACCTCTTTAACCGCCTGGGCATTTGCAATAACACCCTGAATCTGGTATTTCGATAAAGCAGACAATCCAGCCGTCGCCATGACGCCACCTTCGTCTATTTCTGTTTCCTCATCCATGTCACCCATACCGGCCATGCCAGCCATACCACCTCCACCAAAGCCTTCAGGGGTCATCATACTTGGTTTGGCCTGAATCTGAAGACTGCTGTCAATCTTGAAATTGCCCTTAACAACAACAAGTTCACCTTCACTTAGACCGCTTCTTACAAGATAGTACTCGCCCGCTCTGGGGCCAAGAACAATCTCTCTACCCTCATAAGTTGGCTTCTCTGCATCGGGGACCTGCACATAAACGATGGCGCGAGTGCCAGTCACCAATGCGGCAGATACTGGTATTACCAATGGTTTTTCGGCCAGGGCTGGCTCGTCGCTTACGTAACCTAATGCCTCAGTCTGAACCAGCGGCATCTCGCAGATATCACACTTGCCGGAAGTTTCTTTGATAATCTCCGGATGCATCGGACATATCCATTTGCCTGCCAGAGAAGCATCCATTATTCGCCCGCCACCAGCTATCTGAGATCGAACAATAGCCTTGACAAACATACCTGGCTTTAGTTTACCATCAGGATTTTGGACATTCACACGAATTTTTACCGTTCGGGTTCGGTCGTTCAATATAGGGTCGATAAAACTTATCGTACCTGTGAAAATATGCCCAGGATAGGAAACCGTTGTGAACTCCATTTCCTGACCGTAACGCAGCCATTCAAGATCGGACTCATAGGCATCGAGTTTTACCCAGACTTTTGAAAGGTCCGCAATTGTATAAATCTTCGTGCCGGTCTGAACATACATACCCTCGACAGCGTTTTTATGTATCACGATGCCGCTGGTAGGAGAGTAGATCGTCATGTGGTCCGTGACCTGGCTGGTTCTTTCAATTTCAGCGATTTGCTCGGGTGTCAATCCCCATAGCCGTAACTTTTCACGAGCAGCATCTGCTGTCGATTCGCTCATCTCACGCATAATGCCAAGTGTGGTCTTGGGAATATTTTTAACCGTCTCAATTGCCTGCAAAAGCTCTTCCTGGGCACTAATAAGTTCAGGGCTGTAAAGGTAAACCATGTGGTCACCCTTGCTGACAGGTATGCCTGTATAATCGACATACAATCTGTCGAGCCTACCCGGAACCCATGCAGTAATATAGGCGAGATTCGTTTCATCGTAATCCACCTTGCCTACCATCCGAACTATGGCATTAACGAATTTGCGCTCTACAGGAACAACTTCAATATCCATCAGTTTCTTGGCCGCTTCGCTGACACTAAGCTGTCTCATACTTGCACCCATTTCCGTTTCATCAATCGTAAGCGGTATAAGGGCCATATTGCAAATAGGGCACAAGCCTTTTTTGGGAAGCTTTATCTGGGGATGCATCGAACATGTCCAAACCTGCTTTTTTTGTTCGTGTTCCTTGGAGGCCACTACCTGCTGTGTACCAGACCCGCTAAAAACCCATTTAACACAATAGCCCAGACTAAAGGCGAGAAGCATTGCCAAAATTATTTTCCCGCTTGTATCAAGGCCATTAAAAAACGCGATTATTTTTTCAACTTTAGCTTTCATAATTTCTCACCATAATTTAATAAAGTATTAGAACCAATAGTGCATGAATAATCGCTGAGACAAGAGTAGTTATCCCCAGACGTTTATGCCATTTAAAAATAAGTTTTGGATTTTTGTGTCGAAGCAGGCCAGCAGTAACCGTCAGGAAAAGTAACGATAAGGTGGTAATTCCCATCGGTTTTACTAATTTGAATAATTGCAATTCATGAGAGTGCTCATGGCTGTTATTTGTCTCAGATTGGCCAAAACTAACTGAAACCAATAACACGCCAATCAATAGTATAGGCATAAGCCTTTGCAGACAGCAGTTAAAAACAGCTGATAATCTCTCTGTCTTTTGATTTATTAAGACGTACAATGGATTTGTAATCGTATTTTTCATTAATCTGACCCAACTTTTGTTTCTAATCTCAACATACTAAACGGCTAATCAGCCTTTTTCGTTCCCGGATAATGGTATTTGATTTGCCACAAGCATTTCAAGTCTGGCCAGCGATTGCGCATGGTCAGCCAAGGCACGCTCATAGGCAAGCGCAAATTCCAGCAATATCCGCTGAGCATCAACCAGGTCATTAAAACTACCCCCCGCTCGATATGTAGCCTCGGTCACTTTGAGAGATTCTCTGGCTTTGGGCAAAAGCGTGTCACGGTATAAAGCGATTTTTCTGCCGGCATCCTTGAAACGATACAAACTCATCTTCAACTCTGAGCTTAGAGAATTTATACGTGCCGTCTTAAGCTGAACAGAAGAAGAATATTTCGCCTTGGCCTCCCTAACAGAAGCTGCATATTTCTCCCACCAGATAGGCACATTGACTGTCACCATACCAATAACTGGGTCCTTGCCATTGTCACGAGGGCTGCTAACCGTGGAATTGTCCGTCTTTACAATCCCTATACCAACAGTGATATCAGGAAAATAATTTTTCTTCGCAAGTTCGATATTTTCTCTGTTTTTCGCTATTTCAAATTCAAGTGCTTTTAGCTGAGGGTTTCTTTGGATCAACTCGGCCAGTAGCAGCTCGTCTTCTAAACTTATATCTTCAAGCTCAATCTGTTTAGGCCATGGGATACCAGCTCCAACCGGCCTATTTAGAGCAGCGTTTAACCGAGCGGCAATAGGGCTACGCATCTCAAGAAGTGCCTGATGTTGGTCATCGAGTTTTCCAAGCTCGACCTGTGCCCGAATCACGTCGGGATGTGAACCTATCGCAGTTTTAAAGCGGATTCTGGCGATTCCTTCGAGATGTTTCATTAAAACTACGTTTTCGCTGGTAGTTTCAATCGCTTTAGAGAGATAATAGTATTCATAATATGTGTTCTTGACATCGTAAAAAAGTTTGAGCTTCACAGCTTCATAATCTTGTCTCGCACTGCTGGCTGCCTGGGTAGCAATATCACCTTCAAGCTCAAGCTTGCCAAACCACGGGAACATCTGGGAGATATTAAAGCTTTCACGCTGGGCCCCGACGCGTGTTTCCACCTCATCGATAAAATACTGATAAGTGAATTTCGGGTCAGGCAGCGATTTGGCCTGAGTGATTCTTTCGATTGCAGCTTTAAAGCGATTAAAAGATGCCTCCAGACCTGGATTATTCAAAGCAGCGTATTTAAGATAATCCGAAAGACCGGAAGATTCGCTCAATTCAGGCAGGGCTTTAGTATTCCCGGATGAAGCAGCAAGCCTTAAACTGTCAATATCAACCTGGTCAGCACCAGCCGACACTGCCAGCAAACTGCAAATACCTGCTAAAATTATAAGTGCTCTCAATTTTTTCATATTTTGCCCCATCCCGGAAATTGAACACAAAGTATAGTTAACCGCTTTTACAATAATCGGTTACAGTTAACTATTTTCTTTATAAATAAAGGGCAGAGCAACACAATATTACCCTGCCCATTTCAATTTTCTCAGCTATCCTTTTTGGCTAATTAATGGCCATGACCTGAATGCTCGTCTTTCTGCGTAGGATGCTCGTCTTTCTGCGTAGGATGCTCGTCTTTAGGCATAGAATGCTCATCTTTCTGCATTTTGTGCCCAGCCCCTACCTTTGCAAGCTTCTCTTCCTTTTGCTCGTCAGAGAGCTTGTCCCATTTAGTAGGACATCCCGCACAACAGAAAGCTACTTTTTTGCCTTTGTAGTCTCTTGTCAAATTAGCGGTCACCTTGTCTGGATTAATGGGAGCACCCATGAATGGACACTTATTGTTTACGAACTTAGGCTCTGGCTTGGCATGCTTTTTCACATACCTGCCGACTGTCTTTTTAACCTGGGCAACTGTCTTTTTGGCCTGGCCTAGCTTTTGCAAAGCTAATTCTTTGTTATCAGCTTTGATGGCTTCAATAGCTTCATCTATAGCCTTGGTCAAATCAGGAACATGTTGTTTATGCAGCTTGTGGATAATATATCCTCCGGGCATTCTCTTTCCGCCGCCTTTTTTCATCTTATCTTTTGCCTCAGCCAGAGGCGATACCACCAAAGCTATCAAAAACATTCCAACAATACTCAATGTCACCAGTTTTACGCGATTCATCTTTCATTCTCCTTATAAAATTACTGTTTCTCTACTTTTAAACGAGTCAACATATCTTAACATTCCCATGAAAATCTACAATTTTTTTATTCTGGCGAGTCGGGCAGCAACTGCGAAAGCAAATCTGTCAGATACTCGTGTGAAACTTCACCGACAGCGCAGTATGAGAAGCCATCGAGAGAGACCGTGACCATTTCACATTTTGCAAACGAGCCTTCCCAGAAGGTCTGGTCTTTTCGCTTCATACCCATAGATTTCGGTGTGTCAGTAACAACTATGACAGAGACTATCCCCTCCGGGGTTTCCACAACATAGCTGCCCACAACTTTACCCCTGAAATGCCTTATGCAGCAGCCTCTAAGCGCAAGTCCCCGGCCCGGCGTCGGCATGGATGGTATAAATCCTAATTTCCCCTTGAAATACTCAGCCAGTTTAGCAGGGTCGGCTTCGGAATGAAATTCGTGATTGCCCGACATGTTATGCTCGTGAATCTGGGCCAACTGGGCCTGTGCCGCAAGTGCCGGAGCCATCAATCTCATAGAAACCGGTACCGCGACAATTAAGATTATCGCCGCTGCCGCAATTGCCGAGATGCTTTTCCAGTGGGCACGAAAATTCAATATCTTTATTTTAGGCTCTGGACTCATTCTCGAATTCAGACCAAGCCCGCTGCGAATCCGCTGCTCGAGCTGCCCTGCCATCTCAACTTTCGAAAATGCCAACTTGAGCCTGTCAGCTAAGGCCCTTTTTTCCGCCAACCTTTCTTTACACAACTGGCATTCGACGAGATGCTCAGAAGCCGAGTTATCGCCCTGAATAATTTCTTCTAATTGTTCATCTGTAAGGTGACTCATTTTTCACCTCCCGCATATCCCATTTCTTTTGCATAACCAATCAATTCATTTTTCAAAGCTGACCTTGCTCTGCTCGTTCTGCTTTTGACCGTGCCGACCGCGACATCCATAATCTTTGCGACGTCATCCTGACTCAGTTGTTCAACATCAATCAAAAACAAGGTTGTTCTTTGCTCTTCGCCAAGCGTGAGCAATGCCTTTATGACCTGCTCGTCAGAGAATTTCTCCAGAAAATCACGACAATCCGACCATTCGGTCTCATTTTGAGCCGGCTTGGCTGCAATATCGTGTTCCAGAGGCAATATCTGACCGGTAACCTGATTGTGCCTAAGCTGGTCAATCCACTTATTACGCATGATCGCTGCCAGCCATGCCCGGCAATTGCTTCCCTTATCGAACGATTTGAACTTTTCAAAGGCTTTCAAAAACGTATCCTGTACAAGGTCCTGAGCATTGTCGCTATTACCGCACAATGCGTAGGCAAACTTATACATCGCCCCCATGTACGGCATTGCTATCGACTCAAATTCGTGCTTGTCAGTCATTGGTTCTAAAGCCCGTCTAAACTATTAAACGATTCATGTTATTACAAAGTTCCAAAAAACAAAAAAATATTAAAATTCTCTGCTGCCCGGAATATCAGGGTATTCTAATAAAGTCACGCCGAATCAACAATAACAGATTTTGATTTATTGCATGTTTTTAAGCTATGAATTCATCTGCCAGGATTTTCTAAAATTACTTGTAAGCAGGCCTAAAACTGATAAACTAAGCAGAAATTGGTACTTTAAGAGGAAAACGCTTTGCGATTTAAATCAACCGAAGAGCTAAGGTGGGCCTGCTAACTGCCATGATTATCATTGAGCCTCACATACATATGTATTCCAGAACGACTGATGACTATCAGGCGATGTATCAAGCAGGGATACGGGCATGCGTTGAGCCGTCATTTTGGCTTGGGGCCAATCGGCGATATGCAGGGACATTTTTCGACTACTTTCAGCTGATTCTTGATTTTGAAACCGTTCGCGCCGAGCGATTCGGGATTGACCATTTCGCCGCTATATCCGTAAATCCCAAGGAATCCGAAGATTTGGGGCTGGTCAATGAAGTGCTCGCAGAAATCGATAAGTATCTCGACCACCCAAGATGCGTTGCACTCGGAGAAATCGGTTATAACAATATTACCAAAAACGAAGAAACTGCCTTTGTTAAGCAATTGCATCTCGCCAAAAAACGCAACATGCCGGTAATCATACATACTCCTCATGTTGATAAGCTCAAAGGAACAAAACGCATAATCGAAGTCATACGCTCAGAAGGCATGGACCAGGACAAAATCATAATCGACCATAATACAGAAGAAACGATTCCTCTCTCTCGCCAGACAGATTGTTTTATCGGCATGACGGTTTATCCGATTTCCAAGCTAACCGCCAAGCGGGTCTCAGCGATCATCAAACAATACGGCGCCGAGCGAATGATAGTCAACGGTTCTGCTGACTGGGGCATTTCAGATACGCTTAGCCTGCCCAAGGTTATAGATTTTATGAGCAGTGACGGCCATAACGATGAAACGATTCAAAAACTTGTCTTTGAAAATGCCATGGCGTTTTACAGTCATAGCCCGAATTTCAAACCGAAGTTCGACCTAAAACCAATGGACCCAAAGGAATTTCAGCGTTAAGATTTAATATGGAACAAGACAATACAATTAAAACTCAAAATGCGTCGGCCCTGTCAACAAAATTCAGTGCATGGCTTCAGCTAATTCGGCTGCCGAATCTCCTCACGGTTCCCGGTGACCCGCTCGCAGGTTTTACACTCGCCTATTTTGCCGGCGTTTATAATGACCGGTCCAATGTTAATCTGCAGTTTTGTATATTCACTTCGTTGCTGTTTTACTGCGCCGCTTTGCTGCAAAATGATTATTGTGACATCGCCAAGGACCGCGAAACACGTCCCAACCGCCCTCTTCCAAGCGGACTAATTAATCCTCGCAGCGTTGTTTATGCGGCTTTAACATTGTTTATTGCGGGATT
The DNA here is from genome assembly GCA_019456255.1 of Planctomycetota bacterium. Taxonomy (GTDB): domain Bacteria; phylum Planctomycetota; class Phycisphaerae; order Sedimentisphaerales; family Anaerobacaceae; genus VRUG01. The sequence continues at coordinate 68,101 of VRUG01000006.1, read as the reverse complement.
GCTTACTGCGGCATTGGCGGGCATGCTAACATTCGTTATAGCTTTAACTATGGTCGCCCTTATCAGCAGCTATAACTGTATGACCAAAGGCAATGTTGTTATAGGCGCGATCAATGTGGGGCTCTGTAGAGGTCTTAGTTTGCTATTGGGAGCTTCGGCACTTGGAACCGAATGTGTATCCAGCACCCCTGTAATAGTTTCAGCTTTGGGACTGACCTGTTATATAGCTTCGGTGACAACTATCGCCGCTAAAGAAACCCAAACCGTATCATTAAACAAAAAGCGATGGCTGCCGACAATAATACTCACCTGCTGGTTTACCATCCTGTATTTTACGATCGGTATTTATAATCTTTGGTCATTGGGTGCGTATTTGGTATTGGCCAGCATCTCAACTATTTGGGCCTTATATTTGACCATCAATTTAACCGGCAAAGTTGCGCCAAAAATAATTCAGCAAACCGTCGGTCAGTTAATACGTAATCTACTACTAATCCAGGCAGCGGTCATAAGCGTTGCCGGATTGATTGGAATACTCGGGGCAGTGACATTGATTTTGGCCTGGCCCATTTCTTATATGCTAAGCAAAAGATTTTATGCGAGCTGAAAATAAATGAACAAAAAAAATGACAAAAAGCTCGTTGTTATACAGGTAGCTGGATTAAGTTATAACCTTCTTAGCAATTGCAATCACGCGAAAATCAATAACTTAAATTTTGAATCGGCCCAAAGCATTTTCCCAGCGTTAACATGCACTACCCAGGCATCCTTTCGAACCGCTTCGGCGCCAAATTGTCACGGTATGACAGCTAATGGCTTCTGGTCGCGAAAATTATGCAAACCGATGTTTTGGGAGCAGTCGGCATCGCTGGTTGAGGGGCAGCGTATATGGCAGCAGATGCGAAAAAAAGGCAAACGGGTCGCAATGATGTTCTGGCAGCAAAGTTTAGGCGAAGATATCGACCTTGTTTTGTCACCGGCACCGATTCATAAACATCACGGCGGCATGATTATGGATTGCTACAGCAAACCTGATGGGCTTTACAAGAAACTCTGCAAAACAATAGGCACCGATTTTAACTTAAAGCATTATTGGGGACCTTTAGCTAACGCAAAAGTCGGAGACTGGATTGCTTCTGCAACATCTATCATATTAGAAGAACCGGAGATGGCACCGGATTTATTATTTACTTATCTGCCGAGTATGGATTACGACTTACAGCGATTCGGGCCCGGTCACCCTAAAAGCAAAAAAGCACTTCAAACAACTTTTGCCCAACTGGAAAAAATCCTTTCGCAATGCAATAGGCAAGGCTATGAAGTTCTGATATTTGGCGACTATACGATAACCGAAACTCAAAAACCGGCGGTCTTTCCAAACCGAGTATTACATGAAGCTGGATTGTTTAATACGCGTAAAGTTAAAAATATGCTATACCCGGATTTTTATACCAGCAGCGCATTCGCGATGGTTGACCATCAAATCGCACACGTATACGTAAAACATAAAAGCGATATCGACCAGGTCAAAAATATCCTGGCCAATGTTGATGGTATCGCAGAAATACTGGATAAAAGTGAACAGTCGAGATTGAACGTGGACCACGCAAACAGCGGTGAGCTTGTTATCGTCGCGGAAAAGAGTCGCTGGTTTGCTTATCTCTGGTGGGCCAAAAAAAGCGAAATGCCTGACTACGCCTCGCATGTTGATATTCACAATAAGCCAGGCTATGACCCGTGTGAATTATTTTTCGGCTTTCCTCCAAATATAAGCTGCAAGACCGACCGCATTAGAGGCTCGCACGGAAGATGCGACCCCCAGGAAAAAATCGCATGGGCAAAAACTTTCGAATCTAATATTAAACCAAAATCACTTATCGACCTTGCTTTGATGGTTAAAAACTGGTTTAATGAGCCTGATGAGTGATACCGATAAACAAATAAAAAACCCCGACAACAAGACTTTCAAAGCGTACAGGCAAAGCTTCGATGTTCGGTTCGAGTATCCTGTCCACTTTACCCACCAGGTATTTGATTTCGATAACCCGCTGCTGGAATCAGTCTTAGATAGATTGAACGAACAAAAATGTCACCGCTGTATTGTATTCATTGACTCGAACGTAGCTGAGACGCATCCCGAAATTATTAAAAAAATAGAATCATATTTCCAAGCCAGAGAAAAAAAAATAGAGTTAGCATGCCAGCCTTGCATCATGCCCGCTGACAAAAAATCTGGCTGGGACATCGTACATAATATTGTTTCTGTAATAAAAGAAAATCACCTTGACCGTCAAAGTTTTGTTATCGCTGTCGGCGGAGGCAGCGTTCTTGACATAGTCGGTTTCGCATGTTCGATTGTTCATCGAGGCCTGCGGCTTTTACGGCTGCCGACAACAACACTCGCCCAGGCTGACGCAGGCATTGGTGTTAAAAACGGCATGGACACTTCCTATATGAAAAACTTCATCGGCACTTTCGCTCCGCCGTTCGCTGTGATTAATGATTTTGATTTTCTCTCTACGCTTAGCTTTGAGGACTGGACGGCAGGGATAGCCGAAGCGTTTAAGGTCGCGATAATCAAGGATGCGGACTTTTTTGATTATCTCTGCACAAACGGTGACGCCCTCCGGCAGCGTGACATAAGTGTAATGACAGAAGCGATTTACCGCTGCGCCATGATACACTTAGAGCACATCCGTACAAGCGGCGACGCCTTCGAGTTCGGCAGTGCCAGGCCTTTGGATTTTGGACACTGGGCAGCGCACAAAATAGAAACCATCTCCGATTATCAGATAGGACACGGGCAAGCTGTCGCGATTGGAATTGCGATTGATTCCTTTTATGCTATGCGCCAAGGCCTCATTAACCAGGCCCAGCTTCAGCGCATAACCGAAGGACTGATCCGATGCGGACTGGACGTATACAATGAAATAATCTCCAAACGAACAGCCGCCGGTGAGTTGACCATCTTAGAAGGCCTGCGACAATTCCAGGAACATCTGGGAGGCGAATTGACTGTCACATTACCGAAAAACATTGGCGCAAAAATTGAGGTCAACAATATAGACAGTGACATCATCGAAGAAGCTGTGCAGTATCTGCAAGGGATCTGTAAACAAGGCAGCGACTAATGAAAGTTCAAAATAATCCTCAACTGCATCTTACCTATTGTTTGAATATCCATCCGGGTCAAAATTGGTCCGAAAATTTTACCGCTATTAAAGATTATGCCCTTGGTGTCCGTGACATGGTTTGCCCCGGTCAACCTTTTGCGCTCGGCCTAAGGCTAAGCAACATAGCTGCGCAGGAATTGAAAGAAAAAGAAAAGCTTGAGGAATTTAAAAACTTTTTAACCAGCGAGAACCTTTACGTTTTTACAATTAATGGTTTTCCATACGGCCAGTTTCATCAGACAGCCGTAAAAGAAAATGTTTATAAGCCTGACTGGCAATCGCAGCAGCGGCGTGACTATACCATCGCTTTAGCTGACATACTCGCTGAATTATTACCCCCAACAATCACCGGAAGTATCAGTACGGTGCCGTTATCATATAAAAACTGGAAAAAATCAGAAAACGATATTTCCGAAATGATAAATAATCTTGCCGATACAGCGGCCCACCTCAACAGGATACATGAGACAACGGACAAGGATATCTGCATAGGTCTGGAACCGGAACCGGATTGCGTTATTGAAAACACCAACGAAACAATCAAATTTTTCTCCGGGCCTTTGCTTGAAATAGGCAGCAATTACTTACAGCAAAGAGCCGGCATTAAGATTGAAAACGCAAAGCAAATTCTTAAGCGCCATATAGGCATCTGTTTTGATACGGCCCATTTAGCTGTTCAATTTGAGAACCTCGCTGAAAGTTTTGGAAAGTTACAGCAGGCCGACATCAGGATATGTAAAGTTCAGCTTAGTTCCGCGCTAAAACTAAATCGGTCCAAAGAGGCATTGCAACAGCTTAAACAATTTGATGACAAAGTTTATCTGCACCAGGTGAAGATAAAAACCAAGGACAATATTATTTCCTGCTGTGACTTGCCCGAAGCTATGGAATCTAAAGCCTGCCCTGATGAAAAGTGGCGGATTCATTTTCATGTCCCCTTGTTTTTCAAACAAAGCGGTTTGCTGCAATCAACCTCAGATTGTTTAGATGACAATTTTTTTGACCTGCTAACCAAAGGGGCAACCGAGCATCTTGAAATTGAAACCTACACTTTTGATGTACTACCGCAATCTATGCGGGACAAAAACGTGGTAGAAGCTATTGCAGAAGAGTACAAATGGGCCCTTTCAAGGCTAAAAAAATAATCACTTTTTCCGCAAAACTGCATGTTTATACCCCTAAAAAGCCCCTCATAATACAAACAATGGACATTTTTCAGAGAATCTGATATATTTATATCAATGATTCGCCGTGTTTTTATTGCCATTTTAGTTATTTCTGTGTGCGTGGGCATACCCATTCTAATCGAATGGAGCACCACTGGCAACCCTGAAACAAAAAACATTCACATGGAACTGTTCCGCTACGGCACGACGCCATCGATTATCCGTGCCAATCGCGGCGACGAATTGATATTCACTTTCAGCGCAAGTAACACAGGCCACAGTTTTCTTCTTCAGGACTACCGAATCGAAGTAAAGGTCTCGCCCGCCAGCGAAAAAGTTGAGGTCAGGGACCCTCTCCAATCATCCTACGAAAATATCATCGATACTGACAAGGTTCATTTGACCGCTGGCCTTGAGGGCTGGTGGGGAAAACTGGTATCGCTTTCCCGCTTTAGATGTCATATTTATTGCGGCCCAATGCATGGCTTTGAACAAGGTGACTTGATTGTTCGGCCTAACTGGTTATTCTCCGGAAGCTTAGGGCTGCTGGTAGCAATTATTATCATCGCTTTTTTGCGCGTCCGATGGAGTAGTGAAAACGAACCCAAACTAATTCCACCGCCGATTGACCTCAATAAAAAACTGCCTATACTTGATAAGATTCTTAAATGGAGACCTCTGCAATTTGTCGTCACCCTGCCTGTATTAGCTGGTTTCGTCCTGGTTATCATAGCGGGATTTTTCGGTACCAAGGTCGGCGGGAGAAACTTCGGTGTCATGCTGACATGGAGTGTGTGGATGGCGCTTTTGACAATGATTCTGGTACCGCTTGGCGGACGCATCTGGTGCCTGGTTTGTCCGCTGCCGGCACTTGGAGAATATTTACAGCGAGGCGCAACTGTACAGGTAAGAAAAGCAAAAAAAGAAGGTAAATACGGTAATCGTTTTTTTGGTTTCGGATTTCGCTGGCCAAGGAAACTTAGCGGCACATGGCTGCGTCTGCTGTTCTTTTTGGGAATGGGGACGTTAAGCGCATCGATGGCAGGTCAGCCTAAATGGACCGCAACAGCATTATTTTCCCTGTTCATCATAGCAATAATAATGTCACTTATTTGGAACCTCCGCAGTTTTTGTATGTACATATGTCCGGTAGCAGCTTTCATCTCATTGTACAGCCCATTCGGACGAATTGTAGTTCGAAGCAGGGACACCGAAATTTGCGGCAACTGTCGAGAAAGGGCGTGTCTGCGTGGAAATGAAAAGGGCTGGGCATGTCCTTATGAGTTATGTGTTCCGAATATTAAACGTAACTTTGATTGCGGTGTGTGCACCGAATGTTTTAAGAGCTGCCCTTATGACAACGTGACTTTAGGTTTGCGTCGAGGCAGATGGACCGAGCGCTTTGCTTCATACGGACAGGCCTGGCAGGCGATTGTTTTGCTCGTTCTTGGAATGGTTTATCCATTGACAATACTTTCACCGTGGACGGTAATGCGTGACATGGTCAATGTAATTGACAAAGCGACATGGTTGGAATTTGGAAAATATGCCGCCGTCTTATGGACCATAGCACTTGGTGTCGTACCTCTCCTCTTCTGGCTGGCAACAAGATTCGGGATGCTTCTGTCTGCAAATAAAGAGAAGAAACAAAACATACGAACCTCTGGTATTTTCAGCGCAGTTACCGGCGATGTTTTCAAAAAAACAATGCCTGCACTTTTACCTTTAGGGCTCAGTTTTTGGGCGACATTTTTCATCGCAACGGTTATGATTAACCTGACTTTTATTATATTTTCGATTTCTGACCCGTTCGGTCATGGCTGGGACCTTTTGGGAACCGCCGGAATGCCATGGGTACAGGTTTGGCCAAGTGGCATACCGTGGATTCAGGCTACACTGGTTCTGACGGGGCTGACTTTTAGCTTGAAAAAAGGCTATCAGGTCTGGTTTAATGAGACCGGTAGAAAAAACGATGCCCTTAAAGGGTTTGCGCCAACCGCGACAATCCTTATATTGCTCGCTGCCGGGATGCTGATATATTTTACTAATTTCTAATAGAAAATTTATGGAGATGATGCAGGATGCGTATTTCAAAATCTACTATCATATCATTATTGGCATTGACCCTTATCCTGGTCGGGATACCGCTGGCTATCTTCAGCTATGAAGCGCATCGTTCAGGGCAAACGCTTGCCGAATATTTAGCAAAAACTTTGAAAAAAATCGGAGCCCAAGACACCAGTCATTTAACAATAAAGTCAGTTCAAGGAGAGACCATTGACTTCCTCAAAAAAGTCACTATAGGCGACCCGGTTGGAGAGGCCAAGCCATGGATTACTCATGTGGCAATTGTTGATTTGGACAAAGACGGACTAAAGGATGTAATACTTTGCGATGCGAAACTAAACGAGGTACGCTGGATAAGACAATCTCCAGCGGGGACCTATACAGAATCCAAAGTCGGCGACACCGTCAGGGGCCCTGCCCATGTCACTCCATCTGATATCGACAAAGATGGTGATATTGATTTACTGGTTGCGCAAATGAGTATCATAGTTCCGGAAAACGACAAGATCGGCGCTGTAGTCATTATGGAAAATATCGGAAATGAGAAATTTGTAAATCATGTTATCGTGGATAATGTGGCCCGTGTCTGTGATGTCGAACCGGGTGACTTTGACAACGATGGTGACATCGATTTAGTTGTGGCGCAGTTTGGTTACGATGATGGTGAAATCCGCTGGATGGAAAACAAAGGCAACTGGCAGTTTGAAAGTCATATTCTGCAAAATCTTTCAGGGCCCATTCATGCTCTCGTTGAAGATATCGACAAAGACGGCGACCTTGATATCATAGCTTTGGTGGCACAGGAATGGGAGGAAATTTATATTTTTGAAAATGACGGCCACGCCAACTTTAAAACAAACCTGGTTTACGGCTCAACCAATGAGGATTTCGGCAGCAGCGGTATCTCACTTGTTGACCTTGACAAGGATGGCGACAAAGATATTCTTTTCACCAATGGTGACGCTTTCGATTACCTGCCTCCCGGCCCAAGGCCATGGCATGGCGTGCAGTGGCTTGAAAATAAAGGCAACTTAAAATTTGAATATCACAGAATAGGAAATTTCGCAGGTGCCTATTTTGCAAATGGTGTAGATATCGACAGAGACGGTGACATAGATATAGCTGTCGTCAGTGCCTTTAATAAATGGGATGACCCTAAATCACAGTCGATGATATGGTTCGAAAATGATGGACAAATGAATTTTATCCGTCGCAATATTACCTCAAGCCCTACACATCTTTTAGTTTTAGCCAGTGATGACATGGATGGCGATGGATGGGTGGATTTTGTCACTGCGGGTATGCACGTATATCCTCCTTATGACCGCCTGAGCCGTATCACTTTATGGAAAAATATTTGGCCAAAAAGAAAAACAGTCGAAGAATAATTAACTTCCTAAAGCATTAATAACTATGGAAAATAATAATAACACACTCCCTGTCAACCCTGATGGTGAAACACCATTGGAGAAAAAAAAATCTTCAAAGAAGCTGCTGTTAGTGACCATTGGGTTAATTGTTGTGGGCCTGTTCGCGACTTTTGTAATACTTGTCAATAATTCAGCCTCTGAAAATATCTTAACGGCTCTACCTCAAATACCGAATCTATCTGGAAAAAGTGAATCCTTCGTACAACATCTGCTAAGTGCTGACAAACAAGCCAGAAACGCATTATCATCTGACCGCGACTTGAAAAAATTCGGCCAAAAAACCGGACAGCTCGGAGAGCTATATCAGGCAAATGAGTTTTTTGACCAGGCAAATGAATGTTACGAAATAGCATCCAGATTTGACCCCAGAAACCCTCTTTGGCCTCATCATTTAGCGTTTTTAGCTCAGACTATGGGACAAAATGAGTTGGCCCAAAAACTGCTCGAACGTACGATAGAACTTACTCCTGATTATTATCCAAGCCTGCTTAAGCTTGCTGACATTTATTATAAAACCCAGAAAATAGAAAAAGCCAAAACCGCTTACGAGAAATGCCTGAAACTTGCACCTGAAAATCCTTACGCACTTTTAGGACTTGGGCGAATCGAACTTGACAACTCAAATTGGCTCAAGGCACAGGACTATTTGCAGCGAACTATCAAAGCGGACCAGAAATTTGGTTCTGCATATCGATGGCTGGCTTTGATACATGAGCATTTCGGCAGAACCAAACAAATGCAAAAGACACGTGACATTGCAAACAGCTATGGACGATTTGTTTCCAATGCTGACCAATGGGTCGTTAATATAGACCTGCAGTGTTATGACTCCAAAAGATTAACCTCCCTTTATGATAATGCCTTACAAATGAGACGAGTGGAAATCGCTGAACAATTTTTCCAACGCGCCCTGACTTTGGACCCACAAAACGCCAAACTTTATTTTATAAGGGGGACTTTCTTTTTAAAGGCCAAACGCCTTACAGCCTCGCAAAAAGCCCTGGAAAAAGCTATAGAACTGGACCCGAATAGTGCCCCGTATTTTAGAAAATTAGCTTTAGCTTTATTGGAACAGAACAAATTAAAGCCGGCAGAACAAATGTTTTTAAGGTCATTAGAGCTCGACCTGGAATGTCCCTTCACAATGTACTATAACATGGGAAGTATATACCTTAGAACCAAACGGTATGAAAAAGCCATCTATTTTTACAAAAAAGGCGCAGAAAATGACCCTAAGATAGAGAGAGTCTATTATACAATAGGATTATGCTATCAAAAACTTGGGCAATTAGACAAGGCTATCGAATACTGGGAAAAAGAACTTCAAGCTAAATATGACAATCCATTGGTCCATTATAACATGGCAGGAGCTTATACAAAAACCGGCAAGATTGATTTAGCTATTAAACATTACAATAAAGTGAAAAAATTAAAACCAAACCACTTCAACTCTTATGTTAATCTTGCACAACTGTTCTTTGAACGGGGTGATACCGCTCAGGCTATAGACCACTATCAAATTGCGCTGAAACTCAAACCAAACAATATTGATGCCTTAAACGCACTTGGCTGGATATTAGCCACTACTGAAGATGAAAACTTCAGCAATCCTTCTAAAGCAGTTCAGTACGCCGAAAAGGCCTGTGAGATTACGAATTTCCAAAACCCTCTATTGCTGGACACTTTAAGTGTTTCTTATGCCGCCAGGGGAAATTTCAAAGACGCTATAGAAACTTCTGAAAAAGCCCTCGAATTTGCAAAGTCGGCAAACAATCCTGACCTGATAAAAGAACTCGATGAACGAATTCGACTATACAAAGCGAAAAAACCATATAAACAAAAACAATAAAAACGCTTTAAAGATGAAAAGTGAATGTTAATAGCGAATCACAATCTTAGGTCCAAAAGATGACTAAAGAGTCCGCCAAAAAACAAATCAACTCTGGCAAACATTTGTTGCCAATTATGATTATTGCTGTGGTCATAGCGGCTACGGGCAGTTTTATATTTGTCAATTACTCAAAAAACAAAGCTGTTTTAAATCGTTTGCCAGATATTCCCGAATTAACCAACAATAAAGAAGTACTCAGACAAAAACTTAGTGACGCTGACAATAATGTACGCGAAAGTTTGGACGCCGAAGAAGCCGGCAAAACATTCGGGGCAAAAACGGGACAACTCGGAAAAACCTACCATGCAAATAATTTTTATGACCGTGCTATGCAGTGTTACGAAATTGCTAAAGAATTCGACCCTGAAAATCCCCGCTGGCCTTATTACCTTGCGTTTATTTACCAAACAATAGGCGAAAATCAGTCTATAATCCCCCTTCTTGAAAAAACGCTGGAGCTTACCCCTGACTATTCGCCATGCGTTTTAAAACTTGCGGACATCCATTTTAAAATAGCCGACTTAGAAAAAGCAAAAGCAGGTTATCACAAGTGCCTTAAGCTCTCGCCCGGTGACCAATACGCATTATTAGCACTGGCGCGAATCGCGATAGAAGCCTCGCAGTGGGAAACTGCACAGCAATATCTGGAACGGGCCATTAGGACGGACCCTCATTTTGTGCCCGCTCACCGTCAGCTCGCAACGATCCATGAACACTTCGGCAAAATCGAAGAAAAGCAAAAATCTCTCGATAAGGCCAAGGGACGTTTCATGCCAGCTGCGGACCCGTGGATAGATGAAATACAATTCTTGTGCTATGACGCTGAACAACTATTGGTACTCGGTGACAAAGCTCGGCATAAAAATAACATGGATACTGCGCACAAATTATATCAACGGGCACTGGATCTTGACCCGTACAATCTAAACACATACTTATCAATCGGCAAGATGCTCGTAGCTATGAACCGCCGAAAAGATGCAGAAGAATTTTTCGACAGAGTAATCGCATTGGACCCGCAACATGCAGTCGCCTACAGCGAATTGGGGATGGTATTTTTAAAAGAGTACGATACAAAAACAAAAGAAGCTGAACAATTGCTGCTCAAGGCCTTGGAATTCGGGCATGAAAATGCAAACGTATATTACAACTTAGGTGAAATCAGGTTCAGGCAGGCAGATTTTAAAAAGGCAATCGACTATTACAAAAAAGCTTTTGAGATTAATCCCAGGCTGCCGGAGAAAGAAGGGAACCTGCGAGGCGCAGATCTAATACAACATCCAAACAGTCCTCGACCATATATGAAAATGGGGAATAAACTTCTTGAACAGGGCCATTATAAAAAATCAAAAATATTTTTTGAAAAGGCCATCGAACTCGACCAAAATCATATCAAAGGTTATCTGCAATTGAGCATTGCTCTTCTATGGGAACGTAATACAGAAAAAGCAGAGCAAATACTTACTAAGGCCCTTGAACTTGAACCGGAAAATGCTTACGTCTATTTCAATATAGGGCAATGCCGTCTGCAGCAAAAAAATTATGAACAAGCCATTGACTTCTACGAAAAAACTTTGGCAATTGAGCCGAACTTTGCCTCTGCCAACTACAAACTCGGTTTATGCTTTGAAGAACTTGGCCAACCCGATAAAGCCGTTGCTCATTTTAAACAGGAAATTCAATTAAGCCCTGACCACTCATATGTTTTTAACAAACTGGCCCATGTTCTGGTCAAACAACAAAATTACATCGAAGCTGCTCAATATTGGGAGAACGCACTTGAAGCCAAGCCAAAAAACACAAGCATACTTTACAATATAGCTTCATCCTATACCCAATTAAAAGAGCATAGTCACGCGGTTGAATATTACAGGAAAGTTCTGGAATTGAAACCAAAACATTTCAATGCCCGGTTTTATCTCGCGTGGTCCTTATCTGAACTTGGCCAAACGAAACAATCTTTGCAGCAGTATCACGAATTACTAAAACGCAAACCCAATAATGTTGAAGTGCTAAACGGACTTGCATGGGTTTTGGCAACAACTAAGGATACCGAATTCGCAAATCCTTCCGATGCAATAAAATATGCCGAAAATGCCTCCGAACTTACAAATCATAATAACCCTGTAATACTCGATACTTTGGCAACAGCTTACGCGTCCGCAAACAGATTCGACAAAGCTATTGAAACTGCCAAAAAGGCGCTGAAATTAGCCAACTTAGCTCGCGAAAAAGATTTAGCAACTGAAATTAAAAAACGAATTAAACTATATCAAGCAGGGAAAACCCATTATTAACTTTTTTTGTACCGATACCAGAAAGGATTGCTTCATGAGTACATGTATTAAGTTTTACGCAACTTTGGTTTTATTAGTATGTGTTGTTTGCGGATGTTCAGAACAACAATTAATCAGCAACTCTGATTTAAAACTCCCCGAAGGCCTGCTGCACAAGTTAAGCGGTAAGGGCACCATTAACAAATGGATGATACTTGGACCATTTCCAAATCCTGAAACCTCGAAAGGCCTGCCTGAACCTATAGAACATCTCGGCTTTTATAAAGACTACTTAAAAGCCATCGGCGGCGAGGAAAAGGCGATTATCACTACTGAGACAACAGTTAGTTTCACCGACAAAGATAATAACCAGCAGAAAGTGAAAGCTCAATCTGTAACATCTCGGGGCGATGGAGTAGTTAGCTTCGATAAAATATATGGTAATGTAGATTTCAAAGTAGCATATGCGTTTTGCCATATCCTTTCAGAAAAAACGCAGACCGCAGGTTTTTTCTTTGGTTCTGATGATGGTGCCAAAGTCTGGATAAACGGCAACCTCGTTCACAGTAACTACGTCGCAAGAGGACTAGTTCGAGGTCAAGATAAATTCACCGCCAAGCTAAACAAGGGACTAAATACCGTTCTTGTTAAAGTCTCTGAACGAACAGGTGACTGGGCCTTTGTGCTTGAAGCTGTTGACGGTGACAATTACAAAAAGATGCAGGCCGAAAAACGCAAACTCGAAGAGTTCATCGAAGCCTTAAATTGCAGGCTTGTACCAAAACTTGGAAATCCCATAGATTTCAATTTCCGCCCCAGTAAATTTCCGGAAATACAATGGGACAGACCATATCTGGTCGAAAAAATTATGGGCAAATTCGACATTAACGTCCGCTGGTTCGACAATCAGCTTAATGAGGTCACTGTGCCGAAAAAATCAGGCAGGTATGCTTTCGTAGCCGAGGGAACAACTGCTAAAGGAAAACATATTCGCCAGGCAGCTACTTTGTATTGCGGCCCTGAAAATTGGCAGGCATGGCTCGAAAAACCAAAAGCATATTTGGACTATGTCTCCTCTGCCGAAACCATCGATAAAGATGTCTGGCAGGAAAATAGAGAAGCTATCGCCTCTTATACCGGTAGAATGGTAATGCTCTCAATTATGCGTCAGCAGGAAGGTGCCATACTGATGTCGTATCTGGATGATTTGAAATCCACAGGTGAAAAACCTTCTAAAATAAATACTCCTATTATTCGTGACCATGAATATCATCTCGCTCTAAAGAGAAAAATTTTAGGCGTTGAAAATAAATATCCACTTCTTAAGATGCCGAAAACAATTTCCGGCAGTCTCGCAACCGCCCTGCATGAGGGGACAACTCAACAAGCATCCGTCAAAGCCGGAACCGCAGAAAAAATCAGACAGATATGTCAACAATGGTACGAAGAAAGCGGCGAACCCTTTGCTATCCTTATTGCAAGGCATGGCGTAATAATTATTCACGAAGCCTTTGGAGAAGGCCCCAGAGGCAAAGTGACTACCGAAACTGCGATGCCCGTTGCATCGATAACTAAACTGATTACAGGCTTAATGTTCGCGCAGTTTGTCGACCAGGGCTTAATTAATATCGATGACCCGGTCGGTAAGTACTTGCCTGATTTTCCTGTCACTGGTGACAAGGCAATAACACTTCGTCAATGTTTTACGCACACGACGGGACTTTCTGGCCATAAAGAATGGGGCGGGATGGATAATCCATGGCTGGAAAACGTGATCGCAAACGGCTTGGACCATCTTAAACCAGGCAAGTTTCACAATTACAACGGGATGGGATATGACCTTGCCGGTAAGGTAATGGAAGTGGTAAGCGGAAAAAGTATTTTCAGGCTTATGCGTGAAAACCTTTTTGACCCTCTTGGATTAGAAAATACTGTCATGGAAGAGGATCTTGGCTTTAGCTGCAACACAACAGCAAAGGACCTTGCCACCATGGGCCAGATGCTTCTTAACAAGGGCTCATACGGCAAACAGCAATTCTTCTCGCCGCAAACTTTTGACCAAATAATGCCCAAACCGCTCCAGCGATACTATCCCGGCATCAATCTTGAATGGGGAATCGGTATAACATGGATGCGTCATCCACATCCACAGGCAGGTAAAAACGGTATGCCTAAGGACAAAACCATACTTAGCAAAAACATAGTTGGGCACGGCTCAGCAACTTCGGCTATTCTTAGAGTTGACCTTGATAATGACATGGTTATCGCACAAACACGCAGAAATGGCGGCAAGGTATACAATAAAAACCTTACGAAATTGCTCATCGCCATTGATGATAATTTGATTGAATAATAATGAATACCCATTATAATGCTAAGGGTTTAGGATGTCGGAGAGAATCTTTAAAAATAAAGCAATGTGATGAGAACCACACAAAATAAATCTGTAAACAAACAGCCTTTCAGGCTTCCTCTCACTGCTATTGTTTTGGGCCTGTTTTCTGTCGCAGCCACCCTCGTTATCAGCTTCGTCGCTTATAAATACGCATTTGAAACCACCGAGAAACACCATCAGCTGTTTTATCTTAATAAAGCTAAAACCTTTGCCGCTGATATTAAAGAACACAAAGATTATTCTGACAAAAAGATGTTAAAATCCGTTAACAGTCTATGGCAAAATTCAAAAAAAAGAGCTCCTGATGAATATCTTTGTGTTGTAGACAAAAACGGCAACTTGATTTTTTGCACAATCCATCCCGATATGATTGGTAATTATATTGGCGACAATGCTATTATCAGCGACAGCCAACAACCCGACCGCACCTTAATTGATATTGTCAAATCAAAGACCGATTATGTCGGAACCTATATATCAAGTAAAGGGGCCGAGCAGATAGCAGCCTTCGTACATATCCCTGACAGGCAATGGTTTCTTGGGATACATCGTTCAAAAACTGTGATGCTTGGAGAAGTTAGATCCAATGTACACCCGCTTTTCATCGGATTAGTAATCGTATGCGGATTGCTGATGCCTGCTTCATTATTTCTCATGTATCATACTTTTTACCTCTCGCAGCAAAGACGCAGGTTAGCTGAGCAGACGCTAAAACAAAGTGAAACTAAATACAGAACCTTGTACGAATCTTCCAAAGACGCCATTATGATATTTGACCCGGAAAAACAAAGTTTCATAAGCGTTAACTCAGCGGCAATAAAGTTGTTCGGCTGTCAAACCAAGCAGGATTTACTCTTTAGAAGCCCATTGGATTTTACTCCACTATACCAACCGGACGGGCATTCCTCTTCAGTTAGAATTAAGCAAATAATACTCGAAACTTTAAATAAAAAAACTAATTCATTTGAGTGGCAGCATCAAAGAATGGATGGTACCAAATTCCCTGCTATTGTCTCATTAAATTGTATGGAACTGGAAGGCAAAACTGTTATACAAACCACAACCAGAGATGTTTCAGAACAAAAACAGATCGAAAAAACCCTTCAGGAAAACGAGGCAAAATACAGAACACTTTATGAGTCATCTCAAGATGCCATCGCAATACTCGATATGGAAAAAGGATTCATCAATGTAAATCCCGCATTCGTCAAATTATTTAGATGTAAAACCAGAAAAGAACTATTAAATAAAACACTTCTTGATCTCGCTCCGGAGTATCAGCCTGACGGAACATTATCTTCAATTGAAATTAATTCAGTATCAACCAAAGCACTGGAAGAAGGCTCAAGCTTTTTCGAGTTGAGGCATAAACGTATTGACGGCTCAGAGTTCCCTGCTACTGTCCTGTTAGCACGAATAGAATTAGAAGGAAAAACAGTCTTACAGGGAACCGTAAGGGATATTACTGAACGTAAAAAAACTGAGCAGGCACTGCGAGAAAGCGAAAAGAAAATCAGAACATTGCTTGACACAATACCGCATGCAATCTATGAATGTGATGTTAACGGAATTATCACAACTGCAAATTCATTCTATGCAAAAATTACCGGCTACAGCAAAGAGGAACTTACAAGTATGCATGTTTGGGATTTGCAGGAACCTGGCGAACAAAAAGACTCTTTGCCGGAATATTTTAAATACCTTCTGGCTGAACAGCCTGAGCCAACAAGATATGTATGCAGAAATTTAACAAAAGATGGGCGAATTATTAATGTGCAAATAGACTGGACTTATAAGCGAAATGAACAAGGCCGGATAATAGGTTTTGTTTGTGTCCTCTCGGACATCGCCGTACGTAAGAAAATTGAAGAGAAATACCGTCTAATCTTTGAAACCGCTGCTACACTAATAACCTCAGTTAATAGCCAAGGCCTTGTTGTCGATTGCAATCACCGTATAAAAGAAACGCTTGGCTATGAACGCAAAGAGATAATCGGCCAAACTATGGGAAAAATAATCCACCCAGACTATCTGCCAAAAACACAGAAGGCCTTAAAGGAAATCCTCACGAAGGGCTTTCTATACAATCACGATTACAAAATGGTTCACAAAAATGGAAAGCTTATCGATGTTACCATAAATTCTTCAGCAATGAAAGGCGATAATGGCCAATATGAACGCACCATCTGTATAATAACTGATATCACCGAACGCGTTCAAGCCGAACAACAGGCGCGGAAACACCAGGAAGACCTTGCACATGTGTCACGTCTAAGCACAATTGGAGAAATGGCTTCGGGCCTGGCACACGAACTCAATCAGCCGCTAAGCGCAATACTAAGCTACGCAAATGCCTGTTCACATCTTATTAAAGGCGATTCGCCTGATATCGAAAAAATTAAGAATAGTCTGGAAATAATCGCCGCCCAAACAATACGTTCAGGCGAAATCATACATCGAATTAAAAACTTTGTTCGAAAAACAGAGCCTCGCCGAACTGATATCAATATTAATGATATCGTCAAAAATGTATCTGACTTCATTGATGCCGATATCATAAGAAACAAAATTGTTTTAAAACTTGACCTGACCAAACAGATGCCAATGGTTTTAGCCGACAGTATTCAAATTGAACAGGTGCTTTTGAATTTGGCACTCAACAGCATCGAAGCACTGGCTGATGAACAATCCAGAAAACGTCAATTGACCATCAAAACATCAACTCATAATGGAGATGCTATTGAAGTCGAAGTTTGTGACAACGGCAAGGGCCTGGACTCAGAAATCAAACAAAAAATCTTCGATTCCTTTTTCAGTACCAAACCCGAAGGCTTAGGCATAGGATTATCTATCAGCAGGTCCATTATTGAGTCACATAAAGGCCAAATATGGGCAACGGAAAACCGCGATGGAGGCACTAAGTTTAAATTTACATTGCCTATTGCACATGCGGCTCTAACATTATAATATAATCAAAAAATCAATTAGCGGAGAAATTTTCATGGCCGGCAACGAACCAACTGTATTTGTAGTAGATGACGACGAAGCTGTTCGTAATGGAATAAGCCAACTCATTGAAAGTGTTAATCTAAAGGTCGAAACCTTTGAATCAGCGCAGCAATTCCTGGACTCCTATGACCCTGTTCGCCCGGGTTGCCTGTTGCTTGATGTACGCATGCCAGGAATGAGCGGTTTAAAACTTCAGGAAAAACTTGCCGAAAACAACATATCAATCCCCATCATTTTTATTACAGGACACGGAAATGTCCCTATGGCTGCCGAAGCTTTTAAAGCCGGTGCTGTTGACTTCCTCGAAAAACCTGTCGGAGACCAGGCGCTATTGGACCGAATCCAAAACGCTATTGCAAAAGACGAAAATGACAGGAAAGCAAGAATTGGGCGTGAAAAAATTGAGCAAAAATTAGCCCTTCTTACCGCCAGAGAACAGCAGGTCCTTAGCCTGGTGGTCACTGGAATGCCTAACAAAACAATTGCCGCAGAGCTTGAGCTTAGCCAGAGAACTATCGAAGCGCATCGTGCAGCTATTATGGAAAAAATGCAGGCTGATTCCATTGCTCAGCTTGTAACGCAGGTTAACAAAGTCAAAAAAGACGATTAGCTTATACCATAAAATAATTATGGGCATTGTTGTAGCAAATATCCTCGACTATCCGACCAATAAGCTCCATGTCACGAGGTATCTCACCATTTCTAATGTCATTGCCGAGAATATTGCAAAGAATTCTGCGAAAATATTCGTGTCTGGTGTACGAAAGAAAGCTTCTTGAATCCGTCAGCATCCCAATAAACGTACTCAATAGCCCCATGTTTGATAGAGTCTGAATTTGTCTTTCAATTCCATCTTTCTGGTCAAGAAACCACCATGCAGGTCCGAGTTGTAATTTCCCTCTGCTATTGCCGTTCTGAAAATTGCCAATCATTGTCGCTATCACCTCGGTATCTTTTGGATTTAGATTATAAATAATAGTTTTAGGCAGTTTGTTATTTCTGTCAAGCCGGTCGAGGAATCTTGCCAGCGGTCTTGCAATCTCAAAATCCCCTATGGAATCACAACCTGCATCAGACCCAAGAGCTTTGAGCATTCGCGTGTTATTATTTCTAAGTGCACCAATATGAAGCTGCTGAACCCACCCCTTTTCATGGTCCATAATTGCAAATTCAAACATCATAGCAGATTTAAACTTTAGTGATTCTGATGACTCAAGCTCTTTGCCGCTTCTAATCTTACCAAAGATCGATCCAATTTCTTTTTCTGTATAATCCTCTGCATATGCAGTTTTCAGATCACGATCGCTAATCCTGCAACCGTTTTTTGCGAAAAAGTCGTGCCGTTTTTGCAAGGCCTCGATATAGCCCTGATAATCCTTGATGTCGATATCCGTGACATCGGCAAGTTTATCGACCCAACTGTTTAGCTGCTCAATATTTTCAACCGCCATCGCTTTATCAGGACGCCATGTTGGCAAAACTTTTACTTCAAAACCATCTTCTTTAATTTTAATGTGATGCTCGAGTGAATCTGTCGGGTCGTCCGTGGTACAAACTACTTTTACATTCATGTTACGCATAATGTTGCGCGTGCTGAACTGCGGCGTCTTTAACATTTCACTGCAGGCTTCGTAAATCTGCCCGGCAGTTTGGGGATTTAGAAGCTTTTCAATACCAAAGTAACGTTTTAACTCCAAATGTGTCCAGTGATAAAGAGGATTCCGCAATATATATGGCACCGTTTGGGCCCAATTTTCAAATTTCTCCCAGTCATCGGCATCACCGGTTATGTATTTCTCGTCAATACCAAAAGCTCTCATTGCCCGCCATTTATAATGGTCGCCATTGAGCCATACTTGGGTCAGGTTCTGGAAATTTATATCGTCCGCAATCTGCTTAGGCGACAGGTGACAATGGTAATCAAAAACAGGCATCCTGTCAGCATGCTTATAATATAAAATCCTCGCATCTTCTGTTTGCAGAAGGAACTCTTTTTTTAGAAAACCTGCCATTAAAATATCCTTAAAAAAACAAAACAATTAAACCGTATAAATTGCAGCATTGATAATAACAATGGCTTTATCCTTAATATTAAATAAATCACTCATTTTATCCTCTCGCTAATTATATGATCGTGTTTCTTATCCTAAATTAAGAATGAAGTAAAACGCCCATATTAGTAAACCAACAGCGACCCAGCCAGCAAGAAAACCGACTATCGTAACCATTTTTGGCTTGGGTATCTCAAAATTGGGATGACTAATTAAATTCTCTCGCGGTGTTGCAGTAACACCTTCGGGCAAAGTAAAAGGTTCTGTTTCCGGTTCATCAGGGGCGATTGGCGTACGCAAACACTCGTAGAACTTATCGAGTTTTTCTTTTTCAGGAGCTCTTGTCACTATACTTATCAAAATCCCAGCGGCAAATCCGACAGTCAGATAAATAATCATCTGCCATGGTAGTGACAATTTTCCGTCATACAGCATAAATTCCGGCAGCTTCGCCGCTACAGTTGCATTGAAATCCCATAGAAGTTTTCCAAATAATTTGATTTGCCCGGTAAACATCCACGCTGCGAAACTGGCAAGCGTAGAGACCCAGGCAGCCGCGGTTGTTGCACGTCTCCAAAACAGTCCTATCCAAAACGGTATTGCCATCATCGCTGATATCTTCCAGAAAAGCTCCAGTCCCTGTATCACATTCTCAAGCCTGAATGCAAAAAAGATTCCTGACACAACCACCAAAGCAGCGACTATTCGCCCGACCAGCATATAATGTTTGTCACTTTTATTTTTAACTAATAATGGCCGATAGATATTTTCCGTAAACAACGCAGACGACGAAACCATAAACGCGTCGCACGAACTCATCACAGCCGCAAGCATTGAGGCGATAAACAAACCGATAAGGCCTGGAGCGATTTTGGGCAAAAGGTCATGAGCCATTAAACCATAAACATGGTCAACATCTATTTTGGAACCTGCATACAACCCTAACGCACATAAACCGGTCAGCACCCATGCAATGGTGCAGATACGTTTAAGGAATAATCCAACCATGACCCCCACTCGCCCTTCCATCTCAGTTTTGCCTGCCGCAGACATTGGCATACTGTGAGGCTGGGTCACCCATCCGACAAGTGCATTGAAAGATATTATCGCAATATAAAAAGCTGTAATTTCCTTCGGTGCGACAATCTTAAATACATCCGGATTCGCTATGCTTTCTTTCAAACCTGATATACCCCCTACCGCTGAAAGAGCGAATGGCAATATCAAAAATGAAAGAACTATCGTAAGCAAGCCCTGAATAAAGTCGGTAACAATCGCAGCGCTTAGTCCGCCAGCCACGCCGTAAATTACAAACATAACTGTCATAGCAATAATCGCATAAGATGGATTTATGGCACCACCCGAAACCGCTGTGATCATAGCGCTTGAGCCTTTAAGCATCACGCCGATATTAATCATTAGTTGAAGCATACCGACAATCGCAAACAAGGCGCCAACACTGCGATTATATCGTGCGGAAAAATAGTCACCCGTAGTAATCGCGCGCATCCGTCTAAATATCGGCGCCAATAACCAAAAGAATGGTGTCACAAAAAGCCATAGCCATTGATACCATATCCCGGAAGCGCCGCTGCGATATGTTTTTGCAGAAACACTTACCGCCTGGTCCGAATGGGTCCCTGTCCCAAAAGTAAAGAACATCATCATTATTTTGCCGAACTTGCGGTCACTTATAAAAAAACTCGATGTGCTTTTGACACGCCTCGCTGTCCAGACCCCAATGATGGTAATCCCAAACAGATAACCAGCGATTACTAACCAATCTATCCAACTAATTCCAAACATATACACTGCCTCTTTTCGTATTCGCTATTGTGATAGGCATGCCGGGCCGCCACATTGTACAAGTCATAGCCTCCGGGTTGGAACTCCAGGTTCTGCCCCAAAAGCATCATAGCATGTCCCAGTATTATTCCAGATTTAATCGTTTCCTGCAAGATATTGATGGCGGATAAATAAGCCATCTTAATCGCCTTTTTTGAAAGATTTATGGTTCAAAGCCGGCTAAAAAACAAATACAAAAAAAGACATAACTTATTATTTAAAAAGAGCTTATGCCTAAATCTACAAAACCCGCGGAAATAGTATGCCATCAGCTCAAATAAAGACTCTATGCCCCTGTTCTTGTTTTAAAGGCCGATTTTTGGTATAATGGTAGCTACTGTAAATTGAGGCTTTGGTACGAGAGATTGGTTCGGCGGGCCTGTCACAGCGGAAAAATTTAATTTGAATCTCGCTATCTGTGCATAAAAACCAGACACCGCTAACCAAACGTGAGGGGTATTCTTTTTTATTATTGAACCTATTTGCTGAAGGATATGATGAAGTATTTACGTGGTTTTACTTATCTACTAATTGTTCTTGTGCTATCACATTCCGCAACAGCTGCAATTTCTATCACCGGCGTCGCCGACAAGACCGTCTATGCTGACAGCGTTACATTCACGGTCAACTATGAAGCCGGTTACGATTACACATGTGATTTGAATGGCGACCCTGTTGCTACCGATGTTGCTATAGATGTTAATGAACCCGAATATTATGAGCTGTACGTCCATCGAATCAACCAGTCCACCAGCGCCGAAGAGAGCCAAAGAATTAAATTCATAGTACGTGACTCATCACGCGGCAGTTCTGAAACAGGTTTGCCGACGTTTACGCCATATCCGATGATAGATTCAGCCGCTGTTGATGCTAACCTCGAATATATCGAACTGCAAAATATCAGCGATGCCAATCTCGAATACATCGAACTGCAAAATATCAGCGATGCCAATCTCGATATTACAGGCGTCAGGTTTACAGAAGGTATTGATTTTACTTTCCCATCTGTGATACTCGAACAGGGCGAATACATAGTTATCGCCAGAGATGAAACACTCTTCGAGACTACCTATCCAGCAGTAGACGCTATCGGTGAATATACAGGCGCTTTAGACAACGGCGGCGAAGATATCATTCTTAAACTTGCACTGCCTTTTAAAGCTGCGATACTGAGGTTTGATTATGACGATGCATGGTATCCGTCAACCGATGGTGGTGGCTCGTCACTGGAAATTATGGACCCCGCCGCACATCCAGCAACATGGGATGATGCCGAAAGTTGGCAACCCGCAGCGCCAAATCCAGGGTCATAAATAAGTGACTGGCTTTAATCGAGTTATCAAAACACGAAAACCGCATCAGGCATTCTCGAAAAGTTCACCTGATTGTACCACCGATTCAGCTCGCTTGGCCATCTCACCAAGCCCGTCGAGGCACAACTGCGACCACGTTTCCATCGTATCTCTAAGCCCCTTCAATTCGTCAAGACCAGTAAAAGACATCTGCGTAATCATCTGCTCTTTCCGAGTGACCTTCTCAGCGTCCAGGCTCCAATAGTGAACAACTCCAAGATGCACGCTTCCAACCTCGTTAGAATCATCATTAAGAAGAGCGACTATCCGGTCGGTATGATTTGCTTCAACCAATACCTCCTCATCAACTTCCCGCTCAACCGCCGAAAGATAAACTTCACGGAAAGATGTGTCGAACAACGGGATTTCATCGACCGGATTTATATGACCTCCAATCCCGATTGACCTGTTACCAACAAGCCGCGTCTCGCCGGCTCGCTTACCGCGAACATAGTTAAGATACTTACCGCCGTGAGACATGATTACATAAGGAATGAGCTGCTTATAGTCAGGATTCTTTTCCGCTTGTGACCGGGGCATAAAACGAAGAACGCCCGGAGAAAAAATCCTGCGAAGATAGCTTTCAATTTCAAAGTTAAGCCCGTGGAACAGACCTTCCTCTTCAATGACTTTCCGTTCAACAACTAATACTTGTTCTTCTGGCATTTGCCGCTCCTAATTACATATCCTGAGTCGGACTGTAGCTTATTTTGTCCCTGCTGTCAAGATGAGCGGCGTTTGTTATTTTTCAATGCCCACACCTTCAACTATCGTTATAGACTTATCAGGCTCAATGTCGGTAACGGTATCAACCCCGCCTCCTATCCAGCTTACTTCTATCCTATCCACTTTCTTGTGACCGCCCAACCCGAAATGAAGAGTAAAACCGTGATGTCCCTGATAGCTTCTGCCGCTATGAACCTCATCTATCTGAACAAGGTCACCGCAGACAACTTTCACTCTCGCCCCAACTGCGTTTCGGTTAGTCTTGACTCCTTTCAAACGGATTTGAATCCAATGATTATTATTCACAGAATCATTTCTTAAGATAGTCGGCCTTTCTCTGGAATTAAGAATGACTACATCGATGTCACCATCATTGTCAAGGTCGGCAAAATTCGCCCCGCGGCTGCTGCGCTTAACTTTCAAACCGTCGCCGCAGCGCTCTGTTATGTTAACAAATTTCCCGTCACCGGTATTCATAAGAACTTCGTTACGAGCAGCGTATGTCCGGTCAAACGAAGGACGGATATCACCAGTCGCCACAAAAATGTCACGGTCGCCGTCATTATCAAAATCCACAAAACCTGTACCCCATGTCACACTATTATAAGTTCCACTCCCGGCACCAGCGGCAAAGGTAGCATCCTCAAACAAACCGTCACCGATATTTCTATGCAAAATAGCAGATTCGTCAGAGTAAGAAGTCACGTAGAAATCCAGCAGCCCGTCATTATCATAATCGGCGCAGTCAACACCCATACTTGCCAGGCCTTTACCACGCAAATCATACGCGATACCCGACATCAGACCCACCTGCTCGAAATTCCCCTTACCGTCATTTCGTAAAAGATAATCCTCCATAAGGTCGTTAGCTACAAAAATATCCGTGTCGCCGTCGTTGTCATAGTCGGCACATATTACCCCCATACCGCTATTTTGCTGCTTTGCTATACCGCTGGCCTTACTTACATCGGTAAAGGTCCCATCGCCGTTGTTTCTATACAATGAATCAGACGAAAAAGGATAAATAGTGGGAAATGTATACGTAGGAAATCCGCCGATATTTCCCTGAATGTGTTTTTCATAAGAAAAAATTACGTATCTTGAAACGTACAGGTCAAGGTCGCCGTCTTTGTCCATATCAAGAAAACACGCCCCTGCCCCGACATAATCGCCATTGCCGACACCTGCTTTTTTGGTAATGTCGGTAAATGTTCCATCGCCGTTATTGCTGAACAAAACATTCGGACCGTAATTATTTAAATATAAGTCCAGGTCGCCGTCATTGTCTATGTCACCAACTGTTACCCCGAGACCAAACCCTGTATCGCCAAGACCGCTTTGTTTCGTAACGTCAGTGAATTTGAAATTGCCGTCATTACGATATAATGCATTTCTTGGGGGGACCTTGTATTTGGTCCCTTTCATCGCCGCTCCGTTTAAAAAATAAATATCAGTGTCGCCGTCATTATCATAGTCAAAAAGCGCCAGGCCCGAAGCAACCGACTCTATCAAATAGTAATTCCCGCTGCTGCCGTCGAAATGCCTGAAAGTTATACCGGTTTCATCAGTTACATCACGAAATGTCATAGAACTGTCAACAGACTCTGCCGCAACCGCGGTGCCGCACAAAAAAATAACTATAGCAATGACCCTGAGAATAGAATTCTTAAAGAAGATGCGTGAAATCACTATTTCTTCTCCTTGTTTTTTAGCCCATCCAAAAGCTCTTTGTAATACGAACTTTCCGGATTCAATTCAATCGCTCGCTGTAGTGCTGCAACAGCCTTAGCCACGTTGTCGCCATCCGCTTTGCTTCCTATCGCTATATATAAAAAAGCAAGGTCGTGACAAAGGTTTGAATTCTTCGGAACAATCTCTATCGTTTTTTGAAATATATCTTCACACTTTCTGAGAATCTGCGATGCAGCATTCGGCTTTTTCTCAGATTCATAACGCCTGTATGCTTCAACGCATAACTTAGACAATGTTTGAGACGAAGCATTCAAATCAACTAAAGATGTGTCAAAAAATATGGTAGCTTTACCTGTCTGCGCTTGATGGATTTCATCATCTTTGTGAGCCCTGTATAAATCCATAAAGTACTTTGCCTTCTCAGGCTTTTTCAATCTCACATACACCCTGCCAAGGCCAAGATCTATCTTAATATTTTCAGGGTTAAACTCCTTGGCCTTTTGATAACTTTGTTTCGCCTTTTCATATTCCTTAAGCTGAAAATATGCCTGACCAAGTAAATAATAACTGCGCCCAGATGGAGACAAAAGTTTTATCTTCACTTCAAGCCTTGTCGCAGCCTCATTATACTCGCCTGATAAAATAAGTGCATCAGCAATTTTCTCATGCAGTTTAATTTCGCGAGGTGTAATCTTCAAGGCTCTCGTCCAGTATGTAACAGCCTTGTCATACTCACCTTTCTTGAAAGCTGTATCGCCCATCATATTGCAGAGATTGAAACTTTTGGGATGATATTTCAGGCCCTGTTCTAAAAGAGCCATTGCCTTATAAGGCCTATTGAGTTGGTTGTGAAACCTCGCTGCTAATTGAGTTATCTCTTCATCGCCGGGAAAATCTTTCAATAATTGCTCTATCGTTTCTGATAGTTGCTCTTGTAAAAAACCTGCTGCCTGCTGCTGAGCTGTCCCCTCAAAGGGAAGGGAACTATTATCTAACGGCTTTGCCGGCCTGAAGATAATAATTGCTGTGCATAAGATTACTGCCGCCAGCATCAGGACTAATATAAAAAATGACTTCTTCACAAGCTTTTTCTCTTAGTTTAAATGAAATCCAATTCCATAGACTTGGTATATTATAAATAACTGCGACGGATAAGTCTAAAACGAAATTGAGCATTAATCGCATGGTGCGTTATTAGCGAACTATTCCTGGATTTGTTTTCTTCGGTATTGAATATAGATCTCTCTCATCGCCACGTAAGGATCCAGAGCCTCTTGCTTTAATAATTCGTACTCTCCGATATGAAATGAGTACTTGTTCGTAATCTTTACAGAGGCCACACCAACCGAGGCTTCTACTGGCTCAACATAGCTAACCGGATTGAGAAATAAATCACCTATCATACCAATTGAATCACGCAATGTTGACGGCCCGAATAACGGCAAAACCAAATAGAAGCCGTCACCATACCCGCACACAGCCAAAGTCTGGCCGAGGTCCTCCTCAACCGGTTCTATTTTCCATTTGTCCAAAGCAGGGTCACCAAACCCCAGAATACCTACCGTACTGTTGATTAAAAACCGGTCCAGTTCCGTGCCGGCAGATTTACCTTTTCCCTGCAGCAGGCAATTGACATAACGGACAGGCGTGGTGAGATTGTGGAAAAAATTATGCACGCTGATTCTGGACGCCTTTGGCAGAATCGCTTTATAAACCTCGGCGCAGGGTTTTAGAACCCAGAAGTAGAGTACATCATTAATATTGAACATTAAGCGATTCAATCCTTCCAGCGGGTCGGCTATCTCAACGGCCTGCTCAGCAAGCTCTTCTTCAAATAAGTCAAAATCTTCATCGACGCCATTCTCCGAAGCCTGCATAACATGGTTAGATGGGCTCTTCTGCGAAACTCCGCAGCCAGAACCCGCGATAACCAAAAACATCATAGACAAAACAAATAGTTTCATGTGATTCGATTTTGCAATTGTTTTTAATTCTCTTAATATCATCCGAACATAATCCTTTCCAACTTTCAAGACTCCTTGCCGAAAGGTTTAATGAGAATCAGCATCTGAGGCAAAAGAGTAAGAGCGACAAGAAAAGCGATAAACATCGCTAAGCCCGTCAGCAAACCAAAATAAATGCTGGGAACAAAATTCGACAACGCCAGAATGGCAAAACCAATGATAATAGTCGCCGATGTATAATACATTGCGTGACCAATGCTTCCGTGACATCGATGCATCGCAGGTATATATTTACGGTCCTTTTGAAATTCATATTTGAATCTGTGGATATAGTGAATCGTGTCATCGACAGCAATTCCTATACCGATTGCCGCGATGGTCATTGTCATCATATCGAGCGGAATATTGAGCCAGCCCATTACCCCAAGTACAACCGCGATAGGAAGCAAGTTGGGAAGCAAGGCTATTAGAGCTATTTTTAAGGACCTAAACAGCACTAAAAACATCGCCGTTAGCACCAGCACTGTAACGCCTAAGGTTAATATCTGGGAACTAAACAAACTTTGCAGCATGTTGTTATACAGAACCAGCAAACCGGCAAGATGAATTTGTTCCTTATCAACTCCCATTACAATAGGCAGCTCTGTCCGTATCTTTTTAAGTAATTCATTGCGACGTAGACTCTTCTCAGAATCTCGGACTCGGACCCAAAACCGGACCTGATTATGTTCTACCGAGACATACGGATCAATCAGCAAAGCCTTGAATTTCTCCGGAATTTCACTATACAGCAGAGCTAATTCAAAACTCTCCAAAGGCTTATCACCTTTCAACTTTTCTGCGACACTCAACATAGTTGCTAATGACAATACTTTGCCAGTTTCAGGCAGACTGTCAATATATCTATCCGCAGCTTTGACGAGTTTCATCTTTTCTGAAGTAAACCAGTATTTATCTGCAGTCATCTCCTCGTCGAATTCATCAAATTCATCGAATATCTCGTCAGTTGCTTCGGCGGCTGGCGATGTATCAGCCGACAATCCTCCATGAATATCAAAATCAACGATTACATCAAATGGAGTTGTACCACCAAGATATTGGTCTATCACTTTCATACCACGGTGAATTTCCGTACTCTTTTTGAAGTAATCAATAAAGGAGTTTTCAACCTCTAACTTCAAGATACCAATAATGCTGGCGATAAGAACCACGCCGCTGACACACATAATCACTATGCCGTGATTTTGCGTAAATCTTGCCAGAAATTCTGTTAAGTGTAAACGCCGCCTCCCTCTAACAACTGGGGTTTCTTTGGGTATCAATATCAGAACAACAGGAAAAAGCAGAAAGGTCACTATCATCGATACTATTAAACCCGCTATCATCATCCACCCAAACGTGCGAACAGGTAAAATATTAGAAAACACTAAAGAGCTAAAGCCGGCGATTGTCGTCAGAGCTGCATAAACACAGGGTTTTATTTTAAGCCGCAGGGTATCAAGAATTAACTGATGATTAGAAACTTGAGGATTTTGAAATAGCATCTCCTTGTACCGTACTATCAGGTGAATTACAATAGCCAGAGTCAATATCAGCTGTAAAGAAATGAAATTCGAAGAGATAACTGTTACTTCCCAACCAAACCACCCCAATAAACCAATCATGCAGACAATCGAAACTATGCAGCACAGTATAGACAGAAATATCCAACGCTTTCTGCGAAAAATCATGCCAAGCATAACTACCAAAAAGAATAGTGCACCGGAGCCAAACACCTTCAAGTCATTCTTGATATAGCTGATCATATTGTCAGCGACCATACTCGTGCCGCCGAGAAATATCTCCGCGTCACTGCGATATTTTTCAATGACGGACTTTATCGCAAAAATATCCTGATGTCGCTGTAATCTCTTTTCGTATCTGTGTTGCCGCAAGTCCTTGACCAGACGCTTCAGTTCGTCATTCTCTTGCCGGCTCAGCGAACCGGACGCTTTCTTCTGGCGCAACCAGTCGCGATTCTCTATCAAATCGTGATAGACCACATTGTTTGGAAAATTAATAAAAAGAGTCGTAGTCTGAGAATTCGGGCTAAGCAGCAGATTTTGATAGAGGGGGCTCTGACGCAGTTCAATTCTGGCCAAATCCATATCAACTCCCGGAGAACGCAGAGTAGGAAGCTCTGCCGTAAGCTCCTTTAGTGAGACCGGAGGACTTTCCAACAAAGGAACATCCAAAATGCAAAGCGTCGATGAGACAGATTCTAAAGAAACCAGCTCCTCTTGCAGTTGACTTAAGATAGCCAGATTTTTTTCAGAAAACAGGTCATCTTTGGGAGTGTATGTTATGACAAGAAAATCACGCTGACCATAACGTGAACTAATCATACGCGAGTATTTTAGGTCCTGGTCATTCTCCAAAACCAGCGTTTCAGCAGAAGCGTCAAGCCTGAAGTCTCTTGCCTTGAAAGAAAGAAAACTAACCACTGCCAGAATGCAAAGGATAACTATCCATGGATGTTTCAGAACTACCCGGCTAAAAAAAGATTGGGTCAATGAGTAGCCTTCCGCCATAATATTGGTCCAGTTCAATAAATTGCGAATTAACGAGTTTGTGATTCCTCCAGCTGAGAAAGTAGATCCCCAACTGAGCTATGGCTGAGGATGTCATCAAACTGCGACCGATAGGTCAAAAGAATGCTAACTCCCTGTATTTCCACGTCATAGATTTTCCAATATTTGTCCCTATGGTGAAGTTTGTATAATATCACTACCTTTTTTTCCTTGCCTATCAACTCCATTGGGATGTGAACAGCCTTCTTCTTTTGAATTGCCGGCTTGAGAATAGCTTTTTCATCAGTATAGAGTTTTATTTTTTCTGTATACGAGACCTTAAGCCTTTTGGTAAAGAGTTGGGTAAATTTCTCACGTTCTTCCAACGTCAATTTGGGCCAGTGTTTTCTGCCCAACGCGAGTTTACCCATCAGTGCGAAATCGAAGATTGGGTCAATGATTTTATCGATTTGCGACGCTTTTGCCTTTTGGTCAAGATCCTTATTCCGCAAAACCGATGCTATGACATCCCACTTAGTCTGCAATAACTCTTCGGCCTCGTTAGGGTCCCAGTCATCTCCAGCGACTGCATGAGACACCACCAGCAAAAACAGAAGAACGCACCAAAGGTTTTTCATAATCTACCCATTAAATCATTTGTGTTGTCAAAGCGGCAATCCTGCACCGACATCATTCCATTCATGTCAACTTTGCTATTCGGCCAAAACACCTTCCCAATAGGATACCAAGCTCACCTTAAAAATCAAACTTTTATCTTCTCCTTTCAAAAAAATGACCCCATATACTCATATCGTGCTCAAACCCATAAAAAAAGCCCTGAGGCTTACCCTCAAGGCTTAATACTAGTGACGTAATCATTACAGATGTCGAATGGAAACCTTATGTCTGCTTACGACCAAATATTCAGCAATAAGCCTGTGATGGCACCACTGCCATCTTGGCTTGTACTCGTAAGCTTTTTTAATTATTTCAGTCTTAGAAATGGAAGACTTTTTGCGCAATCACTTTAGCAAGAAAGATAGGGCCGTTAACAAGATAACGCTGCCACATTCGCATAGGATTGGCCAGTAATCTGTGCAGCCATTCAAGATGACAATTTTGCAGCCATTGAGGTGCGCGTTTTATATTGCCTGAATGAAAATCAAAAGCGGCCCCTACTCCTATCATGGCAGCGGCTTTAATGCGACCAACATGCCCTGACATCCATTTTTCCTGCTTGGGAGCGCCCAGACCAACCCAAAGAATATCTGGGCTGGCTGAATTTATCAAATCGACGATTTCTGCATCTTCCTGTTCACTCAACTGACGAAATGGTGGAGAATAAGTGCCAGCTATCTGCAAGCCGGGATATTTATCTGAAAGTCTTTCTGCAAGTTTCTCAGCGATACCTTGTGCCCCACCATAAAAAAAGTGACGGTAATTCTTTTCGATTCCCTTCTCACAACATTTTAACATCAGGTCTGGACCTGAAACCCGGCCGTGATGAGCATAGCCAAGGATTTTTGCAGCAAGGATGATCCCAATACCATCTGGCAAGGTAAGTGCTGCCGAGTTTGTCGCCTTTTGCATTTGCTCATCATTACAACACAGTATCACGCTATGCGGATTAGTTATGGTGATGATTTTGTGTAATTCTTGTTCTTTCCAATCAAAAATCTGCTGCATAACTGACGGATAGCCAATAAGATCAAAACATACACCTAAGATGTTAAAACAACCTGCCTTGCTCATAATGCAATCGCCTTTTCATGATCGGATAATAATTTCCCAATAGCTTTATACACCGATTCAACTTTTACGCTTCGGATACAATGGCTCTCTTGTGCCCTGCACGTTTCTGAACATGGTGATAGAGCCTTGTTGGGTTGGACGACTATATGTTTTACTCCCCATGCCCCAAAGCGTTTTGGTGACATATTGCGAGAAGGGTCACCTGAAAATGGGTGAGGTGTAATTTCAACAACAGGCACCTCCATTGCTGCTGCAATATGCTTTGAACCTGTGTCATTGCCTACAAGCAAATCACAGTATTTTAGTAAAGCAACTGTTTGGCGTAATGTGGTTTTACCTGTAAAATCTATTACTCCCTCACCTAATTGTGCACTAAATTGTTTTCCTTTTTCTTCGTCTTCGGGTCCCCCAACAAGCACAAATTTTGCGCCATATGTATCTTTGCATTTTAAAGCCAACTCGATAAAATTGGTAACTGGCCATATTCTTCTTCTATGTCCCGCACCTATGCCAATGCCTATACAAAATTTATTTCTAAAACCACTCAATTGCTGCTTTGCAAATGATATGTCTTCTGATCCCAACCACAATTCAAGTTTTTTTGTCTTTACCTCGCCCCCCAAAAAATTAATTATTGAAAGATTGCGTTCAACTTCATGTTTTAACTTATTGTCATATAACAAGTCTGTAAAACAATAATCAAGTCCCCAATTTAAAAACTTCTTTGATCTTTTGACCTTTCGTGAATACCCTATTCTATGAGTCGCTTTACTGGAATATGCTAAAATAGAAGCACCATGTAAATCGACATCCCACCGTGGAGCAATTGCTAAATCATAACTTTCAGAGTTACAAAAATGTTTTCTAAATCTTATTGCATTTATAAAATTTCTTACGCAATCAGTAAGACATCTTGCTTTACAATTGACCTTTAAGATTTCATCCACATATGGACAAAGCTCAACCATATTGAAAACAGTTTCGCTTACAATGAGTGTGATCCATGCATTAGGCAAGTTCCTTCGTAATTCTCTGATAAATGGTGTAGTAAGAACCATATCTCCAATATCATCCAAACGAACTACAAGTACTCGGTTAATATTGTTCAGATCAATTGCACTCATGTTTTTTTGCTACCCTTATTTAAAAAAAGATGACATCTCTTCGTTAGATATATTTTTAATGTTTTTATTCAGGCAGGTTGCGATAGAAATCCAAAAAACCACATACCCAGGTGAAAATGAAGGAGCTAGCGATGGAATCATGGCAACTAGACGACATATGATTATTAGCCCGCATGTTAAAAGCAAAATATTCTTAGGGTAGCAAACACCCATAATTGCAGCACGAATCGCAAGCAAAAGGACCAAGACCAACATTACATACCCAGATTTAAGGATGATATGTAAATACCCACTTTCAATGGTTGATCGCATGGGACTATCGACATCAGTATCGTAACCCTCGACAAGAAACCGCTTGTAAAAATAAGGACTCCAAAACCTACCCAAGGCGCCCAGGCCAACTATCCTATCAAATCCCTTTACGGCATCAAAATAATCATTAATAACGTCTGAACGAGTATCCGCAAAGATTCGATTCTCAAGATAGTCGACTTTTTCTCTTACCAATTCAGATTTCATTAAAACAGGTAAAAAGAAGGAAAACAAGCTAGCGACCACAACAAACAATGATACAAGTTTGACAGTTTTGCCAAAAGTCTTCCTTTGCATAAAGACAAATATGAAACTAGAAGCAACAATATAATAGATGATTCTTAATATATAAACTCTTTGCCCATGAAGAACCGTTCCGAGCAACCAGACAAGAGTTGCAATTACTGTCATAATTTTAACTTTTTTAGATTGGAACGAAAATGTCAATAATAGAAAACCACAACAGTAAAAAATACTGAAATCTGATCGTATATATTTGATAGTCAGTTCTGGATTGATGATCAGCAGTATTGGTACAATAGCCAAGCCAAAATATAGATGCTGAATAAAAATTCTATTCAGATATTTCCAAACAGTGTGATTTGATGCACAGAAAAAAACTATCGGGATAACCCATGGCCAACCACCAACAAATGGGTTGGCAAACAATGTCCGCAGGTCTTGCATATCTGAACTAATGCTGCGCAAGCATGTTAATATGCCCCAAAAAACAGTAAGAGTAACCACAAGCCGTAATGCTGAATGATAAATGAAATGACGGCGAATCACTATCTGCTTGATGGATGCATATGAAAACATAATTCCTGAACATAATATCAAGCCACCTGCACAGATTTTTACGAACGACACTCCATGAGGATTATCGAATATGCTCATTATACATCCGTACAAGATAAGCAGGTGGAATCCACAAGTTAAACACAATGCCGTAGTGGCATCAGCATTAATGATCTTGTTTCTATACAACATATAAATATAAGAATTTAATATTTAACATCATAATAATTAACACATTTGGAATTGCTACTTTTATTGACTTCTACTCAGTTGGCCATCTGAAAGACGCTCGCTGAACCCTGAATTCTCTGCGTTTAACAGAGTCTGTAGAGTCGTAAACTGAATACACCAGAGGCATTTTTTCCCAATATGCTCCGCTAATAATTTTTTCTATTATTCTGGCTATGTTCAATGGGTATCTTAAGAATCTTGTCCATTTATTAGCTGCCATGGCAAGTCGCCTCTCATCAGTCGCATTTTCACTTTTCCCCATGTTATTTCCTGTCATTGTAAATGCCGCCAAGTAACGTCTTGCATGAACAGCACGGTATCCATGACGAAGCAATCTCACAACAAAATCATGGTCTCCGATAGCTTTCAATGAATTATTAAACCGAAAGCCATCTGTAATAATTTTTTTTCTAAAAAACATCGTGCAGGAAAATACATATAGATGTGATGAGATGATGTAGAACCAGCGAGGTTGAAATCCTTTTCTATAGGCTATAAGTGAGCCATCAGGTCTGACTAGCAGCATATTCCCAAAAAGTATGTCTATCTCTGGATGTTTTTCAAAATATTCTTGGACAAAGTTGAGTGTTCCAGGAAGATATTGTTCATCACAGTTCAAGTAAGAAAGTATCTCGCCTTTAGCTAACAGCAGGCCTTTGTTTATGGCGTCATACATACCTTTGTCTTTCTCAACAACACTGATAATCTGTTTGTTTTCACGCAGCCATGCAATGGTACCATCGTCCGATTCGGCATCTATCACCATTTGCTCAAAGGTTACACTCTGTTGGTCGGCAACTGAAGCACAGCAGCGTTTAAGATAACCGAGCATATTATAGCTTGGAGTTATAATTGAAAAAACGGGCTTTAAGCTAGAATCTTCCATACAATTTCTTTTCTTTCGACACTCTGATCAAAAAGTAAAACCATGAACTATCTCAACATCATTATTGCTTTTTAAAATAGGATTTACTTCTGACAATGGAGTATTTCTCGTCCACGCTCACTGATACCAACTACGTCAATTCGTTTGAACCCGACATCGCTTAAACGCTTGCTCTCTGTCTCAATTCTGCCAAGGCCTCCGGAAATCAATTTGTGCCTCGTCCTCAATTCTCACAAAGCCTTTCGCAAGTTCCAAAGAGCTAATTCTTCTCTGATCTTCTTCAAGACTGTTAAAACAAACTTCGAATATATGCCAACAAAGAGGAACATTGCTGGATTTTGCAGGTTTACTCCAATTAGTAGAATAACAACACAAATAACTTCTACATCTGTATATATGTTGTACCCCAATCCCCTTTTGTCGCAGAATAATTGCCACTTTGTTCTATTATTCGTTTCGTCAGAAACTTCTTGTTTAGGAGGGGGGTAAACAGCGTTTGTAATACAATTGATGTGCATAACACCTAAATAAAGAGAATATGGCAGGATAATGATTAAAGGGTATGGGCTATCAACCTTTATGCTCAAGGCAACGCCAACCAACATCAAACCTAAGCTGTGGTTTAACATGTCAAAAAACGCGTCAACTATTACACCCAATTGCGATGTTTCCCCTCGAAGCCTGGCCAGCTGCCCGTCCATGGCGTCAAGCACAGAACCAAAGAAAAAGCAAAGAGTGAAATAAGCATTATTATGAGGGCGTATAAATAAGAGTGTAACACCTAAAAAAAAGAAGACAAATGAAGTCACACTTATACCGTTTGGTGTAATCACTCTTAGGTGTTTGCCTAATTTGTCGGCAATAATTGTCCCTGGTACAGCAAACAAGTTAAGGACAAGAACAGCCCACCATACGTCATTACGCTTTAAGAAAGCATATCTTTTTTTTCGCCATGAAGGAAATAAATACATATCCTACTCCATTCTAAAAAAGGTAAGAACTTGGGTTATGAAATACGTAGTGGTAATCGCTTCGGTAGCTTTTATCATCTAATTTTTTCAATTATCTCTGTAATTGCTCGTCGAAAATACCAAATCATGTAAGTGGACGATAAGAACCACGAAATAATCAAACTCATGCACACAGCAGGAACCGATAAGTAGTTTTTATTGACAGCTATCATTGTCACAAGTGCCATACTGGTCAACCATGTGATGCACCTCGCGGTGAAAACGGCTCGGATACGTCCCATGCCCAGCAATAAATAATAGGACGGTACTCCAAGCAGGCTTACGAAAGTTGCTACGAGCATGAGACGGAAAGCAAACGGTATGCCGTAAACAAATTGCTCTCTCAGCCATATTTTAAGTAATGGTGTTGCAAAAATAAGTATGGCACCATACATGGGAACACCGGCAAATAAAATAAGTTTCATCGCACGACGATACAACTGCAATATCCTGTCCCGGGCACTTTTTGTCATATTGGCGCTAATACGGCTAATCTCAGGCATAAGTGCCCGAAATCCAACCTCAATCAGACCGCGAAACTGCATGCTGCCCCTAAATGCTATCTCATAAATCGGTATGGTGGCAACGCCAGCATATCGCGAAAGCATTAACTTATGAAATGGGCTGCCAAGCATACTAATAATCGTTCCTCCAAATATACCACTGCCGAAATGCAGAATCCGCTTACCGCATTGAACATCAAGATTACCTATCCGCAGAAAGCGAATGTGGGCTATACGACGAATGTAAATAAGACTCACTATATGAATAAACACGTACGAAAGAATATTGCCGATAAGCAGGCTTTCAATCCCATGACCGATGTGCAGCAATATGGTGGCAACTATCACAGACACGATTCGCCCGATTGACTGGATATAGTTTGCCAAATCCATCCGGCCAAGACCTGACAACGTAGCATTCAACGCCTGAATGATGAAGACATATATACTCAGAACGCCGATATAAGGCAACAGCCACAATGCCATCCCTGCATTTTCTTCGCCCAGCTTGAATACGCCAATTATCTGAGTCTTAAAAACCAGAACTGCCATCAGGGTAACGCTGCCGCTAAGACACAGCAATGCCAGCGCCGTCGTGACATACTTCTGGATACCTTCAATATCGCCACGACCGTGTTCTTCGGCAACAAGTTTCGTAATAGCCTGACCGATGCCAAGATCGCCAAGCCGAGCAAAACTCAACACCGTTGCCAATACCAGCCAAACTCCATATTTCTCATAACCGAGATAATGTAAATAAACAGGATAACCAACCATCATCGCTATGACATTTATTACTGTACACAGCACGCCGGAGGCCATATTGATACGAAGTTGTGAGGAAAAAAGTTTTTTTAGCATTGCAAATCCTCTGGTATTTCTTTTGGCTGTATTGGCAGCTCTGCGATGCTGTGTTCGTCCAGCAGACGCATAAACATCGTCAACCTTGTTCCCGTTGACTCCAGAGACTCGTCGACGCAGACCTCTGTGTGCAGATGAAGCATATCTTTACTTCTGCGGTTGCGGACTGGCAATGAAATT
Source organism: Planctomycetota bacterium (assembly GCA_019456255.1). GTDB lineage: Bacteria > Planctomycetota > Phycisphaerae > Sedimentisphaerales > Anaerobacaceae > VRUG01. The sequence goes on along the minus strand of VRUG01000006.1, from coordinate 30,858 downwards.
GCAAGTAAGCCTTCAGCAATCAGGCCTCCTTCACCGGATTTAGATTCACTCAACGTTAAGTCGGAATCTCTGCGCCACTCCAATATTTGAACCGAACCGTCACGGTTTGCGACATCCATCTTAAGTGACCAAAAGCCAAGACTAGACGCTGCCAAAGAAATTATCTTCCACCACTGATCGAACGTCGTTGCCTGGCGAAACTCAAGCTGAATGTCCTCGAATCGCATGCGAAAGCTATTTGTGTCCTGCTTTATAGAAGCATTACGTCTTAGCGATGCCACTATCTGTCTTACGTTATAGGAACCGATGGCCTGGAAAAAAAGCATGTATAGAAGCAAAATGCACAGCAAGATAGCAAGAGTCTTGTAGTCCTTAGTGAGCAAGGTAAACATCGCCAAGCCTGTCGTAACAGCCGTAACAATATAAAGAATGACAACCACATGCCTTTGGCCAAGACCAAGATCAAGTAAGCGGTGATGGATATGACCGCGCTCGGCATGGAACATCGAACGACGCTCAATGATAACACGACGGATTATAGTACAAGCCGTATCAATAATCGGAATGCCTAACGCTACCGCAAAAATACCAAGTGTCTCGATGGAACCGGACTTTGAGGTGCAAATAACAGAACTGGCACCAAGCATAAAACCTAAAAACATGCTCCCGCAATCGCCCATAAATACTTTGGCAGGGTTATAATTAAAAAAGAGAAAACCTATAACTGAACCTAAAACTGCAAGCATTATTATACCAATAACAGGTAAGCCAAGATAAAATGCCAGAATCGCAATCGCTGCGGCAGAAATAGACGAAAGACCACCGGCAAGACCGTCAAGACCGTCAAGAAAATTGACGCCAACTGTAACGCCGGTTATCCACAGGACTGTCAGAGGCCACGAGAAAAAACCAAGCTCCAGAGTAAAAACCGTGCCAACGGCAAGACTACGAATACCAGAACCGGACCAGCAAATGGCAACAGAACCCAAAATAAGCGATAAGAACTTCAACCTGCCTGAAAGCCCCCGGGCATCGTCGACCAAGCCAACCAGAGATATGAACAGAGAAGATACGATCAAAACTAACACCTGCTTTTGCATCGCAGCGAACTGCTCTCTGACTGACGACACAAAAATAATTACCGCTACAAGCGATATACACATTGCAGCGATGAATGCTATCCCGCCTACACGGGGAATGGCCTTTTGGTGAATCTTTCTTGCGTTAGGCATGTCGACAAGGTTGGCCCGACGAGCTAAACCAATCACCAACGGCATAAAGCATATGCAAAGCACAAATGATAGGAAAAATGTTATTATGTATGTAATCATTTTTTTAAGTTTTAACTCTTAAAGTAAATCCGCGCAGACTCCGTCCCCGTCGGCATACCCGACAAGGAAAATTTATTCTTTCGTTATTACAAAACTTTACTTAGTACTTATAAAAACTAAGGCGTAGACCTTTCTTCATTCAATATCTTGGGATGAACAGAAAGATCCGCTACAAGCTTCTTAGCGGCTTTAAACTCAGGACGAAGTCTAAGACATATCTTTGCCTCATCCATAGCTTCTGGTATTCTTCCATTCTTGACGAGCAATTTCGCCAACGTAAACCGCCAGCCGACCTGCCCATAGTCAGATGCCAGAGCAAGACGATAATACTCTATCGCTGCATCATTGTCCTGCTGTTTTCTATAGATATTAGCCAAAGATACAAACGCCGAAGCAGGAGCACCAGGTCGTGAACACTTTTCTTTAAGCAATGCTAACACTTTTGTGCGGGCACTGACGACAAGCTCTTCGTGTTCTTCTATCTCTGTAAGGATATTGGCTACATAACTTAGCCTGCTGATATTATCACCGGCAAGAGCTACAGCCAAATCAGCACGGTTGACGTCCCTGATATACATATCAACAATACCATTAAAAAACTTGCCGTTGAGCCTGACAGCCTTTTGTAATTTCGCAAAGGACTCCTCAATTTCGCCCTCTTCAATATCCAGACAACCTGCGGTCAGACAAACAATTGGGTCATTCGGTGCAAGACGAAAACCTTTTCTTATCTTTTCTGCGCCGCCTGCCTCCTCACCCAAAATGAGCTTCTCGATTTGACCGAGAGTACAGTAAGTAGCTCCGTAGGTCGGACAATATCTCCGAGCTTTGCGAAACTCTTCAACGATCTCGCGAACCCTCGACATTGAATCATCCGGCAGCACTCCGGTATCGGGATCTATCATACGGCTTAATTCATACCAACGGTAAACGTTAAGCCAATACCGGTATGTTATATTTTCCGGCTGATAATCCAATGCTTTACTTGCACAAAAAATTATCTCTTCATATTCACCATCACTGCCACGCCAATTATTATCTACCAGGCCTTTTTCTATATTTAAGGCGCCTCTCCAATACGATGCACCAATACGGGCATTATTGGAACCGGCAAGGGACCACCCTGAAATTCCGCATATGATAACAAGAGCAACCGAGCGCAACACTCTCGAATGGATCCATTTGGTGCCTGTCGCAACCGCTTGTGCAGCAAATTGTTCCCTGCGATTCTGCCGAACTAAACTCACCAAAAGAGCACAGAATATAGCAGACAAAAATGCGTTTGACGGAAGGCGCTGACCAAAATCACTTAAGCTATGAATAAGTACTGCCAAAAGACCGAAGCCAAGCCCGTATGCTGCCGAACAAATTGGCAACTTAGCATTACGAATATTTTTCGCATAATTCGACCAGATGATTACACTAAACATTATCAGCAAGACAAGACCAAGCACGCCCGTTTCCTCTGCTACCTGAGCATATTCATTTTCTGCATGTGTAAATACCGCCGTGGTGGTTATGTTTTGGAACATAGGATAAACCACCGAATGCGTCCCCAAACCTGTGCCAAAAATAGGGAAACGCCGATACGAAGCGGTTAGGTCCTTGATGATCTGCCAGCGAACATGGTAATTATCCAAGGACGACAATGCTGCAAGACGGTCGTACACCGCATCAAAGCCTATGTATAGAATGCAGATAAATGCCGCAAGAGCTGTTACTGCCATTATCCACCCATAACCCTTAAGGGACCGACGCCGGGCAAGAAGCAGTGCGGTAAAGACTGCAGCGATAAACATACTTATCATACCTGACCGAGTCAGAGAAACAAAAATCGTTGCCATACCAAGGCTTATTATTCCAAGGAGAAGCCACAATGGTTTTACCGAAGCGCTGCCGAAGTAATCTGCAACAACAGGCAATGTTATTTCCCTACCTCTAAAATCTTCATGCAACTTTACACAAAGGTACGCAAAAGCCGCGCCAATAGATAAGTTCATGAACTGACCGTAGTGACTGTGGTTGGTAAATGGCCCGGAATAGGCCTTGTGAGCACTCGATATTACCCCGTAAACTTTGTCGTTTCCGAAAAGGTCCTGCATCAGAGCAAACAAAGCAATGCTCCCGCCGATTACTGCTATAGCTTTCAGGAGACGCTTGATTTGTTCCGGGCGGCGAAATACATTAAGAACAACTACAAACACTCCCGCAACTGCCAGTACCAGCCGCAAGTCGTGCTTGGTTACATTTGGATAGAAGCTAAGGGACATTGATTTAAGTCCATCTATCTCGGAACCAACATTGCCCAATCCACCTAAGAGTTCTGTTTTTAACATCGCTGTATTTGGCGAAAGCATACTTAGTATATTCGTAGGTAATTCAATAAGCTGAAGTATCACCACAAGTAAAAATGCCACCAGCGGAACGTAGGCCCATGTCCAAATCAAACCTTCGCGGCGATAACATACAAGCTTAACCGAAAAACAAATGACAATAACGCTGGATAAAGCAATAACGATTTCTTCGCTCCAGGCATGCTTTGCGCCCATGGCAAAAGGCATAAAAACCAATAGAGCTATCAGCAGCTTTTCGATTATGATATCGAATCTGCTTAAGCCGACTCCGCACGAATCAAGATACTCACAAGTTGTTCGCTGCCCTATTGTCACTATAGCTCCTTGTCCTTATCAGATGAAATCAAAATATTCTTGGTTGGTGCTATAGCACAACCTTTTAATACCCTTGATGGATTTTCGATACAAACAAGACGAGCGACTGCCGGGCCTAATTGGCTGCTGATACGTTCAAAGGCAGCTTTCATACTAGGCTTGCGGCCGCTTAAATCATGCGAATCTGTCGCAACAAGAACTGCTAAACCTGAGCTTAAAAGATGCCATGCACTCTCTAATGCCTTAGAGCCAAACTCGCCAAGCAAACTCGACGCTGTTATCTGAAGATGAACCGGGTGCTTGAGCCATTTGAGTAAAATTTTAGGTTCCCCAGAAAGACCACCGTGCCGTTCAGGATGAGATATAATAGATTCAATCCCGCGAGACGACAACTCAATAAGCAATGGCTCAATATCTATAAAGCTCTGATGCGGAAGTTCCAAAAGAATATACCTACCACCATCCGCAAGCGTCAGAATTTTATCAACCTCAAGAAGCTGGCATATTCTTTCATCAACACGAACATCTCCGCCAGCCATCACACTAAGAGCAATACCATTACTTTTCAACTCTGCATTAAGGACAGAAACCGCCTCACGAATTTCCGCCGATTCATTGCAATCGCTGAAGCGACCAAGCTGATGAGGTGTCGCTATCACCACGCATATATCATCTTCAACAAGGGCACGGCACAGTGATAACGCCTCAGACATTGTCGATGGACCATCATCCACAGCGGGCAGGCAATGGCAGTGAATATCAACATACTTATCTCCACTGATAGGCTCGAAAACGCTTCTTTTATTTGCATCTAAATTGTCACTGATAGAATCCATCATACTCTGACATAATTATATTGTATCCTTACTAACTTGCAAGAAGTGTTGCCAACAGTAAAACGCTCCAAAAACAGAAAAGCTCTGCTGTTTTACACCTACACCTTTTCCTTATGGCTATGACCATAATATCCATAGCCGGCATAGTAACCATACGAGCCACGCTTACGTGAAACATCATTGACTACTACACCAAATATGTGTGCTCCGACATTCAGGAGTGCGTCACGGGCCTGCTGGCTAAGCTTTCGGGTAGACCGCTCTGCACGGAGGACGAAAAGTGTTATGTCACAAACTGCCGCAAGTATCTGACTATCGGCAACAGGCCTAACTGGAGGGGAATCTATAAGGACACGGTCGTATTCTTCACAAAGACCTTGCAGCATTTCAACAAAGGCTTCGCTGTTGAGCATTTCACTTGGATTGGGAACTTCAGGACCACACGGCAATATGCCGAGACCTTCGACTGGACCAGCATGAATCGCTTCTGCAAGACTAATGCTCCCTGAAAGAACGCTGGATAGCCCCTTGCTGTTGTCAACTTCAAAAATATTATGCTGCATGGGCTTGCGGAAATCAGCGTCAAGGATAAGGGTCTTTTGACCAGATTGCGCCATTGTTATCGCAAGGTTGCTGACAAGAGTGGACTTGCCGTCACCAGCAGCAGGAGAGGTGACAAGAATACTTCTCGCCTTGCCTTTGGGAACGCCGAAAAATATTACCGTACGTATGGTTCGATAAGATTCAGCGATAATAGATTTTGACTCAAGGAATACCTTCTGACCGCGCTCTATAACACTCTGCTTTTTAGGCATTGACGGTACTGTACCAAGAACAGGAGCATTAAGAACTGCTGATATCTCATCGGCAGAGCGAAGACGATAGTCAAACCATTCACGAAGGAAAGAAAAACTCCACCCAAACATGAGACCCATGATAAGCGCTAATCCCATAACGCGGGCACGCTGAGGGCTTGATGGTTTATCGGCTGGACGAGCCACTTCAAGGATATTGATATTCAACGCACCTGTTTCTTCCGTGACATTTAACTCCTTGATGCGGTCATCAAGAATGTCACAAAGCTTTTCGGTACGTTTTAAATCAGACTCAAGCATATAATACTCGGCAGCCTTAACACTTAGCTTCTGAGCAAAGCCCTGCTGAACCTCAAAAGATGCGTTCAACTTACCTTCTCTTTGTTTTGCAATTACCCATTTCAATCGCATTACCTCAAGGTAAGCATCTGCAAAACTTTTAGCCTCCGCGTTAAGCTGATACTTGATCTCATTGATCTTGCCAAGAACTGCCTGAGTCGATGGATGCTCTTCGGTACAATGATATCTCACATTCTTTAACTCGATCTCCATCTCTCTAAGCTCAGAACGCAATTCAGTTTCAATATCGGTAACAAATACACGAACACCTGCACTGGGTTGAGCCATTGCAAATTGCTTGATCCTCTCAGACTCGCCTGCCATACTTAAAACCGCTTCGTAATCCGCTCTTGAATTGATAGTTTCTAATTGGGCGTCGGTTAACGCTGATGATAATTTGCTAAGACGTTTGAAAACAATGTGTGCGTCACTTTTACCAAGAGAAACTACTCCGTTTTCACGCGTAAATTCCAGCAGCCTTGCGAAGTTAGCGGATAGTTCCTTATCACGATGGACCTTCTCATTCTGAAGGATTTTCAGTACTTCTGAGGCACTGCTGCGCTTGCTGGTGCTTTGAAATTCAATGTAGGAATTTACCACTGCGTTAACTATCTGAGCAGCTTCTGTGGGATACGAAGAATCAAAAGATACTGTAATAATATCGTCTTTTTTACCGACAGTAATATCTAATTGCTTTTTGAGATAAACAACCAGGTTGTCTATGACGGCAATTTCTTTTTTGTCGATAGGAATATTTAATTTGCCCTTAATATAATCAAATAAATTGTCCACTCGACCGGATGTTACTAATGATCCTTCGGAAAATGTTTTGAAATGCCTGATTTGAGCATTGTCAACTACATCAGATATGATAGGAGTGGATTTTATTAGTTCGCTTTGCGTATAAAGGTAATTCTTCGACTGAGTCATAATTCCTTCATACTCCGATATGATCCGGGGGCCGCTTTGTTCGACATACAGCCTTGACGTACTTGTATAGATCGGCGTGGCCTTTAAAAGATAAAGAAATGCTGCGACCAAAAACAATACGACTGTGAACAGAATGATCCACCGATGACGAAAGGCTACACGCAAAAGACTATCTTGATGCAGCTCATTGTCATGTGGAAAACCAGGATTCAAGTTCCCGTTTCCATTTTCAACTGTGTTGTTATTAATCATATTTCCCCTGTATATAATTTTGTCACATCGATTACATTAACTCATCAAGGTCATAGTCGAACCTGATGGAAAGCATTTCTCTAAGTATTATCCTGGCACGAGTAGCCGCTGTCATCTCTACAGATATCACATCACCTGGCTCTATCTTTATCGTAGACGTCTTAGCTAAAAATCTCCTGTCGAGACCGAAGGTCGCAGATACTATCTGACCGTTTGAGTCCTGACGATATATCGTGACATAACGAGGATTCAAAATCAGGTCCGGACCGCCGGCAAACGCCAATGCCTGCATTAAATTGTATTCTGTATCATGAGGATACGGAAAAGCACCGGGACTTTTAACCGGACCAAGAACAGTGAAAACTTCGGGGTTAAGCTTTTTAATTTCAATCACGTCACCGGCACGAAGGGTAACATCGGCAAACGGTATATTTAGCCCCTTAACTGGCAACACTATTGGGTTGGAATTAGAACTACTAACATCTACTGCTTTCTCTTCCAGTTGCCTGAGGGTCTGTTCGATATCATCATTTTGGCTATTGCGATGCAACTCAACGAGATTCTTAATGAAAGCCTCTCGTTTTTTCTCATCCTTTATATTTGTATCTGCATAGTGAAGAACTTTATCCAACCTGCTCGTTATTATACGCTCTTCTCTATTTGAAGAATCATTCGCTTGCAAAGCCTCATCCTCGACAAAACTATCGGCATGCTGGATAGTAATTAAGCTTGCACCTTCCTCAATAATGCCACCCGCCTTCATCAATGCAGCAACCAGTGACATCTCGTCACTACGCAGTCGATAGAGACCAGGTTCTGTCACGCCGCCAATAACTGTTATCTTTTCAGTCTGATATTCTTTCACTTCACAAACCACAGACGGTAGATTCGCAACGTACTTAGGATAGTAAGCATTTACTATCAATATTTCTATCTCGGTAAGTTTCCTGCCGGCAACCTGCATTTCACCAACTATCGGAAGAGTTATACTTCCTGCCTCGCTTACACGAAACAAATATGGCTCAATATCGTAATGACCCGATACCGGCTCAAACCACTTGGATAAATCGGGAGAAACTATACGCAAGACTGCCGGCATCCGCAATTTCAATATGTCACCAACAACAACACGGTAATAACCCGTATAAATTTTTGCTCTGAGCAAACCATCAATATCAACTTCAGGGGTAATTGGACCTGCTTGCTCGAATCTTCGCATCTGCTCGTCAGAGGATATAAGAGAACTGCACCCCGTCATACATAATAAGCAGACAAATACAAACGTGTATAAAAATACGATTTTACGATCTAACATACTTTCACGCAGCTTTTTCAACTGATATCTCCCAAATTAACATTCTAATAGACGTTATACATCAAACGTTAGAGCATTTTAATCTTTTCTGTTCGCATTTAGGCCGTCGTGAGGACGAGGCTGGCAAAGAAGAATAAGCAGCCATACTTATTGTAGGGCGAGTATTTCTGATGCCCCCACCCAAAGCTGCAACAGGCATTAAGCGAACACGAAAAATTAAACTGTTCTAATCTACAGATACGAACCTCCGTAATCGGTCACCGTTTTATCTTTTCCCCTGGCGGTTGTTTGGTAAAAGTTTCTATTTGGGATAAACCGAATAAACACCCCCGTTACCAGACTAACATACGACCATGATACCCTTTATACAGGGACCTTGCAAGCAAAAACTGCTCTAATTGGCCTGTAAACCCCATTTAAACACCGAAAACAAAGCATTTTACCCATTTTAACATGCCCTGATGCAAAAGTTTTTTCCCCCTTGGTTGCGATGATACCATCTTACTAATCGCTTACATTTTATGATTGAGAAGATACAGCGAATCTATCTTGATAAATAGTGATTTCACCTTCTACTCAGAGAATGTCTCTGAATTCTTACGAAAGAATAAGGAAATTGATTAAACCTAATCTGGGCAGGCAGGGCCGCCACCACCGCCACCGCCACCGCCGCCAGCTGCTGCAATACCACCGACAGTTCCTCCGGCAATGGCACCAGCTGTACCTAAGCCAACACCCAAAAATGCCGGAGCTGCAACTATATTCAAAGCACCAACGGCAGGAACACCAACTCCAAGAGAGCTCGCTACTGTAGTACCGGTAGTACCAGCGCCAACCGCTAATCCACCTGTACCAGCAGGAACACCAACTCCAAGACTACCAGCAGCTAAACCACCTGTTGGCGATAATATACCCAAACTTTGCATCGCTACGGTGCGAGCCACTGGAACGCAGACGGTAACAACTGGATTGGGAGCACCTTCGCAAGCTATAGCTGCACACATATTACCAACCTGGGCAGCATTTAAACCCTCGTATTGAGCCCACTGAGGCAAAGGAGACTCTTTAACAATCTTAAAATTGCTCTTGGCAAGCCGTAATTCTCTCACAAACAACTCGAATTTTTTGCCAAGACCACTTAAGTCTACTGACTGCCCCGATGCATCGGTCTTATACGTCGCAACCTCATGACGAAGCTTTTCCCGGGGGCTATTGATATTGGCCGTTGCCTCGAAAACTGATATGCTAAGATAAACGTCCTCAATCTCAGGGTCGAATACATAAACAGCATTGATCCGAGATCTAACTGACCCACTCCCGCCACCCTCTTTAGCTGCCTTAATAACAAAAGGATCAGACAAGGCACGAACTGCTATCAGTTCGCCATACACATTAGTCTCAACCTGTATCGCTTTTAAAGTGAAGTTCAGCTTAGCCGGAAAAGACTTGCCAAGGAAAGGAAGCTCAAAAGATTGCCTCCAGCTTTTACCAACATTTTCGCTTGTTCGCCGGTCGAGATATTTCACACACTCATTATTGACATATTCAAGAAGCCCCAAAGTTTCACCGCTCTTTGATATGCGATTGGTCTTTCTATCAACAACAAACGAAAGCCCACCCGAAGAAGACTTATCCAAATTCAAGCCGTCACCAGACAGGTCAAAATCAGCACTGGAAAAAAAGTACTGCACTTTGTCACCACCCAGTAGCTGCTTCTTCACCATAAACACCGTCTCAACTTGATTCCGGAACTGACCGTCACCACTGTACTCTACAGTTGAGAGCATTTTGAAGTACTGTGTGCTATCGCTTTCCACTGCCAAGCCAACCCCGCCAGACAACAGCAAAAACAACGCACTCAGTACCACCAAACAAAAACCCCGTCTGGAACAAAAACTTATTGTCTTCCTATTATTTGTAAAATTCATATCTATACTTCTCCCCAACAACTTTAATTTTTCCTAAATAGTCCACTAACCTCCCCAAAGCATCGCTTTCTGGGCTAAATGGGCTGAAAAGCTTATATCGCTCTTATTTTGTGGATTTCCTTCTCCTACCAATACCCCTTTGTAACAAAATCAGACTCCTTTTGTCAATGTTTTTTTCACAAAAACAACCACCAATTTACCTAAATTTCCCCTCTTAAGGAATTAAAACCTTTTTTGGCTGCGTTGTCATGACTTTTTTGGCGATCTTTTATTTTCACAAAAATTTGACGAGATCGGCACCTTTTCTCTAATTCAGCTTACATTTTGCCCGATAAAGCGGCCTACTTCCCAAATCACCCTTTTTTCTCGAATATTTCCGTTTTTCCGCCGCACCAACTGGCGAACTAAACCCCTTTCCTACCTACACTTACCGACAAAACATCCCAGCTCATAGCTTTTCCCCCACCCACCACCAAATCACGCACTCCCGCAGATTAACTCACACTGAAAATTAGACGAAACAACCTGTACGAATAAAGCCAAATACCGACTCGTGAACGAAATATAGCGGTTTTGGTTGACCTGAGGAGGTTAGTGATGAAGCACATTCCGACGAGATGGGTATTTCATTACACAATCGCTGCGATATTGTCTCTTGCCGCATTGTGTACTGGATGTGCCTCGCAACCAAACCTCAGCAAAAACATCGAGCCCAAAACACTAAGTTTCTGGAAGCCGCACACACTCTACTTACAGAGCGCATCAGCCGACACCCTATACGTCGAGATTGATGCCGTACAAGGCTCCGAACCAAAAGACGAAACCATCGAAACTCTGCGGCAATATCTCTTGCAGTACTGCGACAAACCAGGCGGAATTCAAATCGTTCGCAGTGCACCGATTCCACTCCAGGACGCACAGGCCACAAGACCGGAACTCCTGGCACTTCGCCACATGGACGGACCCCCAGCAAAAAACGATGCCCCCGCCGCATATTTATATGTACTCTTTTACGACAGCTCTGAACTCTTAGGCGAGAGGTACAGACAAGCAGTAAACCCGCACGCAAAACTGCTTCCATACCCAGCGGCAATATACATGGATAGCAGATACATAAAAAAACACAACCTGACAAAATACGAGGGGCAGCTGCTCCTTCACGAAGTAGGACATATCTTCGGACTAACATGGGGACAAAAAAGAGGCCGCGATTGGTATAGCCATTGCCAAAGCAAAGTATGCCTAATGTACGAAACTTATAGAGTAAATGCATTGCCGTTCCGAAAAGATCAGCAAAAGCTCTTCTGCGACTTATGCAAAGCTGACCTCAGGCAAGCAAGACAGGACCAACCAGACCCAAGATTAAGATTCATCGGGCCCCTAATGGTACGCTCTGAAAAAGATTATCACGTTATCTCACTGCCGGCATTCATTAAGCTCCACGTCGGACCTTTGGACTCGATCGACTTCTACGATGTACTCGAAGAAGCACGAAATGAGGTACAAAGATTAGCCGCACAGCCTGACACCGTAGCTGTTATAATGGGTACCGACCAGACTGCAAATACCAACCAGATGGCATTACTGCGACAGGCCATGGAAAAGGCGAAAAACGACCCCTACCATACCGTCAGATTAGGCGTAAACGCTATAAAACAACAGCCTATGAGGCAATTTAACCGCAACCCAAACCAGGAAAAAATAGTCTCAAACTGGTGGCGTAACCGATAACTTCATACAAACTCAGAAACTTAAAATGCAATAACGTAATTCAATTTAATGGTGTACGTTTCACTATCGCCGGTAGATGACTTTGAAACCCAACTCTCCAGTATCACATTCTTGAGCAGATTATTTAAAAACTCCTCTAATCCATTTTGAGCTGAGACACCGCTTTTAGGAAACCCAAGTTCATAAAGAAAACCAGCACTAAAAAGCATGTCATCTTTATCATTGATATGTATGCCATCGGCTCTCAATTGCAAATTCCTGTCAAAAAATGTTACCATCTTATCGATACCGCCGAAAAATGCTTCGTTGTGTTTCTGACCTGCATAACCAAAGTGAAGCCGCGCAACATCAATATCATAAGAGGTAGCTACGTAAGGAAAAATATACCCCTGGTCCTCGCGATGTTCTGAAATGTTAGCGACACCGACAACCCCACGCCATTTCTTACCTTCTATATCGAACGCTTTTTTAACTTGCAATGTGGTATGTCCATGCACATCGCCAAGAGTTTTTGTATCGATTCCAATTTCTACATCTTCAAACAAACCATACTTAAACCCTGCGTAGTTTTCAGCCTGAACCGGAGGATTTATATTAACCCAACTCTGAAGTACCAGCACATTCTTAGGAACAATATCTGTCGTGGGAATATTGTTGAGCCCGCTGGCACTGCCGAATACCGAACTGCATGTCAATAAAACACTAAGCACTACAACCAGAAAACAAACACCCCTGACCTCACAACTACTTTTGTTACTCATACGACCAACCCTTTCAAAAATATTAAATTTAGTAAAAAATCTAGAAATGACATCATAACCAAATAACAACTCTTTTCAAGCAATATTTATTAGTTGTGTTTACACCATCTTGCCCTGCACTCAACGAAACCATGCACCGAATGGTACAGGGTAGTGCAGGGTTTCTTTTTACACCATCTTGACACGGTCATTTCTAAACCCTGCTATACAAGATGGCAGGGCTAAAGATTATTTATGCTTATTTACGTATTTGATTTTTTGCTCTATATCCTCATCCGTAAAACAAAACCTTTTATCATACCCTGTTGACCACACTTTACCGTCCAGGCCAGACTTGCGAAGAGCAAAAGTGGCCGATCGTTTGTATCTATGGACTATCTGTTCGACCGCTTCTGACGAAACTTCTGCAACGATATGCACATGATTTGAACAGACTGCGATCGCAGGGATCTTCTGATTTATTTTCTCTGCCTCTTGGACTATCGCCTCACGAACAATATGTTTTTGACTTGAACTAAGATTAACCACCTGAAATTTTTGTTGTTTTTGATTGGTGTATTTCAAATTGTCATTTGACGGCTGGATTTCCCCGTCTTTAACATACCCTCTTTTGTCACCTTGAAGCCACGTCCCATACGTTGTCCACGTAACCATATATCCGAGTGTTTTTCTCATAATGTTAATTATAAACAAATGCTCTGGCCACGCCAGAGCTTTCAATATCGTTTAGCCCCGTCATCCTGCATGACGGGGTTTTCTCCATTCTAACCTGTGCCTTAGGTACCTGTCCCCAAGGGAAACGCGGCAATCTCTTTGTTTACCCCCCATAAATTAAAACCCTTGCGCAGCAAGGCTCAATATCGTTTAGCCCCGTCATCCTGCATGACGGGGTTTTCTTCCCGCCTTTAGGTTTAAATCGTAAATTGTAAATCGTCAATAATCAATCCCAACGCCCATTACCCTAACCGCTATTCTTCCTGCTCGGCTTCGTTTTTTCAGCTTATAATCAATAATATTATTATTAATACAATAACCGCATAAATGAGAAATTTAATCTTGCCAATTTCTGCTTTAAGGCTGGACAACTCAAGTATAGACATTGTTTTCTCATCATTTGATATAGTATTTTCATCTTCTAAACTTTCACTCTCTTCTTCTATTTCATCCATTATAGGCAAATACTTTTCGAGATTATTTTTGCTAAAAACTCTTTGGTTTTGCCAGGCATTTGAAAATGCCATAAATGTTTTCCATGTATCACCTTCAACTACGTATTCTTTGAGGAATTCCAATTTTTCTGTAAGCTCGTAACGTTTACCCTTCCAAGGCATAACCTGATTAGCTAATCTATAAAGCCTAAGCCCTAATAACTCTTTTTTAAGTTGATAATCTTTTATTTTTTTTAGTTTGCGTTCAAAAGGATATTTTGCAAACTCAGCATGTTCCCAGCTGAACATATCAACATTACTATTAAACATTACATCGTGTATAGCTTCATATATACATAGCTCCAAGTCATTCGCATTTGTTAATTCATTTAATATTTCAATTTTCTGTTTCTCCGGCTTACTTAAAATTTTTGCAAAATCATCGTATGACAATTGAAAGTTGTGTGATATTGCAGCACCTAACAGCATGCTTTTGCCCCAGCTTTCATCTTCATCTTCTTCAGCTTTTTCCTGATTAGAATCAACATATTCCCAAAAGATTTTTTTTCTCAAATCCGCGAAACCAATATCATCTCGGTCGAGTAAATGCTCTAATTGCCAGTCATCTAATTTATCTATAATATTTTTCGGGATATCGTGAGAGAGCCCCCCAGAGGCAGGCAAGTATTTAATTAAGACATATGAGCATGATTTTGGAACTTTGGAAACAAGCCCCCATAATGCCCCAAGATCTTTGCCTCTAAGGTACTCGCCGTATCCATCGTAACTGTAACTATCTTTTTCGTAATGAGGCCTAAACTCAGGTTTATTCAAATAGTCCAACAGAATATCAGCAAGTTCCTGTTCAGAGACTTTTTTGTTTTCTAATAAGTTATCTATGGCGTATCCAATGATAGCTGCAATTTCCTCGCCACCACCTGTTAATACCCTTACTTTAGCTAGCCTTGCTTCTTGTGGAAGTTTAAAAAATGATTTTGGCTCCTTTAGTAACTTATCAAATATACTAGATAGTTCATTTGCATCTTCATGTAAGCTATATTTCACTAAAGGATTGGGGTCATCCTTTACAAGTTGTTCAAGGGCATTTATTTCATCTGAACTGTGCTCACCAAAATATAAATCTTTTGCTGCTAAATAGCGAACATAAGAGTTTTTGCTTTTAACAGCTTTGGGATATATCCTATTTGTAAAATAGACTGAATAGCTTCCGGTTTTAATTTCAGATAATATCTTTACCTGAGTTTCAGCTGTTAATCCATCCCATAACGCACAAAGTTTGGTTATAGCACTTGGAGTTTCGATGAGTAAATCCTTGATGCATTTTGGCAAATCTGAGACTCTGTTTTTATTTTGTTCCTTAGCCATGCTTTTTCCTTTTAACAAAAATAGCTGTTATTTTCCCGACGTCGTTTCGGCTAAAACTAAATTCTTACACCAACATTCTACCCCTAAAACCACCAAGTTGTCAACCTCCACCCTCCGTAATTAGGAAAATCTATGGCAATATTTTGCTATGTTAATTTAGGCAAGCAGTTTATTCTCAATATGAGAATAAACTACGCAACTTACCAAAACTTCAATCAAACGCGCAAGTCCCACTTTTGAGAAATTGCAAAATGCGCGCATTTTGATGCAAATCGCGCGCAATTTTGACCAAAACGCGCGCTTTTTTGCCATTTTTCAACCACTTTTTGACCCTTTTTTCCTCTCATTTTGAGAAACTTGCGCATTTGATCTATCCCTCCACTCCCAGCCACCCCAATTTCAAAGATATCAAGACTCCTCATCTCCATAAAAATCGTCACACTAAACCAACTCTAAACCCCCGCCACCTAAACCCTTAAAGCTTCTCCGTGCAAGTAGTAGTAATCATCATCACCACTAAACGTCTGCTTTCTGGCCCGGCGCAAACAAACAACTTACATCAATTTTTAATTACAACTCCCCCCAAACCCTCTATCTTAAGCCGCGTTTTTCGCTCAATACGCGCATAAAAAAAGCCCTGAAGATTTTATCTCCAGAGTTTAACAGCGGGGGAATCATATCATTTTAAAAAGTAGTTTACCACTAACTGCTGACACTTGGGGGACGAACACTTGTTACAAGTCTATAAATCACAACAAGTTACATTACTCAGGTGATATTTTTGATTCAGGCAATTGCCCTGCAAGCAAATTCCCTATCGGCTTTAGCGTATCGAATCGCATAAGGATAATACGAACAACTGCTGTCATCGGAACTGCAAGAAACATACCTGCTACCCCCCATAACAAGCTCCAAAACGACAAAGCTAAAAGAATAGTTACAGGATGCAAATGCAATCCCTTGCCCAACAATTTAGGTTCGATCCCATTTCCAATAACTATCTGAATAATTCCAGGTATGCCTACTACAAGCAAAATGAACCAGGGATTTTGAAACTGTGCAACAGCTATTGGTATCGGCAATAGCGTAGCAATAATCGAACCGAGCGAAGGAATGAAATTTAAGAGAAAAGCAAGTATTCCAAAAACACTCGCTAATTCCAGTTTGAATAATGCCAATACCGCCCAGACCAAAAGTCCCGTTACGGTAGATACCATTGCTTTAATTGTTATGTAGCGTCGAATTTGCTGGTCGATATCAGAGTATATCCCCTCGCGGATTACATGAGAGTTTCGCCCTATCAGCAAAAATATCACAAAGATCGAAACCAGGAAAACACTTGAAATAAAACCGAAAGCAGTTCCGAAAGCATTTGTTATCAGGCCCGGAACCCGATTTTGCAATGTGCCTATGATCTCATTCCGGTCCGGACTAAAGCCCCAGGTTTCAAGTTTTTGGAGTGCAAGTTCGATGAGATTTGTGAAACTGTCGCTGTAGCGACCAGCAGTAGATACAACAGACTGTATCGCCTGGCTCAGGAACAGAAAAAGAACTGCCAGAATAATCAGCACTATTATTACGGTAATTGTGACGGCAAATATTCTCGGGATCTTTAAGCGGAGTCTCTGGAAATCCAAAATAGGTGAAATAAGCAATGAGATAAAGACAGCCAGCACAAACGGTATTAGTACCGAGCGTGCATAAAGCAAAACAACACCAACAGCGACCATGGCAATGACCACGAGCGAGGCAACAATTATCCCACTGCGTTCTTTTTGTAAATCAGGCATATTTTCCAATCACATATAAAAGGTACTATCGATTGGTTCATCTTACCCGCAGTTTCATTTTTCATCAATGCTCAATTTTTATCCTGTGGGAATTGTTACTATCGGCACTGCGTTCTTTTTGTAAATCAGGCATATTTCCCAATCACATATAAAAGGTACTATCGACTGGTTCATCTTACCCGCAGTTTCATCTTTCATCAATGCTCAATTTTTATCCTGTGGGAATTGTTACTATCGGCACCGCGGATGGGCCTCCGGTTTCAGCGAAACTAAATAGAATTATAACAAACATAAGCATTCCCTTTGACTCCGGGCTGGAATACTATCCCGTTCCTGATGCCTTGGTCAATCCCAGGGCGATTGCCAAAATAGCCAGAATGATGCAAGCTGGAAGTAATAGCTTCAGACTTTTTTGAATTGTCGCGCCCTTGGACATGTTGCCCATCATCTTTGGAATAATCACGGCACCTGCCAAACCTACAGCAAAAATGATGCCGAACACGCTGCCGTAAATTTCAGGAGAAAACTTGGAAAATGTTACACCCACTGTGGTAGGAAAACACGGGGCAAAGGCAAGTCCCGACAGGATGGCTAATAATATCGCTGTTTTACTCTTTCTGCAATTCATCATCATAAAAATAACAACCGCTGAAACCAATGCGGCACCTGCAATGACATAGCCGCCATTGGCCGTCAGATCAAATCCAATTTTGCCTGGAAGTAAACCGGTTATGAGACGACCCGCCATCATGGCAATTGCAAAATATGACAACAAACGCTGGCCCGATGCATCTGCGACATCCTCGTCCACGGCTCCTTCGCTCTTTTTAAGAACTTCCTTACCAAAAGACGGCAGCCAGTTGCAAAAAGATGATTCAAGGGCAATATAACAGAACAGAACAAATGACGCAAGCAGTACCGCCGGTTCCGCAAGAAGCTTCGCAGCGGCTACAACGCCATCAGCAACAGCTGTAAAGAATTGTCCCATCGTAGCAATCTCAACACCTTCATTGATGACGGGGTACCCTTTAGCTGAAAATACCACTATCAACGGCAGAAGCAGGACGACGCCCATTGCGCCAACAGCTTTTTCATAGCTGGTTTTCCGGAACAAAAAACTGACTATAAGCGGAGTCAGGAAAAGCCCTAATCCAAAGAACACATTGACGAGATTGTTTGCCGCCGCCGGATTCTGTCCATCGAATAAAACCAGAGGCCCCATCGTATTTGCCGCTGTGTTTAATGCCATCGCTCCTACGCCCAGCAGAACACAGGGAATCACGACAGCTCTGTAAGTTTTACCAGATGCCAAAATGAATATACAGATGGATGTTGCAATAAAACCAATGACAGCAATCCACTTAAAACCAATTACATCGGTTACAACGCCAATGATCAACGACGCGATCAGGCACGAAAACATAAATATCGAGATTAATGTTCCGAATTTACCGGCGTCAATTTTTACACGCGGCATTAGTTTAACACTGATAGAGCCTAACAGCGAAAAACAAGCTCCAAGTCCAAATGAACACAACATTGCAACTAAAGTAACTGCACTCATGTTTTGCCTCCTTGAATAAAGTTAAATTTCAAAATCTTCCGGCTTGAAATCCAGTTTCTTGCCGGCAATGATAGCTTCGTTCACTTTTAAAACCATAACAGCGGTCTCATACCCGATTTCGGCAGGGCAGTTGAGCTTTTCCTCGCCGCGAATAGCGCTGAAAAAGTTCTCAACATGAGGCTGATGAAAAGGCTTGTCCATCGTAACAGGCAAATCATATTGAGCCGCCGGTATCGATGCGCGAACATCAACTACTGCGTCACCGTGGTCAGCTTTCTCTTCCTCTGCCTTGTCTATGATATAACCCTTTTTGACCCAGCCGGCCCATTTCTCCTCCGGCACCCAGCTTTCACGATAAACATTACCGCGCCCAGACGCCTCGGATATCACAAGCGTTCCCTCGTCACCCATAAATGTTTCATAGTAACCGTTGTTACTGTTCGTCGTTATTGTCTGATAGAATGCTCGAACCGTTCCCTGTTTGGTTTGATATTCGAAAATTGTCATGACGCTGTCATACCAGTCTCGCCCCGTCCAGTAATCCTTACCACCGCTTGCTATGACCGATTTTGGATTCGCGTTAAGGAACCAACTGAAAATATCAAGCTGATGTGACCCCAGGTCGACAATAGGCCCGCCCCCAAGACCCTTATACCACCGCCAGTTTCTAAACTGCTCCATCGACTCAAAGCCGTACTCTTTCAATCTCGCGGCATCCATTTCCGTACCCGGCTTCCAACTATTATATTCACACGCAGCTTTACTTCGATTCCACTGCCCGTTTACCGTCGTAATACGGTTCAAAAGATTGGCGTCCTCAATCAGCTTGTCATAGCAATATCGGTAACGCGGATTGCTCCGCCTTTGATGACCAACCTGCAAAAGTTTTCCGGTTTCTTTTGCAGCCTTAACAATCTTACGCGCACCTTCCAGCGTATTCGACATCTCCTTTTCGCAATACACATGCAGACCCGCCTTCATGCATGCAGCCGCATGCTCCGCGTGCCAGAAATCCGGCGTCGCGATAATAACCGCGTCAAGGTCCTTCTCATTTGCAAGCATCTCCCTGTAGTCAATATAAGTATTATTAGGATGCTTATAGGCTTTCAGCCGCCTCGACGCCCAGTTCCTGTGGAAATCCCATATATCACAGACCGCTTTGAATCGGATCCCTGACTTTTTCCCCATCTTCAGACATGCCATCATAAGCACCTTGCCCTGGGCGCCAGCCCCAAGCAATGCCACGTTTATATCACCTTTCTTTCGCGATTTTGCTGCCAATATCGACGGCGATATCATAAGCCCCGCGCCCGCCGCTGCCGTACTCTTCAAAAATGAACGCCTATCCATATTATCACCGACTATTTCGTTACTCATGATCTTTAAAACCTCACTATTTAAAATTATTAACCCTACTCTTCGGATAATTCTATTAACCAAATATTACGATAGCGAACCGCTGCCCCCAGCTACCGCCAGACATACAAAGCATATAAGAAAAAACACTACTTTTGACTTCATAAAAGCCCTTTCCTGAAACTGCTGTAAAAATGCCCACCTGCCCTGAGCTTGTCGAATGGGCGCATTATAACATTTTAAACCGCTTACTGTCGAGCCTTTTTGATGTTACACGAAATGCTGTTCTGGTTGCCTGTCGTGGCGAAGTATTACGAAGCCGGAAGCATTTTAATCGGCAGATGCTTTAATATTGAGTTTGCTATACTCAACAGTCTGCCATCCCATCGGCTCGACGTAAATTTGTCAACCAATTATCGTACATATCGCGATAGCGTTGTCGCTCTTTAGTGTTGGGCTCGACCTCGTCAACTTTTTGTAAACCGGCAAATGCCTCTGAAGGGTCCTTGTAAGCACCGACCCCGATCCCTGCTCCGCGAGCGGCTCCCTGTGAGCCATCCGTATTGTATAATTCGATGCGGGCTCCAGCAATCGTTGCTAAAGTCTTTGCAAAAATCGGGCTAAGAAACATATTTGCTTTTCCTGCTCGAATGTTTTTGACCTTAAGCCCCATAGCTTTCATGATATCAAGACCGTAATTAAATGCCGAGGCGATTCCTTCCTGCCCTGCACGCATCAGATGTGTCTGGGAATGGATATTAAAATTGAGCCCATGAACAGATGCCCCCAGAACTTTGTTTTCCAATGTCCTTTCAGCGCCGTTGCCGTAGGGAAGGATACTTAGACCATCACTGCCGATCGGGGCCCTGGATGCCAACTCATTCATTGCCGGATAATCGATCCCTGCGGTAGTATTGTGTTTTAGCCAACTGTTCAGGATACCGGTCCCGTTGATGCAAAGCAGTGAACCGTATCGATGCTGATTTGCGGTATTGTTGACATGTACAAATGTATTGACTCGAGACTTTTCGTCATAACATGGTTTGTCGGAGATGCCATAGACAACCCCGGAGGTTCCTGCAGTGGCAGCGACCTGGCCCGGATCAAGTACGCCTAACGAAAAAGCATTATTGGGTTGATCTCCGGCACGATATGAAACGGCGGTCCCTGTCTTTAATCCCAACTCTTCGGCAGCTGTCGTTGTTAATTCACCATGAATCTCGAATGTATCGGCTGCTTTTGGAATCAGGCCGCTATCAAAGTCAAAAGCATCCATCACTTCCTGAGCAAGCTGTTGATTCGGGAAATCCCAAAAGATACCCTCGGAAAGCCCGGACTTGGTTGTGATAATCGTGTCGGTCATCTTCATTGCAAGATAATCACCGGGAAGCATGACCTTATCTATTTTGTCATAGATATGGGGCTCGTTTTCTTTGACCCATGCAAGCTTGGCCGCGGTAAAGTTTCCCGGATGGTTCAGCATCACCTCCATGCATTTTTTAGCCCCGATCGTTTTTTTTGCTTTTTCGCCGTAAGGAACCGCCCGGCTGTCACACCAGATGATCGAAGGTCTCAGGATGTTTTTATTCTTATCGACACAGACAAGTCCGTGCATCTGATAGGTAATCCCAATGGCCTTGATGTCGGCGGTGTCTATCCGGGCTTCGTCTAGCAGGATTTTCGTTGCATTTTTAAGTGCACTCCACCAGTCTTGAGGATTCTGTTCGGCCCAGCCGGGTTGATTGGAAATAATCGGCATTTCTTTCGGCGGATAGGTTGACGAGGCGACCACACGACCAGTGTCAACCTCTAAAAGAGTAGCTTTGATGGATGAAGTTCCAGAATCATAACCTAATAGATACATGACAAATCCCTATACAGTTCATACATAAACATTTTAGCGAATATACTCGTTTAAGATGTTCTCCAGCATTTCCTGCCTGCCGCTCTTGATTTCTGGTTCGCCGTTTTTGAGCGTATATTTTTCCAACTCTTCAAAACCGACCCTGCCGGCTTCGATGTCAGCACCGATGCCGCTATCCCATGTTGCATAGCGTTCTTTGACAGCTGCTGCGAATCTGCCGTCTTCAATCATCTTGGCAGCAATCTTTAATCCCCGGGCAAATGCGTCCATCCCGCCAATATGGCCATGAAAAAGATCATTCGGCTCGATGGATTGCCTGCGCAGCTTCGCGTCGAAGTTAAGGCCGCCGCCAGTTGTCAGACCGCCTGCGTTTAAGATGGTGTACATAGCAAGAGTAGTGTCATAGATGTTTGTCGGGAACTGGTCAGTATCCCAGCCGAGAAGCATATCGCCGCGGTTAGCGTCAACGCTGCCCAGAACGCCATTGTCAACAGAAACCTGCAGTTCGTGCTGGAATGTATGCATCGCAAGTGTTGCGTGGT
Organism: Planctomycetota bacterium; assembly: GCA_019456255.1. Taxonomy (GTDB): domain Bacteria; phylum Planctomycetota; class Phycisphaerae; order Sedimentisphaerales; family Anaerobacaceae; genus VRUG01. The sequence continues at coordinate 8,301 of VRUG01000006.1, read as the reverse complement.
TAGCTTCGATGTTCATCTTAAAGTCCTTGTCCAGACCGTTCGCACGCAAAAATGCGAGACAAGTGTTTGCATCAAAGTCATACTGGTGAGTTGTTGGCTCTTTTGGTTTTGGCTCGATCAGGAACTGACCTGTAAAACCAATCTTCTTCTTATGATCAACAGCCATCTGCAAAAGCTTTGCAAGATGATCGAGTTCGCGTTTCATATCAGTATTAAGAAGAGTGTCATAACCTTCACGGCCGCCCCAGAATACATAACCTTCACCGCCAAGCTCGTGAGTAACTTCGATTGCCTTTTTGATCTGGCTAGCTGCGTATGCAAAAACAGCAGCTGATGGGTTAGTGCCAGCCCCTGCCATAAACCTGCGGTGGGAGAACGCATTCGTTGTGCCCCACAAAAGCTTCATGCCGGTATCAGCCTGGAGTTGCTTTGCTTTTGCCACGATCTTGTCAAGACGCTTATTTGTCTCTGCAAGGTTGTCAGCTTCCGGAGCGATGTCACGGTCGTGGAAACACCAGTAGCCAACGCCAAGCTTGGTAAAGAACTCAAACGCCGCATCCATTGTAGCTTCAGCCACTGCCATCTCATCGCCGGCATTGTTATATTCACGAAGGATGGTAGGTCCGCCGAAAGGATCGCTGCCAAGGCCCTTGAATGTGTGCCAGTAGCATACAGCAAAACGCAGGTGATCTTTCATCGTTTTGCCCATTACAACTTCGTCAGCATTATAGTGCTTAAAGGCCAGCGGATTCTTGCTGTCCGCCCCTTCAAAGGCAATTTTCTTTACATCTGGGAAATATTCTGTCATTGCTCTGTCCCTTTAAGATTAGTTCTATCTGGAATTTCCTTCTTTAATGTCCTCAGGACGTTTGAATCTTGTCGTAATTTTACTCACCTTATTAGTTAACGGTTGTCTTTATCAAATGCAGCGTCAAAGGCTATCTGCGACGGCGTAAAGTCGACCGTTTTTACAAACTCACATGCCTCGTCGGCGCCGTGTTCTCTATCCATACCTGCATCTTCCCATTCGACGCTAAGCGGGCCGGTGTAATTTATCCGGTTCAACTCGCGGATAATTTCCTCGAAGTCCACTCCGCCGTGACCAAGTGACCTAAAGTCCCAGCCTCTATCGGCTCCGCCGAAATTTATATGTGAACCGAGTATCCCTGTCGTACCGTCAAGCTGCAAAGCCGCGTCCTTCATGTGAACGTGAAAAATCCGCGTCCCGAATTCCTTTAAAAAACATACCGGGTCGACCATCTGCCAGTACAGATGACTCGGGTCGAAGTTAAACCCGAAAGATTCACGATTATCAATAGCTTCAAGTGCGCGCCTTGCTGTTACAATATCAAACGCGATTTCAGTTGGATGAACTTCAAGCGCAAACTTAACACTTTGCTCGTCGAACACATCGATAATCGGATTCCACATCTTTGCAAAATACGCGAAACCTTCATCTACCATTTCATCGGTGACAGGCGGAAAGCTGTAAAGATAATGCCAAATCGATGAACCGGTAAAACCATTAACAATTTCAATCCCGAGATTTCTTGCAGCCCGCGCGGTGTTTTTCATTGTCTCCACCGCCCACGCTCGTTTTTTCTCCGGGTCACCGGCGCAGTCAGGAGGTGCGAACCCGTCCGAGCGGTCGTCATTCAAATCACAAACGAGCTGGCCGGCAAGATGATTACTGATCGCAAAAAGGCTCAGACCGTTCTTTTCCAGAATGTCGAGTTGTTGCTTGCAGTATTTTTTATCGGTTGCTGCTTTTTCGACGTCCATGTGGTCGCCCCAGCACGCAAGTTCGAGTCCATCATATCCCCAGGCGGCGGCTTTTTCCGCTAAAACTTCCAAAGGAAGGTCAGCCCATTGTCCCGTAAAAAGTGTCACTGGTCTTGCCATCTTTCCATCTCCTTATATTTGGTTTAAGATTTCATTTTTGTCCATTTTTGATTGCTCTTTGCACTTGCGACAACGGTTTCGATAAAGAGCATACCCCTTAGCCCATCGTCAACGTTTGGAAAATCCAATGCGAGCTTGTCAGGCTTCTTGCGGTTCAGTTTTGCGCGGATAGTTTCGGTAAAGTTGTAGTAGTTATTAGCGAAGGCCTCGAAGAATGCCTCGGGATGTCCCGAAGGCAGGCGCGTGGCGCGGGCGGCAGCCTTGCTCTTGGCAGCGACATAATTATTTCCGCGGCTCCATTTCTGCACGGGCCCGTCAGCTTCTTTGACATATAAATAGTTCGGATGTTCCTGATACCATTCGAGACTTTTCTTCTCACCATAAATCCAGATGCCGAGATTATTTTCCTCGCCTACCGAAATCTGGCTTGTGTGCAGTATTCCTTTCGCCCCGTTATTGAATTTCAACAGACAGTTCCCATCGTCGTCGAGCTTTCTGCCCTTAACGAATATAGTTGTATCGGCGCAGATGTGTGTAATTTTCAGGCCCGAAATATATTCAGCGAGGTTTTCAGCGTGTGTGCCGATGTCACCGATACACCCTGCGGCACCGCTTTGCTTCGGGTCGGTACGCCATGATGCCTGCTGCTGTCCGGTTCTCTCCAGAGCAGTTGCAAGCCAACCCTGCGGATACCTTACGACTATCTTTCTGATTTTCCCGATGTCACCGGCCTTCACCATGTCACGCGCAAGTTTTACCATTGGATAGCCGGTGTAGTTGTGCATCAGGCCGAAAACCTTGCGGGATTTCTTCACGAGTTTTTGCAGTGCCTTGGCCTCTTTGACATCAAATGTCATGGGCTTTTCGCACATTATATGAAAGCCCGCCTCCAAAAAATCGCGTGCAATAGGAAAGTGCCAGTTGTTAGGCGTAGTGACAGTGACAAAATCAATCCGCTCATCTTCCGGCAGTGCCAACTCGCCCTTGATCATTTCCTTGTATGTGCCGTAAACTCTTTTCGGATTCAAAAAGAGCTCCCTGCCCATCTTCTTTGATTTTTTCGGGTCGATATCGAAGGCGCCTGCGACAAGTTTGATCTGCCCGTCAAGACCAACTGCCTTTCGATGTACATCACCGATAAAAGCGCCAGGGCCTCCGCCCACCATTCCCATTCTAAGTTTTCTGTTGACTGCCATACTGACCTCCTGATTTATTTATTCAAATTGACTGACAAATTTATGCCATAGGTACCGTTTAATCTTGGTATAACTTATTGTCCAACTTTGCCATTCCCGCTCCTCAATGTCATTCCCGCGAAAGCGGGAATCCAGCATAGAATAGCCTCCAACGAAGTCGGTTTCTCCGTAAGGAGTCTCAAGGACAATCATTCTAAATTCTGGTTTCTCCGTAAGGAGTCCCCATGACTACATTCTGCATTCATCAAACTCACCTGTTTGTCAAAATTGGTCAGTTCGATTTATTTACTTGTCCAAAGCATTCCTCTTTTTATTATTTCCCGCAGTTGCGGTATTTCTAATTCTTTCGCGATGTGGCCGAGCGAACAGTAAAAGACTTTTCCTTTACCGTAGCTTATCTTCCAGATAACCGACATAGCGGTTCCTTCTATGCAACAAGTTTTTCAGCAACATCAACAGCTGAAGCGGCATCGGAGGAATAGCCGTCAGCGCCAATCTTATCAACTGAATATCTCTTTGATTAAGCATTGCCCATCTCATGGCATTGACTGCCGCAAAACTGGGGTTTTGACGCCAGCTCCATCGCAATATTCAACTCCAAAAAACATAATATTGCAAAAACTATCCCCAAAAGAAATATTGGTATGTGTTTCAAAACCTTTTTTAGCACTTTGGTCTCCTCACATATAATCTGACATTTTGCTACGCAGATCTTCGATTTCCCATTTACACGGTTAAAAAGCATAATTTTCGCCGTACGACACCGGTAATTTTACAACAATCTACCTGAACTATCAAGGCTTTCACTTTCTGGGGCAGTTTTGTCGCAAATTTGCAGGAATACATGGTTTTTGATACCCCATCTTTCTTCCTATACCTGCTTCTGCACAGACCGCTCTCATCCTTATAAATCCAAGTTTTTCGGCAGAATTGCCACCAATTAACGACTGTATCTTTGCGCATAAAAAAAGCCCTGAAGATTTTATCTCCATGGCTTAATAGCGGGGACATCATATCCTTACCTAAAGATAGCAACTAACCTCGATATGTGTGTCCGTTCTGTCCGGACATCGACCCCCCTCTTTAAACCTAAGCCTTTACACATCACAGCTTTACCCCCTGTCCGCCCCGCTGAGGTGGACATTGCGAAATCTTATAGAACATCAAGCACAACTTATAAGGCTAAAGCATTGAAAATCAGCCATTAGCATCCGATGAATTTGAACCTATTATGAGTTCACTTTGCGATATTCCGTAGAGTTCACAAACCTTGTTATCAATAGCGGACAGAATACTCGCACGATCTTGGTTATTAGGCTTTGTTTTTAACAGCTTACCAGCAAGATTAATCACACTCTCAAATAACTGGTTATCTTTATCATCTAGTGGAACAGGTATAGGGAACTTGCGAAATATACTTACTCGATACGAACGCCATCCTAAACCTAAAGTTGGCATCCGATGCTGCGCCCATGTCCAGAATACATTACTGTTGAGAACAGCAAGTAAAAAATAGGAGTTAATAATATTTTCATCTGGGTATATGAGGATAACACTATTGTTACAAAAAAGATGTTGATGCTGATCCAGGGCAAAGCCTCTGCCAGAACTAACCACACTTGCAACAATCTTTGGGCATTGTATAAACTGTGAGATACTTTCGTTTCTAAATGAATACCATGATTGTCCAGCTTTTAGTTTCCTCGACCCAAGATAAGATTGACAGGATTTTAGATATTTATACGTAAAAGGAAAATTTGTTTGCAATACATTTTCGGTAAGTAATTTTCCTGTTTCATCATAAGGAAAGATACACAGAGTTTCAGATTCCGGAGTGGTATAGCCTTTAACATTGCGACCACGCAATATGGGCCTTAAGATTGTAGATTCAAATACAAACACATCATCTAAAAAACGGCTCTCAGCTAACATGGTTTTCGAATTTAAATAGTCAGAATTTCTTAACATAAATATCTTGTCCGCCCCTGTAGCTGCCCCAAAACAGATACGGATTGGTAATTCACCAAGAGGAATACCTATGGACTCAATTTTATGTAACAAGTTCACTTCGCTTTCAGACCTCAGATTCCAATTTTCGGAAGCACATGCCGCAACGGGCAAACTCCGAGTCTGTAGAAAGGTATTGTCATCGTGTTTATCAATTCTGCTTAATTTTCTGCGTAAACCTCCCCTTCCTTTAACAAAAACATGTTTCGTTGTATTTCCTGCAATAGTTTTTTGAAGTGTTATAGCAGCAATCTGAACCAGAGCATTGGGATATAACTTGCTGTCCTCAAATTCAACGATTTCATTGACAGTACACTTTTCCGCAATCAATTTACGAAGTGTACGGCCACTTTCGGAACGTAAAAATGTGTTAGATACGCTCATGCTTAAATAGCCCTGATCTACTAATAACTCAATCGCTTTTTCAATAAAAAGCATGTATAAATCAAACTGGCCGTTTTTTGCTGTCTTAAAGTTACACTTATAATTGTCTACCTTTTCGGGGTCTGATTTATAAAGCTCCTGTACTCGAACGAAAGGCGGCCCGCCAACAATTACATTAAAAGTGTCATTTTTCAGAGATCGATCATCAAGAAAATCTTTGCAAACAATATTCTTATCGAAGATTGGTATCCTTAAATCTCGAATATCATTCTTACTTATATTGTTGTTAATATAAAAATCCCAAACTGTCAGCAATAACAACCTACGTGCCCAGTGAATTGCCCGCTCATCTATGTCTGTGCCATAAATCATAGATTCAAACAGTTCAAGACTTTTCTGAAGACAAAAACGTGGCCATTCTTTGTTATTAGTGTACTTGTCTTTGAGCCACCTTAGTATAAAACGAGCGGTTGCTATCAAAAATACTCCACAGCCACAAGAAGGATCGAGAACTCGCAGGTGGTGAATCTGTTTCGGTTCTAATTTGCAAAAAACATTCTTAAGGGTATGGAATACAAGATAATCCACTAAAGGAGCAGGAGTGTAATATACACCTTTGCCGTGACGGTCTGAAGCTTTTTTGTGAATTGTTTTGTCGGCAACTGGGCGATCTAAGCATAATTGATAAAAATCACCCAAAAGAGTAATTGGCATTCGAGAACTATACGTGGTCTCAATAGATTCTGAGATGTCAGCCAAAGATGAGAATTCAATATCTTTTTTCGGCTCCATCATTGAAATGTTCCAATGATTTGGATTAAAGATTGCTTTAAGCAGTTTGCAAGATATCTGATTGTAAACTACCTCACAAAGACTAAAAGCTGTTGGTCTACGAACAATTTTCAGAATTTGCTCAATTGTAGGAATGGCAGTAGGATACGACCGTCCAACAAAATCTATGAGTAGAATTGTAGAGATAAGCTCATCAACTGACTGTTGGATATTAGCCCTATTTGTGTTATCATCTAAATCATCAGTCCATACCCACAATAAATATTCCCGCCACTTTTGGAGATAATTGAGGTGACGCATAATAATTCTATACGGTGGGGAAATCTGCTGCTCAAGTAAAGGCGGAAGAATAGTTCCAATTTCTAATAAAGGGTTAGCCACTATCTTTCTCTTTCAAAATTAGTAAAAATATCGAAGGTATGAATTACCCCAATGTTCTTAATGACTTAAAATTTAGATGTGTTTATTACAAGTGATTATTGAGCTTCACAAGACACAGTTACAACAGCCAATAGTGTTTTCCATATCCAAGGCTTTAAACAACTCCATTTCTTCCAAGCACAAGCTAACTTGTAGCTGAGGTCGCAGTTTCCTTATTGTATCAACCAGATATCTATAAACTTCAATCCTTTCCTTTATAGGAAAACGAATTCTGCCATCTTTAGATTTGCCTGCTCCCAGCATTTTTGAGATAGGATTATTTTTACCTAACTTTCGTTCAGTAAGTCGCAATGCCCCGCTATAACTGCAAATCTGTCCTAAAGTGATACGCTCAAGCGGAACTGATTCTAAAAGACTCTCCAAAAAGCGGGAATATATATCCTGCCAGCCTTCAATCGGAACTATCGGCATAATCACAGCACGCAGCGAATAGCCAACATCTGCGCATTTTCGCATCGCAGCAATTCTTTCTTTAGGTGTTGGGACATTCGATTCAAAAGCATCGGAAATTTCATCTGGGTTTAAACTCCAGGAAAGAATGGTATGGCCTTGATGGTCAAGGTCGAGAAGATTGTCCACTTCAGCACTTTTGGTCAAAAGAGTTAGCCTGGCGTATTTTTGTTGAGCGAAAAAAGGTATCATTATACGCGAATAACCCGTAAGCTGATCAAGTGCTAAACCATCCTGGAGTTTGCCCAAATAAAAAGCTGTGGGTTCAGATAATTTAGAAGCAACCCCAGCAATCTGGTCAAGAATTTCATCAATATTCATAAATATTTTTACTGTAGGTGAAAACTTTACACCGGGAGTACCTGCCAGATAACAATATTGACAATCATAAGGACAAAACCCATATGGTGAAAAATGCCAGTAATTTGGGCAGGTGTTGCCATCTTCATCACTGAATCTAAGTGCACTTTTATGCACCCCTAACAACAATGTATTTTTACCTTTATAGTGCAATTCCAAAATATCCGAACTATCAATATCAAAACGATTGTGAGGAATATCAAATTTTTCAATAACTTGGGCTTGAGGGTACAGATTGCAAATTGCCTGCACAAAGTCACGATGCTGCGTAGTTTGGCAACTATCTTTTGTTAATACAAGGGTATCAGGTTTAAAATGAGCAACTCTTTTGGGCTGATAGTTTAAATATGAGTCTGAAAAAAGATTGATCATTCTTGAACTTCCATGCTCCAAATTTTTGCTATTAAAGCAAGAACCGCTTTATTATTTGTTCATTTTTAAGCTGTTAATCACACAATCCCCAGTTTGAAGTCGCATTATACTCGATAATAGCCAAAATTTCAAGATATTTTTAATAGAGTTATTATCCGACCCGCTAGCCCGGCCAACTAGGTATTTATATTGCCATATTCGCTATTTCACCCCCAAATAACGCTATTAATACTTGATTTATAAGAAATTAAATCGCATATTGTTAATACAATAAATTTCAGGAAAGGTGCCGTATGAAAAGGGGGAATATACCCCTACCCATTGTCAAGACAAAAAACTGGTTCTTTTAAGGTGGACTTATCGCCACTGGTTAGGGCCGTTGGAACGGAGGGAGCCC
>VRUG01000058.1 GCA_019456255.1 Planctomycetota bacterium | reverse complement strand
AAGTTTACCCGGGTCCGCTTCTACTGCGAGTACCGCTACCTGGGCAGGCAGAAGCGGAACGAGGTGGAGTACGAGGTGATCAAGGCTCAATACGCGATGCGCTATAAGCAGGGGGAAGATCCATACGGCGATGAGCGGATCAAGAGGATCAGCGGCAAGCATGTAGTTACCATATATTACGATCCCCTGTTGAAGAAACCCTCTTTCATGTCCGACCAGATGGAGGAAGACTATCAGATGGCCGATGATCAATCTGTATCCTTTAAAGGGTTCATTCTGACCTGGTTTGATTCGATTGCGGCCATGGACCGGACCCGAATAGCGGAAGGGGTCAAGCAGACTCTCAAAGAATCGGGCGTGGAAGACGTGACCGTAGAAGAGAAGAGCGAGGGAGTCGCCCTGACCCTGAATAAAATCCACTTTATCGCCGAGCAGGCCGTGGTGCTGCCGGAAGAAAAGTCCAGGCTCAAAGCCCTGGCCGGTACGCTTGAAAAAATTGCAGGCAGGAGCTTCCTGGTTGTAGGCCATACGGCCCGGGTGGGAACGGAAGAAAGCCAGTACGAGCTGTCCATGCAGCGGGCCAAAGCGATTGTCGACTATCTTGTTTCCCAGGGCCTTGAGGCGGAAAGGTTTATCTATGAAGGTAGGGGAGGCACCCAGCCGGTCGCTCCCAACGACACTGAAGAGAATCTGGCTAAAAACCGCCGGGTGGAGATTATCATCCTGGAGGACTGAGCTTCCGTTAAAAAAATCCACAAAATCGACCAGACTGAACTCAAACATTTTATTCGAGCAGATGATCAATAGGTTCTCTTTCTGTCCGTCGAGAAGCAGTGTTTTGACCTTATCGACTAACTTCGCTTTCCGGTGCAGGGCCTCCGGGACTTTTTGATCGCGCTCCACCGAAGCCCTGTAGCGCATGATATTGTGCAACGCGTCGGAGGATTTGGAGAGTTCCTTCTTATAGGCTATGAACAATGGATGAAGCAGGGCACAGAGATGGAATCTGCGGCCCAGGTGATCATCCCGAGGAATAAGGAGTTTATGGCACTGCTGTAGCCTGTTTACTGAAAACCAGAAAAATTCTAGCGGTGATGACGGGTAGGGAGATAATTATTAAAAACTGGAATACCTGTGTCCAATAAATGGGGTAAGAATTATCCTTATTGTTTTAAGCATGATTTTAAAATCCAGGGTTAATGACCAGTTTTTCCTGTATTTAAGATCTAATTCTACCCATTCCCTAAAACCTAAAGTATTTCTTCCGGTGATTTGCGGCAGTCCTACGATACCGGGCATACATTCTAAGCGTAAGTAATCGCCATCTTTGTATTCTGCAACTTCTTCCGGCAAATGAGGTCTTGGGCCTATCAGACTCATATTCCCAAGAAATACATTAAGCATCTGAGGAAATTCATCAAAGCTATGTTTTCTCAATATTCTGCCTACCTTTGTGATCCTGGGATCATTTTTCATCTTGAATAATGGACCATCGACTCTTTCATTAAATTTTAGCAGTTTCTGTTTTTCTTTTTCCGCTTCAACGATCATAGTACGAAATTTACAAAAACGCATCGGTAGGCCATTTTTCCCTATTCTGGTAGTTATATAAAAAATAGGACCGCCATCTTCGATTTTAATGGCTAAGGCAATCAGCATTCCTAAGGGAATAAATAATATTAAGGATATAGAAGAAATGATTATATCCAGTAACCTTTTGATTGATATATTGGTGAGAGAATCTCTATTTCCTGAGAATCTTTCCAGGATTGGGATATAAGGAAATATTTTATTCCAGGGATGTTTTTTAGGTAATATTTTGATATCCGGCACCAGGTAATAGCTTATTGAGAGATTTTGACAGAAATTAGCAACATCCAACAAAAAATCTTGCGGTATAACTTCTCCCAGAAAGAGAATAATTTCTCCTATATTTTCTTTAAGAATAATTCCTTTTATATTATCTAAATCGTTTATGATTTGGGATCTTTGTTTATTATTTGGTTTCCATACCCATTCGCCGTTTTTATAATTAATCATGCCGGCGTAATTCTTCGTATTACCGATGTCCTGAAAATAAGAGTTTAAAGGGAAACGTTCGTCCGGATTGCCGATAACCAGGATATTCTTCCTAAAATAGCCTAAACGACTAAGGTATTTAATCCAAAGAAATTGGGAACCATGCATAACAAAAAAGCTTATTGCTCCCATTATTAAATAGAGAAACTGACTCGGAAAGAACTGAGATCTATCAATTCCTATGAGAACACTTACAATAATTAATATAAACAAAATAGAATAAAATATATTTATAATTACTATATAAAATGTGTTTTTTTCATAATAATGATAATTACGCGAATATAGATTTTTCCACATTAGATAGAAATAGGTACTAAAAAAAAGACCAAGGATTAGAATTAATTGAAAAGTAATTATTTCTGTAGAGTGCCAAAATAATTTAATGATTTTATTTGTCAATAAACAGGATAAGGCAAAGAATATTAACTCATAGAGTAGTATGATAAATACCATGGGTTTCTCTACTCTCATTAATAAAGCCTTCTCCCTTCATATTCAACACCGAACTTTTTGGATTATTAAGGTTTTTAGAAACGGTAAAAGAAGGATATTATGCTTTGTGAATGATCAATCGACAGAATCTCATAGAGCGGCAAATATCCTATCCTACTCCTATATTAATATATACTACAGATGAATAGAGAATTCCATGAAAAGAGACATTTTTCGGAGAAAAAATAATGAATATCAACAAAAAAAATATCAAACGTTGCCTGGTTTTATTGCTATTTATTATTTCCCCATTAACAATCTTCGCCCAGGATCAATTAAGCGTTAATATTCAAGACCCTATCTACTCCATTCTTGAGATCTGCTCCATCAGAGGCGTGCTACCGCAGATTTCATACGTAAAACCCTTTAATACGGGAAATATAAAGGAATATATAAAAAGCACCCTCGGAAATAGGATGAGACTGAATGACTACGAGGTTGTTATCTTAAAAAATGCTTATGACTCATACCTGAATGATGATATCGGCCTTAGATTCTTTGCAGGGGAAGAATCCGAGATCCGAGCGGCGTTTTCAAGGAATAACTCCTTTCATTCTGTTAACATGATTCAAGGAGGAATTATCGGTACTTTAGGCCCATCCTTAGCCTATAATATGAATTTAGGAGTATTTCTTGACAAAGTCGATCCTGAAGCCTTTGCCCCGTATGACTTTACCAAAAAGTGGGACGGGTTTCATGTCTGGTCCGTTGAAGGGAAAGTGTTATATTCAGATGGAATAAATGATCACCTTAACTTCAGCTTTAATACCCTGCCGGAGCTCTCCCTCGATATTCTTGATTCCAAAGGTAACCTGAAAATTGCCCGTTTGCGGCGGGAGTGGGGTGTCGGTGATGGAAGCTTGAGCCTTTCCGGCACGGCCAGGCCCATAGAGGCTATTACAGGTAGTATTCGCCCTAATTCCTGGTCCAACTTTCACTTTCTCACCGGAATACTGGGAAACTGGCAGGATAAACTTAATGAACAGAAGATGTTCTCCATCCACCGCCTGGAAATGTTCCCTTTTGAATGGCTGTATCTTTCCCCCTGGGAGAGTGTGGTCTGGGCAAAAAGAATGGAGCTCTCCTACCTCAACCCGCTAATGTCCTACTTCATGGGGCAGCAGATCATAGGCGACGTAGACAATATAGCGCTTGGCGGAGATGTTGCTATTACAATAGCCCCCTATATTCGCCTGTATTTTTCCCTTTTTATCGACGAGCTAATAATTAGTGAATTAAAAGGATTTTTTCAACGTCTCAATAATCAATATGCCTGGCAGGTCGGCTTTAAGATACCGCTTCCCTCTCTTCCTTTTTTTCTTTTGACCTTTCAATATACAAAGATCGAGCCTTACAGCTATACCCATTACCCCCAGGAATTGCCACAATATAGTAATTCAATTAATATTAACTTTTCACATGATGGAGAAAATATAGGATACCATCTTCCTCCGAACTCAGATGAGTTCCTCATAAAAGTTTCTTCTTACCCCATATCAGGATTGGCAGCAACTGTCCAATACCAGCTCATTCGCCACGGCACTGGGGATCATTTAAAGGGCCAAATCGAAGGAGATATCAATATCTGGCTTGATTACGGCACGATATCGGACTACCCACCCAAAGACTTTCTCCACGATGGAATTTACGAGTGGATCAATATCTTTAAGGTAAACATTTCCTATACCTTCCCTTCCTTACAAACCACAGTGTGGGGGGAGTACAGCTATGTAAACGTCAGAAACTACTGGAATATCCAGGGAAACGACGTTGTAAAGAATCTGATCGGGCTTGGTATAAAGATAAATACCTGGTAGCAAAACAGCTAAAACAGGATTAAGGTAAAGGTTACCCCAACTCCAAAAATCAAGGAACCATCCCCCTGAATGAATGAGGTTAAAAAAGATGAACAACCATTTTCCGAAGAGCATGGCTGGCAAGAAACTCGTTATGGAGGAGTATTTGCCTATTTAATTTCTCTGATAACTGATTGGAAGTGGCCGTATTTGGTTATGGGACATTTTGGTAATGCCTATAAGATATTTATGTTGTTTGTTTTGATGGCAGCGCGTAATATTCGCTCAATTGAACAGCTTAAAAACGTTCGTTTCCGTGAAGCAGGTGTTTTGCTGGGGATCAAAAAGCTGCCATCACTGCCGAAGATTTGGGAATGGTTTTACGTTGCTGCGAACAAAGGAATCTAAGGATTATTAAAGCTGGATTATTTCGTTATCAAATTCGTGCAGGTTTAGTAGCGATATGGTTATGGTTTACTGATGGCCATCTACTACCCTATACGGGGAAGGAGCGGGTACATCATAGCTACAATACGCAACGCCGTATGCCGGTTCCCGGCCGTACTAATTTAGTAACCTGTGATGCTGGTGGTCGTATAGTGGATTTTGAGATTCAGGAAGGAAAGGGTGATCTACGGGGTCGTATAAAGGCATTATCGAAGAAATGGAAAGGGGAGGTTTCCTCTCACCCGGTTATGGTTTTTAACAGAGAGGGGGATGGTGCTGGATTTTTCTCAGGACTTGTACTGGAGGAAATTCCTTTTGTGACCTGGGAAAAGAATACCGATGCTAAGAAATTGGCAGCGATTGAGGATAATAAATTTGGAAAAGAGATTACCTTTAACGGTAAGAGTTATAGTTTTTTTGAGGGAGAAAAATCATTTACCTATATTCCCGATGAGCCTAACACTAAGAAGCCTGACAAAAACAAGAAACACACCTTTATACTTAGGAGAGTTTACCCATCGCAGATTACATCCGCAACCTAAATTTTAATGGTAAAATTCAGTATAATAGGTATGGGCGATGGACTTTAATATTTCTTGTTAAAATAACAAGCTTTTAAGCTATCATAGCATATGGAATAAAAGCAGTAACCGAAGAGTCTGCGGACTGGCGTGGGATAGGGATAACAAGTTGAGCACAGAGGAATGCGTTTTGGCGATATTACAGCGATGGGGCGCTTCTGAAAATGCTTTTAAGCATATTAATAATAGGCATCCATTACATTATCATCCGGGATTCACGTTGGAAGAAAGCGAAAATCAAGAACTTGCTAATCCGGAAGTTAAAGAGAAACAGAATCTTATCAACCAGATCAAAAAAAGACTGAACAAGCTTTATAAAGAAGTGGCGAAGGCCCGGGAAAATCTTAACAAGGATGGCAAACCACGTAAAAACAGCAAAAAGGAAGAATTAAAAACAATGATTCAGGAAGAGGAAACCAAACTGAATACTGCGAATGAGCAGAAGAGGCGATTACCGGAAAAGGTCGATGCTTCTTCTTTGGAGAATTACAAGTCTTTTAAGAAAATTGATAATGAAGGAAAAAACTTGTTCGATCTTGTTACAAGTTCTGTATGGAACGCTCGTAAGCAGATGGTAGATTTGTTGCGGCCATTTTTCAACAGGCAGAATGAATTAGTTGATTTATTTTACACGATTACTGAATGTCGAGGATGGATAAAAAGCACAAAAACAGAAGTGATAGTTCGCTTAGAGCCATTGCAACAACCCAGACGCAGGTCTGCTCAAATACAATTTTGTCGTAAATTAACAAGTCTGGGCGCCCAGACACCAACTGGAAAATGGTTGGTAATTGAAGTAGGCGATTCTCCCTTGGATTGAAAAAGTGTCCAATAAAATGCCCGATTTTGAGGCAAATTTAAGAGGTCTGTAATATCATCATTTTAGTAAGGGTTACATGCTTTTTTATCAAAACCCATTTTATTCTCTCAAAGGTAAAGATCTCCTACATTACCAACTAATCAATTTATTATTATTGCTAATTATTATAATTTGTTTGGAAATTTCTTTGTTTTTCCTGTAAACTTACAAGGGGTGATATTTAGTTTTTAGATAAAAAGGAAGGTGGTATTACAAATGGAAAAAAAGAAAATCTTTGGAATTATCTTACTGGTAGGTGGGATAATCATTCTTATCCTGTCATTGTCAGCCGATCTTATCGGGATTGGAAGGGGACCAGATTTTGGGTTCCAACAGATAGCAGGTACCATTGTGGGGTCAATTATTGCTGTTATAGGTTTCTTTTTGATACTTAAAAAATAATCTTCTGCCACTCGGTACCGTTCGTGCTATTAGAAGGATTTGCAAATAATCATAAAAGCGATATACTTATAAGAAACATTCACTTGATTTTCAAGGTAGCTTGTTGCGGCGGCGTTTTGGAAAAGGTGATTTTATACATATTCTCAAATTAAGCACGCTTAACGGGAAGAGAAGTGTTTCCGCTAATTACCTGAAGGTAGTGTTTTAAAAAATAATTGACATGATAACCTGATTATACTTTTAAATATCATGAAAAAACTTATCTTTACTATGTTAATCTGCTTTTTTTCTTCCTACTGCTCTAATGTCTCAGGCGCAGTTAATCGTAGACCTGGATGATCCTGTTTATTCACTCTTTGAGGTAAGTGATATAAGAGGAGTAATTAATAAACTCTCTGCAGTAAAACCCTATAATAAGAACAGGGTGGAGGATTATCTAAGCAGGCTAATAACTAGAGGGGGCTTTTCAGCACAGGAAAAGGTAATTATTAATGCAGCTTACCGGGAATATTCGGACAAGCCGACGGACTTTAATATTGGAGTCTCTGAATATTCTGAGCTGCGACTTTACCTGGCAAATTATAATTATCTCCACTATTTGAACAGGGTCTTTACCGAATTTACCGGCGGATTGAGCGCGAAATATTCCTATAATGTAAATCTCGGCTTGTATTTAAATATGGTTGATCAGGATGCATTTACGCCCTATGGTTTCAGCAAGGAGTGGGATGGTTTTCATATCTGGTTTGGCGAAGGTATGGACGACCTTGCCGGGGAAAATGGTCACCTTAATTTTACCTTTTCGAGCCTGCCGCAATTATCTTATGATATAATAGATGCGAATGTTAATTTAAAACTTTCCCGGACCAGGCGGGATTGGGGAGTGGGCCAGGGCAGCTTGAGCCTTTCAGCCACCGCACGTCCTATTGAAGCTATTGAGGGCAGAATAAAACCGGCGCCCTGGGTTGATTTCAGCTTTCTTACCGGAAACCCGGGTGACTGGAGTGACCCAATTCCGGAGCAGAAGATGTTGTCGATCCACCGTATTGAGATATTCCCTTCCAGTTGGCTTTATCTTTCCGCCTGGGAGAGCGCTGTATGGGCAAAAAGATTTGAGTTGTCTTATCTGAACCCGGCTATGATCTATTATGTGGGGCAGAATATATCAGGGGATTTTGATAATATTGCCATAGGAGGAAGCTTTGCCCTTACCGCCTCCCCTTATTTCCGTTATTATTTTTCATTGTTTATTGATGAGTTTATAAATGATAGCTGGGATAGATTCTTTAAAACCACCAATAACCAGTATGCTTGGCAGACAGGCTTGAAAATTCCTTTATCTTGTTTGCCCTTTTCTTTGCTTACACTGCAATACACCAAAATTGAGCCTTATTGTTACACTCATTATCTTCAGGATCACCCTTCCTATAGTCAGCAGATAAACATAAATTATGCCAACGATGGTGAAAATATCGGCTATTACTTGCCGCCCAACTCTGATGAGTTCTTAATCAAGTTTTCTTTTTATCCTGCGCCCAGAGTGTTCGCCAATATTAAGTACCGTTTGATCAGGCATGGAGACGGCGAGCTTGCTGATGGTCAGATCGAGGGTGATATAGATGACCCCTATGTGAACGGGGTAAATTACGATAAGATTATGGGCAATAAGGTGGTTAAGCACCTTTTCGTTATCGGCATGGAGGTTCGGTTAAGGTAACTTGTCTCTGTTAAATAGAGTGAGATAACAAATATGAAAAAATTAGTTAAGTTATTAAAAATTTTACTTAGAGCTAAGTATTGGCGCGCATTGATGTTTGGTGTCGGAGCAGCTGTTGAGCATGAAAAACTGCTGCAAAACCTGGATTTATCAACTATAATTGATGTCGGTTCCAATCGGGGACAATTTTCTTTGGTGGTTCGTTATCTGTTTCCCAATGCTAAGATTATTTGCTTCGAGCCGCTTGCCGGGCCGGCTGGTATTTTTCAATCAGTATTTGCCAAAGAAGACAACATTTATCTGCATAATGTGGCCATAAGCCTAGAATCGAAAATGACTGATATTAATGTATCAGCCGATGATGATTCGTCATCCTTATTACCGATTACGGATTTACAGAGCAGGCTTTTCCCGGGAACCGGCTATAAGAAAACTGAGCAAGTCAAGGTTGTGCGTGCATCAGATTTGCTTTCAGCTGAACAGATTCAAGCTCCGGCCTTGTTGAAAGTGGATGTACAGGGCTACGAGTTGCGGGTTTTACAGAGTTTCGGCGAATTGATAGTATATTTTGAATACATTTATGTTGAATGCTCCTTTGTTGAACTCTATGCCGGCCAAGCTTTGGCCCACGAGGTTTTAGCTTTTTTAGGAAAGAAAAAATGGTGTTTAAATGGAGTGTACAATATTGAATATGATAAACATGGAAAAGCAATACAGGGGGATTTCCTGCTGGTGAGGAAATAAATTATTTTAAAAAAATCTATGTCTGACTACCGTAACCGTATATACCAATCCTACGTCCATGCCCGCCAGGTATCACTTGCGCCTCCGACTATCGACGGGCTGAGGCCGCGCTCTCATCACCTGAATAAACTCATCCGTGAGCATTTCCCGGCGGACAGAAATGCGTTCATCCTGGACCTGGGCTGCGGCCACGGTGCCCTGGTTCACTTTGCGCGGAAGGCCGGTTACCGCAATACAACAGGTGTCGACCGCTCGCCGCAGCAGGTGGCGGAAGCTCGGCGTCTCGGAATAGAAGGTGTAGTTGAGGGCGACCTGATGGAAACATTGGGATCACTGCCATCCTGCTCCCAGGACACGGTGATTACCTTTGATGTAATTGAGCACTTTACAAAAAATGAATTAATCCTCTTCGTGGATGAAGTCTACCGGGTTTTACGAAAAGGAAGAAAATGGATCATACATACAGCAAATGGTGAATCGCTGTTCGCAGGTCGTATGCGATATGCAGATTTCACCCATGAGCTTGCATTCACCCGTACATCTATAACCCAGTTGCTGAAATCCTCAGGTTTTTCGAACGTAATATGCTATGAGGATACGCCAATACCACACGGAATTAAAAGCGCTTTGCGCTGGTTATTGTGGAAAGCCATCCGGGGCATGCTTAGGCTTTATCTTGCAGTAGA
>VRUG01000318.1 GCA_019456255.1 Planctomycetota bacterium | reverse complement strand
ATGGCCCCTGCCCTCTTCGGAGTTATATTTCTATTAGAAATTCATCACCCAATAAGGGCGCTTACGGCTGGCGGTTACTATCCAGGGACCAGAACCGGGGTACTCATGTTTTTACTTGGTATAGTCCTTTTTAAGGACGCTGTAACCATTCTTAGACATGGTTGACGGATACGCGCTAAGACCCTTGCCCATCTTCCTGTCCGTCGGTCTAGCGACCAAGCTCACCTGCCGCTATGGAGCGCAGGGGAACAGCGGTCGGGTGAAGTGCTTTGTTAGGTTTTGTCGTTATGTTCCACAGTTATTACTACTTTTCCTTGAGCGCGTCCTTCTTCAAGATACCGGATAGCTTCAGCAGTCTCACTTAACGGGTAGCGTCTATCGATAACCGGTCCGACTTTGCCGGTTTCAAGAAGCTCTTTGATAAAAACCAAATCTTCTTTGTTTGGTTTCACCGTCCCCATGGCACCAATTTTTTTGCTCCCGGTCATTGACACCCATGCACCCAGGAACAAAACCTGGAACAACATGTGAGACATGGTTGTAAATCCGGCAACGACACAAATTCCGTTGGGGTTTAAGGCACGCTTATAATCCGCAGCCGAACGATTTCCCACAGCACAATAAATCAGGTCATAAGTCTGCCTGTTTTTAGTGAAATCCTCTTGCGTGTAATCAATGACATGATCTGCACCAATCGAGCGCACCATGTCCAGATTCCGCGTGCTGCACACGCCGGTCACTTCAGCACCGAACGATTTGGCAATCTGCACCGCAAACGTACCCACACCACCAGATGCCCCGTTAATCAAAACCTTTTGCCCGGACTGAATCTGCCCTTTGTCGCGAAGTCCTTGCAGTGCGGTGAATGCCGCTAAAGGGACGGCTGCTGCTGCTTCGAAAGTCAAATTGGCCGGTTTCAGCACTAAGCGATCTTCAGCAACACGCACATACTCGGCAAAACCACCCCAACCACACGCGAATTTATCCCCGAATACTTCATCACCTGGCTGAAACTGCTTTACGTTTCTGCCAACCGCTTCAACCCGCCCCGCTATGTCGGATCCGAGTATCTTGTATTTTGGTTTTAGAAGCCCGACCATTAGGCGGGCAAAGAACGGTGTAGCTCTCAGGAGATGCCAGTCAGCTGGATTTGCGG
>VRUG01000317.1 GCA_019456255.1 Planctomycetota bacterium | reverse complement strand
AGTTTATGAAGCAGGCGGTTGAAAAGGCAACCCGAAAGGATTAATCTTGGGGTTGCCAGGGATAGGGAGTTAACCCCGAAAGCAGTTTCCTAGCTGTTTCCCTGGCATTCATAAATAGGGCGGTGAACTATAGGAGGTTTACCATGAACGATCTCATCATTTCATCCAATCTACAGAAGAGCTTCCCCACCATTGTTGATGGACTCAGGAAAGCTCAAAGTGTCCTCGATCAGATACACAGCTTCGAGGATGTGGAGAGAGTCTTTCTCATGGGAGCGGGACTCTCTCCCAACACTTACCGATCCTACCTGACAGCAGTCCGGCAACTTTACGATTTCACAGGGGGCCTTAACCCCTTGCAGATCACGCCGGCTTGGATCGAAAAGTTCTATGACTACCTGGTTAAGAAGGTGGACCGGAACACGGCTTATCTCAGGGTCCGGGGACTCAAGAAGTTCTTCGCAGGGATCCGGAACGTTATCCCTTTCTACACTTCACCTTTTGAGATAATGAGCGAAACATTAAATCGAAAACTGAACAGGACAAAGAAGGGAAACCGTACCAAGAAGGCCCTGCTTAGGGGTGAATTGCGGGCGCTCCTGGACTTCCTTGACCAGGACAAGACCATCAAAGGCCTGGAAAACTACGCTATTTCGCTTACCCTGGTAACTTCCGGCCTGCGGGCTTCGGAGCTTTGCCAACTGTGCTGGGACAAGCTGGATTATCTGGAAGGCCGATATATCGCTTACTTCATCGGCAAGGGCGGTAAGGATGCGGAGCAGGAGCTCTACCCGGAAGCGGTCAACGCGGTAAAGCTTTACTTTTATAAGCAGTTCAATAGGATGCCTGCACCTGGGGATCGCTTCTTTTATTCCCTGGAATCCTATAAAGATCGGCAGTTCACACCCTTGGTTACTCCCACTCTATGGGTCCGTATCCGGGACATTGGTATAGCGGCCCGGGCAGCCGGTATCATCAAGCGAGATCTACAATTTAGCCCTCACCTGTTCCGCAGGACGTACGCCAGCTTATTATTCAAGGCCGGTATGGATATCAAGGCGTTGCAACTGGCCACTCGGCACGCGAATGTTTAAACCCTGATGAAGCATTATGTTGATTCTCAGGAATCGACCAGCCCTTATTTTGAAAAGATTCT
>VRUG01000316.1 GCA_019456255.1 Planctomycetota bacterium | reverse complement strand
CTACCCTAAATGTAGGTTTCACTTTAAAGACTTCAGGCGGGCGATACCCTATAACAACCTGCTTACCTGACTTTCCCAAACTTTTAAAACCTGCTTCCAGTGTTTCAGAAGAAGCGACAAAATCTAAAACCGCATCCACGCCCTTGCCGTAGGTCAGTCTCTCGACTTCTTTCACTAAATCCTCACTCTGGCAATCAATAATCTCATCGGCGCCCAGCTCCTTTACCAGTTTTAGTTTTTCCCTGGATATATCTGCGGCCAGCACCCGTCCACCACATAGTTTGGCCATCTGCACGGCATGAATTCCAACACCCCCTCCGGCGCCGACGATCAAAATGGCATCGCCGGGGCCCACCCGTGCCTCTTCCCGGCAGGCATGTAGAGGAGTGGCTATCGCATCCGATATAATAGAAGCCTCGACAAAAGGGATCTCCTCAGGGAAGGTACAGAGATTAAGGGCTTGAGAAAAAATAACTTGGTATTTTGACTATCACCTTATAGAGCAATGGTGTAATTCCATTGAGGCAAGATATCGTGTTTCTTTAGGTTGATCTGGTCCATTTGTTTGTCACTGATTTTAATTCCTTTCTCATATTTTCCTTCATTCAATATTGCATCGACTTTTAACCCCTGCTGTGTTGTTGTTTTTCGAATATGATTCAAAACGATATCATAAGAACGAAGAGGTACCCCAGCCCAATTCATGCTTATAAAGCTAAAAAGACGATGATCGGTAGGATTCCATTTGGATGCGCCGGTAGGATAATGGCAGACAGTTACTGAAATTCCAAAGAAGCAACAGATTTTGTTGTAAAGAGCATATTTCCATAAACGGGGACGATAACCGTTGCTGCCTCCAGCATCACATAGAATAAGCAATTTTTTCGTACCCAGATATTGGTTCAACCCGTATGAAGTTAGCCATAATCCGATTGAGTCCACAGCAAACTCAGGTGTGTCATAAGATACTCCTACAACAACGGTTCCAGTATTCGTAATGGTGTCATATATTCCATATGGATTGGCTATTCCAACGGCCATTGACTGAAAATCATGATTAAGAACCCTATCCGCTTCTTTTACCCCAGGTTTGACACTTCCAAAAACTAATTCTATACCATAAAAGAAATTATAAATTTCATTTCGTTCACGTTGTAT
>VRUG01000315.1 GCA_019456255.1 Planctomycetota bacterium | reverse complement strand
CAAAAAGCTGCTTGGTCCGGACGCGTCAGGATGGCCACTTGCCAAATTGCTCGAGCTTGGAGATATAATCGGAGTTTCCGGTCAATTGGGTAAGACCAGGACCGACGAGATTACTGTGTGGGTTGATAACCTTCGGCTTCTTAGCAAATGTCTGTGCCAGCCTCCAGAGAAGTTTCACGGTCTTTCAGATATTGATCTTCGTTACAGACAGAGATATGTTGATTTGTGGGCGAATCCTGAAGTAATGGAGCGGTTTAAGAATCGCAGTGCCATCATCAGGACGATTCGCGAATTTCTGCAAGCCCGTGGTTTTCGAGAGGTTGAGACTCCCATGATGCAGTCGGTAGCCGGTGGTGCGGCCGCCAAACCTTTTGTGACGCATCATAATGCACTGGATTTGGATTTGTTTTTGCGAATTGCTCCGGAGCTGTTTCTGAAACGACTGCTGGTCGGCGGGATGGAAAAGGTCTTTGAGATAAACCGCAATTTCCGCAACGAAGGTTTGAGCAGAGAGCACAATCCGGAGTTTACGATGCTGGAACTGTATCAGGCCTACGCCGATTACAACGTGATGATGGATTTGACCGAGGAGATTATTTGCTTGTTAGTGGAAAAATACTGTAGCAGCAAGCAGGTTCAATTCAGGGACATAACAGTCGATTATACCCGGCCATGGCGTCGAGCGCGTTATGCGGAGCTGCTGAAAGAGTACAGCGGCTGTGAAATTGATGACATCCCGGCTATTCGGGCAAAGGCAAGAGAGCTTGGACTGGATGAGGCCGGTATGGATGAGGAGGTAGTTATCAATGGAGTCTTCGAAGCCACGGTCGAGGACAATCTTATTAATCCGACTTTTGTGTTTGATTATCCGGCGGCACTATGTCCTTTGACCAGGCGCAAGAAAGACGACCCAAAATATGCTGAGCGGTTTGAGTTGTATATAGCCGGGATGGAATTAGCCAATGCGTACACGGAGCTAAATGACCCGGCGGTTCAGGAGGAGAACTTCCAAATCCAGCTTCGCGGCCAGGATGAATCGATGGCGACGATGGATGAAGATTTTATAACGGCGTTGAAATACGGTATGCCTCCGGCAGGGGGGTTGGGTATCGGGATTGACAGGTTGATAATGGTGTTGACCGGCGCTACAAGTATTCGTGATGTAGTACTGTT
>VRUG01000314.1 GCA_019456255.1 Planctomycetota bacterium | reverse complement strand
ACCAGTTGAGCATTTCCAACGCCAGCGGCGCCACGGTAATTTCGGAATATGCCTATGCCTTTAGCTCAGCATAAGTGATTGGACTGGCGAAAATACAAGCCGTGAGTAGCCGCAAGGTGATTTGTTTTTCCCAAGCGCGCCGGTTGAAGCGGTAACAGAATTCATCAAGATAGCGTTGCAGGTGCTTATGGCTCACACCGTGATAGGTCCCCAACAGGAATCGCTTGGCGTTGGAGATGGCGGTATGCACCCAGGGCAGGTCTTCGGAAGCTTTATTTGCCGGAACCGGATTGCCGTCGTGTCGATGGCCCATCTCGGTCAAACCGGCATAGGATTTGTAGCCATCGGTTCGGATTCGCTGGGCGGGAGCGATGTGCTTTTTGACGAGCGTTTCGACCTGGGGCCGCTCCATCGATTCAACGGTTTGCATGGTAATAAACCCGGCATGTTCGCCTTTGGATTCCACCATCACCAACACGGGCGTTTTGTTCGCCGCTCCCCGGCCCCTGCGGCCTTTGGCGGCGCCGCCAAAAAAAGCGTCGTCCAATTCAATGAATCCGGAGAGCGTGTATCCGTTGTCTCGCTGCGCCATGGCCTTGCGGATTTTATGCAGCATGGCCCATGCGGTTTTGTAGCCAAGTTCCAGTTGCTTGGACAGGCGCATTGCCGAAACTCCCCCTTTGTCCTGGCTGGCCAGGTAAATAGCCCAAAACCATTTTTGCAGAGGGGTACGGGTCTTATGAAAAATGGTGCCCGAGGTGAGAGACACCTGGAAATGGCATTTGGAGCATTGCAAAAGACGCCGGGTTTTTATGCGGGTGGCCTTGATGTGCTGGCATTTCGGGCATTGAAAGCCCTCGGGCCAACGCATTTTTTCAAGCGCGTTTTGACAGGCACGCTCGGTGCCAAAGCGTTTTTTGAATTGAAGCAGGGATAATTCAGGCTGAATCATGGCAAACCTCCATGTTCGCGTTAAACCAGTGTTTTGTATGACGATTATACATAATTTTCTGTGCTAAGGGAATAGGCGTTTTTATTAATATCAATCCATATTTAGGTATAGTCAAAGAAATTCCATTCACCATTTTTTCATCGACTCGGCTAATTGATGAAAAAAAGCTGATCGAAACCGAATATTATAATGATTGGCTATTGCCTCAAAACATTCATTACC
>VRUG01000313.1 GCA_019456255.1 Planctomycetota bacterium | reverse complement strand
GTATCTGAACGGGTAAAGGTAAACGTAGCATCCGTACATCCTTCTATGATGGTTGAATCACCGGTAACGGTAGTAACTGAAACCTGTATGCCTGCAGAACTGAAGCTGCCCGATTTAAGGAAGACACCAGAATCAAAAACAGGATCAAATGCGTCTGCAATAGCCAATTTAATATGATATGTTTGGCTGCATTGTACAGGATAAACAGCTTCTAAAACGATTGTATATCCATCAAATTGGATGTTAGTGGGGTCAGCTAATGGATGAGAAGAACCTGTCAGGTTATCTACATAATAAATATTATAACTTGGCCAGCTAGGATCAATAGCGTTACAATTTGAAGCCATTCCATTAGTACCTGCTACACCAGGATTAATTGTATTAATTGCAACAGGTGTTGATATTGTGCCAGGTACTAATGCAATATTTACAGAACCGTTTGGGAATCCCGGAGGACTGGAAAAAGGACCAACTATCCCAGGCCCGCTGATAAAAAAGCCAAAAGCATCATTAAAATTTGAACAAACATATTCCGGATATTCATCTGAGCCAAAAATATAATTAAACCGAATTGTATCTCCAATTGGAATAAAATCAAATTCCAGCACGGCTGCATCAAAGGTAGTCTGTCCAGCAAGTGTAGTAAGATCAGGGTCGCCCGGGCCATTAAATCCACCTAGAGGCAGCGTAGCGCCAGTTGAGATGTTAGGGCCTATAGCTACATTAATATCGCCTGAAGATAAAATAACACCGGAATCAATTGGAAAATTTGTGCCAGTGGCATTAAACGTACCTCTTTGAAGCGCATTACCGCTAAAAGTAATGTTGGTAGCGATCACGCCCGGCCCTAATAATACATTTTGTACTAACTGGGCAGGGGTGAGGGCGTTGCTTACGGTCAACTGTGCGAGGGCTTTCTCTTTACCTGTGAAGAAAATAAAAAAGCTTATTGTTAGGATGATATTGTATTTTTTAATGAACATTTTTTGTCTATAAAGTCCTGTTAGGAACGAAATATTATTAACCCCGTCCTTTAGGGCGGGGTAGTTATGAAACCACACCTCCCCCCGTTCCCCCCGCACCGCAAGCGGTGCGGGGGGAACGGGGAACTCGGAATGACAATAGAAAAATAATGACCACTGACAACTGTATGACTATCGTATGCCCATTGTACCACTATCGTAA
>VRUG01000312.1 GCA_019456255.1 Planctomycetota bacterium | reverse complement strand
TCTCAGGTGCAGGCCTGCCCCACGACCAGATTACCGCTCAGCTTGCCCGCCAGGCAACCGTTCTCGGAAAGGCTGAAGCCTTCGCAGTCGTCTTCGCGGCAATGGGTATCACGTTTGAAGCAGCTCAGTTCTTCATCAACGATCTGCACGAAACAGGCGCAATTGAGCGTGCCGTCATGTTCGTAAATCTCGCCAACGACCCGGCCATCGAACGAATCGCGACCCCTCGATTCGCACTCACGGCAGCCGAATACCTGGCCTTCGAGCTGGATATGCACGTCCTGGTAATTCTAAATGATATGACCAACTACTGCGAGGCACTTCGCGAAATCAGCGCAGCAAGGAAAGAAGTACCCGGCCGCCGGGGATACCCCGGCTATCTCTACACCGACCTTGCGACCGTTTACGAAAGGGCCGGCAGAATAAAGGGCAAAAAGGGTTCTATTACAATGGTCCCCGTATTAACAATGCCAGAGGACGACAAGACTCATCCGGTACCGGACCTCACCGGCTATATCACCGAGGGCCAGATTATCCTCTCCCGTCCACTGCACAGAAAGGCCATCTCCCCCCCTGTCGACGTCCTGCCCAGCCTCTCCCGGCTAAAGGATAAAGGCATCGGCGAAGGTAAGACCCGCGAAGACCACGCGGACCTTTACAACCAGCTTTACGCCGCCTATGCCCGTGGCAAAGAAGCACAGGAACTGGCTACCATTATGGGCGAAGCCGCCCTTTCAGAGGAAGACAAAAAGTATATGACTTTCGCCGACAAATTCGAGGCCGAATACGTCTCCCAGGATTATTACGATAACCGGTCCGTCGAACAAACTCTGGACCTCGGCTGGGAACTGCTCAGCATGTTCGATAATGTCGAGCTAAAACGTATCGACATCAAACTCATTGAAAAGTATATGCCAAAGTTCCGCAAATCGGAACGTGAAGCGTAAGGGAAACACGAAATTCAAAGCCCGAAATACAAAACAAATGCAAATGACCAAAATACAAAATACCAAACAATACGACTTAGAGGATCGCACGCTTGCGTTTGCTAAAAGAGTAAGGGCTTTCGTTAATATATTACCTAAGACTACTGCCAATTTCGAAGACGGAAAACAGCTTATCAAAGCCTCTGGTTCTGTCGGCGCAAATTATATCGAAGCTAACGAGGCACTAAGTAAGAAAGACT
>VRUG01000311.1 GCA_019456255.1 Planctomycetota bacterium | reverse complement strand
CTCTTGAAAGAGATGGTGAGCAGTGCTGATGAACACCCCGGGATAGAGATCCTAAAAAGCGCTGAGCTGAGCAAACTGGATGGGACCTGGGGAAATTTTCGCTCCCTGGTCTCCGTAGAGGGAGAGGCCAGGGAGATTCGCCACGGCGCGGTTATCTTTGCCGTGGGCGGACAGGAAATAAAGCCGGAAGGCTATCTTTACGGTGAAAACCCGAATGTCATAAGCCAGAGGGAATTCGAGCGACTTCTTTATCATAAAGAAAAAAAGATAGCTGCTCTTGAGACGATAGCCATGATCCAGTGTGTAAACTGCCGAAACGAGAAACATCCCTACTGCAGCCGCATCTGCTGCACCCATGCCGTAAAGAACGCCTTGAAGCTGAAGGAATTGAATCCTGAGGCGGATATCTGTGTATTTTACCGGGATATCAGGACCTACGGATTCTATGAAAAATATTATCGCGAAGCCCGCGATAAAGGGGTCTTGTTCATACGGTATGAACCCGAGGACAACCCCCAGGTGCGGGCAAAAAACGGCGGGCTGGAACTTACTTTCCTTGACCGGATTATCGGCGAGAAAATGAGTCTCAACCCGGACCTATTAATTTTGAGCAACGGGATCGAGCCTTACCACAATGAAAGGTTGGCGGATATCGCCGGCCTGGAATTGAACAGGGACGGGTTTTTCGCCGAGGCGAATCCCAAGTCCGCGCCCCTCGATTCGGTGGACCGGGGAAAATATTTCTGCGGAATCTGCCATTCGCCAAATTTAATGGAAAATGTGATCTGTCAGGGTAAAGCCGCGGCGATCAGGGCGGCGGTGCTTTTGTGGGGTGAGTTGGGAGAGTTTTCGGATATCCGGGTCTTTGTGAACGAGCGCCTATGTGCGGGATGCGGGATCTGTGTCTCTGTCTGCCCATACAGCGCGAGAGTGATCGATGAGCTGAGTAACAAGGCCAGGGTAATCGATGAGCTCTGCAAGGGCTGCGGTACCTGCGCCGTATCCTGCCCAAACGGAGCCTCGGAGCAGTATGATTTTGAAAGGAAGACCATGCTGCGAGTTATAGACCGGATGCTGGTTTAATAACAGGCGAAATTAACGGAGGAAAGATATGGCGGAATTTGAGCCGAGGATAGTAGCTTTCTTATGCAACTGGTGCACGTATACGGGTGCTGACCTGGCCGGCA
>VRUG01000310.1 GCA_019456255.1 Planctomycetota bacterium | reverse complement strand
ATATTCCCGCAACACGGCAAAGCTCTTGAGTGGCTGGATAACCTTTTGAACGGGACGGCACCCGTTGGAGTGCCCTGGCCCAGCATCCTCGCCTTTGTCCGCCTTGTTACCAACCCGCGTATTTTCGAACAGCCCGAAACTATTGGTAAGGCGTGGCAACAGATCGAAGAGTGGCTTGATTGCCAGCCGGTCTGGATTCCTCGACCAACCGAACGCCACCGTGAAATTCTTGGATCGATTCTAACTGAGCAGGATATACGAGCAAATCTGGTTCCAGACACCCACCTGGCGGCACTTGCTATTGAGCACGGCCTGATTCTCTGTTCCACCGATGGTGATTTTGGGCGCTTTACAGATTTACGATGGGAAAACCCGATTCGAAATTAACAAGGCCATTATTAAAAATCATACTTTTCTTTAATACAGATTTCTAAAGCTCGATCCCCCCACCAGGATACTTTGTTCAATTCGATCTTCTTCCGTTTTTCAAGTAGTTTTGCCAGATTATCCTTGATTCCGAGGTGATCACCGTCTAAGTAGGTTAATTGAAGGTGCCCCGAATCTTTAACTGTAAGTTCGCAATTTTGATTGCTAAAAATAGTCGTACGAATAGTTGATAATGTGCAGCTTTTTCAGGTGAAGTTCCAGGCGGATTGTTCAGGAAGTAATTCTTAGGCCAGATCTTTGATGCCGGTCTCAACCGGCCAACGGATGTAGAATCTCTATTCAAAATGAACATGGAGATTCTCTGGCATGTTCTTGAGTGGAGATATAAGCAGGTTCGGTCATATTAATAGAGCTTCGAGGAAATTGACTCGAACGATCCTAAATCCTTCTCTTATCCAGATTACCGATGCTTCGCTTTACTTCAGAGACTACTACGAGTAATTGAAAAGTCGCAGAGGAGCAGGGAGAGCCAGAATCGCCGTGGCCATGTCGTTGATCGCCAGACCCAGGTTGCAGATAATGGTGCGCTCCTCGTCCCCCTCCCGCCCCTTCTTCTTACCACTGGCCAGCTCACCCAAATCGGCGTAGATCGACGGGATATCCTGAAAGTAACCGATCTCCCGGTAGTGCTCCAATTGGGAAATGTCACCGGTTAGGAACTTGTCCGCTTCCCGAAGCGCATCTCCGTGCCAGTAGGTGTCGGAATCCACCATGGAGGCAAAGGCACCCTCGGACAGCCAGCC
>VRUG01000309.1 GCA_019456255.1 Planctomycetota bacterium | reverse complement strand
AACGCCTTAATCTTCGCGGCCTTGAACCGCTTTTCCAATATCACCCAAATGGCCTGATCGGTCAGACGACCGGCCACTATTTTGCCCCCTTTGCGGATTCGGTACAGTAGTGGCCCCACATCGTCACCCCGGACATTGATCCACCCCGTCATGGCGGCTTTTGCCCCATTGCCCAGATACACCATTCTGGCCTTGTTACCTTTGGAGGCCACAATTTTCAGGCCGCCGGTTTCCCCGTCATAGTCGGCCAAGTCCAAATCCACAACCTCGCTCCTCCTCAGTCCAGCCGCATACAATAACGCTAGTATGGCGGCATCCCGGATTCCCGCAGGCGATGGATCGGACAGGCAATCGGCTACCAGGGCACCCATTTCACCCGCCCCCACCGACCGGCCTTTGGGAATTGTGGTGCCCTTCACAGTTTTTATGTCGATGGCACGATGGTAAGCTTCGGCGTCCATGAACCCGAGCCGCCAGGATTCCCGCAACACACCCCGCAAAGCTGCGAGCATTTTGTTGGTAGAGGCCGGACTGTACCGCTCCATGAGCAAACTGCGGATCGCCTGGGTGTGCTGATACTGGATGTTCCACCAGGGAAGCGAAGCCGGATCGGCTTCAGTGCCGGTCAGCAGTTCAGCAATGACCCGAAGGGCCTGATTCATTGCCCTACGTGACCCCGACCCTAGGGAAGCAAGATAAACAGCAACAGGGTTAGCCGAGGGCTGCAAGGACGGGTGATCCTGCTCAATGATTGTTAGGGAATTGGATGTATTCATATCGGAAATACCTTCCATAATAGAATATGTGAACAGTAATACTCATAAGTAATTATAACACAAAATAACACGGTTTTGAAGGGGTTTTCGGGCAATCTGGATACTTGAAAACCGGGGCAAATTGAGCCGTGTCGTGCCCTCGGAATTGACCTGTACCTTCAACATCAAGGGTTTGACACCATCAAGCCCTCTGGGCGGGCCATGTTCCAGATGTGCGGTGTCTTTGCCGAGTTTGAATGCTCCATCATTCGGGAACGGATCGTCGCCGGGCTCGTAAGAGCCCGGTCGCACGGGATTTTTCGCCCCAAACACTTGTCCCCCACCGGAGCATGAAATTGCTTTTGCTTCAGTTGGCCAGATTAAGAGCCGCCCTGGCCCGGCTCGACAGCATTGACAAGCGCCGCCATGTTTCCGGATGGA
>VRUG01000308.1 GCA_019456255.1 Planctomycetota bacterium | reverse complement strand
GGCTCAGGTACACACTCTTGGGATGAAAACCCACGGTCTTCAAAGCTCGAACCAACTGGATTGCTTCATCGGGAGAGGCGGTCAACCCTAGCAGGAGCTCGGCGCCGCTGGCCTTTATCGAGTTTGCCAGGGTGATCCAGTCCGAGAACCCCTCTTCCGGCCACTGCTCGACAAACACTACCTCCACCCCTCCCTTTGCCAGGGAACCGGGGGCCAGGTCGATCACTTTATTGCTTCCGGGAATTTCCACATTCTTACCCAACAGGCCTGCTGCTATCGCGTTGGCGAAAAAATCATCGGCATAGGCGAGGGCCGCTGTCTTGGGCCGGTTCCCGGAGGCCACGTAGTTTTCAGTCATCTCTATTGGGCTGTCCCCAACGTACTCCGCTGCATTCGGCTGGAAGTAGAAAACATATTTGAAGCCTCGCTCGTAGATCCTCAAGGCTGCACCAGATGGGATGGGATGGACCATCTTTGCCTGCTCGGTTATCGCGGTGGTGGGGAAGGTAAGCTTACTGGAGAAGGTCCCAAAGATCAGGTCAACCTTGTCCACGTTGATGAAGCGCTCAACTTGAGAAAGGGATGCCTCGGTGTCCGACTGGTTGTCACTGACGATAAGCTCAACCGGTTTGCCTAAAAGCCCCCCTTTCGCATTGACCAATTTGGCCCACAGCTCATAGCCGTCCTTATGCTTCTGCCCATTAATGGAGAAACCCCCCGTCAGGGGCAAAGAGGCACCGATACGGATGGGCCTCTCTTCCTGTGCCGGCGCAGCCCCAAGCGTGGTCAGGCCAATACCTGCTGCCAAAAGCAGAGCTAAAATCATTACCATCGCCGTGAAATAATTGTTACTTTTCATTCCTTTTCCCTCCTTATAAAATTTGGCTCGTTTCATTCCTTTTCCTCCTTTTGAACGGCAACACCCCTGTCGCCGGTTCTTTTTTCCCGATCTATCACCCCCTTTCCCTCAAGCGTGGCAGTCCGGACGAAAGGAGGCTTAATTACCCTCTATTCAGATGTGCGGTTCTATCTGCTCTCAGAGCACGAGTGGCAGATGTTCATAACTGCTCGTCTATCCGTCTGACCGCTAGATTCAAGCTTTCATCTCTCCAAACGCTCAAGCCTGGGCCCTGCTGCCTTCGGCTTTTGCGCCTGCGATCACAGCTTCCGTTCCGCGCTTACTGGCAGAGGCATTCAGGTGGG
>VRUG01000307.1 GCA_019456255.1 Planctomycetota bacterium | reverse complement strand
AACACCGAGCCTGACCTGGCCGGGTATAAGCTGTACTACGGTCTTTCCAGCGGAAACTACCCGTACATTGTTGATGTAGGCAATCAGACCACCTATACCCTGACCGACCTGGAGGTGGGCAAAACTTACTATATCGCCGCCACCGCCTATAACACAGCCGGCCTGGAAAGCGATTACTCCAATGAGGTCGTTTTTAACAGTTCCGGATAAGAGGCTACGCCCTGATAATTGCCACCTGTCCGGTGAAATTGACGGACATAAAAAAACCCCCACTTTGAGCTGGGGGTTTTTCAGTCACGCCCTGTAAAAAAAAAGTGAGGGATTACCTGGTCAGCTTCCCCTCGCCGTAGCGTTCAATGATAACTTTCATCATCCGCCTGATATCGCGCCTCTGTACGGCAAGAAGGGACATGAACCTTATCTCGTATCCCCCCGGAGTACGGCGCATGACTTCACCATTTCCCGTTAGCAGCAAAAATTGATGAAAAGTGGGCATCGTTCTCCAGTAAAATACCGGTTTTATGGCCCACTTCCGGATAATCTGAAAATAGAAGAAGATATGTGGGAAGCCATGATTGGAATCAAGGCGATCGTTCTGGCCGTACCTCATTCACCAGGGGACAGCTACACGACGGGAACTCTCGAGAGAAACTCTTTCCCGGTTTGATTGGTTGTTTAAAGCGCTCAACACCCTCTTATAAGCGACGTTGATTTGTGTATAATCCAGTCTATACTATAATACCCTACTGGGCGAGTTGCTTCGCATTGGTATAAAATATAGATTACAAGAATCGTTATGACCTAACACCTCGCTGCACAGGATTTGGCTTACCGCGGGGAAAATCGGCGAAAATTGTCTCGATGATGTTTCGTGTAAAATGAGTGGAGTGTTGCACAGCCAGCCAAGTCGGAGAGCTCGATGTCGTTAGCCGTATGGAGTTTTTTTTCATTGTACGATATACTTAGGCTAGAAAATCGAGGAACTGCACGATGAGAAGAGAATTTATTGTAATCATAGAGCGTGACCCCGAAGGATACTATGTGGGCTCCGTACCAGCCCTGCGAGGTTGTCACACGCAAGCGAGATCCCTGGACGAGCTTTTAGATCGCATTCGCGAAGCGGTCGAATTGTGCCTGGAGGTTGAGGGCGAGGACGCAGAGCAGCTAGACTTCATCGGTGTACAGAAGATTGTTGTTGGATCAT
>VRUG01000057.1:410-10224 GCA_019456255.1 Planctomycetota bacterium | reverse complement strand
CTACGCACGAGCACGTACGCCGGGCAGGCGGAGAGCGATATCGAAGATTTGGTTGGACGGGAGCTCTATGTGGAACTTGTCAACGAGTCCCTTGGCCTGACCAGCTCGCATCGTCTGCCTTCGGGCAAGGCAGAGGAGGCGCCCGGTCGCGCGGTCAAAGAGGTCGAGGCTCACTGCAGCGTCTTGCCGCCGGGATTCCCCGAGTTTGGTCACTACAAGCCTTTGGAATATCTCCTGGGCCTCAGAGAGACAGAGGTCGAACGTCTTCCGGGAGTCGATGCCGCCCTTGATAGGTTCGAGTCGGTGTTTCATGACCTCAACGGGTTGATCGGAAGGACTGACGTGCAGGCAAGTGCAGGGAGTGAGTAGTTGCCGCCGAACAACCGGTTGCAGCGGACGGCGCTACGCGCCGCCGCTGCAACCGGAGCGTTATGTGTATGAAATCAATAAAAACTTGCCCGTCAAGAATGCCTAACATCCGTCTTGGGCAGGGAGAAAGATTTTGAAGAGAATAATGGATACTGAAAGGTGATTCAAAGCTTCAATAATAAGACTGACAAAGTCGGTGATGATTTTAAAAAGAATATCAACAGAGAAAGCAAACTTCAGGTTGCGGCCGGTATTTTTTCTATCTACGGTTTTGAATCACTAAAAAATGAGCTGAAAAAGATTGATAAGCTGAGCTTTATCTTTACAGACCCGACTTTTATTGAATTCGACAAAAACAAAAGAGAACAAAAGCAGTTTCAGATACATGCCAATTTCAGGCAAAAGGCTATTAGCGGCACTGAATTTGAAATAAACCTGAAAAACGAGCTTAAAGGTAAAGCGATTGCGAAAGAGTGCAAAAAATGGATTGAACAGAAAGTGGAATTCAAAACAAATATCGACAATAAATACATACAGCCGCACATTTCACTCGTAAACAATGATAAAAGCTATGTGTACATGGGCATCAATGAATTCAGCAGTGCCGGTTTTGGATACGAGAAAGACAACTCGATACTGCATCAGATTATTAAAACCGATGACTATGCGACAACCAGGCAATACTTGCAGAATTTTGAAGATATTTGGAATGACGAGAAAACATTAAAAAATGTAACGAACGAAGTTGTTGGGTACATTGCTGATCTCTATAAAGAAAACTCGCCGGAGTTTATCTATTATCTCACTCTCTACAATATTTTCGATGAATTCCTTGAAGATATTTCAGAAGATGAACTGGCGAACGAAAAAACGGGATTTAAAGAATCGATAATCTGGAACAAGCTCTATGACTTTCAGCGTGATGCTGTTCTGGGCATTATCAATAAATTGGAGCGGCATAACGGCTGTATACTTGCTGACAGTGTCGGACTTGGCAAAACATTCTCGGCTTTGGGCGTCGTAAAATATTATCAGGAAAGAAACCGCACGGTACTTGTACTCTGTCCCAAAAAATTGGGAGATAACTGGCAGAATTTTTTAAACAACTATGAAGACAACCCACTGGTCAAAGACCGTTTAAATTATGATGTCTTATTTCATACAGACTTATCAAGAGAAAAAGGTGTATCTAATGGAATAGATTTATCACGAATAAACTGGGGCAATTATGACCTGGTGGTAATTGATGAATCGCATAATTTCAGAAACAACGACCCACGCAAAGATAGAGTGACCCGCTACCAGAAGCTGCTTAACGATGTTATGAAGGCCGGTGTTAAAACAAAAGTCCTCATGCTTTCAGCAACACCTGTCAATAACAGATTTACGGATTTAAAAAACCAGATTGCATTGGCGTGGGAAGGAGAAACCGGTAAGACAGATGGAAAACTGGGTACTGAAAAATCAGTTGAATCCATTTTATCCAATGCCCAGAAAATCTTTAATGACTGGACTAAACTGCCGGTAGAAGAACGAAGCAGTCAGGCGCTGCTTGCCAGCCTCAATACGAATTTTGATTTTTTTAAACTGCTTGATAGCGTTACCATTGCCAGAAGCAGAAAACATATCGAAAAATATTATGACATCAATAAAATCGGCAAGTTCCCTAATCGGTTAAAACCCATTACACACCATGCTGATATTACTGATATTGCAGGTTTTATTGAGATATCGGAACTCTATAAAGAACTCTCAAGGCTGAACCTGGCCATCTATTCGCCTACAGAATATATTCTGGATAGTAAACGAAGCTTTTATAGCGAGTTATACGACACCAACATTAGTGAAAAAGTAAGCTTTAAACAGTCGCACCGGGAAAAAAGCCTGCAAACCCTTATGCGGGTAAACTTGCTTAAGCGGCTGGAAAGCTCTGTCGATTCATTCAGAATCACCCTGAGTAAATTTATAAAAGAGAATGAAATTACCATAGGAAAAATTGAGGCTTTTGAAAAAACAGGCGCTCAAGGATTTGCCGAATCAACCCAACTGAATGATATTAAC
Organism: Planctomycetota bacterium; assembly: GCA_019456255.1. GTDB lineage: Bacteria > Planctomycetota > Phycisphaerae > Sedimentisphaerales > Anaerobacaceae > VRUG01. The sequence continues at coordinate 7,794 of VRUG01000057.1, read as the reverse complement.
TTAGACGCGGAAAGTGATGACTGGCTGAGTGATGAAATGAGTGTGGGCGGCAAAGTTAAGGTAAACCTTGCCGATATGAACACATCCGGCTGGAAACAGGATTTGCAGGCAGATATACTTATTGCAAAGTCCATATTTAAAGAGATGGCAAAAGTTACGCCGGAACACGACACAAAGCTACGGGATTTAAAGAAATTCATTAAAAAAAAACTGGAGGCTCCTATAAATCCGGGGAATCGAAAAATTCTTATTTTCAGTGCTTTTGCCGATACTGTGAACTATCTCTATCAGAACCTTGCCGACTATAATAATCAAGTGTACAACCTAGCAACCGCAAAGATAACCGGATCCGATAACAACCAGAATACACTAAAAATAGACAACAGTTTTAACAACCTTCTTATAAATTTTTCGCCCCGATCAAAAGAACGCAGAAAAAAAGATGCCCCTGAAATCGATATTCTGATTGCAACAGACTGTATATCAGAGGGGCAAAACCTGCAGGATTGCGATACGCTCATTAATTATGATATTCACTGGAATCCGGTCCGCATTATCCAGCGGTTCGGCCGACTAGACAGAATCGGGTCGATAAATAAAGATATTCAGCTCATTAACTTCTGGCCGCAGCTTTCTCTTGATGACTATATCAATTTGAAAAACCGGGTCGAAAGCAAAATGTTCATGGTGGATGCCACTGCTTCGGGCGAAGATAATGTGCTCACAAATAAATCATCAGACCTGCTTTTCAGAAAAAAACAACTTGAAAAGCTGCAGGAAGAAGTGGTGGATATAGAAGATATGGGTTCAGGAGTATCCATAACAGATCTTGGCTTAAATGATTTCCGAATGGACCTGGTGAATTATATCAAAGAGCATGGCAGTTTTGAGAGTGTTGCAAACGGCATGCATACTGTATGCAAAGAGGATACGGAACGGGGCATTGAAGAAGGTGTTGTTTTTGTTTTAAAGAATATCAATAATGAAGTCAATATCGACAAAACCAACCAATTGCATCCATTTTATCTGGTATATATAAAATCAGATGGTTCAATTCTGTCCAACCATTTGAATGTTAAAAACACCCTGGATATCCTGCGCACTCTGTGCAAGGGAAAAAGTGAGCCGATGAAAGAAGTGTATGATCTTTTTAATGATGAAACCGATGATGGTAAAAATATGTCGAAGTATTCCGGTTTACTCAATAAGTCCATAGAGGCGGTGCTCAATGTCAAAGATGAAAGCGATGTTGACAGCCTTTTTACAGCAGGCGGTACCACTGCCCTGATGAACAACATCAAAGGTCTGGAAGATTTTGAGCTCTTAACCTTTGTGGTGGCAAAATAATGGGCAGTGATACCTTTAAATTACCGCGAGAGGCTTTTGTAAATAAGTTTATTGCAAAAACCAAATTTTACGAAAAGGCAACGTTAAGCTCAAAGCTTCAAAAGGAATTTGTCGATAAAATTCAGAAAATCACCTGGAAGTATAAACTTGCTGAAAGCACTGTCGGCATTACCAAAACAGACACAGTTACAGAGATACAGATATTTGAAATTGAGTTGAAAGAACAGGTAATCCCTAAAAAAGTTCTGCAGGTTATTGATAGAATTATACCGTACCAGATTTTATATCGCTTTGTTTTTAATGAGAGCGTGGCGTATGGAATAACATTGAAAGAAAATACCAGTGTTGAAAACTACTATTTTTCAAACTGGAATGAAGATATGCTTTTTGATTTTACTGGTATTGATCTGGAAAAGGTCTATCAGAAATTGGTGAAAGCCTTTATCCGGAACGAAGCGAAAACGAAAAGCAGTTTTCAAGAGATTATTGATGGTGATAAAAAGATTAATACATTAGAGAACGAGATAGGCGCTCTGGAAAATAAAATTTCAAAGGAAAAACAGTTTAACCGCAAGGTTGAGATAAACAAGATTCTGCTGGCAAAGAAAGCAGAGCTTAAAGATGTTAAAGGAGAAGTGAAATAATGGACAAACTGAAAATGCAGACACCGGACCTGACGGATAAAAATATAGAACAGATTGCAGCATTATTTCCCAATGTAATTACCGAAACAAGAGATGAAAACGGCAATCTTAAAAAGGCTGTTGATTTTGACCTGCTCAAACAGACTTTATCCAAAAACCTTGTGGAAGGGGATGACGAACGCTACAGACTGGACTGGCCCGGGAAAAAGGCTTCACTTTTTAAAGCCAATACGCCCATTAACAAAACACTCCGGCCTTGCAGAGAAGAGAGTGTCAATTTTGATGCCACTGAAAACCTTTATATAGAAGGTGATAACTTTGAAGTGCTGAAGATTTTGCAGGAGAGTTATCTCGGCAAAGTGAAGATGATCTATATTGACCCGCCGTATAATACAGGCAATGATTTTATCTATAAAGATGATTTTAAAAAGAGCAAAGAAGAGTATGAAGAAGAACTGGGTGTTGAGGATGAAGAGGGCGGAAAGCTTTTCAGGAATACTGATAGCAACGGCAGGTTTCATTCGGATTGGTTGAGTATGATGTATGAAAGGCTGGTTGTTGCCAGGGATTTGTTAAGGGATGATGGAGTTATTTTTATTAGTATTGATGATAATGAAGTGCATAATTTGAGGAAGATATGTGATGAGGTGTTCGGAGAGAACAATTGCATTGGGAATACCATAAGGGTAAGCTCACCGTCTCAAAATATTTCAAAATTTATATCAATAATGCATGATTATTGCCTTATTTATGCTAAAAATAAAGAACAAAATAATGGCAATTGGAAGGTTAACAAGAATAATGTTTCTGAATTTGTAAATAGAGTAAATATTTTACAAAAGGAAAATTTAGATGAAAAGGGTATCGAGAATGAATTAAGAGCACTTGTAAAATATCCCCGGTTTTATGATTTTGACCATTATTCAAATTGTGATGAAAATGGTGTGTATCAAACGGTTTCAATGGGGGGTGTATCTAAAGGGAACTTAAACACGGAAATTATTCACCCTATAACTGGAAAAGTAGTAAAAAAACCACAAGGGGGTTGGAGATATAAAGATGAAGAAATTAAAAAACTAGTTGCGTCAAAAAGTATATACTATGGAACAGACGAATCTATTATTCCCCGTAAAAAACTTTATTTAAAAGATTATTTAACCCAAATTCCCAAAGGGGTTAATTTTTTTGACTCACAAGAAGACGTTCGATTCTTAAAAAATAATAACCTGCCTTTTGACTTTCCAAAGCCCTTTGCTTACATAAAATATTTTTTAACTATGGATACGTATGAAAATGATATCATACTCGATTTCTTCTCCGGCTCCGCCACCACAGCTCATGCCGTCATGCAACTCAACGCTGAAGACAGCGGCAACCGCAAATTCATCATGGTACAACTCCCCGAAAAAACTGACGAAAACAGCGAAGCCCACAAAGCAGGTTACAAAACCATTTCTGATATTGGCAAAGAGCGCATCCGCCGTGCAGGGAAGAAAATCCTCTCTGAACTCGAATCTAAAACACGGCAGTTAAAACTCGGAGAAGAACCTGTTGATACCAATAAACTCGATATCGGCTTTCGTGTTTACAAAACCGACTCCACCAACATGAAAGATATCTTCTATCACCCCACTGAACTCAAACAGGAGCAACTCAGCTTTCTTGAAAGCAACATCAAAGAAGACCGCACCCCCGAAGACCTTTTGACTAAAGTTATTCTTGATCTCGGCCTTGAACTCTCCTTGCCCATAGAAACAAAGAAGATACTCGGCAACACAGTTTTTATCGTCCAGACTAATGCCCTTGTTGTCTGTTTCGATAATGACATTGACTTCAAAATCGTCGATACCATAGCTGACCTGAAACCTTTTAAAGTAGTATTTAAAGATGCCAGCTTTAAAGATGACAAAGACCGCATCAATGTGGAAGAGCGGTTTAAAAGGCTGTCGCCGGAAACAAAAGTGACGGTGATATAATATGAAAAACAAATACTCTTCCGAATTACAATCCTTTTCTAATTTTGTCGTCTTTAAAACAAAAAGTGGCAAGGTTAATATAGATGTCTTTTTTTATGAAGCAACCCTTTGGCTGACTCAAAAAAAAATGGCGGAACTCTTTGAAAAAGGGCGAACTACCATTACAGAGCATTTAAAAAATATTTTTTCCGAAGGAGGATTGCTGGAAAATTCAGTATGTCGGGATTTCCGACATACTGCGGAAGATGGTAAATCCTATGTTTCAGACTTTGATCGGGAAGTCCAAAAACTATTGGGTAATGAGGATCGTGATAAATGAAGCTGATATTCAAACAGCAACCCTACCAGACCGATGCCACCATGGCCGTTGTCAAATGCTTTGAAGGGCAAAGCAAAGGTTTCAGAAAAGAAGTAGTCGGCAGAGAATCCATTGACCAGGGCTTATTTGGAACTGAAACTAAAGTAGATGAGATATTCTCCAACAAAAAACTGGAGCTTACCGAAAGTGATATTATAAAAAATGTCCAGACACTTCAAAAAGAGCAGGGCTTAAAAACGATCAGCCATTTGGACGGGCTCAATTTTACCATTGAGATGGAGACCGGAACAGGAAAAACCTATGTCTATACCAAAACCATGTATGAATTCAACAAACATTACGGCTGGAACAAGTTTATCATCATGGTGCCTTCCGTGGCTATCCGTGAAGGCGTGCACAAATCCCTGGAGATAACAGCCGAGCATTTTCAGGAAATATACGGTAAAAAAATCCGGTTTTCGATTTACAATACTAACAATAAATCCAATTTAATCAACATTAAAAGCTTTGCGGACACTGCCAATATCGAAGTGATTATCATGAATTATCAGGCTTTCGCCACAACCAGCAAGGAATCCCGCAAGATTTATCAAAAATTAGACTCTTTGCAGTCAGAGAGGCCTATCGATATTATCAAGCGGGCACGGCCGATTTTAATCATTGATGAACCGCAGCGCTTTGGCGAAAAGGCTGAAAAGATATTTACCGACAGAGAGTTTAATCAGCTTTTTACAATGCGCTACTCGGCTACCCATAAAAAGGATTTCAACAAGATCTACCGCCTTGATGCTATTGATGCCTATAATCAGAAATTAGTTAAAAAGATAAGTGTAAAAGGCATTGAAGTCGTTGGTAATAGTGGTACAAACAGCTATCTGTTTTTGGATAGGATACATATTAGCTCCAACCAATTTCCGGTTGCCTATCTTGAGCTTGAGGTCAAGCAGCAAAGCGGCATTCAGAAAAAAATCAGACAGGTAAAAGAGAAGGATGATTTGTTTGTTCTCTCAAATGAACTCAAGCAATACAAGGGCTTTGTTGTAAAAGAGATTAACGGATTAACCAACAGAATATCCTTTACTAATGGCGTGGAATTAACAGTCGGGCAAACAACCGGAGATGTGGATGAAGAACATGTCCGCCGCATACAGATTCGGGAGACTATAAAATCCCATATTGAAAAAGAGCGGATGATGTTTTCGAAAGGTATAAAGGTTTTATCCCTCTTTTTTATTGATGAGGTGTCAAAATACCGGCTGTACGACAATAACAATAATCAGCAAAAAGGCGACTACGCAAAAGTATTTGAAGAGGAATATAGGCAGGCAATCAGCCAGTTAAATCTGTTTGAAACAGATTACAATGACTATTTGCATCGGTTTACAGAGGAAGAAATTCACAAAGGTTATTTTTCAATTGATAAAAAAGGGCGCTTTATCAATTCAAAAGAAAACAAAAATGAGGGTGGCATCAGTAATGATGAAAGTGCTTATGATCTTATCATGAAAAATAAAGAAAAGCTTTTAAGCCTGAACGAACCAACCCGCTTTATTTTCTCTCATTCTGCACTCCGGGAAGGCTGGGATAATCCCAATGTGTTCCAGATATGCACTTTGAAACACAGTCAGTCAGAAATCAGCAAAAGACAGGAAATAGGACGAGGTTTGCGTATTTGCGTAAATTCCCATGGTGAGCGCATGGACACTTCTGTTCTGGAAAGAGACTTTTTTGATATAAACAAATTAACTGTGGTTGCCAGCGAATCCTATGATTCTTTTGCAAAGGCTCTTCAGAATGAAATTGTAGCGTCACTATCCGAAAGACCTGTCAAGCTTACCGTTGATGTATTGAATAACCTTGTATTAAAAAATGAAAAGGGCGAGAAGTTCACCTTTGATAATCAGAGTTCAATGGATTTGATCTTTGATATGAAGACTAAGGGATATATTGACAATAATTACCAGATTACAGATGTCCTAATCAAAGCCATCGAAAGCAAAACATACGAAGTACCCGAAAAAATAAAGGGGTTTGAAAGCTGTGTCGCAGAGCTGATGCAGAATATCTACGCAACAGCAAACTTTACAGCCTCTGAAGATGAAAATGCCAATAACATTAATGAAGCCATTTTAAAGCCGAATGAAAATTTTGATAGAAAAGAGTTTCAGGATTTATGGAAAAAAATTAAAGTAAAGACCGTGTATGAAGTGGATTTTGCCAGTAAAGAGCTTGTAGAGAAATGTATAAAAACAATTGATACCCATCTGACAGTAAAAAAGATTTTGATAAACATAACTTCCGGCGAACAACAGGACAAAATTGATGAGGCGACACTTAAAGCCGGTGAAAGCATGAAAAAGGAGAAAAGTATAACAGAAAGGGCAGAGTCTCTTCTTGGTTCTTTGAAGTATGACTTAGTGGCTGAAATTTCGAAAGAGACAAACCTTACCAGAAAAACAATCGTTAAAATATTGAAGGGTTTACGGCAGGATACCTTTCATAACTTCAGAGTTAATCCGGAGAGTTTCATACAGGGTGTCGCACGAATTATAAACAGTGAAAAAGCGGCGATGCTCATAAACAACATTGTTTATTCAAAAACAGACAAGACTTATGATGACAGCATTTTTACCATAAATAATTTCAAAGGTTCCCTTGCCAAGAACATTCTGGAAGTCAAAAAACATGTGCATGATTATGTGAAGACGGATTCTGATATTGAGAGAAAATTCGCATCTGATCTTGAATGCGAAGAAGTTCTCGTTTATGCAAAACTTCCCGGTGGTTTTAAAATTCCTACACCACTTGGAAATTATAATCCCGATTGGGCAATAGTTTTTAATACCGACAAATTTAAGTATGTGTATTTCATTGCTGAAACTAAGGGAAGTATGGAAACGCTGCAACTGAAAGAGATCGAACAGAAGAAAATCAGTTATGCGAAGAAACATTTTGAAGCCTTGGGACATGCGGATATTAAATATGATGTGATTGATTCATATCGGGCATTGAGAGATAAGATAATGAATTAAGAAATCAGCTTCCGCCGTTCTGGCTCCAGATGAAAAATACGGGCAAGTTTGAAAATGAATGAAATT
>VRUG01000057.1:0-400 GCA_019456255.1 Planctomycetota bacterium | reverse complement strand
TTCAACCGTTCGATATAAATTTGTCCCAATTCATGGCCGCAGGGATGCCGCTACAGAACAAGACCATCTGAAAATTTCGTTACACAGCCCAGTTGTAAACGAAGTTTCGCGCACTTCAAATCCGGTTGACATGTGCTCAACTCCGAGCTGCAATAGTAATGACCACCTGGTATGATGGAATCATATAGTGAATAATGTACTTGATACAAAGATATAATCCCTTTGACGGAATCTGTTTATGAAATTACGGTTTCTTGATGCACGCAATTGTTATTCACTCTTGCCTCAGGTGCGCGAAATTCCACTGGCCCGACTACTCGACGAGTATTTACGGAAATATGTCAACGATACACCGGGTGAACTGCATGGATCAGTTGATGCGCTGATACAGCATAATGAA
>VRUG01000306.1:839-1208 GCA_019456255.1 Planctomycetota bacterium | reverse complement strand
GGTCCGATGAAATCTATCGGATTTTCGGTCTCAGCCCGGAGAAATTCGGGGCCAATTATGAGGCCTTCTTAAATACCGTTCATCCGGACGATAGGGAACTTGTTAAAAAAGCCGTTGATGAGGCCCTATATACAAAGCAAGCTTACAGCATTGACCATCGAATCGTTCTTCCGGATGGCACGGAGCGCATCGTCCATGAACAGGCGGAAGTTCGATTTGATGGAAACGGGAATCCGGTGAAAATGATTGGAACGGTCCAGGATATTACCGACCTGAGGCGGACCGGAAATAAGCTCGAAGATACTCTCAGTAAGTTACATAAAATCATTGATGGAATCATATTTGCCATGGGAAAGGTAATTGAGACGA
>VRUG01000306.1:309-829 GCA_019456255.1 Planctomycetota bacterium | reverse complement strand
GACGAGGGACCCGTATACTGCCGGGCATCAAAGGCGAACTACATCTTTTGCTTTTAAGATTGCCGAGGAAATGAAGCTCTCGGAGGATATTATTCAAGGAATCCAAATATCAGGATTGATCCACGATATAGGGAAAATAGCGGTGCCCTCGGAGATCCTGACTAAACCGGGCAAATTGACTGAAATAGAGTTCGAGTTGATTAAAATACATCCTCAGGTAGGTTATGACATACTGAAAACAATAGATTTTCCGTGGCCTGTTGCCGATATTGTTTTGCAGCATCATGAAAGAATCGATGGTTCCGGGTATCCAAATGGGCTAACGGGTAAAGATATATTGATTGAAGCCAGGATAATAGTCGTGGCAGACGTCGTAGAGCCGATGATGTCTCACAGACCGTACCGGCCCGCCCTTGGCATTCATAGGGCCTTTGAAGAGATTTCAATGAATAGCGGTGTTCATTATGATCAGGAAGTTGTAGAGGCGGCTTTCAAGGTATTTACCGAGAAAGAATTTAAG
>VRUG01000306.1:0-299 GCA_019456255.1 Planctomycetota bacterium | reverse complement strand
GCCAGGATTTCTCTGACGTCCGGAGCGCTTAAGTTTTTCTGTAAAAATTAAATCGCTTCCCTGGATTCGAGCGGCAGGCATGTCAGGAGGGTGATGATGCGCTATCCGCAGCCGGGTCTTTGGTTCGGGAAATGCTTGAGGAGAAGCGATTGTAAAATAAAATGCAGAAAAGCCTCTCAATATACCCTACAAATCTGGAAATAATAATTAAAAATAAGTATAATTATAGTAGTACGGTGTAAGTCAAGATAATTGCCGGCTGACAGTCTCCGGGGGGAAGAATTCCGTCGGAAGGAGAG
>VRUG01000305.1 GCA_019456255.1 Planctomycetota bacterium | reverse complement strand
TACACGCAGCCCTCAGTGAGTCGTCCGAACTGATCTACACGACCCACCCCTGAATGGTCACGCACCATGCTCAAATTCAGACTAGGGGAGAACCACTTACTGAATCACTCCTGGTCTAACGCTCAGTACCCAACCATCGGAAAGTGTATTTTGGTGGTCGCTTCCATCTTGGTCTTTTCGTCCCGGCGGTCATACCTTGAAGTCGTTACCGGCGATGCGTGGCCCATGAGATGTTGCACGGTCACTAAATCTACTCCAGCATCCAGCATTTCCCCCGCAAAGGTTCTCCGTAGGTCGTGCGGCGTGAAGGGCTTGACCTTGGCAGCCCGGAACCGCTTTTCCAGAATGATCCAGATTGCCTGATCGGTAAGACGCTCCTTGATGATCTTGCCGCCCTTGCGGATACGATAAAGAAGAGAGCCAGTTTCATCACCCCGGATGTTGCTCCACCCTGTCACCGCCGCTTTCGCGCCGTTTCCCAAATACACGGTTCTTGCCTTGTTGCCTTTCGAGGCAATGATCTTCAGACCGCCGGTCTCGGTGTCGTAGTCTTCCAAGTCCAACCCCACAACTTCGCTCCGCCGTAACCCGGCTGCATATAACAACGCCAAAATGGCGGCGTCTCGGATTCCCGCTGGAGATGGATCGGACAGACAATCTGCCACAAGGGCACCCATTTCACCCGCCCCCACTGACCGGCCTTTGGGGATGGTGGTGCCCTTGACGGTCTTGATGTCGATGGCCCGGTGGTAGGCTTCGGCGTCCATGAAGCCGAGCCGCCACGACTCCCGCAGCACGCCCCGCAAGGCTGCGAGCATTTTGTTGGTGGAAGCTGGTGAATACCGCTCCATGAGCAGAGAGCGGATAAATTGGCTGTGCTGGTACTGGATGTTCCACCATGGGAGTGCAGCCAGGTCAGCTTCAGGGCCGGCCAACAGTTCAGCAATGACCCGAAGAGCCTGTGTCATGGCTCTGCGTGACCCTGGGCTCCTTCCACACGAAAAAAATTGAATCCTTGGAAAGTCGGCTGGAAGTTCTCTAGGCCAAGTTGGCCGAGCCAGCTCGGCTGGCTGCAACACCGGAAGCCGCCCCACCCCCCGGTCCAGCTTCCTGTACTGAATGGCCTCGTGGGAGATGGTTACGCGCCGTTCCTCGAGCGGCTGACGGAGCGGTTCCAGCACGGTGCGGGTAAACTCGGGCAACTCGTCCA
>VRUG01000304.1:387-1211 GCA_019456255.1 Planctomycetota bacterium | reverse complement strand
TAAGAGATTATGAGTCTTTGGAGGGGACTTTTCAACAACTTCGGCAACTATAGCTTTAAGTAGCTTTTCAATTGCTATATGGCACATAAAAACAACGTATACCTATCTTCCTTTTCTAAACATATGTCTTGCGGTCTCGAAGTCATAATCTGAAGAAAATAAAAAATTTTCGGAATCCTTTCGCACAATTGGATAGTACTCTACTTGGGCTGACTGACACCCCCGATATAGCCGATATTTTATCCCGGCGATAGTGATGTTTAATAAAGGGTGTTTTGCCTCGCGGCCAGTCTTTTTTCTTTCAACGTTCTATAGCTTCATCATCACGTTCGATCGCATGTCGTTCAAGTTTCTGGTGGCTCCAGCCGAGATCGTGCATTATACGTCCGATATGGTCCCGGTGATATCGAACTTTGAACTTCGGCTTCAACGCAGCCCGGCATAGAAAAACAGCCCTACACCGCCGCGGGCAAGCTCTTTGCCGAAATCCCGGACCGCCTCAAACATCTCCTTATGCGAGCTGTTTAGTTTCGTAGTCACTGCAAAACCCAACTCGCCGAGCGCCTGTGATAGATCGCGGGCGTCATTGACCGGGTTCTTCATAGCTTACCTTACTCGATAATCGTATAACTGATCAGTGCTTCCGTTATCTGTTCGGGTCTGGCGTTGACGCTCAAACCCCTGGCTACAATCCTGGCGGAGGCGCTGCCGATCTCCTGAAATGATTCTTCAATATCGCTGAACCGGACCGTGGATGCTATCACCTTAATGAACTCAGCACCGTAAGGGGCAGTCAAATTAAAGGTAAAGGGATAAGAGCTGTC
>VRUG01000304.1:0-377 GCA_019456255.1 Planctomycetota bacterium | reverse complement strand
GGTACACTCCTCCATCCCCGCGAGTTGTCCAGGCCTTGACCACGAACTCCTCGTTACCGGCGTTCTGTACTTCGGAAAGCTCGTCGAGCACATACATCGCATCATTGTAGTTATCCGGAAGAATAGACACGGATGCAGGTATGGTTAATTTAGACAGTGTGAGCTCCGCCTTTCCCGATAGAGTCCCGGTCTCAATATCCACCAGCTCAAGGACCTCATCGAGGCTAGCCCGGGCGAAGAGCTCGAAGCCGGGGTTCCGAATTATTGCCGCGCCCAGTTTTTCTTGAAGATATCCGGAAAAACTGCTTCCTACGTTCTTATCGGCATAGGTGAAATTACCGATGCTTACCACTGTGGGAAACGCCCTTTCGGAAGCG
>VRUG01000303.1 GCA_019456255.1 Planctomycetota bacterium | reverse complement strand
CGCTAAAAGAACAGAGCTTAACCCTTAATTCAGTGCCATGAGAATAAGAAAGGTAAGTTTAGACTTGTAGTATTTATGCCGGGTGGGGATCTCTCAATTTTATCAAGATGCTGCAATATTTTTCGTATTTCTTCAGTATTCATTATAATGGCTATGATTTTCATTGGAGAACCTCAGGCGAGGACAAGTGAGTGGATCTTTTTCATGCCCTAATTTCGGAGTAATTATTCACGTCTTATCTTTCCCTTCCCACCTTCGTCAAATACATTTGTCATCCGCGAAAAATGTGATAAATTAGGAGACTAATGACATGCAGCCCGATAAAATAAACCAGATATACCTTGCTCAACGATATATAGGCGATAAACTGAAAGCCCTGAGCAAGCAGGGTGCCCGGATCGATGCCTATAAGTGAGAATGGGGACTGGGCGGCTAGGTCAGGACGTCGGTGGACTTGAGAGAGAGGCTGCGTGCGCATTTCAAGAATAAGGGTTTGGACTTATCTAATGTGCTGCGTGTGATAGTATCTGAAAAAAGGTGGCGTCTAAAATGGAATTAGTAATGGCATTGATTGCTTTGTCTATTATACCCGTAGTGTCAATAATAGTAAAAATAATTTCAAATTACAAACATAAAGGTGAACTTAATAAGAGTTTAGAAGAACTAAAATCACAACTCTCTGAATCTGGAACAGCAGAAAGAGTAAGTATATTTTTACAGGGTATAATAGACACACATGTAAAATTAGATATCAAAGGAGCGAATGGTGAACTGACGTTTGATGAACTTGAAGAGTTGGTTATCCTTAATGAAACCATAAAGGAAACAAACAAAGTTACATCTGAACAATACCAAGCGGCAGTTAAAGCTTTTGAGGACTTAAACAGAAGAGCAGCCTTATGGGAAAGAAAGCAGGAAGGGAAATAATAGACTCTAACTTAGTACTTAAATCTTATAAAATTGGATATGATATATTTATATACGCATAAGGTAAGTTATGTATAACTGAGGATGAAAACAGGGGTGAAAAGATGAGAAGTAGGTTGGCCCTCAAGTTTTATGTGATTATTAAGATAATCGTTCTATATTTGATATTTATTCTAACATCATGTCAGACTTTCTCTTCTAAAGATATTGGTAGCGTCACATTGAGTGGACCTACATAGAAAAATAGTCCTAACACCCTGTTTCCAAAAACGTAGTTGTCAGTT
>VRUG01000302.1 GCA_019456255.1 Planctomycetota bacterium | reverse complement strand
AGAGGGAATGTTGGAGCATGGAGATTGTCAACTCCGCATATCGCTGTGTGATACACGGCCCCATGTCAGGTTGTCGAGCCTCCATCTCTAGCTCATCGGGAAGTGAATCTTTGTAGCAGCCTCCATCTTGGTCTTTTCATCCCGACGATCATAGCGCGACGTGGTGACGGGCGAGGCATGGCCCATGAGGTGTTGCACGGTTACCAAATCCACCCCTGCATCCAACATTTCCCCGGCAAAGGTTCGCCGTAAATCGTGCGGAGTGAAGGGTTTGACCTTCGCTTGGCGGAACCGCTTTTCCAACACTACCCAAATGGCCTGGTCGGTCAGACGGCCCGCAACCATTTTGCCCCCTTTGCGGATTCGGTACAACAATGGCCCCACATCGTCCCCCCGGAGGTTGATCCACCCGGTCATGGCGGCCTTAGCTCCGTTGCCCAGGTACACGGTTCTGGCCTTGTTGCCTTTTGAGGCCACGATCTTCAGACCGCCTGTCTCGGTGTCGTAGTCGCCCAAGTCCAAGGCAACAACTTCACTCCTTCTCAATCCAGCTGCATACAATAACGCCAAGATGGCAGCATCTCTCATGCCCGCAGGTGACACATCATGGTAGCACTCCTCCACCAAGGCATTGATCTCACCCGATCCGACCGACCGGCCCTTGGGGATGGCATCGCCTTTCACAGTTTTAATGTCGATGGCCCGGTGAAACATCTCGGCGTCCATGAACCCGAGCCGCCAGGATTCTCGCAGCACCCCCCGCAAGGCTGCGAGCATTTTGTTGGTGGAGGCCGGACTGTACCGCTCCATGAGTCGGGAGCGGATGGCCTGGGTGTGTTGATAGCCCATGTTCCACCAGGGAAGCGAGGCCGGGTCGGCTGTCGTACCGGTCAGCAGTTCTGCAATGACCCGCAGGGCCTGGGTCATGGCTCTGCGTGATCCCGACCCGAGGGAAGCCAGGTACACTGCAACCGGGTTCGCCGAGGGCTGCAAGGCCGGGTGATTCGGGGTGATGATTGTCAGGGAATTGGAGGTGTTCATAGCGGAAATGCTCTTTAATTATCAAATATGTGAACTCCCCTTCTCATAAGTAATTATGACACAAAAATAGGCGGATTTGAAGGGTTATTCGAGTTGCCGGGATACCCGAAAACCGAGGCAAACTGAGCCGGGTTATGCCCTCGGGATCGACCTGTATGTGCATCAGGCAGGCA
>VRUG01000056.1:5683-10417 GCA_019456255.1 Planctomycetota bacterium | reverse complement strand
TTTTCTCCTGCATCGCGCAGTCCTCCTCTGTTTCGTGCTCTTCCCGCCAGTTTACTTTGTAAGACAAAGACAATTTGTATTATAAAGCTACTTTATAATACAAAGTAAACCATTTTGGAAAAAGAGTCAAGTAAAATTTTCTAACTGATGGTGCCGGCGTTGAGCGGGCAGAAGCCCCTACCCCTACCCTGCGTGCATCTACGACCTGCGGGGACGAAGACACCCCCTCCGGGGACGAAGACGCCTGCGGGCATCTTCGACCTGGGGGGAGGTGTGCCCAGGCCTGAGGCTAGCCCAGCCGGCAGGCGGGATGAAAAATGGCGGTGGGGAAAACCCTCACAAGTTCTGCGATTCCTACCGGCTAAAAGTTTTTAATTTATGACCTTGAATTAGTTCTTATACGCGGTAATAATGTTATGTGTCTAAATATAGGCTATTTAAAATGTATATAAACAAGATGCGATTTAATCGACATTCATCTTAGCCTGGTGGACTTTAAGTGGAGTCTTAATGGCGGAAAAACAGTATTTGAAGTACTGGGGAAAGGCTAATGAAGTAGAATCGGGAATAGAGTATCACCCTTTAGCCTATCACTGTCTTGATGTAGCCGCGGTGGGCTATGAATTTTTAAAGCATAATCATGAATTTAAGAAACATCTTTCCACTTTACTAAAGCTCGATGAAATAAATGCAACTGCCTCGATTACCTTCTTTCTGGCGATTCACGACTGCGGTAAGTTTTCAGAAGGATTTCAGAATCTTATTCCTGAACTTTTCAAGGTTCTGCGAGGAAATACGAGCAATAGAGGCTACGCGGTTCATCATGACTCCCTGGGGTTTCTGCTCTGGCAAGATAAAATATGGGATTATGTTTGGAAAGAAAATTGGTTCAACCTGGATTATTTCGAAAATGATTTCAGGCGCTGCCGCGGGATCTTCGATTATTGGAGTGCCGCTTTCAGCGGACATCATGGTCTACCTCCTAAAACCGACCGGGTTGAGGGCTCCCGGATTTGCATACAAAACCATTTCTCAAATGAAGATGAAGAAGCTGCGCTTCTATTTATCCGGGAGATAATGGAGCTTTTTATTGCGAATACACCTCCGGTTCACACGGCTATAGAAGAAATGCTTTTGGGTATTAAGCAGGCGTCCTGGCTCCTGGCCGGACTGGCCGTGCTTTCTGATTGGCTGGGATCGAATAATGAATATTTTCAGTATTGTGCCGAGGTCATGCCGCTTTCTGAATACTGGGAAAAGAAAGCCCTCGTACAGGCTGAGCTTGCTCTTCTCGAATCGGGAATTCTTTCAGTATCATCATCTCCCTTTAAAGGCATAAGCCATCTATTTCCATCTATCAGGATACCGAGCGGGCTCCAGGAACTTACGGATTCACTGGATCTTTACGATACACCTCAACTTTTTATTATCGAAGATTTAACAGGCTCGGGTAAAACGGAAGCTTCTCTGGTTCTTGCCGATCGGTTAATGAATAAGGGGCTGGCAGGCGGAATATTTTTGGCCCTCCCTACCATGGCAACCTCGAATGCTATGTATGAAAGGATTTCCGAAGTATATAAAAAGTTCTTTGCTGAGCCTGGTTCAGCTTCTCTTGTGCTTGCTCACAGCGCTCGAAATCTTTCTGAAGCCTTTAAAAGGTCAATTCTCTTTACTGATGGAAAGAAAGAGATGAAGAATGATCTTTCTTTCTACTCCGAGGAAGGATCGGCCCAATGCACATACTGGCTGGCGGATAACCGTAAGAAAGCCTTTCTGGCTCATGTAGGAGTAGGGACAATCGATCAAGCCCTGCTCGCTATACTGCCTTCAAAGCATCAGTCATTGCGATTGCTCGGCCTTTCTCGTAAGGTTCTCATTATTGATGAGGTACATGCCTATGATTCTTATATGAACATGCTTCTTCGGAATCTAATAAGATTCCATGCTTCCCTTGGTGGTAGTGCCATTCTTTTATCCGCTACGCTTCCCTTCAACACCCGAAGCGATCTGATCAAGTCCTTTTATAAGGGAACCGGAGATGATGGTGAAAATCCCTCCTGTCTTGATTATCCCCTTCTTACCCAGGTCAGCAGGCACGCTATTTTTGAAAATCCGGTTGAGGCGCGAAACGATCTAAGGAGACGAATAAATGTTGAATTCTTGCCTGATTTTGATACAGCGGCAGAGCAGATACTCGAGATGTCTTCCCGGCAAAAATGCATCTGCTGGCTGCGAAATACGGTTTATGATGCCTGTCTTGCTTATGAGCATTTGTGCGGATTACTGCCGGAAGATTCAATCTTGCTTTTTCACGCTCGTTTCGCGATGGGCGATCGCCTGGAGATTGAAGATAAAGTACTCAAAGTTTTCGGGAAAACCGGCGGAAGCAAAGAACGAAAAGGAAAGGTTCTAATTGCCACCCAGGTAGTGGAACAATCCCTCGATCTCGATTTCGACGAGATCATTACAGATTTGGCTCCGATTGATCTTCTCATTCAGCGTGCAGGACGGCTCCATAGGCACGCTCGGGATATTGAAGGGAATCTGTATTTAGAAGGAGATTATATGGATCAGAGGGGTGTGCCCTGTTTAAGAGTCTTTTCACCCCCTGTAATTGAAGACCCGGATGAGGATTGGTATAAAAAAGTATTCCCCAAAGCGTCATTTGTTTATCCCAATCACGGCCGGTTGTGGTTGACGGCTAAACTCTTGCACGAAAAGGCCGGTTGGGTACAGCCCGATGACGCTCGCTCTCTGATAGAAGGCGTCTACGGCGATGAAGGACCTGCAATACCGGATAAACTTGTTGTTTTAGAAGACAAGGCCTGGGCTGAGAGTATGGCTGCCAGGAGCCTGGCCAGGGTAAATCACCTGGATTTCGAGAATGGTTATTTCCCGACCCCTGGTCAATGGCTGGAAGACACTCAGACTCCGACCAGGCTCGGGCAGATATCTACCGCTGTGCGGCTTGCAAAATGGGACGGCCAAAAACTTACACCCTGGGCAGAGGCAGAGGCAAATGCCTGGAGCTTGAGTGAGGTAAGCGTTACGAGAAAGATCAAGAGTGAATATGAAGGAAAGGACGAGCTCTCTCTGGCTGTAAGAAAAGCAAAACAGTTAATGCCCGATAAAGGAAAATGGAGTGTTGTATTGCCGCTGGTAGAAAAAGGAGATGGCCTCTGGCAGGGTAAACTTCGAGATGAGTCCGGTGATTTTCTTGATGTTGAATATTCAAAGAAAAAGGGTTTCCATTTCTGCGAAAAAGGAGGCGGGGATGACCCATAATCTAATCCATCAAAAATGGATTCCCGTAAAAAGAAAAAATGGAGAGCATGAAAAGATCGCTCCCTGGCAGCTTACCGAGGACTGGAATTCGAATCCCGTAGCTGCCCTGGATGCTCCGCGGCCTGATTTTAACGGCTCCCTAATACAGTTTCTCATTGGATTGGGGCAGACCGTGCTTGCTCCCAAAGATATTGATCGCTGGTTTGATCTTTTAAGCAGCCCCCCAAAGCCGGAAGAGTTGAAAAAGGATTTTACCTCAGTTGATTTTGCGTTTAATGTCGACGGCGATGGGCGATGCTTTATGCAGGAGCACGATCTTGAAGCAAAAGATCCGAAGAATATTTCCCTCCTGTTAATTGATTCTCCGGCCGGTAATACTCTTAAAGAAAATAAAGACCACTTTATTAAAAGGGGAGGGTGCTCGGAATTATGTTATGCCTGCGCTGCAACCGCCTTATTCACTCTGCAAACAAATGCTCCGTCTGGAGGTGTAGGACATCGAACTTCTTTGAGAGGCGGCGGACCTTTAACGACCCTGCTTTGTTCTGAGACTTTGTGGGAAACTGTCTGGTTAAATATCCTGGACAGAAGCTCTTTTGAAACTGAATTTAATAGCAAAGCGGACAACGAGCCGGCAAACGCATTTCCCTGGCTGCTCCCCAAGCGAACGAGTGAGCCGAAAACAGGATGTGATACCACGCCCGAAGATGTTCATCCTCTCCAGATGTATTGGGGAATGCCCAGAAGAGTTAAGTTGGAATTTAACGATACTAGCCGGGGGACCTGCGCCCTATGCGGGGAAGATAAAGTTCCTCTGGTAAGCCAATACATTACAAAAAACTATGGCACAAACTTTACCGGGGCCTGGAAGCATCCCCTATCTCCTCATGGAAAAGATGACAAAGGTTTTCCTCTGCCCAGGCATCCTCAGCCGGGAGGAATTACTTTTCGCCACTGGCTCGGCCTGGTTCAACCCGATCGGGACAGCAAAAATCGTGTTGAGCCGGCCTTTGTTGTTCACAGGTACAGCGTTGGGCTTGCCAGAGATATTCCTGATTTCAGGCTTTGGGCTTTCGGCTATGATATGGATAATATGAAAGCGAGGTGTTGGTATGAAAGTACCATGCCAATAATCAGGGTTGAAAAGAGACTGCAGACCCAATATGCAGAAATAGTTCATGGATATATTAAAGCAGCGGACATCATCGGAAGAAACCTGAGAATGTCTTTGAAAAAAGCCTGGTTTAGTAATCCGCGTGACGCAAAAGGGGATACCTCATATATTGAAACGGCTTTCTGGCAGGATAATGAAGGAACCTTTTATAATTCCATCAATGATCTAAAATTTGTCCTCCAAAAGAACAGGAGCACTCAAGAGATTGCCAAACGATGGCATGATGTTCTTCTTAAGGAAGCCTTAAAATTATTTGATGAATATGCTGTTACAGA
>VRUG01000056.1:2989-5583 GCA_019456255.1 Planctomycetota bacterium | reverse complement strand
CAAGAGATTGCCAAACGATGGCATGATGTTCTTCTTAAGGAAGCCTTAAAATTATTTGATGAATATGCTGTTACAGAAAATATAGAAGACTCGAATCCCAGACGAATTGTAGTAGCCCGCCGTGACCTGATCCGATTTTCTCGTTCAAAAACAATAAAAGATCATTTACAATTGCCTACCAATTTAAAAACTGACGAGAAGGAGGTTTAGCTTTTGGAAAAAAAGAAGTATTTACAATTTGAAGAACATAGCGGTGAGTATTCTAAAATTATTTCCTGGTGGCAGGGATTGAGGGAGGCAAAAGGAGAGCGCGCTGAATTAAGAAGATGCAGGGAAGTAGAAGAGATCTTCTTTGTACCGGTATTTCACAGCATAAAGAGGAAGCTTCTTCCCTATGGCCATGTCTCTGATGGGCGACTGGCTATTACAGTGGCCCTGCTGTCTCATGTGAAGAATAATCTTGAAGGTATTTCTCTTCCCGAGCAGATGGCCAGGCCTGGGGCAGAGAGCTCACGACCGCGGGTAAGCGATCTGCGTTTCCGCAGGCTTATACAGATTAAAAACATCGATGACCTTCTACTACCAATGTTACGTATCATAAAAATGCTGGACAGCACGGTAAATGTTCCTAACCTGGTAAAGAGCATTTATGGCTGGAATGATTATGTGAGGAAGCAGTGGGCTTTTGATTATTACAAGGATTCAAAAGATTAATTTCATTTATATCAAAATTGAAGGGAGAACAATATGTCTAAATTTATTCAACTTCATCTTTTAACTTCTTATCCTCCATCGAACCCAAACAGAGATGACCTGGGCAGGCCGAAAACTGCGGTAATTGGAGGCGCCACTCGTTTGCGAATCTCATCTCAGAGTTTGAAGCGGGCCTGGCGGGATTCGGATTTATTCTCTGAAGCCCTAAAAGGGCATAAAGGAACTCGAACCAAGGAGATGGGAGTCCGGATTTATAATTCGCTCGTTCAAAAAGGAGTTAAAGAAGCTAAAGCTATTGATTGGGCAAAGAAAATCGCAGGGCAGTTCGGAAAATTAAAAGGTAAAAAGAAAGATGATCCTATGGAGGAGCTTAGAATAGAGCAGCTTGCTCATTTCAGTCCGGAAGAAGAGGCTGCGATTCAAAAGCTTATCGATAAGTTAGCCAGTAAAGATAAAGAACCTTCTGATGATGCTCCTACCCTGCTTCGCAAGGAGCATTCAGCAGCCGATATTGCCATGTTTGGACGCATGCTGGCTTCAAGCCCAAAGTTCAATACGGAAGCAGCCGTCCAGGTGGCCCATGCCATAACTGTTCATAAAGTCGCCGTAGAAGATGATTTTTTTACGGCCGTTGATGATTTAAACAGAGAAGAAGATATAACCGGCGCCGGACACATGGGAGAAACAGAATTTTCTGCCGGTCTATTCTATCTCTATATTTGTATAGATCGTGATCTTCTTGTTGAAAATCTAAGCGGAAATAAAACGCTTTCCGGTAAAACCCTCTCAGCCCTGGTCGAAGCGGCCGCAAAAGTAACTCCGGGAGGAAAGCAGAATAGTTTTGGATCAAGGGCGTATGCATCCTATATTCTTGCTGAAAAAGGAAATCAGCAGCCGCGCTCTTTATCTGTTGCTTTCTTGAAGCCGGTACAGGACCGAGACCTGCTGCCAAAGGCAATAGAAAATCTTGAAGACACACGGGCAAGAATGGATAAAGTTTATGGTTCCTGTGCGGATTCTACCAGGATCATGAATGCTCAGACGGCTGAAGGAAGCTTAAAAGAAATAATCGAATTTATCCTGGAGTAGCTGCCATGCAGAAATATCTCGTTTTATTTTTATATGGACCGATGTCATCATGGGGCCATATTGCAGTCGGCGAATATCGGCCGACGCATGATCGTCCTACAAAATCATCCATCCTGGGTATGCTTGCTGCCGCCCTGGGAATAAAGAGAAATGAAGAATCCCGAATTAAAGAGCTGGCCCGAAGCCTTGGTTTTTCTGTTTGTGTACACCAACCCGGTTTGCTTTTACGAGATTATCATACGGTACAGATTCCTGGTGAGAGTAGGAATACGATCTACCATACCCGCAAAGATGAACTGAAAAATGACAATTTAAATACCCTTTTGTCAACAAGGGATTATCGATCAGATGGGGTTTATACAGTAGCTCTTTGGCAAAAGATACAGTCATCCTTTACTTTAGAAGAAATAGGTAGAGCA
The DNA here is from genome assembly GCA_019456255.1 of Planctomycetota bacterium. Taxonomy (GTDB): domain Bacteria; phylum Planctomycetota; class Phycisphaerae; order Sedimentisphaerales; family Anaerobacaceae; genus VRUG01. The sequence goes on along the minus strand of VRUG01000056.1, from coordinate 3,361 downwards.
TTAAAAAAACCGGCGTTTATTCTTTACCTGGGTAGAAAATCCTGTCCGCCTTCTCTTCCTTTGGAACCAAAGATAGTGGAAGCGGAAACACTTGAGGAGCTCTATAAATCTATCGCGTTTAATGCACCTTCTTTTCTTTTGCCATCCGAAAAATTCGAAATGGTATATTGGGACGACCATCCAAATCCAGGATTTAAAGAAACTCATACTGTATCGAGACGTGATGATCTGTTTAATCGTGCCAGGTGGCAATTCTCAGACAGAAGGGAGCATTATGCACCGATTCAGTATATGAAGGAGGCTTAACCTATGTTTTTCAGTAAGATCGTATTAAAACGATCTGCCCTATCGTACACTAAGCTGGCACAGATG
>VRUG01000056.1:0-2889 GCA_019456255.1 Planctomycetota bacterium | reverse complement strand
AGGAGGCTTAACCTATGTTTTTCAGTAAGATCGTATTAAAACGATCTGCCCTATCGTACACTAAGCTGGCACAGATGATTGGTTATAAAGCACATAGCCTTATTTGGGATTTATTCTCAAGAAACAGGGAACAAAAACGGAGCTTTATTTATGCCAGTGAAAAGAGTCAAACCTGGCCGATTTTTTATGCCGTTTCAGATGTTAAACCTTATGATGAAAAAGGTCTTTGGAATATTCAAGTAAAACCCTATAACCCTCAAATGAGTAATAGGCAGCGTCTGCAATTCCTGTTAACTGCAAATCCGGTAATAACAAAACAGGGAAATGAGGGAGGGCATGCCAGACACGATATTATTATGAACGCAAAAACTTTGCTCAAGGAGAGGGGTATCCCGAAAAATGAATGGCCGCCGTTAACTGAATTTATTCATCGTGAGGGATTTTCCTGGTTGTCCAAACGATCTGAAAAGCATGGGTTTTCGGTTAATGATAAAGAAGTAACGGTAGACTCTTATGAAAAGCATAGATTTTATAAGAACGGATTGAAAAAACCGATCAGCTTGAGCAGCCTCACATTCAGCGGAATACTTACCGTTACAGATCCGCAGGCATTTCTCAATGCCCTTTTCTATGGAATTGGTCCTGCTAAAGGTTTTGGCTTTGGCATGCTGATGGTAAAAAGGGCATACGTATGAGCTCTAATATGAGAGGTCTTCCTCCGCCCAAGCCAATAATGATGAAAGAGCGAGTATCTATGCTTTTTCTGCGTTACGGAGAGTTGGATGTAATAGACGGCGCCTTTGTTCTGGTAGATAAGAATGGTGTACGCACTCATATCCCAGTCGGTAGTATTGCCTGTTTATTGCTTGAAACAGGCACAAGGATCACTCACGAAGCTGTAAAGCTCGCTTCCCGTGTCGGCTGTTTGCTCATCTGGGTGGGGGATGGGGGAGTCAGGTTGTACTCTGCTGGCCAGCCGGGAGGAGCCCGGGCAGACCGGCTGCTATATCAAGCCAAATTAGCCCTTGATGATGCAGCGAGATTAAATGTGGTTAGAAAGATGTATGCCGTGCGTTTTGGGGAAGAACCTCCTGCAAGAAGGAGCATACAGCAGCTTCGAGGTATTGAAGGAGCCCGTGTTAGAAAAATGTATCAACTCATTGCGCGCCAGCATGGTATTAACTGGAACAGTAGAAACTATGATCATACTAAATGGGAAAGTGGAAACCTACCTAACCGGTGTTTAAGCGCTGCCACTGCCTGTCTGTATGGAATTACGGAAGCAGCAATACTCGCAGCCGGTTATTCACCGGCTATCGGATTTATCCATTCCGGAAAGCCTCATTCGTTTGTATACGATATTGCTGACCTTTATAAATTTGAGACCGTGGTCCCTATTGCTTTCAAGGTAGCCGCAGGTCATTCATCTCACCCTGAGCGCGATGTCAGGATAGGCTGCAGAGATATGTTTAGACAATCACGCATACTAAAAACCATTATCCCGGATATTGAAGAAGTATTGGCGGCAGGGGGAATGCAGCCACCGGAAATACATAAAGAAGCTGTTCCTATTGCCATACCCAATAAGGAGTCAATTGGAGATGTTGGTCATCGTAGTTGAAAATGTTCCTCCCAGGCTAAGAGGAAGACTCGCAGTCTATATGATCGAGGTACGGGCCGGAGTATACGTTGGAAAGTTTTCCCGAAGGGTGAGGGAAATGCTCTGGAAACAGATTGTTTCTGATACCGGAGAAGGAAATGCGGTAATGATTTGGTCTACTAATACAGAGTCCGGGTATGATTTTATAACGGTTGGACCCAATCGCAGAATGCCGGTAGATATTGAGGGATTGAAATTGGTAGCATTCACACCCGAAGATGACACTTCATCGAGTTCGTAGCAGTATCATACACCTATCATCAGGGAAAATAGTGAGTGTTCTTTGAAATAGAATATAAATCTTACTATTTCATATTTGCATATCTATTCTCTATTAAAATTGGTAGAATATTCAGCGGTATATAATTATTTGTACACTATTAACTTAGTTATTAGTGTGTTCCCCACACACGTGGGGATGAACCGGATACTAAGAAGATAGCAACGGTTGACCCGGAGTGTTCCCCACACACGTGGGGATGAACCGCCAACGGCGCCAAAGCTAGATGTAGGAAATCCGTGTTCCCCACACACGTGGGGATGAACCGTGGTTGGAGCGTAATGCTCGTGGAGGTGCGCGGTGTTCCCCACACACGTGGGGATGAACCGGCCGATGCCGATACAGAGCAATCCGGGTATGAGTGTTCCCCACACACGTGGGGATGAACCGGTAAAAGCGGAGCTTGCTGAGGCGACAAAGGAGTGTTCCCCACACACGTGGGGATGAACCGGAGAAGTAGAAGCAGTCTTCGTCAAGAGGGCAGTGTTCCCCACACACGTGGGGATGAACCGGTAAACGGATGTTAAGTATTGACAAGTATATGGTGTTCCCCACACACGTGGGGATGAACCGCATACAACGCCGATACCAGCACAGGTCTTAGCGTGTTCCCCACACACGTGGGGATGAACCGTCCAACTAACCGTAGTCGGTACGAAAGTAGTAGTGTTCCCCACACACGTGGGGATGAACCGATGGGTTCATTGTGAACATAGGTAATATAATTGTGTTCCCCACACACGTGGGGATGAACCGGGGAATATATCTCAATGATGCTGATATAATTTGTGTTCCCCACACACGTGGGGATGAACCGCCTGGCAGCCCAAATAAAGTGATCGCGGTATAGTGTTCCCCACACACGTGGGGATGAACCGATGCAAAAATGCGAGCGATACTTTTGGGATGAGTGTTCCCCACACACGTGGGGATGAACCGGTTGTTACCT
>VRUG01000301.1 GCA_019456255.1 Planctomycetota bacterium | reverse complement strand
CGGCCGATGATCCAAACATACTTCATTCACCACATCGACCTCGATGCCGAAGAAGTGACGGGCGGCCGAGCCGGCTTTTTAAGTATAGACCATGTAGCAGCCGTGGGTGTGCACAACCCCTTTGGACCGGCCGGTAGTTACGCAAGAGCAGAGAATGAAGAGCGGGTCTTCGGTGTCTACCGGTCCCGTCGGACAGACAGGACTGGCGATGGGTAGGTTCATCAGGTCTTTGTACCAGTAAGCGAGTAAGCGCGGCCGGCTTCCCTATTGCGGTCTTCGACCGCAATAGACTCCGCAACACTCCCCTGCGGGGGGGGTTGTGAAACCATATTGCAAAAATCTTGTTAAAAACAAGATTTTTGAGTGGTATTGCATAAACCACTGTAGAAACTGGAAAAATAGATGCCTTGCTTCTATTTTTTTCGGATTTCCGCGCAGATCGGGCTTGAAAACGAGTCCTGGGCGTCAGTTTTTACAAAAAAAATGGAAAAATAAATTCATGCGTCTATTTTTCCAAAATTCCCCAATGAAGCGCTATACGTATAATTTTTCCAGGTAGCTCTATTAGAGAGCTCTACCTGAGAAGCACTTCTTATTGATACCAGAGGATTCCGGTTAAGGCATCGGTCGCGGAAAGTGCCCCTTAAAACGGACCAGGTATCCTCGCAAGCTCCGGGCAAACCTTACCGGGGTTCGAATATACTCGGCCCTATTGTCTTAAAACTCCCGGCTTTGTTATTGAATGCGTGAGGGAATTTGGATGAGCGTTTAAGTGGCAACATATTCCCGGAATCACCGGCAAGTTTCACCTTTACTGGGAGGGATTTTTTATTCAAATTTATAAACTGATTTCTGAAAAATGCCAAAATAATTTATCTAAATCGTTATTATTTAGTTAGTTCGCAGCCAGTGTTTTAACCCTGTTATTCTACTGCCATCCTCTGTTCGACCTGGGCGACTCGTCTCTGTCATGCAGCGATAGATTCCCTATGATTGCTTTTCCACTGTTCTTGATCTAATATTGTTGTAGAAGAGAGAAAAATGGATAACTTTTACAACTTCACCGACATAGGGATACTGACGTCCATATTTGGAATAAACAAACGATAAGGTGCAGTATGATAGATAACAACGGAGCCAATCTTGGCTTTGAAAACCAGTTATGGGCCGCGGCCGATAAGCTCCGGGGGCACATGGACGCCTCGGAGTACAAGCATGTGGTTCTCGGGCTG
>VRUG01000300.1 GCA_019456255.1 Planctomycetota bacterium | reverse complement strand
ATAACTGATCATCACATGACCTCTTATGCGGGTTTCTTTTCGCACATATACCGGTCGGATATCCAGCTCATGTTTTATGAATCGAAATGCCCGCTCTACTTTTTGTAAGCATGCATATTCCGGTGAAAGTTGCCACCCATTCCGGGAATAAAATGCCACTTACCCCTTCATCCAATTCCCTCATTAATCAATATCAAAGTGGCAACTTTGAGTCAATAGTTAGTTGACGATCCGTAACAATAACAGGGGCGACAATGAGCTTCTGTATTCATCTCCCTAATTATTAAAACTGCCGCAGACCTTCAGGTAACAACGTACAAATACGAAGAGGACTCTCTCTAATAGAAAGCCCTCCACCGTTTATCAGATTACCGGCAAATAGAACTTGTCAGGATTCTCTAGCATATACTTTTTCATGGCATTGCAGGATTTGACCGCAAACTCGTTACGAGCGTCATACCATTCACAGTCGGCGTACATAATGATCACCTCATGTAACATCTTCCACATCAGCTCTTGAAGGGTCCTGTGCTGATTGATGAAGCCCTGATAGAACATCTCAGCCACTTTTTCTGTGCTACTACCGTTTACTAGATCAGCCAATTTCCCGACAAGACCCCGAACGTACTCCTGCTCCCGCTTCCGTTCCATCTGAACTGCCCAATCTGTTTTTTTTGACATGTCGTGCCTCCTATATTTGGGATTCTCGTCAACCCTCACCTCTGACCAACCGTCTACACCGACAAATCTTCACGAAGGCTCCCACCTGACGACCATGCCAATCCGCACCCTCGTACCGAAACCACACCCTTTATACTTGTTCCAGATTCTGATACTCCTCTATTGTGATGGACAATAATCGTCATAACTTTACCTTTGTTGCCCTTATTATGGTGCTGGACGATTTTCGTCACGACGGCTCCTTTGTTCCCTGTTTTTGGAAAATATAGTATCTCCGGTACTATTCAATTTTGTGATTTCTGATATTTCAGTTTCTGATAATTCTACGAGTACTACGTTCACATGCTCATCACCAAATAAATGCCTGACATATTCAAGAGAAAGCCTATTAAACTCATTGTCCCAATCTATTTTATTGCCGAACGTTTTCAATATTCCATCCCCTTTCTACTGGTTTTTCCTGAGTCTGCTACCCCTCTATCGTTATGGACAATAATCGTGTCCTTTTGGTGAGCGTGCGTGGAAAACGCGCCCGGAAGGTGTAGCATGAGCCATCCCAGGATCGTGAGGAG
>VRUG01000055.1 GCA_019456255.1 Planctomycetota bacterium | reverse complement strand
GGGTGCGGATCCACAACGGAACGGCGGACTCAGTTTCCTTACAACCCTCCCAGGTCCACTCAATGTGACGCTACCAATATTTTACAGCTTATCTTATCCCATCATCATGTTTACGATTCAAATATTACCGTCTATAATTCTATAAGCAAGTTATCCGAAATAGTGCCGCGATAACTTATTTGCAGTAGTTAGATGTTTCCATGTACTGAATCACTATAAGGAAGGTCTATAGTGCTAATTGAAAAAGATTCTTCGCTAAGACGTATTCCTCTGCGTCTCGATGACCGCCAAGCAGCTTTTCTTGACGGCCTGCGACTATCATTTGAGATGATAGATATAGCTTATAAACGGCTTTCTACTAAGCTTGAGGAGTTCAATGTTGAAGAAAGCAAGACACACAATAACCTGTATGATTTTGCCAGCATTTTTCTTGACGCATGGTCCATAGTTGATGCTATCTACAGAATCCGCGAACTTGTCTCTGGAATGCCCAGGTTATCTAAACGTGGAGCCAAAATGCAGGTCTTCCTCCGAAGTACCGAAATAGTTGAAACGTTCAGGCATATTATCCAGCATCTTCGTGGCGAGATAGATCACATCGTCCAAAGTGGTTGGACCACATGGGGTACGATTTTATTTCTTCGACGGAAAGAGAGTGATGTCTTCAGTGTTGCACTACTTCCAGGTCGTATAAAAAAAGGATCCTTCGACATTATAAATCCTGTTGGAAAAGAAATCAGCGGGTCTATTTCGGAAATAACGTTGTGTGTTCAAGATGCAAGACGGATTAACATTTCTGATCTTTACTCTCGTGTCGCTGATTTCGTAAAGGGCCTGGAACAGGCTTGTGCTAAGGAATGGAAAGACGAACCACTTGCCGCTTCTGACATGACGGTCGCTGCAAAGATCGGAGAGAAATGAACAATCCGCAACATTGTTAAGCCACAGCAATAATTCGCACAACTTGGCATTAGCGGCTATGCTCGGCCTGGCGGTCTAGCCTCGCCAAAATTCGGATAATAGATTATTTTAGCTTTCATTCAAAAAATCTTCAGCTTTTTTTTCAGAAACTCTTCTATTATTTTTCAGTAGATTTTCTTTGCCATTTTTTTATGGGAGATTTTTGGTACGGAAACAATTGTAGCAATAAGATCCAACTGCCTCTTGTTATTAATCTTCAAATTTCTAATGTACCCGGTGATTATCCATTTCAGTTTACTCGGAGTAAGAATAAAATTCTTCAAGCACCTCGGACATTCCGTTGTAGGTGGTAAAATAATATGAGACCTATGTCTGATCTCTTGTAATTTTGGCGGTCTTGTCCGTCGAGTTTGATTAGAGATTACCCTTTTCAGCTTAGATTTAACCTCCATATTTTTTGAGATTAGAGTGGTGCGGTAAGATAAGACGTGAATAATTACTACGAAATTAGGGCATGAAAAAGAGCCTTCAATGTAGCTAAAATAGTTTACAATCTTTCCGGAATCATTCGATCTTTTAATGAATTGCTGCCCAAAGTTTTTGAATATCTTCTGCTATCTTTAATCATCTATGGCCGATCTTCTACTGTTTGAAGATAATCTATCCTGGGGAAAAAGTTGTTTTATAACCCTTGATCGCTCAGTAGAGGACATATTCCCCTGTTTTCGAAGCCAGATTATCAGAAGCCACTTAACCTCTTCCTCTGATAAGATAAAACCCTTCTCACAGCGAGGACATTGAGCCGCCAAAACAGGGATATTTTGCCGGTCTATCCGATCGGTTTTTATTCTCTATGCTTCAACAGAGAAATAATCTAAACCTCTCATCTATCAATAGTCACGTAAGGGCTTATCGCCTAAATAGTAGGTGCCTTTAGGACCACTGGGATCGGTGGAAACGGAAGGCCAGATCTTGCGAAAAGTGCTCTGGCCTTCTCAATAGCATGGTTTTTTGGCATGTTCATTATCCTTTCTAAAAGATAACTATAAACTAGTAGTAACCATCCTTTACAAAAGAACCATGATAAATAATCCAGTAGAAGCGCAAAACACCGGTGCTGGTTCACAAAGCACCTCTATTTTGAACCCGTGTTTACAGTCTAATAAGCGCATCATGACTTTTTTTATGTCTGGCAAAGTTTTGCTTTTAACGCCTCATCCCATAGCTTTTTTAGGATGATTGGCCATATTCGTTTCTTCTCCTACCTGGATTTAGTGAAAAACGATATCCTTCAGCAGAGTTACCGCCTCGCTAAGATCGCTTTTCAGAATGTACTCTTCATTACTGTGGATGTTCCGCATCCCCAGCCCGAAAACAATGTTTCGCCTTCCCCTGTTGTTAAAGGTATTGCTGTCTCCCCCTCCGAGCGAGGTCTTGAGCACAGGATCCCTGCCCTTCTCACCACAGGCCCTGATGAAAAGCCGTATACAGAGCTCATCCTCTCCCACGAAGTATCCCCGGTAGAGATCTTCCCAGAAAATATCCACTCTCCCTCCCGAGAGAGCCGCCTCCTCACGGGATATTTCCTCGATCTCCCGTTTCAGCAGATTCAGGGATTCTTCGGCAAGACTGCGTATCTCTCCGCAAAGCTCCGCCTGTTCCGGAACAATATTGGTCTGCCCTCCACCGTCGATGGAACCGAGATTCGCCGTTGAATCTTCGGACAGGCGGCCCGAGGGCAGACGGTAAATAATACTGCCCAGAATCTTTACAGCGTTGATTCCATCCTCCGGGTTCACCGCCGCATGGGCGCTTTTACCATAGACCACCACCCGGTACCGGCTCTTGAACGGCGCCTGTCTGATGGCCGTGTAGACCGGGGTCTCCCCGTCGAGATTAAACCCCGAACGGGAAGGGATGGCGGAGACATCAAAAAAAGCGGCCCCCTGGGCGCCCTGCTCCTCCTTTATCGTAAAAATGACATCCAGGGGACGGGCGCCCTCCGGATGCTCTACCGAGAGGGCCAGGATTTCCAACGCCGCCGCCACTCCGGCCTTATCGTCCGCCCCAAGAACAGACCTTCCACCGGTATGGATTCTGTCACCGGTTACAACCACAGAAACACTATCATCCTCAGAAACCGGCACCGTATCCATGTGCGCCAGTAGGAAGAGCCTTTCTCCCTGTCCGCGATCATACCGGATTAGAAGATTTCCGGTATCACTTCCAAGCTCTTGTCCTGCGCCATCCTCTGCAACCTCGAGACCGAACCCTTCCACTCGCCTGCGGATATAATCACCGACACGCCCCTCCCGGGCGGAAGGGCTGGGTATCTCACAGAGCTCTATGAATGTGGAGATTAGCCGGTCTGTATTGATTTCCACCTTCAGCTCATGTCCCTGTGGACACCGGCTTCGAAGAGGATCTTTGTCGCATCCAGGGCGGCCCTGATCACTATCTTCTCCCCTACCGCAAAAGCCGCCTCTTTCTCCGCCGGCGTGGGCTGCTCGGGAAGCCAGATATTGGAATCCGTGGCCACGATTGCCCCCGTTTTTACCTGCCTGACAGAACCGAGAATAAACAGGATGGCCGCTTCCTGTTCCGCCGCCTTGACGCCGGCCTCCGTTAGAAGCCTGTTCAGCTCCCGGTCTTGAACATAGTACGCATCCCTGGTAAACCCTATCCCGACCTGATAATCATGTCCCGACCCCTTCAGGGCCGCAACCAGTGCATTGGTTACCTCCAGGTCGGCAACAGCCGGGAATTCCGGAGGAAGATAGGCTTTAGAGGTTCCTTCCCCACGATAGGCAGCGGTAATGACCACGGGTGTTCCGATCGGAGTCTCCTTCCGGCGTCCTCCCGCAGAACCCACCCGGATAAATACCCTGGCGCCCACCCGGATAAGCTCCTCTATGGCGATCGATGCTGCCGGACCCCCGATTCCCGAAGAACATACGGTAACGGGACCCCCCCTGTAGGACCCGGTATAAATAACATACTCCCGGTTCCTGGCCACAAACTCTGCTTCATCCATCTGCGCAACGATGCGCTCTACCCTCCCCGGATCCCCGGGTATGATGACATAGGGGGCCACATCGCCCTTCCTGCACCTTATGTGTTTCAGCACTTCATCGCTGCTGCTCATCTACCCCCCTCCCCGGGTTTCTACGATCAGCTTGTCAGCCGGCACGCAGAGGAACTCATAGCTCTTTTGCGGATCATGCTTTCCCACCATGACTACGTTCAACTCGCTTTCTCCGCAGTTCACGGAATACTGGATGCTGTTGCCCTGGAAGTTATAGTAGTTGACTTTAACCGGAAGGATATTCTCCCGCTTCTCATTCACTAAGGCGGCATCATCGGGTCTGAAAAAAAGCTCGACCTGGTGTCCCCTCTTCAGACCGGCGATCTTTTCAAGAATTGCTTTAATTTCAAAGCCCTGTACATTTACCAATACGCGGTCATCCTGAATGCGGATTACCGTACCGGACAGTCGGTTGTCGAAACCCATGAAACGAGCCACAAAGGGGGTTGCAGGTTTCTGATAGATCACTTCGGGAGTTCCTATCTGCTCGATAGTGCCTTCGTTTATCACGATAATCCGGCTGGATAGGCTCAAGGCTTCAATCTGATCATGGGTAACATAGATCATGGTAATCCCCAGCCGACGTTGAAGACGGCTCAGCTCCGCCCGCATTTCTACCCGCAACTTGGCATCAAGGTTGGACAGGGGCTCATCGAGGAGCAGAAGATCGGGCTCAATAACTATAGACCTGGCCAGGGCGACCCTCTGCATCTGTCCCCCGGAGAGCTGGGAAGGAAGTCTCTCTTCGAAATGTTCCAGAGAAACGAGCTTCAGCACATCGGCGACCTTCCTGCGTATCGTTGCCCTGTCGACTTTCCTTCTCCTCAAGCCATAGGCCACATTGTTGAAAACAGAGAGATGGGGGAAAAGGGCATAGCTCTGGAATACCAGGCCGATATTTCGTTTATTCGGCGGAATCCTTGTATAATCCCTGCCGCCGATTTTTACCGAACCCTTTTCCGCCATGATAAAGCCGGCGATTGTCCGCAGGGTTGTTGTTTTTCCACAGCCGCTCGGCCCCAGAAGAGAAAGGAGCTCACCCTTTTCAACAGAGAGGCTAAAACTTTTAAGGACCGGTGATCCCTTAACATAACCGGCTTCGATGTTCTTCAATTCCACAAAGGCCATCTGATTTTCCTTTTATCACACATACTGTGATATACCCAGAAGTTTCTCGGCTGTCTGAACGATAAAAACGGTAATGACAATAAGGATACTGGACAATGCCGCTATGGTCGGATCAAAGTAGTACTCCATATATACCAGCATTTGAATCGGCAGAGTCGCCACACCCGGTCCGGTTAAAAACAGCGATACCGGGATGTTATTGAACGAGGTAATAAAAGCCAGGATAAAAGCGGCGACCACCCCTCCCCGGATATTGGGAAGAATAACGGATAAAAAAGAGAAAAGCCGGGAAGAGCCCAGGCTGATGGCAGCGTCCTCCACGGCAGGGTCGAAATTCCTTAAGCTGGCTGAAACGACCCGGACCGTATAAGGGAGCAAAATCGCCGTATGACCCAGGTACAGTCCGACAATGATAGGTATATTACTGACATAAATGAAGAACCGGAGCAGGGAAAAACCGATTACTAAACCGGGAACAATGGCCGGTGAGGAGAACAAGAGCTCGATTACACTCTTTCCCGGAAACCGGAAACGCACCACCGTGTAGGCCACGGGTATTCCCAGGAGGAGAGCAGTGCCCGTTGCGAGCAGTCCCACCTTCAGACTGATCCAGAAGGTCGTTCGAAACATCTTAATGTTAAATACCTTGTCATACCACTTCAGAGAGAACCCTTTTGGGGGAAACTTCATCAGGGCTTCACTGCCGAAGGAAGAGAGTATGATGACCAGAAACGGACCCAGAAGAAAAACTAACATCAGAATAAGGATCAGCACCAGTGCCTTTGATTTCTTCATAGGTTCTTCGGCCGTATCAATCGTAAAGAATTATACAGTACCAGGGTCGTAGCAATCATCACCACCGCGATTACCGTTGCCGCTTCCCAGTTCATAAGGACAAGCGCCTGCTGCCTCATAAGCGTGGAGAGAGTAAGCACCCGCGAGCCGCCAAGAATAGCCGGAGTGACATAGGCCGTAATACACCCGGTAAATACGAGGGTTACCCCCATGATCAGACCGTCAAAAGAGAGGGGAACGATTACCCTGAAGAAACACCCCACTCTTCCCGACCCCAGGCTTAAGGCAGCCTCCTCGACCTCATCAGGGATATTTTCCAGGGCGCTTACCAGGGTCAGCACCATAAGTGGCATAAAAAGCTGGAGAAGTCCGATTACAATCGCTCCTTCCGTGTACATTATCCGCAGTGGCTCATCAATAAGCCGTAAAGCCCTCAGGCTCTGGTTGATCAACCCGAAACGACCGAGAATAATAATCCAGGCAAATGTTCTGGCGACCGGACTGGTCATAAGGGGAAGGATTACCAAAGACATGAGCGCGGATTTTCTCCCAACCGAAAGGTTGTTAATAACGTAAGCGCTCGGATAGGAGATCAGTACAGCCAGGGGAGTTACGATAAGTCCTATCTTGAGTGTCCGAAAATAAACCTGACGAAATTGAGGATCCTTCAATACCGAAATATATCTTTGTAGCGTTACACCGCCATCTAATCCGGTAAAACTTTCAACGAGAACGAAAAGCAGGGGCGCCAAAAAAAAGAAGCAAAGGAAAACTCCCCCTGGGAAAAGCAGCAGAAGCAGGGTCCGCCGGATATTGATTTGACTCATATTCTAAAAAAGAAATAGAGAGCAGAGAAAAACCTCTGCTCTCTATTAAGGTCTTTTACTTCGTGAAAATCCTATTCCACTTTTCAATCCACTCTTTCTCTACGGCGGCCATCTCCTTCTGACTGAAAAAGTGCAGCTTCCTGATCAGATCCTCTCCATAGGTAAGCTTACCGGCTACATCCTCCGGGAGCTTGATATCGCCGCGAACGGGGGAGTCGACAAGATCCATGGCCTCCGACAACTGAACCTCGTAGGAAAGGAGGTGGTCGATATACAGGTGAGCGAGATCCTCATTCTTCGTACCATTCGCAATGCTCACCATACTGAACGACCCCACCAGGCCCTCTTCAGGAATGACCGAGACGATGGGAAGACCGATAGCCGATATATTGCCCCAGGCGAAACTGGCATAAGGGGCAGCGTAAACCTCCTCCTGCTGAAGAAGGGTCTGAAGTTCGGAAGAACGGGCATATGCTGTTAGGATGCTGTCTGAAAGCTCTTCAAGTTTGGCCCACCCGACATCCGTGGCATCGTAGCTTCCTCCCCAGGCCTTGGAGAGCATATAGATGATGGTCGGTCCATAGGTAGTTGTAAGCTGGGGAATGGAGAGAAATCCCTTTAAATCTTCGTTGAAGAGATCCTTCCAGGATTTAATGGGTTTGACCTTATCACTTCGATAGCAGAGACCAAGGTGCTGGATCGTGTATCCGATGGCATACCTCCCACCCAGGGGATCCCTGGCCGGCTCCATGATTTCGGCGAGATTCTGCAGCTTGCCGGGGTCGTAAGGCTTTACAATACCTTCTTGGATTGCCTTGTAAGAATAAGCTCCCGCAAAGAGGACAATATCAACAATAGGATTATCCTTCCTGGCCACCATCTTGGTAAATCTGGCGGAGTTATTACCCGTCTCGGTAACAATCTTTACGCCATACTTCTCTTCAAACGGCTTCAGTACGTTTTTCTCGAGAAGGTCCATGTTATAACCCCACATGGAAACGGTCAGGGTCTGTCCCTTGTACGGCATTTCTTCGGCTGCCTCTGCTGCACCCTCTTCCTCGACGCCAGCGGCGAAAACCAGGGATACACTACAAGAAAGAATGATGCAGTAGAGAAAAACTTTTAAGCTTTTATTCATATTTTTTCCTCCTTCAATATTTAGAACTTCATAAACTCTAATCAAGAAGGTCAAAATTGTCAATCAAATCAAGCGCCGTTCAGCAGACACCTTTCCACCTATAAATAAACAATTCAATATTGTAACCTGTGACGGGAGAGAGCATGAAGGTAGATCTGATAATTGGGAATGCCCGGGTTTTCAACGTTTTCCTGAAAGCGTTCGTCAGAGCCAATATTGCCATCCTGGGAGGCCGGTTTCTCTACATCGGAAGCGACCTCTCGGAGCTCGAAGCCGAGGAGTCTTTAGACTGCAATGATAGGATGATTATCCCCGGATTGATCGACATCCACCTGCACATAGAAAGCACGATGACCACTCCTCTCAATTTCGGAAGAGAACTGGCAAAACATGGGGTGACCACGATCGTCTCGGAGCCACATGAGATAGCCAACGTTTCCGGGATTGAAGGGATACAGGCCATGATCGAGGCGGGCGAAGAGTCTCCCGTCGATATCTTTTATGGAATTCCCAGCTCCGTCCCCTCCACGAGGGAAGAACTGGAAACAACGGGAGGCAGGATCGGGGTGGAAGAGATCGGACTTCTCATGGCCGATCCCAGGGTCATTTGCCTGGGAGAAGTTATGAACTTCAGGGATGTCGTCTCCTTAAGAGATACCCGAATTTCACAGATCGTTGACTCTTTTAGAAGCGCCTATCCTCTTGCCGCGGTAGAAGGACACTGCCCCTCTTTAACCGATCTTGATCTGGCAAAGTATCTATACCGAGGAATAGATAGCGATCATTGTCTTCAGACTGTGGCAGGAATGGCCCAGCGATTCGAAAACGGGATGTTTGTGGAAATACAGGAAAAATCGATTACCCGGGAAATTGCCGCATATCTGGAGAACCATGACGTGGACGGATTGTTCTCCTTTGTCACCGATGATGTTGTTCCCGACAAACTCTTAAAAAAGGGGCACCTCGATCATCTCTTACGCAAAGCGATGTCCCTCGGTTTATCCTTTGAAAAGGCCGTATACGGAGCCACCCTCGCACCGGCCAGAAGGATGGGTTTAAGAGACAGGGGCGCCATTGTTCCCGGTAAACTGGCCGACTTTGTCATCCTCGATGCCGAAAGGGACCTTGCAATTAGCCGGGTTTACAAATCGGGAAAACCGATCTACATCGAGGGTGAAAACAGGAAAACTGAGCCGAAGGGTAAACGTTTCCCCCCCCACTTCTATTCAACAGTCAATCTGAATCCGGTCGACCCTGCTCTCTTTTCGATCCCCCTTTCCTTGGAAGAAAAAAGAGTAACATGCCGGATTATCGAAAAAAACAGGGAAAACACCTACACCAGGGAAACATCCGCAGAATTGCCGGCATCAAAGGGAACGCTGCGGTGGGAGAAGAGCCCCTACAATCTGGTAGCCGTTATGGACAGGTATCGCCAGAGCGGAAATATCGGCTTCGGTCTGGTTGGAGAAGTTACTCTGAGGGAGGGAGCTGCCGCGACGACCTATGCCCACGATCACCACAACCTGATGGTCATGGGGACAAACCCTAAGGATATGGCTTTTGCGGTAAATTACCTGATCGGTACCCAGGGAGGGATGGTTATCGTAATTAACGGGAAGGTGGCGGCATCCATAGATCTTCCGGTGGCTGGACTCCTTTCCGAGGAGCCTCTAGAAAAAATCGCCGGGAAGCTCGAAGAGATTACGGATCGCTTGCGGGAGCTTGGATTCGACCACCCGGACCCGATCATGTCCCTGTGCACCCTAACCCTGCCGGTAAGCCCGGAGATCAAGATTACCGACAAGGGACTGGTAGACGTTTCCACGGGAGAAATCGTTCCCCTTATTCTTCGGGAGTAGGACAGGCCCCGGGCCGTCAGCCCCGTTAATAGATTTTACTTGCCTAAATTTATTTATATTCTTTTGAATTTCAATGTGAAAGGTTAAAAGTTGCAACCGCAGCCAGGAAAGCTTGTTAGAGGTGAGTCATGGTTAAATTCAGTGTACCGGTAAATGACAGGGAAACAAGTTTTAGTTTCTCTGTTCAGGAAATAGAGGTGCTCTTTGCAGGTTCCCGGCCTGGGCAGGTTGAAAAACACGACATAGATTGCTTCTCAGATTTTTAACGATGTAGCGATTTTAGCCATAGAAAAGAGATCGGTTTTTTACCTGTCAAAAAAGATAATCCTTTTTTTTTAAGCCCAATAACTCTTTCATCTTATCTTTCAGTCTATATGAAAATCGTTTATCTTTTAACATCTTCAATAGTTGATCATCCATTAGATCGGCTGGAAGAGTATTCATAATTCTAAAAATCTTAGTGATAAGACTCCTTGTGGTATTATTGGATGGTGTTTTATACAATTCTTGAACAAGGCAATCAAATAATGCTTTTTTATTTTTTCCAAGGCATAGCTTCTCCAGAAGCTCTATCTTCCAGTGAACATCTTCTAAACTCTCTGCCGGAGGTAGGGAACTTCATTTCCTATTGCCGCCTGGTGAAGTGTCAGATGAACAGCGAAGAGCGAGAACAAAGAGCCGCAG
>VRUG01000299.1 GCA_019456255.1 Planctomycetota bacterium | reverse complement strand
TGTGCAAATGGGGTGGATCAGTGTTTCAGGAAAGCCCTGTCAGAGTCTGCCTATAAGGATCGCACTTTTGTAGGCTGTGCATTTAGAAAGCGTGTCAAGGCTCTATCGAATTATAGTCTCTTTTCTTCTGTGGTGGTGCCGGATAATTTATCCCCTAAAGCAGCTTTACGAAGAACACTCTGGTTAGTCAAAAGATGCTGCATGGTCATACTTTTCCCGGAAAATCCTTTTGACAATTTATCATGGGGTAAAGGCTCAAGTCTGATATTCAAGGCAGCCCTGTACCAGCTAAAGCCGGTCTTTGTGGTTTGTTCTTGTCCGCCGAAAGATTGCCCTGATTACAGAGTACTGTCTTCCACTATATATGGGGTTTCCGGCTATTGGGTGGTTCCCCATCCTGTTTCTGATGGCGGGCTTTGCGATGATGAGTTTTAAAGGAGTAAGCACTATGAAAGATTTAAGGAATATAAGAATTGTTATTAAGTCTGTGGATAACAGAAAAGGAGAGCATATAGCCTATTACCAATCTGCTCTAATGCAGGCTACTTTCTCTGTTTATATCAACGACAACATATTCGGAGCTCTGGCTCTGCATAAGTTTGCTGAGATGATTTCATCAATTGTTACACGAAACAGCTAATTCGGCATCTTTCTAACGAGTTTGAGTCCGCTCGTAAGGGCTTATGTCCTGGTGGGAAAGGAGATAGGGTAAGGCCTGAGAGTTGAGAGAATGGCAGGTAATGTATGGCACATGTAAAGCTATTAACGACACTGAAGGTCTCTGATGACCTATTTTGCCCCCAAAGAAGCATAATTTCGGGCCGATTTGTGGGCGTTCTTGAGCTACGATATGGTGGTGTCATAAAAGACTTGACATTACATCCCCCTTCGTCTATCATTAGCCTTAAGGGGAGGGGGCTGATGAATGAGAGAGAGCAAAAGCATCAGGTCCTCAAGCAGGCAAGAGCTCTGAACGCTCATCCGGAGCGAGTCCGCGCGCCGCTGTTCACAGATCATCCTTTCTTCGATCCCGAGGACAGGGCTCAGGTCAAGTATGAGATGCTCAGAGTTCGCGAGGTCGATGGGGTCTTGATCACCGAAGCCTGCCGGCTCTACGGCTTCACCCGCGAGAGCTACCGCCACATACTCGCGCGTTTCCGCCGGGAAGGGATCAAGGGGCTTTTCGAGCGCAAGCGCGGACGCCGTGGGCCGCTTAAGGCCACAGCTCGGGTACGGGAGTTTATCCACGCAGAGCG
>VRUG01000298.1 GCA_019456255.1 Planctomycetota bacterium | reverse complement strand
CTGCTGTTGATTCCAATAATTCTCTCATCTATTTCTCCTTCGCCGATTGGTACGGTTACGAATGCCAATACACTTCCCGCGATTCCTAACTAGCCAATAAATTTCAATGCATTTCTAAAAATGATGCTGTACTTTAATACGCCAAGCACATAGAAAAACGAACCGATAAACTGGTTAAATCCGATATATAACAATGGTGTGAGAACATTCGTCAGCGTTTTAACCTTAGCTCATAGATGTTTTGATTTCTTTCCTGTTTCATTTTTCCCCTCCTCAATATACTATTCCTTTGCAGTAATTCACACTAATACGGATGCTATAATGCCAATCTGCTGAATAAACACCCGTGCGTAACACTCCTTTGCAGGCACAGTAGAGGAAATCCTTCAAATAAACAATCATATCGATGTTATCACCATTTAGATAAAGTATAGTATGCCCGATATTTGAGATGTCCGAAATCCGGACTGAGATGAACAGTCAAGAAAAAAGCCCGAAATCATAAGGGTGATTACTGGAGAACAGTGATGAGGCCTGACAACATCAGTGAGATCTCACCATCATGGCGCCATCTGCCGTATTTCTTTCGCATGAGGTCTGATAAATAGCGCATTGGATGCTCTTCGTTGTAATGTGGATGTAGAGTTTATCCTTTGGCGGCCTAACCCTGGAAACGGCCCTGCACACCGGTTTTCCTATCAACCTGGAAATCCGGGGCATGAACCTTCTGCTCTACTCCAAGTTGTTAGTTAGCCCGCAGATTTAAAATAGCTAAAAGAAGAAGCCCGTTCTTTTAGAACGGGCTTCCTGTTGTCCTTTCCGCCTGCTTTCAGCGGGCCCTTAGATCTGCTCTGCTGCTTCTGAAGTGTCTTCCCTTTCATTGTCTCGCTTTTTAAAACGCGCGCGCAGCCTTTCCTTCCACTCCTCATCGGAACGGTGGGCCCGGCCGGGGTAGTGGTGAGGGCCGATCTTGAACAGCAGATTGGCCAGGAGCACCAGGCCCCAGCCCTGCCAGTAGCTTATGGGGCCCAGCCCAAAGAGATCCGGCATAAGCCAGTTCCAAAGCCACATCACAAACAGGCCGAAAAGGAAGGCCAGGCCCGTCACCAGGATGAGACCCCCGAAGATGACGGGTATGTGGGTTAAGGGTCTAAACTGATTCCATTGCCTTGACATGTCAGTACCTCCACTGCCTGCATGATGAACACCTGGCGCTGATTTTCAGGCAGCTCCTCCAGGCTTTCTATAAGGGCCTCTGTG
>VRUG01000297.1 GCA_019456255.1 Planctomycetota bacterium | reverse complement strand
ATTAAAGTCCATCGCCCATACCTATTATACTGAATTTTACCACTAAAATTTAGGTTGCGGATGTAATCTGCGATGGGATAAAATTGGCGTGGGCGGGACTACCGACCATTTGGCTGACCTGCCGGTGGCCTTTTCCGCCAAGCTTGCCAGGATCGTCAAAGAGAAAGGGCTACAGGGCTTCATCCGCTTTGTGCGGCAGACTTTGAGCGGCCGGCGGCGCAACTCATTCTCTCCCGCCCGGCGGATCTCGATTGAGCCCGCCGGGCGCTTGATCCAACCTGCACCGTCGGTAAAACCCTTCCCCCTCGCCCCCCACACTTATCCTCTCGGTCCTATTGAAAGCACTGATGCGGCAGTACTGCAATCAACTTGAGTTAATGGAGGAAATGTGGTAATATCCGTGTAAATTAGAGAGGAAATTGGCCAATATACAGGCTTTTCAACGTAGAGCATTTCATTATCGAGTGATAAACAATAGAAAGCCTGTCATTGCGTGGGCTATACTTCATATCTTCAGTATGCTCACTCAGTTGCGATGAGAAACATTATATTATATCGCAGGGGAGAAAACAGAATGGGCATGTTTAAAAAGAAAATAAAAGTCTCTAACAGTAATAACCCTAAACAATTTTTTGAAGAAGAGTTCTGGGTAGATACCGGCGCCCTCTACTCTTTCGTTCCAGAAGATTATCTTGAAAGGATCGGCGTAGAACCGGCAGTTAAAAGAAATTTGATTTTTGCAGATGGAAGGCAAGATACTAGACTGCTCGGTTTCTGTAATTTTCAAATCGAAGGTCTCGAAGGTACTATTCCCTGTCCGGTGATTTTTGCGCCAAAGGGTTCTCTTTTTTTGCTTGGCGCGACAGCTTTGGAGAACTTTGGGGTAGATGCTGACCCGATTCAAAAGAAGTTGAAACCGATTTTAGCAATAATAGGAGGCTTCCTGGCATCGCAATAACAATCGCCAACAAAAAATTGGAGTAGACGACTTATATTTTAGCAGTTTCTGATCACTTGCTCTGTTTAGTCACGATTGTACTCACTTATCTTTCAGCTTTATATCGCTAATGCTTAGCCGAGCCTTCAGTACCGACGCATAAATTCTAAATCTCCGTGTAATAGAAACTTACAGCCAAGTGGATTTTTTTTCCTCTTTTATTGGAGTAAACACCACTATAGCCCATCTGATATGCTATGATAGCTTAAAAGCTTGTTATTTTAACAAGAAATATTAAAGTCCATCGCCCATACCTATTATACTGA
>VRUG01000296.1:929-1265 GCA_019456255.1 Planctomycetota bacterium | reverse complement strand
AAACTCCGGAAACTATAAGAAAAGCAGCTTTTGTACACTCATTTAAAATAACATGCATCAAAATAAGACCTGTGTCGGACCTTAACACTACTCCAAAGGCACCTTCTTTGGCCATAATAAGTATCATTCCAAAGTAGATAATACCTGCTAAGCAACCTGTATATAGCGAATTCAAAGGGTCGTGTCTCCTCAAGGAAGACAAAATAACAGGCAAGTACACCGCGAAAGCACTACTCCCTGCAATAGAAACCACCGATGAGTTGCTGCCGTATCTAGCTAAATAAATAGCCGTTGAAACGAGGGCAATATCAACTGTGGAAGAAATAAATCCCAAAT
>VRUG01000296.1:0-919 GCA_019456255.1 Planctomycetota bacterium | reverse complement strand
ATAATACTGCTTTCTCTTTAATAGCCAGAAAAGCAAAATATTGTAGATTAGAGCAGTTGATAGCGAAAAAAAATCTGCTTGTTCAGAAAGAGATATCAGCCCGGTTTCTAAACATATTGCTAAAACCATAAAAAGAGCGGCAAAGATTACAAAAAAACGAAAATAACCAATTTGTATTTCTCCTTGAACTGCATTAGAATGAACGAGATGTTTAATATCCTTAAGATCGTCTGATTCTTTCAATCTAAGGCCTCTTAATTATCTAGAGCATTTTCCTCATCAATAACCGTGAGGTCAATTACGGAGAGCCAGACTGTGATAGCTGCCTACAGCTATAGCCACATAGTCGTTCCCGGAAGGTACGTCACACTTACCATATTGCTTTGAACCCCAGGCCACAATAGAACCATCGGATTTCAAAGCCAGACTGTGATGGGCACTTGCATCTATCGCCACATAGTCGTTACCTGGAGGTACATTGCACTGACCATAATAGTTCCAACCCCAGGCCACAATAGAACCATCCGATTTCAGAGCCAGACTGTGAAAATACCCAGCGGCTATCGCCACATAGTCGTTACCTGAAGGTACGTTGCCCGGACCATACAAGCTATTACCCCAGGTCACAAGAGAACCATCGGATTTCAAAGCCAGATTGTGAGACCAACCTGCATCTATCGCTACATAGTCGTTACCTGAAGGCACGTCACACTGACCATTGTAGTTTCTACCCCAGGCCACAATAGAACCATCGGATCTCAGAGCCAAACTATGAACGCCACCTGCGGCTATCGCCACATAGTCGTTACCTGAAGGTACATTGCACTGACCATTAGAGTTCCAACCCCAGGCCACAATAGAACCATCGGATTTCAAAGCCAGACTGTGATGGGCACTTGCATCTATCGCCACATAGTCG
>VRUG01000054.1 GCA_019456255.1 Planctomycetota bacterium | reverse complement strand
ATTTTAGGCTGTATAAGTTTATCTGTAGGAGCCGATCCTGCCGCTTGAGGTTGCCAGGTTCTTCACGGGCTCTTATCCCCCGGACGTATCGGCATTGATTCCAGAGCCACCAATCTTTAGCATATTCACCGAAGTTCAAAAACTTTTTCTGTTTAATCTTTCCGAAGTAATGACCCTTTTTTTTAATGAGCTCGTTTACCCATTGCGGTCTTCGACCGCAATGGACTCCGCACCCTGCGGGCATCTACGAATTGTAATTTTACAAAAATCTTGTTAAAACAAGATTTTTGAGCGGTATTGCATATTCTTGGGCTGCAGCTTTACTTGTTTATCCGGTATTTATACCACTGGAGCGTTTACCATCATCATCAATGATTCGGTAATACCATCTCTTTTTACCGTTTTTGAGTTTTCGTGGATAACAGGTAATCCTCATCTCTCCCCTCCCAGAAGAGACATGGCTACGTATATGGCTACCGGACTAAAAAAAACCTCTGCAAATCCGCAAAGGCTTAATATTTACTTATAATATAAGGTTTAAAATTGGGCGGCGCAGGACTCGAACCAGCGACCCCCAGCGTGTCGAGGTCGCAAGTGACTTTGTATATCTTTGCACAGCATAACATTACAACGCCTAGATTATTATTGTAGAAAGAAATAAAAAATTGTACTTTGTATCACTTTTTTTTCCATTGTACCGCTTAACACTGTTTTGTATAGAAAAACTTCTACAAATTTTCTACATACCGACCCCCAGCGTATACCTTAAGTAGCATACTGATTTCCGGCATAAACCGCTGGTGAGCTGAGACGAATTCTACAAATTTTCTACACTAAAAAAGCCCCCGGTCTCCCAGGGGCTGTGTTTAAGCCTCCTCTGCTTCTTCCTCTCCTGGAAAGACCTCCTCAAAGCTTACCGGCCTCTCCGGCAGGTCTTGCCAAAGGGTTCTTTTTTTTTGTAAAAAAAATGCTTGAAAATACTTTAAAAGTCGATATACTGTTATGTAGAATGAGATGTCAAGAGATCTTACGCAGTCTTTATTTCAATATACTAAAATATAAATATGGAATACATTAATCTCAATAAGACAATAAATGCGATATCTTATTTCTCCAAAAATGTAAAATATTTCGGAAAAACCAAATTATATAAACTCTTATATTTTCTTGATTTTACCCATTTTAAAGAAACTGGCAGATCTGTTACAGGATATAACTATTTTGCTTGGGATTTTGGACCCGTTCCCAAAACTCTTTTTGAAAAACTTGATTGTGCAGAAGAAGAACTTCCAGAGGAGTTTAAAAAGATAATCAATATAACTAGATTAAATAAATTCAACGAAATTAAAACAAAAGCACCAGCTAATATGAATGTCTTCTCAAAGCGTGAAATAAGAATATTAAAAGAGCTTTCTGATATTTTCAAATATGTTAGAGCAAAAGACATTAAAAGAATTTCCCACTTGAAAGGGGACCCGTGGGATCAGACCATAGAGACTAAGGGTGAATATCAACAAATCGATTATCTACTCTCTTTAGATGATTCATCTGAATCAATAAGCAAAGAGGAAGCCAAAGAAAAACAGGTCCGGTTTTACGAAACTATTAAACTAATTAGTGGCTGATCTACGATCGGGCTGCATATTATTTGATACTACGTTTAAATTTAAAGACAAAGAAATAGGCGAAAAGCTAATAGTAATTCTTAACAATCCCTTAAAAGGACAACCATTTCTTGTTTGCAGAACCACATCTAAAGAAAAATCATATCGAAAGAAAATTCCTAAGGGATGCCAGCAAAAGGGTAAATACTTTTTTTCTGAAAGAGGTGATGCTTACTTCAAAGATGATACATGGCTACAGTTAGACGATATTTATGAATATAACAACGTGGAAATGTTGAGGAAAAAATTTAAGGGAACGCTTCAGATTTTAGAGAATCTTAATGACAATATTCTGCGACAGATAAAGAACTGTATCAACAATGAATCTGAAGATATTTCCCAGGAACATCTTCAAATGATCGTTACAACAATTATATAATTCCGGTAAGATAACCTATCAATCTTTATCCCGTAAATCCTCCTGGAAGCGTGCCAGGATTGCCTACAATGGACTTTCTATGCCAGGGTGTGAATTGACACCCCTAAAAGCGGACTTTTCCGGCTTTTAGGGCTTAATTGCTTATTTTGCATATAATTACGTCAAATCCCCAAAAAAAACAAGCCAGGCTTGCGCTCAGTGGACTTTCTCAAGGAAGTCGTATATAAACACCATCTTTTTTACCGGTACTCGAAGGAAGGCTGGGCTTCTGTTTACCTGGTAAGGAAATAAAAATAGAGGGTAGCCCATGGGTGCGGAGATAGAAAGACGGTATCGGAGGAAAAGATACCGTAATTATTGTGTTGTCCACGCGGGTATGGAATACAAGGCTTTCCTAATGAAAGACTTATTGATTTGGGAGTATTCCCCATGCGGGTATGGATACCCTGTTTCAAAGAATCAAATGAGTCTTTGAAAAACGTATTCCCCATGCGGGTATGGATAGCAAGGTGTCAAATCCGCAATTAATTGCGGGTAGCCCAGGTCGGCCGGGGCTCTAAAAAATAGTACGTACCGTAGATATTTATTCATCTACTTGTATTTAATCGCTACTTTCTGCCGGCGATCTGCGGCGATATCCAGTATATTCATGCAGAGATAGAAATTTACCAACTCCGCTACTATAGCGGGGTTAATAAAAAAAGCCCAAGGCGATGAAGCCCTGAGCCCCTAAGATGCAACAACTCCCGGTTGGATCGCCGGGCCGAAAAAAGGCCGGGAGGTATGCCCCTCCCGGCGGGAGGTGGCGGGGAAAGAAGATAACCCCGCCCAATATGATAAACAAAGATCGTAAAACCTATGGAAGTGGAGCCGGGTTGGAGCTCCCGGCTCCGGACATATGCAAGTATCACCCCAGATGGGTCTACGCCCAACCTTCCGGAGTGACAACTATTATCGAATCCAAAGAAAACAGACACCAGTATTACTTGACCCTGCCGCGGCGATGTTCAGCGCAAGCTTTGAATTTGCCACCGCACCGAGCGATGTTTCCAATATACTTTCCGTAGTAGCAGTTGCCCGATTCAGACCATTGTCAGATAACAAATCTATGGAATTTTTATCCAGAATCGTAATATCGTAATTATCCGTAGGTGCATCACCGCCAGCTCCCGGAACCGACGTCATGAAAAGGAGCTTCCCTGTGTAGAAGTTCTCCGTCGTGTTATCTACCAGGACCGTCTGACCCGTTCCAGAAGTCCAGGCCCACTTGATTAGCTTTACGGAATTATAAACTTCTTCCGTTATCTGAGCCGATCCTGCTGCTGCCACTTACCTCGCCTCGATGCAAACAAAAGGTGAAACAGTGTCGCTGCCCTTGAACGGCGTGATAGCCGAAGAAAACATCGGCTGACCATTGTGTCTATAGACAAAACGGAAAACTTGCTCATCAAAAATAAATCTAACATGGATACTTACCGCCGTCTGAAGGCCGGGGGCTTTGTCGATTAATAGATACGCCGTCGGATCCATTAAAAGCAGATCCATTTTATCCCCAACGGTAGGCGCGGCTTCTGAATAAATCACCGGAAAGCCTACTAACTGATTGTATCCGCCGGCTGCCTGAGAGGCAGGCGTATAAACCGGCACTCCGGCCGTGCCGATCGGCTGGTAAAGAGAAAGCAGCTGCGGCAGGGAATCTATATTTGTCACCCACACGGCCCGGGCCGGATTCATCGGCTTGAACCTGGCCAGCATCTTTTTGATGTTATCCCAGATAATGGTGTCCGCTGATTGACCGCTTTCCTTACTAATCGTGACAAGGCTGCCACCATTCAAAACGCCCAATGGCTGGCCTACGCCTGTTCCGGACAGAATACTATTTGTAATCTTGAAGTCAAACTCCGCCCGGAAAGCTTCTCTCAGATATCCGCCCAGTTGTGTGACGTCTTCGATAAGTTCATCTGTTGCATAACAGCATTAAACCCCAATCTTTCGATCGGGTCTGGACTTTCTCTTTATCCCTTTCAGGATAGCTCCTGTAAAGTCTCTACACTTGCCCGGCCTTTCGGCCTGCTAGCTCGGGATTGCCTTAGGCCGCAGCCTTTAGGTTTCCCCGAATTAGGGAGCTTTGAACCATACCATTACTGGTATGGAGGCCCTGTATATTGAGCCCGATTAATTTTACCAGCGACATTTCGATTTTTCTAAACTTAGGCTTCGAGGCGGTCTTTTCAGTGCCCTCCGCCTCATAATACGCTTGGATTCCACCCCACCGGCTGCCGTTCACCCGGCTCGATTCATCGAATCCCGGTTGTGAAAATTTGTTTGCCGCTCCGGTAAGTACGGCTTTTCTCACCAGGCCGGGAAGCCTGTCCGGCCTGTAAAGGCTGCCGATAAGCTCAGAGGAAAAGTCGGTCTGCAAAAGGAAACCTCCTAGACTCGGGGTGCCCTGCTCGAGACCAGTACTCCGCACCTCGAACAACCGCGGATCCGTTTTCTCGCCGGGAGTGCCGGCCTGAACAATCGCCCTCATCTGTTCCCCGAAAGACCTGAAAGGCCCGCCACCATGGGAGTGAATATCCCCTGTGGCCCTGCCGCTTTCCGTTATATAAGGATTGGCGCCCATGGCCTCCTGGCTACGGATTTGCGCCAATATCCCATCGATCAGATCGCATAGCTCATTCATTTTTGCCGTATCGGCCGAGGTGAGATTTTTCTTATCTCTCAGAGTGCGCATAAGCTCGTCAAGCTGCCTTAATTCCTGCTGTAATTCTATAACTGTCTGCATGATGTTCTCCTATCGGGTCCATGGGCCGTATGAGGTATATGTTAAGTTGGAACGATCAAGACCAGAAGGCTGTTCAAGACCTGCCGGTTGACCGGCAGGCTTGCTTAATTCTTCCTGTAGCTGCTTAGCTCGTTGACGCGTCCGAATTTCATTTTCGATATTTGTCTTCTTTGCAAGCAGGACAACGAGCTCATTTGCATCGCTGTCTTCAGGAACTTTTCTGCCCTCAAGATATTCGATTTCTTTGCAGATACGTTGCAACTTCAACCGTTTTTCCACTTGTGTTTTAGTGTCGTCAGGAGGAACTCTATAAGCCAATAAATTGTCACTCATCCCATAGCACCCTTTGAGTATTAAAATTTTGTTTCGGTTCCTAGGAGTGTATGGATAAAAAAAGCACGCCAAGGAAATCCGGAGGTGTTCAACCTCACTTCCTCAGAGTGCTGCTTAGTGAGCGGCTCAGTCAGTACCCAGCTTAGAAGTTCTTTTAAAACGGTAGGTGGGCTATTCGCTGGACACACCCGGCCTGCTCGTTTTTGAGAGTGTGCTGTGCACGGCTCTCGGTTATAAAATACCTGAAAAATTAAAAGAAATCAAGATAGAATCTGTCTCCATAATACTTCTAAGCCACCTTCGATTATCGGCATGAGTTTTTTTACTATCCACTCTTCTACAGTTATTCCTTCGGCTTCAGCTATTTTAAAAATAACATCATAGCTTTCATCAGGAACATTTAAAGGTACTGGTATTATTAATGTTTTCATGTTTCCCCTTCTATAAGTTTTTTTTAATCAAGCGTATGCCCGATCATTTCCTTTTCGCCCAGCAGGAGCAGGCCCAGCCGCGCAAGGTACTCCAGCTCCGTTTCAAAAACTGCCGAGTCGGCAGCGGCCATAGTTTCCCACGCAGAAGGGATGCCGCGTATCATCATACGGCTCGGATCAAATCGGTATGTCGTCTCTCCTGTATAATCGGCAGAGATAGGAGGCGAGCCGGATAGCTGCAATCTCGGTTCAGGGCTGTCAAACATCCACCACGCATCAGGTCGGCTTCCAGGTGGGAAACCATGGCCCAGCATCGACATGATTTTAGCTCGATATTTTTCCCAAGCTTTTTTATAGCCGTCTAGGCCACCGCATGGCTCATACGTCCCAAATAAATGTTCTCCGATTGCTGTGATTTCTTCGGTGAGTTCGTGCCAATCTAAATCGTAATCCCCGGAATGCGTCAACATCCAATCCCTCAGCTTTTCAGTCAGCTCATCGGGATTTGTCTTTTTGTAGAATTTTTTCTTTTTGATTGTCGGCATTATACGCTCCTCAAGTTCCAGGTGGTCTGCCTATGCTTCCACCACCTGGTAAAATTTCTAAATTTAACATTTTTGCGGCCTGAAGGAAGCCAGACCGTGCTTCTTTTTCAATCTTTAACATTGGATTTTCCCTGGCAAATCCTGTCGGCGTTTTCAACATTGGCCCCTCTTCGTCGATAACTCGGCGAGCTTGCTGTAATCGGTCGTAGCTCTCAAGGCAGACCTTCAAAATCGTGTGAAAATAAGTATCCAGGCCGTCATACTCCCGACAAATCTTATTCCAGATTTTTTTTGCTTCGTTACTCAAATCAGAGGGTGCCTTTTTAGTCATTTCCCTTCCTTAAAAAAACAATTAAATATACTTAATTTCTGAAACGCAATGCTGCCAACACGGTATGCGAGAAAAAAGCTGGACAAATGCTATCTCCCCTTCCCTTCATGTTCGCGTCTATTGCAAAAAAAGCTCAACTGCCCACGCGAGAAGGAACCTGCCACCACGCTATGTAAAGTAAAAAGGCTGTAGCCATGTCCTGCGCCCCGGTCATGGTCGAACCGAATAGTTTTTCCTCACTATTTCAATCCTTCACATCCCCATTATGTTGAGCGTGCAGCCCCAACAGCCCTTTTAATGCTATCTGAACCGCTTCGATCGACTGAGATAGTGCGTATAAAATAGCCATCAACTCAGCGGCTTTAAACAGTTGCTCATCTATGGGCGCTTGTCGTACTTTGTCCACGCCCTCGTAGAGCTTGGCCTCGACCCCCGGCACGAATAGCGCCGGCATCAACGGCTTTACGTTGCGGCCATTTGCAGCGATCCTCGACCTGGGAGTAATGGAGACAGGCGGAGTCGAGCGGGCAGCTTTCTCGTTCATACTTTCTCAATCCTATCACACAAAATTTTGATGGTACCATTATGCATTAAATAGTATGGATATGTGAACATCGTTTCAAGTCTCATGGTTTCTCTCGTTCATTCTTTTGTATGTGCAATAGTCCTGTCATTCAAAACCGCCTTAGCCGGACTAACCCTATTCATAATTTCCTTTCTTTTAAGAAAACTCAATTTAAACATATATCCTCATAAGTATATCGCCAGTTACCATGAATTATATATTTCTCATTCCTAATCCATTCTTGTATCTCCGTTTTCATATATGCTGTCTGCTCTGCTCTTTCATCATACTTTTCATAATCACTCATATTATCCCATATCCATATTTCCTTTTTATCTGGTCCGTTAATAAGTAAATCTGTCATTTCTATACCCTTTTCTTTTTCTCCTCTTCTCCTCTTTAAAATAGTGGTATTCCGCCATCTCCACCATCAGAGTCATGGTCGCGCCAATGCTCGCTCAGCAAGGTGGTTATTTTTTCTTTATCTTCATTACCTGATTTATCCGCAACTTCCGCAACCGGATCATTTAATTTTTTACACTGATTGAAATTAAGCTCGTTTTCAACGGTTGCACTTCGGTTTCGGGTTGCAGATCGATCCGCAACCGTTGCGTTTTCGTCAACCGAAGTGCAACCAGGTAATTCATTATCCGACATAGAATTATCTAAATTAGTTGCGGAGTAGCGGATAAATACGGGTTGCAGATCATTATAAAAATAACCCCTGTGAAAATCGCCTTGATTTTTGAAAGGCTTTGGTCTTATTCCGTAACGTTTCAAAATTATAGCAAGTTGTCGTTTCGTGAGCGGCTTCCCTTTTTTATATTCGGGCCATGGTTTATCCTCTTGTTGCACCAACATTTCGACTATTTCTGTCGAAGAAAGCCGATCCGTTTCCTTCTCGGCAAATATCTTTTCTAAATCTTGAAGAAGTATAGGTCCCAATTCATCATCTTCAACTCCAATGGATAAGAGCCGAGCGGCTCGGACCGCCCGATTTACCCAATCTTCACCAGCAGCGTCCGCGATCATCAATAAGGGCCGCCAGTTATCAGCCGCCCGATCGGTGAGAAACCCCAGCTCTTTCGCCTCGATTTGCCCCACGAAACGGCTTATATCTTCAGTCCATCGAGCAAGTTTCTGCCTCAATCTTTCCGTATCTTCAGCCAGGCGCCCCAAGCGAAGGCGCTCGACTTTTTCAGCCGGCCCCTTACGTTGTAGGGGAATAATTATTGACCGGTCGGCGAGAGTGGGCGCAAGCTTCCCGATAAGTGCGATAGCTTTCGGGCACCAGGTTTTGAACACCCGCGGCTCAAAATCGTCACCTACGGTACGGATAACGAATGCTTGGGATTTCAAATGCCCTGAATTCAATATACCCCGGAGCTCATCGGAGCCCCTTATAAATGTGTCGACTTCATCAACCAATAGAGTCGGCTCGAATTGTTCAACTGTCCTAAATAAAGCGGCCGAAGTGATATTCGATGCCGGCAGCGCCCTTGCGGTGAGCTGGCCGAGAATAGACAATAAGGTTGTTTTTCCGCACCTTTTCTCTGGGCTGGTAACACAAAGGAGCGGGGAAATATCAAAGTTATTGTGTAAGTACGTGAAGGTGATCCATAGAGCTAGTGCATCTGCCGCGCCGGCCGGTAGGACCATGTATTTTTTCAGAGTGCCTGCTAGGTCATCCAATAAAACGGACCCGTCAACGGACTCCGGGAAAGGTATAATCTCTTTAAATAAAATCCCCGTTCCCTGGCCTGGTTCTTCTTCTCCTCTTTTCGGGTTGCGTATTTGATCCAAGACACCAGCACGGATAC
Source organism: Planctomycetota bacterium (assembly GCA_019456255.1). Classification (GTDB taxonomy): domain Bacteria; phylum Planctomycetota; class Phycisphaerae; order Sedimentisphaerales; family Anaerobacaceae; genus VRUG01. Next base: position 1,860 of record VRUG01000054.1, on the reverse strand, counting down.
CTAATTTCTTGGCGATTGCTTTGCGCTGCCGCTCATATAAGAGCAATGGCAATTTCTGCAAGAGTATCTCAATCTCAATCTCGCTTAATTCCTGGCGGCCTTCAAGCCATTCTTTTATTCTTTCCGTGCCTTCCGTATCCCCTTCTATTTTCGCCCATTTTATGCCCTCGGCTTTTAGTTTTTCATATTCCGCCTTACTCAAGGCATCTACCTTCTCTTTGAATTTTAAAATCTTTCCATCGCCATCATCATTCATGATTTACCCCCGGCTCTATGCTGTGCTCCCGGACCCATTCCGCAAGACACTCAGGGTTAAATAAACATTTAGAACCGATTCTTACTGTTGGTATCTGCCTAGCGGCCGTGAGCCTGTAAAGCTTGTGTTTTGAAATGTGAAGCAAATCCGCGCACTCAGAGACATTTAGCAATTTCTGCATACTTCCTCCCAGTTTCAGGAGGTTGTCCAGGGCAAATTTATGTAGTAAAATTATAGTATCTAGCGTTGGCCCTGTGCCAACCTCTATGAGCCCCTCGCCGGTAGCAGCCGATTAGGGGCTTTTTTTAGCTCTTCATCTTATCCGCATCATCATCCATTTCGATAATTGTCTCTGTAGTTACTATTGTCTCAACACTTAGTTTTTGCATGTAATCCCTGAGACATGCGGAAATACTGATTCCATTCATTACACAAAATGTTTTAAATCTTAGGTGAAGCTCATCCGGAACATTTTTGACAATAACATCTTTCATGATGGTAATAAGATAACATGTTACCAAAAAGAAGTCAAGAGCTAAAACGTTCTTCCCGATTTTTTTTATTCCCAGGCGGTATCTATCTGACTTAATGCCGACTGAAGCTCAACTAACCGTTCTTCAGGGGTGATGTGAGTATAACGCTTAGTCATAGCCCTGGACTTGTGCCCTATCATGTACCGGAGCATAGCTTCCGGCAGCAGTTTTTGAAGCCGGGTATTATAGGTATGTCTAAGAGAATGCGCTGAAAGCCATCGGTCGCCTATCTCTATATCCGCCCGTACCATGGCGGGAGGTATCTTCCGGCCTATGGTTTTAGCATTCAAATGAGTTTTGCCATCTTGACCAAAAAATATAAAATGTTCCAGCTCATTATATGGGCTCTGATCACGCCACCAGGCTAGGAGCTCCCGGGTCCTGGTCGGCATTATCACAGCCCTTTTTTCATTACCCTTAGTTGGCCCGATGATATTATCCGCTGTGATCGCCTTCAGTACTAAAAGACCGTTTAGATCCCATATTACATGCTTCCACTGTACAGCCCCCGCCTCTCCGCAGCGCATACCGGTTGTCAACATAATGTAATTCATAACGGCCCATTTAGGATGCCTCCAGATTTCAATTAATTTCTTTTCATCGGTAGGAAACAGCTTTTTAATGTCCTCAAGGGAGAATGGGTCGTGTTCCCGATAAAGGTCAGCCATGCGCTCTACATCATCAAGAGGATTAGAGGCAATAAGTCTTTCTCGTTTGGCCTCTCGTAAGATGATACCAAAGCTATAAAGGATGTCATTTTTAGTTCCGTTGGCCAGGGGAAGGCCGACCAGCCAATTCTCAACTTCTATAGCATTCAAGTCCTGTAGTAAAGTTTTGCCGAAACGCGGGAAAATATGATTTATTAAATGAGATCTTCGGCCGGCAGCATGAGTCTTTGAAATTGACCTGCCCTTCGCGTGCTGCCTTTTTATGTAGGCACATTTCCCCCAAACATAAAAATTGTCGGCATAATCCTTAAACTTGACTTCCGTCGACTTTTGAGTTTCCTCTTCTTTAATCTTCTTGTAGATATAGTCGATAGCCTTCATCTTCGTGCTGATTCCGGTAGAA
>VRUG01000295.1 GCA_019456255.1 Planctomycetota bacterium | reverse complement strand
GAGTGCTGCCTTTAAGCCGCGCTCGCTGTAGTGAGTTGAAGCGATAGGAGCCCTTGTATGAAAGATCGGCTTTTTGAAGCGCTGAAAAAGAACACCGCGGACTACGCGGAAATCCGCTTTGAGATTGAGGATTCTACCTATCTGGGCTATCGCGGGAAAGAATTCGATTCGGTTCGCACGGGCAGGTTTTCCGGCGGTAATGTGCGCGCCTGCAAAAAAGGTGGATGGGGAATGGCGATCTTTAACTCTCCGGACGATCTAGGACAGAAGGTTGAGGAAGCCTGCCGGTTTGCAGCACTGGTTGGGAGAGAGAAAACAGAGCTTGCCTCTCCTGAAGCGCAGGTTGATGGGGAAAAGCCGGCTGCGCTGGACCGTGATTTTCGGGGAATAACCCTTGATGAGAAGATCAAGCTCACAGAAAAATACAACGATATTGTGATGAAGGAACACCGGGCGATCGAAACTTCCCATGTCTTCTATGATGAAATCTTTCGCACCGTTTATTTTGCTTCCTCTGAAGGGAACTACTTCATGGAGGAACGGCCGCTAATCAACCTTAGCGTGAACGCAACAGCCCGAAAAGGGTCCCTCGTGCAGAGGGGTTCCAACGGTAGATCCTCTGCGGTCAGCTATGATGCGGTGCTTGGATTTGAAGAAAAGGCGGAAGAGGCGGCCAGGCGGGCTGTTTCACTGCTTGAGGCTCCGCCCTGCGACGGTGGCACCTACACTGTTGTTCTCGACCAGGAGCTGGGCGGCGTTTTTGCCCACGAAGCCTTCGGCCACCTGAGCGAAGCTGATTTTCTCTACGAAAACCCTAAAGTGAAGGAACTCATGTATATCGGCCGCAGGATGGGCATCAAGGAGTTGAACATCATCGATGATGGCGCCTTCGACCGTCTGCTGGGGACCCGGGCTTATGATGATGAAGGCACACCAACAAGAAAAAGCTATTTGATCAAGGAGGGGGTGCTGGTCGGTCACCTCCATTCGCGGGAGACGGCAGGCAAGATGGGCGCCCGGCCGACGGGCAATGCGCGGGCAATCGGACTGGATGCGCCGCCGATTGTGCGCATGACAAATACCTATATCGCCGCGGGGAAGCAGGACTTCGATAGCCTCATCGCCGATATCGATGACGGGATCTATGCCTGCGGCGCTTTTGGCGGTCAGACGGCGATGGAGATGTTCACCTTCTCCGCGCGATACGGTTTTAGAATCAAGAAGGGCAGGGTGGGAGAGATGCTCCGCGATATCGTGCTTACCGGGAATGT
>VRUG01000294.1 GCA_019456255.1 Planctomycetota bacterium | reverse complement strand
AGGAAGTGCTCGACCATCGGTGCCGAGAAACCTTCTTTATACTTGTATCATCTATATAGCGGAAGGTTCTTGTTGGCTTGGTAGCTAACAAGTGCACGTGAGAGGGTGAAATTTGGCTCCAGCTTGTCCCGGAACTTCGTTTCCAATCTATCACGTTCGGTACAAGAAGTTTTTTCCTGTCTATCCTGCTTGTTCATCTCATTCAAATACAACTGGTTTGCTGATTCGCTGCGTTTCATCATAATAGATAAACGAACAAAAAGGAATGAAGGGTTGACGAAATCCAGCGGCAATGTAAGCTGTCTATAGTGTTACTTTCATGACCTGGATAGCAGGACAGTTTATATACCGACTCATTTAACATTCACTGTATTTGAACAAAGCGTGACCTTTAGGCCGAGCGGAGCCGGCAACCCATAGTTCTATGAAGTTGGGCGAGGTGTCGATGAAATAAGCCAAATAATTACGATGGTTTCCTAAACTCGTTGAAAATCTTTAGTAATTTCATTGTCGCTTCGTAATCTAATTTATCACCCTCATAATAGCAATAATAATGCCCTTGTAAATTCGAAGGCAAATCAATACCTTTTTCTACGAGAAGTACAAAACGCTTACCCCAGCGCTGATTTCATCCGCAACCTAAGAATTTAGTAGCCAAAGTCCAATTAAATAGGTTTGGGCGCTGGACTTTATTATATTTTTTGCGCGTTCAGCGAAAAAAATTCAAAGGAATAGCATAATATGCTATGATAGCTCTAAACCTTGTTATTTTAACAAGAAATTTTGCCACAGAGGCTTCAGCTTTTATGTTTTAAAATCCTCTCTGTAATCTCTGTGTGCTCGGTGGCTTCTTTTGGTTGTGGCCGGAGGTCGAAGATGCCCGCAGGTGTCTTCATCCCCGCAGGTCGAAGATGCCCGCAGGGTAGGGGTACCGCGATATGAATGTAAACGCAAAATTATAGAAAGTAACATTAGAAGCCCTCGGCCAATTTCGAATATCTATTGCACGCGCGCAATCGATTCGACATAGCTAAAAATACATCGCCTTGAGAAAGGTATCCATGTAGTCCGGATGGATGGTCAGCTCTATATAGTCGACCTTGCCGGCGATTTCTACCGCCTCCCTGCGCTTTCCGGCTGAGACGAGCATCTGTTTTGCCCCGATTCCCGCGGCATTGCCCACCTGGCGGAAGCGGTCCACCGGAAGGGATGGAAACATCCCGGTCCTAATCGTGCTCTTGATATCCAGATAGGTGCCGAAGGCGCCGGCCAAAATA
>VRUG01000293.1 GCA_019456255.1 Planctomycetota bacterium | reverse complement strand
ACCTAATTCCCTGGCCATCTAGATATGGGCATGGGAAAGATGGTATCTCTTCCGGGCGTCGATTCATCTCTGGTATTTCTCAGGTATCTTCTTTTTTTTTGCCATGAGTTAGTATCCTCAGAAGCAACGCTTCCGGCGAAAGTCGTATAATGGTGTGTTCGCCGATATCCAATTTTTCCGAAGTGCACATTTTTGACCCTCATAAAATTCGCCATTGTGCACTTCTGGCGAATGTAAGAAATCTGCTTAGTGCACACTTCACGGATTTTACTCTAACTTGATTTTTCAGCCTTTTTGGACTATAATAAAAGCTATAAATATACCATGAACAAATACAAGACTATCTTTCCAATCTTGATTATGTTTTTCGTTTCTTCCCTCTTATCAGCAACTCCATCAGGAGATAATTCAGTTATTGTAGTGTATCCGTTCGAGAATATTACACAAAACCAGCAGTATGATTGGCTTAGTACAGGTTTAATGTCCACCGTGATTACGCATCTCAGCAACTTCAAAGATTGGATTGTAGTAGATAGGAGAAACTTGGAAAAAGCCCTCGGTGAACTGGAATTAAATTTGTCAGATTTATCTGAACACGATTCTTCTATGATTGTAGGCAATTTCTTAGCCGCTAATACCTATGTGGTTGGTGATTTTCAAGTAGCAGGAAACAGAATACTCATCAACGCCCAAGTTGTTGAAGTCGAATCAAGTAGAATCCTTACCGCTACGAAAGCTCTTGGGGACTACGAGAATGAGATATTTCAGCTCCAAAATAGCATAGGCACAGATTTGGTGCGGGGAATTAATGAGTACAACGATAGTATAGGCTTAAAAAGCGTACAACTAAGCGACAAAATCAAATCGGCCATGTATCAGAAATCAGAATCAACGTTAAAGATTTATGAATATTATTCGATAGCTGAAGACGCCTTCTATCAAGCCAATTATGCTAAAGCCCAGGAATACCTGGATAGCATAATTAAAGAACATCCAGATCACTATCGCTCTCTAATTCTCCTCACTAGAATGCAAATTGAAATGGCACAATATTCCAGAGCTTTACAAACCATTACACATGCTTATCAAGTTGTAGCAATAGAGAAAAGCTACGGTGATGACATATCGGTAATCGATATCGGGATAGAAATAATAGTTACTGCACGGACAGTAATTCCAAGTGATTAATGTTCACCGATCCTCGAGGTTTTTAGAGGGAATTTTGAATGCGTTTTTCCAAATTTTCTCCTGATTTCCCTCATTCTGCGGTGAGAGGGATTATAA
>VRUG01000053.1 GCA_019456255.1 Planctomycetota bacterium | reverse complement strand
AGATAAACGAACATAAACCCAGAAAAGTGTTACCCATGTGCTCGGTATAAAGTGTAACCCATGTTTCGGTTGACACACATCCCGGTTAGCCCCGACACCTGTGGTCGGGGTTTTTTCGTTTCGCCCTGCCGCTTGCGGCAGGGGAAATTAAAAATCAAATATTAAAGTACTGAGCAACTATAAATGTATGAGGTTCGGTAGTCCCATTTTATATTGTTTTGTGAACATGGTAAAATCTCGCTTGCAATGATTATTCTTGCTCGCAGGGTTTACAAACTTTGTCATGCCTACAAGCGACCACTCGCCGTTTGGTTGAAACCTGACTTGTTGATCATGTATCACGATGCCACGGACACCCTTTCTACAGACCCAGTCCTGAATATTATCGTAGAAGTCATCGACAAAGTGGTTGATAGCTTCGCTATAAATGTATCCAAACTGTTCCTCCGGAATTTGTGTTGTGATCCGTTCATTGTTTCGGTTGAGTGCTACGCAAGTGTCGAGCACGATAATTCCTGGAAAGCGTGCGTTTTCGATCTGATGGGCTGCTTTGCGTACGTGTTTTTCGACTCTGGTAACATTCTTGATCCGTTTCGCAGCAATGCCGAACTTAATATCGCCAACATGGCATGTAACATCTGGTTCCTCGCAAGACACGGGATGCATGCCAGCTTTTTGACAGATAGCAGCCACAAAGAGTTCAAATTGTGCATCGCGTCCTTTGGACTTGCTGCGATCTTCATGCGGCAGCAGCGAATCTTTTAATGCTTTCTTCACCAAAGGTTGGAACTCGGCATCAGTAGGATGCATGTCGGCTTGTTCAAATACAAATCCGAGAACCTGCAAATCGCGTTCGGCTTCCAGTGCTGTCTCGAATCTTGGGTCATCAGGCTGGATGAGTTCTGTGGGGTTCGTCATGGCGCTGTGCATTTTCATGAGACGCGACTGTGAGTTTGGTAAAAGACCAAGTGCCTTTATGTGTTCTATAACAAACTCGGCGTTCTCGGCGCGAGTCCTCCCACGACTGTCGCTATTCTTACCATTTAACATAATAATCTACAATACTTTTTACGATTTATTATTGTCTTTCTCCGCGTTCCAACCGAATTAAAACCTTTGCTCCTGAACCAACCACACTCTTGGCTATCTCAAGTCGTTGAAGTAGCATTCTTTCTTTTGAACATCGCTGTATATTCGGTAGATTTCTTTATCCAGCATTTTTTTCATGCATTCTACTAACACATATTGAACTTTGTATAAAGTGCTTAGCTGGCCTTTTATTTCATCCTCTACCACAACTTTGCCATGCACTATCTTGCTTCGAAGATTATATAATTCTTCTATATCCTCATATCCATATCCCGACTTACAATCCAAGAACTTAGAAACTCTTGAACATATAGTTCGCGTGGCTCCTGAACGACACTCATTTGAGAAAAGAGACTCAATGGCACACATTAAAAGTACAAAAGAATCGATCATCTTATGGGCACAGAATCCCCGGTACATGAAATATATAGCGTTATGAGTCCTATTTGAGATAGTATCCATTTGTAATAGTTTCGAGAACCCTTTATCTATGACATCCAAATCATTAAGTGCAATTACTCTATTGCTTTCGTCTGGCATAACTATATGCAGATAATCATTAAGTATAGAGCAGCATTTGATATCCTCTTTACACAAACGATATTTTATGAAAACACGAGCCAGCTTATAAATCTTAAATGAAAGAAGGATACGGTTTATTTCTTCTTTGTAGTGTTCTAAATTTTCAGCTTCAGCAACTAAAGCCCAAGATTGGAATTCCATGACCCCAATATCTCGTTCTGAAAATAATTCTATATCTGGTACTTCATCAGCGACATCAAATCTGCGCAGAGCATATTTCCCTCCACTAAACATATATTCCTCAGAACTCTCTTTGGAGAAATCAAAAAGGGGCATTACTATGCGCATTGTTCTTTCATTCTATAAAAGTTTGTGAAATCTGTGGTTTCAAACAAACAACTCTATTTTTTCTTTGCAGATTATACGGATTTATGGATAAAACCACAAGGATTGATTTTAGCAAACGCCCAGCGTAAAACCTATAACTACCCTCACACCAAACCGCGTAAAACCTCTACCCCCTGTCGGAGCTTCTCATTACTCGTAGCGTAACTTATCCTGAAATGCGTATCCCGCTCACTAAAAACATTACCCGGAATAATAAGAACATTGCTCTTTATCGCCTTGGCAACAAATTCCGTCCCGCTCATCCCATCCGGAGCCTTAATAAAAACATAAAACGCCCCTTTAGGCGTAACAATCTCAAACGAATCCCCCAAACCATCACAAATTATATCACGCTTAACCTTATAGTCCGCCACATGACCACTAACATCCATCTCCAATGCTGTTATCGCAGCCATCTGAAAAGGTGTCGGTGCACAAACAAAAGTATACTGCTGAATCTTCGTCATCGCCTCGATAACCTCGTGCAAACACTCATCACACACCACATAACCAAGCCGCCAACCAGGCATACCATAAGCCTTACCAAAACCACGAAGCACCAAACTCCTCTCATAATACTCACCTATACTCGGCGGCCTCCCCGCATAGCTGAACTTCTCATATATCTCATCGCTCAAAACGATTATACCCTTCTCCCGCGCAATCTCAGCAACAGCCTTAACCTGCTCAGCAGTATAAACCGCTCCCGTCGGATTCCCCGGAGAATTCAAAATTATTAGCTTCGTCTTTTCACTAACAGCCTCGCGTATCCCATCAACCGGCAGCTCAAAACCCGGATAGCTATCAACAAAAACGCACTTGCCCCCCAGAAGATTCACCAGATGTTTATACATCACAAAATAAGGGTCCGGAATAATAACCTCATCCCCGGGATTTATCAGCGACATAAAACTAAGCAATAGCCCCGCGCTAACACCACTCGAAATCAGCCCCCGCGCACCGCCCCATCCAAATTCCGCCTGCGCCAACCCGCAAACCTTCTCCACCAACTCACACACACCCGCCGTCTGCGAATAACGATTCTGCCCGCCACGAATCGCCGCGATAGCAGCTTCTTTCAACTCATCGGGAACATCAAAGTCAGGCTGACCTATAGATAAATTTATCGGGTCCTTCAAACTCGCACCAAGCGCAAAAACCTTACGGATTCCGCTGGCATCTATTCGACCGACCCTATCTGATAAAAAATCTTCCATCCCCGCATTCTAAACAAAACCCCCCAAACCGTCAATCACGCTTGTCCCCATATCTAGATTTATTTATCTTGTCCTTGCCAAAGGGAAATCTATGGGGGCATTCCCCCTGCCCCTACCACCGCAAAGCACAAACCTCAATCAGTATAACTATACACCTGAACTTCCTCAAACCAGTCAATCGCAAGTACAAGCCGCTCAGTCAACCGATTGTTCCCGCTGCTGTTAAACCCCGCCAAACCCCAATACTTCGGAAACGCCTCATAGCAGTTCCACCGCCGTATCTCCGTCACTCCACCCGGTGCATTGTCCTCTAAGATAATCGAAACTATCTTACGGCTATATTCCCCGCTCCCAACTCTCGCTGCCTCTATCCAATCATTCAAAACACTATTCGCCGCATAACCCTTCACCAGCGTAATGTCACCATACCTCACTCGCCCAGGCCTCTTACGAGTCACAGGGTCATCTCTATCCTGATACTCGATCACATCCTGAGTTATATTAAGACCGCTAACCGACTGAAAAAATCCCGCGTCAATCCCGTCAATCTCAATACGAAAGTTGTAATTGCTGATAACACTACTGCCCTGCTGCATCGCCGATGGGACAACACTGCAAAACGCAAGACAAACCACCACCGCTATCCAAATATACCTGGTCTTCATGATGCAACCTCCTTATTCCAGTATCAGCCATGTCCCCTGAGCCCCGCATAGTCAAACCTGACGCCGTACTCCATGCCAAAAACTTATACAAAAATCACAAGTTAGAACCAATATCATAATACGCGACAGAATTCGCCCTTGTCAATGCAAATCTGCAAATACCCCATCTTTTCAAAAGGACTTGCCGAAAAATCCGAATACTATTTTTTTCTTCGGCCTTTCAACCACTTTTACTGCACTTTCCACACCAGACACCTAAATGCAAATTACCTAAACTACCAAGCCCGCAATAACAACACTAAACTTTACCATCTACACTCCCATCACATTCACCATGCAAAAACTTGATTATATCCCCTCTGCTGATTATCCCAACTATATCATCACCATCAATTATAGGAACACGACGAAAATTATTCTCCATAAAGCAGTCGCATATCTCCTCCAGACTCGCATCAGGACCAAAAGTCACTACACCAAGAGTCATAAAATCCTCGACCGTCTTAACATGCTCATCCTTGTTACGCAATAGCCGGATCAAATCCTTCTCCGTAACAATACCTGCCAAAGTCATATCATCATTAACCACCGGCAGCCCAGTGATATTATTCTCCACCATCTCATGGATCGCATCGTCTACAGGAAAGTCCTTACCAACCGTAATCACTTCCCGAACCATTACATCCTTAGCTTGTGCCTTGGGTGCCTGTGCCCTGGGTACCTGTGCCATCTTTTCACTCCTTTATTCGATAACTACTGCCGTCCCCCTCTATTTTAAATAATCAATAATCAATAATCAATTGCAAAGCCCATCCAACAATGGTACCGTAAATACCTGTACTTCTCCCATATCTCATTCTCCCACTTGCCCTCCATAGCTCTTTGTCCTTTGTAGCCTTGGCGAAATAGCTTTATGCGACGGAGGGGCATAATCTACTCCAATTTTGTTTTATATTACCACTTCCTTTTAACACCCTCAGGCCAAAATTGCAAATAGAAAATCACTTAGCTTTACACCCCGCCTGCCACCTTTGTCACTCTGAGCGACCTGTCCCTCCTGTGCCTTAGGTAAAGGGAAGCGAAGAGTCTCAATCCTAATCTATGACTGAACGCCTAATCTTGTCCCCACTTGTCCCCGCTTGTCCCCACCTGTGCCTTAGGTATGTTTAGATTCATTTATGAATCTATGGGGAATTGCCCGGCCGTTTCGCAAATCATGTCATTCTGAACGTAAGTGAAGAATCTCTTGCCTAATCTATGACTGAATCCTTAATTTTAACGGTTTGTACCCTCCGTTAGCCCGCCTGCCACCTTTGTCATTGCGAGCGACATGTCATCCGTAGCCCAAAGGGCGAAGGATGGAAACGCGGCAATCTCGCCCCCACTCTATATCGACAACAAATCCATCTGCGACTGCAGCACTGTAAACAAATACAAAACTCCCGCTATCACTGCTGCAACCCCCATAACTGCGTAACCTATATAACAACCATACATCTTAACACGCAGACGAGTATAAACCGCATCATTAATTATAGGCATACGAAATAACCCTATCTTACTGCCGCCCTGTCCTGAGCCCGTCGAAGGGCCCACCTCTTGCCTATGCATATATACATATCGCCGAATCTTAAACATGTAATAACGTGCTAACCCCGCCAAGATAAGCATCAACAAAATATAACTGACACCAACCGCACGCCAAAACCCCGATTCCAGCAACGTACCAATATTAAACATTTGATCTTCCATGCCTTCTATTCTAAATCCTTAATTCTTAATTCACTTCACACCTTACGCCATTATCGATTAGCCCTGCCATCACTATGGCAGGGTTTGTCTCTGGCGGGGTTCAATTATCTTGCCCGTTACTTTCCGCCCCCTTGCCATCAATATCTTTATGTACAGCAACGCCAGTAACGCCCCAACCAGATCGGCACAAAGGTCGAGAGAACTATTAATGTATCCGCCTACACCGACCTTGGGAACGATTAGCGTTACGATAAATTCCAGGATTTCGTTTACAGCACCTATACCAAGTCCCGCCATTACCAAAACAATTGAAACCGACAACGTCAACCCCGTGTCGCTTTTTAGCCGGGACTTGATAAGGTCGTAACAAAGCAATGTGCATACCCCAAAACCAAGGATATGAACCACCTGGTCGTACCGCAATATCGGAAGGTCGCCCGGTATCTTAAAGAACATCAGCTCGTACAGTATCTCCTCATTTACACGAACACTGCCCCCAGCCAGATGCATCAGCCCCCACACACTAAGCCCAATAAGCGTCGATAGCGAGTAACTAACTTTCGATATACTTGAGATTATCAATATCAATGCTGTGACGATAACGCCGACATAAATCAGAAATTCGTAGTTTACTTTGATAAAATAATGAATACCGAAACCAACAATGAAAATAATATTCAACCCAAGCAGTATGTAATGTTCTTTCCGTACTTGTGCCTTAGGTATCCCTGACATAACAATCATTATCTCCATAACTTTTTAACAATTCTAAATACTAATTCGTAAATTGTCAATCAAAACGCCCCCCTTTACCCTTGACTTCTTGGATGCGTCATGTATAATATATCATCTATTGCTATTTCAAAGTGAGAAACAAGTGGACATTCCATTTCAAGAGCAAATTGAAGAAGCTTTCAAAAGCCGGGCAAAGTGGTACAAAAAGTACCCTTGGTTCATGCTGTTTTGTTTAATATTTACCATTATAATCCTTATTCCTGCATTCTTCAAAGAAGGACTCTCTATACCGAAAACACATATACTCTCTACCGCTGTCACTGCCTTGATTCTGGCTAATGCCCTGTTCTTTCTCATGATGGCAAAGGACAAAATTAAGCTCATTAAAAATACATTTTTGAAAATAATTACCTATATCTTTTTCAGCCTTACCTCTTTCATATGCATCATTATAGCTTGTATATGGATTGTCAGCTGCTTTAATCTCTAACCACCCATACCATTCTAAATTCTCCATAAGTCCCGTAAGGAACGCCTTACGGCGGAGTCATTAGGACTAAATTCTTTTAAAAACGCCCCCCACACCATCGTTTGTCATTGCGAGCGCAGCGCGGCAATCTATGCTTTTATATTTAGCCCCACGATTTATCGACCGGATTGATATTTAACTCCACTGGCAGTATAGTGTTGCGAGAAAATTTGGCCATCGGGGCTTTTTATAGATATTCCAGCATTAATTAATTTATAAAGTTTATTTCTATTTTCTCCTTTTGCAACTAGCTCTGCTACATTTTTAATAGATTTCTTGAAAATCTCATCAGTCATTTGGTTGTGATATATTTTCTCTACTAGTGTTTGATAAAGTGACCATAGCTTGCTTGAAATATGTAAGTATTTTTCTGTATCTATATTATTTGCCACTATGTAAAAACATATTAAATAAAATGATTTTGCCAGGTATCCCAGTTTGTCCCGTTCGCCAGTATATTTAATTGATACTTTGTAATACCAAGTAAGCCAAATTGCCCCGATTATATTCTCTTCAACTTCAATTTCTTCGTTAGACATTATAATCGAAATAAAAGAGACAATATCTTTAAGGCAATCTTCATATTGCTTATCGTAACCCCATATATATTCAATCATATTATTAAAATCTTCATGTTCTTTTAACTTTGCAATGCTTTCATCTAAAGACTCCCGTCCTGTGAAATCTAAAGATATCACGCGTAATATATCTATATATTTTACAGGTATACCGTTTACATTCCACTTACATAAAAGGGCAATTTTCCCGGAGGCCTCTAATTCCGTAATTATTCCTTTTGTTCTAAGAATCTCAATTAGGTCAACAGTAGTCATCCCATCTTGTTTATATTGATCTTCGTAAACAATGAATCTTATTGTCACATCATCACTATATAAAATTAATTGGTCGCGATCGTTTATTATTTCTTTATATTCTCCAATGTCCGGAGACATAAAATCTAAGTTCACATCTGCACCAGAAATCTGATAGATATTTTTAATGTTATTTTTCAGACTTTGTGTTATTGATTTTGCAATAGGACTAAAACCAGAAATAAAGTGTTGCCCCCAATTTTGTAGCCTCATAATTGTAGATTTCGCAATCGCAACTTTGGGAAATACATCAAATAGTTTCTCTAGTAATTCTAAATCATTCAAAACGAGAAGTGAAACTTCATCAATAAGGGGTAATTTTTCAAGTATAGTTTGTTGTGGTTTATATTCATATTTGCCATTTTCTAATGCTAAATGATATTGTTTCTCATGCGGACTAGAAATCTTTGATATCTGCCATAAGTGTAATAAGTCACATACATTGTTAAGATAAGATGGCTTTATTGGGAACGGAACAATCATTTGCCCTGATTTTAACAGCTCCTCATTCTGTTGGTATTTTTTAATTATATCTTCGGTTAGGCCGATAGCATTTTGGAGTTGCTCTACAATTTCTCCAGGTGGAGCATCTTTACTATGAGTTACTGCTCTAAGATATTTTGAATCGGGGAAGCGTTTCGTGTAAGCTTTCAGCCGTTCTTGGAAAACTTTTTGCTGTTGCTGAGTCGGTTTGTTTTCTTTAAATGAAGTTGCCGCAAAAGATAGTTGAAGATATATTCCTTCTTCTTCTTCGTTATCCTTATCATTTAATTCGCCATATTTTTCACAATAGTCTAATAACTTGGGACTTTTATAGTCAATATTCATTTCTGAAAGAAATAACATTCTAAAAAGGTGCAATTGTTTTTTGGAGTCATCTGTTTTTTCAAGCAATCTCTCTATTAGGCTTTGAGCTTTTTCTGCAAAACCACAACGAGCATATATATTTATATATATTTCAAGAGCACTGGCGTCCTGAAAATTTTCTTCAGTAGATTTCTCAAGTAATTTTAATGCTCCGGGGGTATTTCCCAAAGAATCTAAGGCCATAACCTTAATAGCTATTAATATTGGTCTATCTTCAAATCTCTCAAGTGAACTTTCTACTAAGGCAAATAAATTTTCCCAATCTTTTAGAGTGGCCAATGCCTGAGCTACTATTAACACCTCACTAAAAAGCAACTTCCTTGTTTTTTGTATAGATTCTGACACTTCACATATTTTTTTTGCACCATCTTCAGTGGTAGAATCCAAGTAAGTTAATAATTGAAATAAAACTTGAGGGTGAGTACTTCCGTTTTTAAAAGTTTCATATAGGCCAGTTATAGCTTTATCTTTATCCAGCAAATTTTTGCTGACAGTTTTATAAAACTCATATGTTGCTAAAATATCATTGCCGTTTGGCAGAGATTTAATCTTCTTTAGAATTAAACCTTCTTCTTTTCTTAATGCTAATTCATTTGCGCACTCAGCAGCGCATAGCAGTACGGTGTCTAAAAGATTTAGGTTGCCTTTAAATAATTTTTTAATATTCTCTAACGTAATACGGACAACATCCTTTCTATGTTTTTGGTCATATTCAAAAAGTATTTTGAATACAATAATTTCTGGTCGTTCAGGTATAAGGGAAAATTGTTCTTGAGCCGTTTTATAATCTTGAGCCTGCAAAGCTAATCTTAGCAATGTTTCTTGAGCCTCTATTAAATGAGGTCGGATTCTTGCAAAATGTTTTATTTTTTCATATATTTCTTCAACTTCATTGAAGTACATCCCAAGAATACTCGAAATATCAATAGTATAAACTAGGTCATCAGGATGTCCCAAACTCGCACCAATTTCCCAAGAAGTAATTACATCTTTCCAGCATTCTTTTAGGATTTTATCATCCATGGAGGGCAATCCTGCAAATGGAATTATCGCATATTTTTGAGGGTCATCATTGCCGAATCCCAATTGGAATAAAGCACGTATTTTAAATAGGAGGATAGAGAGTCTCTGCCTTGGCTTTAAAGATAATTTTCTTAGGGCATGATTTGATATATCTACACAACTTTTATAATCTCTTAACAAAAGAAGTACTAGGCATTTTATAACAATAACATCTTTCTCCGCTTTATCTTCCAATAACGACAAAGCTCTTTTATCTCTAAGTAATGCCAATGCTTTTGCTTTCAAGCGTACATATTCTATGTCACTATCTTTTTCTGTTTCAGATATAACTTGCTTAATTATTTTTGAGTTATCGAAGTTTTTATTTAATTTCATTTCTAAATATCTACATCTATATTTCTTTTTATCGGGGCAAAGTTTGTTAGCCTCTTTATGATTTTTAAGGGAAATATCATATTTGCCAATAAGCGAATTTAACCTCCCCAACTGGTAGAAATAATCTGCCTTTTCATGTTTATTTGCTTCATTAAGTCTTTTTGATAATTTATCAAGTTCAACTTTTGCTAGTTGTGCATTATTATTTTTTAGCATATCAGAAATTGTATGTAAGCCTCCCGGAAAACTATCTTGAGGAGCATCAATCCAAGGGTTATCTGTATCTTCAAGAACAGATTCTAAATGTACCTTATTTGATAAGCGAGTACCTATCTTGTCGATAGCCTGAACAGGTTCTTGAGTGTTCTTAGCCACATTATCATAGAAGCCTTTAAGAGCTCTTAGTTCCTTATATCTTTTATCTAAATAAGGCAAGACATTTAATTCTTCGTTAAGTTCATTTTTAACAGGTATTCTAAATGTGTGAGATTTCTTGCCCAAATGATTTAAATCATCCTGCCCTTTTGATAATTCATGGATTATTTCATCTATCCATAAGTAATATGCTTTGCATTCGCGTGGCTTGGGATTTTGTGTTAAATCTGCGAAAACAAGCATTACTGGACGTTGATGATCTGACCCCGAATTATGTACCACACTCAATTAGAGAGTTATCCACCTGTTCTGTTGTGTATTGCTGGAACTGAG
>VRUG01000292.1 GCA_019456255.1 Planctomycetota bacterium | reverse complement strand
TATTCGGCTGGCGTATTTCCTTTCTAAGCTTTTCCTTGCCCAGTCCAGCACCTGGTACACTCAGGCCGATTGGTTCCGGCCACTCCTTTTCCATATTGGTCAAATAATAGTTGCCCATCACCATGTCCTGAGATGGTCCAACCATTGGCGAGCCATTTGACGGCGAAAAAATGTTGGAGGTAGTCATCATTAAGATATGAGTTTCAGCCTGAGCTTCAACACTTAGTGGCAGGTGGACCGCCATCTGGTCACCGTCAAAGTCAGCGTTGAATCCCTTGCAGGCCAACGGGTGAAGCATAATCGCGTTGCCTTCCACGAGGATCGGCTCGAAGGCCTGAACACCCATTCGATGAAGCGTTGGGGCGCGGTTTAGCAAGACAGGATGCTGATGAATGACTTCTTCAAGGACATCCCAGACAGAGTCATCACGTCTTTCAATCATCCTCTTGGCGCTCTTAATCGTATCGGCAAGCCCATGTGTTCTGAGTTTTCGAATAATGAAAGGCTGATACAATTCCAGAGCTATTTTCTTTGGCAAACCACATTGGTAGAGTTTCAGATTAGGGCCAACTACAATTACGGACCGAGCCGAGTAATCTACACGTTTGCCAAGAAGGTTCTCGCGGAATCGACCCTGTTTGCCCTTGATCATATCGCTCAATGACTTTAGAGGTCGATTGTTACTGCCGAGTACGGGCCTGCGGCAGCGACCGTTGTCAAACAGTGAATCAACCGCCTGCTGAAGCATTCTTTTCTCATTACGGATAATTACATCTGGGGCATTAAGGTCTATGAGCTTTTTTAGCCGGTTGTTACGATTGATAATTCGCCGGTAAAGGTCGTTTAAGTCGCTGGTTGCGAAATTGCCTCTTTCAAGAAGAACCAAAGGACGCAAATCCGGAGGAATAACAGGAATAACTTCAAGCACCATCCATTCAGGCTTGTTTGTGCTGTTTTTAGCTTCGTTAACAATCTTAAGGCGTTTGGTGAGATCTTTGATTTTCTGCTTGCTGTTGGTCTTGTCAATAGCTTGCCGCAACTCTATGCTTAAGGCATCAAGGTCGAGATTTATCAACAATGACCTCATTGCTTCGGCGCCCATTGAAGCCTTAAAACCAGCAGGAGGCGTACCATACTTGCTCGACGCCTCACGGAATTCTTCTTCTCCAAGCAGTTGCCCCAACTTCAACGGTGTTTGGCCTGGGTCGGTAACAACATAGTCCTGAAAATAAATTATTTTCTCCAGGTCTGCTGTTTTCATTGCCAAAAGGGTGCCGATACGATTAGGTATGGCCT
>VRUG01000291.1 GCA_019456255.1 Planctomycetota bacterium | reverse complement strand
ATGCGGCCCATGCTTTCTCTTTTCAGTATCTATATTGGCACGTCGGAAATAGCCTGAGACTTTCTTATAAAACCCACCACTAAGCATGGGTTTAAATGGGGAATGATGCTGAACAAAGAGAAACTTGCTTTCACACGAAGGACGACCATGCGTGAGATAATCGATAATGGCCTCCGATACGTCTTCCGGCATGGGCAGCATGATTTCCTTTCCTGTTTTCTGTTGAACGAAACGGATACAGTCTTTGTGATTCCGTGTCCAAGTGATGTCTTTGCATTTTAGATTCCTGATGTCGCCGCTGCGCAGTCCAAGATGCGCGGCAAGCCGTACCATTGCATTATCTCGTTTACCACAAGGATTACCCAAGTCAATAGCTGCCAGCATATTGTTCACTTCCTCTTTGGTATATACTGATGGTATTTTTGATAACTTGTTATAAGATAACGAGGGAATGAAGAATGAAATATCCTCAGGTACGATGTTTTTCTCATGCAGATATTTGAGGAAGGATCGAAGGCAACTGCTATGTCGAGACCTAATAGATAAACTGCAGTTCCCCAACTTGAAAAGAAAAGAAGGAATATTATTCTTACTAAAACCACTTAAATCCTCAATCTCTTCTTCAACAAGGTAATCGGAGAAAAAGTTGAGGAAATTCTGTTCTTGACGTATGGTTCCTGGTGAGCGCCCTTCTGATGCCAGATGTAACAGATATTCCCTCATCAAAATTGTAGTACCCCTATTAGAGAACACCATCCGCAATCCGCTTGGATCCACTGTGCTTGAGATGCCTGACGCTATGAACAGTAAGATGTTTACTACGCTAAGCATTTGTCTCTGTTTGCCATTGATAGTATGAAACTGTGTAGTTTGAAACTCTTGGACAAAAAAATCCCGTACTACGTCCGCATCAAGGTCTAGATCGCTGTGGGTTTCCGTGAAATCTTTTAATTGTTTCCAGATTTGGGTCTTAGTATTAACTGCATATGACTTGAAACCCTTTTTGATAAGATATTGCTTTCCTGCTTCGAAAAGTTTTTTCCAATACTCGTCAGAATTTGGCATGTTATTCCTCCTTGAATAGTAATACCCAAGGGTAGAATCTGCCCTAACATTATGTAAAGTGATTTTTACGTTATCCCTTTTAAAATATGGATTCAATACAGATAACTTTACATTTTGTTGTTGTTCACATAAAGAATAAAATGTAAATCTTTACATTTTATTCTTGAACAATTATTCAGAGAGGTTAAACGGGGATTTCGCAAAAAAAGTGGGATGAAATCGTTAAGCAAGATAC
>VRUG01000052.1 GCA_019456255.1 Planctomycetota bacterium | reverse complement strand
CTGGCCCAGTTAATCATCGAGAGTGCATCACAGCAATAATCGGCAATGCAGATTGCCCTGGTTTTCTGAGAGGATACAAAATATTTTCTATAGCTAATTCTTGTACTTCGCCTTGAAGCTGTGTAGATCCTTGTTCTGCTTTTCTTTTCCACCCAGCAATTTGTTTTTCAAGATCAGTTAGCTTTTTATCTTTTTCATGAAGTTTTAGTTCATATCTTTGTGTTTCTCTTTTTGCGACTTCTTCTTCTACCTTTTGCTGACTTTCAGTGAGCGCTTTTTCAAGCCTAAGTTCAAAGTCTTTATCCTTTTTTTGTAGCACCCGTTTCATTTTTTCTAATTCAATTTCTTTATCTTTTAACTCTGATAGTTCTTTCTCTCTCTTATCTATATCATCTGAAAGTGAGGATATTTGTTTTTCATAATTATTTTTATATTCTTTATCTAATTCTTGGCGCAGACTCTGTTCTAGTTTCTGTACTTTCTGGTCAATAATTTGTTGCTGTTTTTTTTCCGACTCTTGCAATTGCTTTTCTTTTTTTGTAAGAGTCTGTAATTTCTCCTGATATTCTGAACTCAATTGGTTACGCATATTTCCTTCAATTTGATGTGCAAGTACCTCCTCTACATCAATCATTGTCCCACAGTTTGGGCATTTGATCTGATATATGTTCTTTTTCATTTGCTCTCCTCCTAATAGAACAAAAAATACTTGGGCAATTTTGTATAAGGAACGTAATTATGCGATGTGCCCGTTCAACCTCCCAAGGTTGTAGACAAGAGTAATCGAGCAATACTATTACCTTCTAGTAAGAGTACACCGTTTTGTTCAGCTAATTCCTGGGCTTTCCGTGTAAAATCATCAGCAAGGGACATCACACATCCGTCTGCAGTTAGATTTTCTTTCATGAGTTGGAGAACCTGTTTTACTGCTTCTTCATCTGTAGAACCTTCATGCTTCTTAACTTGAACAAATAGAGTTACTTGACCTGTTTCAAATGGCGATATATCTGATCTTTCTCGGGTACACCAGAGGTCAACGTCGCCACCTTTTCGATCAAATACATGTTTGTGTTGTACAACGTATCCATAAGAGGATAGCAGATTTTCACATACTGATTCAAAAGATATGTTACTATTACTTGGGTTAATTTTTCTCAATTCATCACGTACACTTCGAATTGTCTTGTTTGTAAGCGAGTTCAAGTAGTCATCAAGATATGACTTTTCGATTTGTGCCGCTGGATTCTTTTCTAATTCAGCGATTATTTCCTGAAAGGCAGTAAAATCCCTTTCAATTTGTAATATGGGAAGACGTAACCACTGAAGTCTACCATACCAAGATGCGAGTTTGTGATTATAGATACTTATGTTCCCAATTAAGCCATAAGATTTTCTTATTCTAATTCTATTGTTCAGATGATACTCATCTTTTGATAAATATACATAGCAATGTGGATAAGTACCGTCGATTAAATGGATTGATAACTTTCCGTTCTCAGGAAGGTGTGGCGTAACTATAATGTCGCCATCTTGGAAATCCATAATCCGTTGCAGGTTCGTTGGAATCCGTGTAGAAGCAAGTTCATAATGGTCTTTGCACTTTATTGTGTAGTTTTCATCATCAATATTGAGTGTTGCCTCGGAACCTCCTCCCCAACCTTGAGAAAGCATATTTTGTTTTTCGAGGCGTTTAATAATTTCTGGAACATTTTTACGATCAATTCGAAAGTTATAAATCATTTCTAAAATTCCCTTTCATAAAGTATAAATAATATTTTTGATATTGTAAATATTATAATGTAGTGAAATAATAAATTAGTATACTATGATCTAATTTCAAGGATGTCTTATATCCTACCATTTGAGCTAATTTTATTGTCCACGACAACCTTATCTTTCCCTCTATAACCATGGAACAAGTGGAATTTCTGTTCCTACCTGGTTTTAAAGCAAATGTTGACATGAATAGAATTTGCGGATCTGAAAAAGATAGAGTTTTTACCATTAAAGTCCATTTCTTTTACTTTGTTATCCAGGAATAGCGTTTTTTGATATAATCCCACCATCCAAAGAAATCAGGGAACCTTTCTATCGAAAAAGAAGCGAAAAGGTTCTCGATTGAGAAGTTTTTGAATAAACGTTGATCTTTGACAAGACTCTTCCATACTTCAAAAGATGTATTGCCGATAGCCTGAAGGTTAGGGGAAGTGACTTTTATCAAGTCACGATTCTTGTTTGTGTAAAGATGGAGGACAGTCGCAATTTGAACATTCTCTTTATGAATTTGCTCGATTTTATACGCCAATAGTTGCTGGCGTAACATTTGATAGAAGGGATCATAGAGCAGATCGTCGAAGCTCTGCAGAAGGTCTTTTCTAATCGGGCAATTTTCGGATGTAAGCAAGGGTTTGTAAAGAAGGGATCGATCCGTCCCGCCCTGGCTGAAGCGGAGATACTGATTTTGGTAAAACTCGGCGTATTTCCATTCAATAAGGACAAATTGATGCTCGTTTGAGGTTGTTTCCAATAGAACGACGGCATCGATAGAGGTAGTGCCCAGGCCTCTTTTACGTTCGTTGTTCAAGGAAGGTTTCTCGTTAAGATAATTCTGGTCCCCTATCCATTCGAAGGCTATGTATTGGTTTTCATTTTCAATGGGAAGAATACGATGGATATCCGGGAAAATTAAAAGAAGAAGCGATTTTAGCGCCTCCGGTTTATCAAAGAATGGAAACAGGAAGTTGACACAGAAGACTTGAGAGCTGCAGAGATGGTTGCTTGGCATATCGGGCAGAGGTCCGCTGTGCCAGACGATTTGGTTTTTCGAGAAGTAATCTATAGCCGCATCCCGTATGGGCGGAAAGAGATTTTGATGAGCCTCCTCTATGGGCAGGCAGAAGGGCTGGAGTTTTGACCGGTAAAGCCCCGGTTTGCGGGCTGCCTTTGTAAAGTAATTTGAGGTTAATTTGAAAACCGTTTGCCGTTTCTTTTCTGCTTGTAAAAAGGTCATGGGTTTAATCCTCCCCTGGAAGCATTATGGTGATGACCGGTTCAAGGTTGTCTCCCGGATGGATAAGCGCTTTTAGGGTTACGAACTTAGGTTTGGTATATCGGTCCATTAGGAAATATACTCTGAAAAATAGAGTATCCCTGCTTTTATGGGATGCTAAGGTTCTGAATATCCAGAGAACGTCCCACAAACGACCGTTTATGCTTTGACCCAAAGAAATCAACTCTTCATCCGGTGTGATATAGGTATCCCAGACTGCTTTAGTAACCGCTACCGGATACTTGATGCCGGCTTCTTTTGCCATTTGTGTTACATCGATTAAACTGCCGTCCTCTATGGCCTGGGACCTTGTGTAACTGTAAATAATATCCTCTTTGTCAAACATATGGTTTTTACTTGGTTTCAGCAGAAGTAGACTTGGGGCCTGATTCCGGCTTGAATTCCACGTGTTCGGCAACTATGTAGACTTTGGAGCGAGTAGCGCCGTCTGCTTCCCAACGGTCTTGTTTGAGGCGGCCAACAATGCGTACACCACGGCCTTTTTTGAGATATTCGTTACACACTTCCGCCAAACGGGACCAGGCTGTCACCTCGAAATAGGAAACTTCCTGGACATTTTCTCCATCGTTTTTGAAATAGCGGTTGCAGGCGATGGGGAAGGTGCAGACGGGAGTACCTTTGGAGGTATAAAGAAGCTCCGGGTCCTTAGTAAGATTGCCTTCAAGTAGGATTGAATTTAAATTGTTCATAATTTTGCTCCTTATAGATTAAGTTTCTTTATGTCTTAGTAAGTAGTAAGAAGTTGACCCATAATGCTGTTTTGGGGATTATCCTTTCAGGTACAGCCAAGAGAGTTACTGAAATCCTTTTAAATCCTGCTGGTATAAGTTTATCGAAATGAGTTCTCATGATTGATTTTGCGGTGCCTATTTTTCATTTGGGTTAGAGTTCTCCGTCTTCAAGGAAACTGTAATAACTATCTTTTGTTAGAATGATATGATCCAGAACATGGATGCCAAGGAGTTTTCCTGTTCCTTTAAGATTTTGGGTAATTACTCTATCTTCATGAGATGGATCGAGCTTTCCTGAAGGATGATTGTGAGCTAGTAGTACGGCGGTGGCGTTATCTTTTATAGCAGCCCTGAATATTTCTCTGGCGTGGATAATGGTTTTGTCAACGATCCCTTTTGAGATAACGTGCGTTTTGATTACAGCATAAGCCGTATTAAGGGTGATTGCTAAAAAGTGCTCCTGCTTTCTGGTTGAATATCGTTTAAGAATCGTATAGGCATCAACCGGGAACCGAATGCAAGGTATTTTCTCCTTTGTCCGATTTCGTTTTATATATTCATAGGCAAGGGATTCAGGTGAATACTCTCCCGGGTGTTCCATAAGCTCTAGAAGCTCATGGTTGGTAACAGTACTTAAAAGTCTTAAACCTGCCATATTTCCCCTTTTATGTTCACAGTGTCAGCGTTCATGCCTTATTGGTTCCCTGAATCATTACCGTCATCGCTTTTTATATAGAACTCAGAAGCGTTGCGGACAATCAGTACTCCCGGAATAATTTCACCTTTGCCATAGAGTTTTTTAAGATCCGTTTTGGAGAGTTCCTTCTTAATGATTAGAGCTTCAGGGTGATTTTCCTCGCAAAAACCGAGGGCCAGGTCAATATCTATGATTTCAATTTTTTCAGGCTGCTTGCGTAGTCCTACTGTGGCGCCCAGAAGCTTGATGTTCCTGATGCGCTTTTGTTTGGCTACCTCTTGTTCCACAAAGGGGCGTAACAAGGATGTCAGGAAGTCGATACTCTTTTTATCCTCTTGATTGGATTGCCGGAGCCATTCATTGATTTTTTGTTTATAGGTGTCGGCAATTTGATTTCTTTCTTGTATGCGGCGCTCTGCCTGGATGATTTTGCAAACTGCCCAATTTGCCTTATCAAGGCTGTCAACCTGGAAGGGCTGTGGTTCCCGGAGTTTTTCTTTATCGAAGATGAGCTCGTCCATGGAGGGGATCGCTGCAGCTTGTGCTGATAAGTTAGGCATGGAATACCTCCTTAAATAAAGTCAGATTATTAGTGCAGGCTCTTTAGACTGAGTTTCTGTTGCTTTTTCCGTTTTTGGTATTTGCTGAGGCGTTTTTGATTTTGCCTCGATTACCTTTCCTATGTGGTCGAGGATCTTATTCAGGTGGTTGATGGTGGAATCCTTGGCGATCTGTTTTCTGATCCAGTCGGTGTGATTGGTAGTGAAGCAGGAGGCATTAGATTTCAGAATTGAATCTATACGATCCATAAGGCTTTTGTTCTCCTCGGAATTCGCCCCTGATTGCGGTTCGGGTTTTAACTGGTCTTCTGGCGGTTTTGGGGATTCTAACAGCGACGTTTTTGTTTCTACAGGTTTCTTTTGTTTACTAGGTGGCTCGGACTGTGAAGGTGAGACATTGCGCATTTTTGTTGTCGACATTTCTTCAGGAAGCTCGTCGGCGATATAGGGCATGCCTGCTAATTCATCTGGGAAGCAGAGCCTGAAACCTTGAGAGATTGCCACTTTCTTTAACTGAAATTTTGGCTGTTTCACCCAGAACCATGTTATACTGCCGTTTTTTTTACGCTGTACTGCTTCCTCAAAGAAAACCTCATGACGGAAGGGTTTTGTCCAGTCTTTTCTATGGATTTCGATTATGGCTTTTGTTTCTTTGCCGGAGTTTACTACCCAAACTTTCCATCCATCGAGCTTGCCTGTGCGCTCTGCTCTTTTGATGTAAACTTCATAACCAACAATTATAGAGAGTTTTCTGTTCTGTCCCTCCCCATAAGGAAAACAATAGATTTCTTTCTTGAAGGGATTAAGCTGGAACTCATACGCTATCTCTATAAACTGCCGTTGCTCATTCTCCGCCAGTTCTTTGGTGAGACCACTTGTATTCAGATATTCAATTATTTTGTCCCTGCTCACTTCAGGAACGGGGAGTTCGGTTTCGGTCGTTTTCTGATTATTCATATAAACTCTCCTCCGTGACGGGTGGTACCGTTTGAGCGAAAAGGTTAGACTTCGATATTTCAAAAAGTAGTGCGAGATGGTTGAAGTGTGAAATTGGATGAGTATAAATTGAACTGGTAAAAGTGCTGAGTGAATAACTGTTGCAAATTGTGGTTATTACTCCCTCGATAATGTCCATGGATGACGTACCTGAAAGAAAGCCCGCTCAATTGCGGGCTTGTGAGTTAAGCGGATTTCACTTCCGCCGGCTGGTCGACTTTATCGGAAACCTTTCTTTCTTTAGTGATTTTACTCCGCAGGGTGGCAATAACCTTGAGCCGGTTAGGGTCCATTCGATAGTCTTCATAAGTTTTGTAGCGCTTGACTAAATGAGCGCAAAGAGAACCGACTCTCAGATCTCTGTTTTGCAGGTCTTTAACGGTCTTTGCATTGCTGATCCTGACGAGTTTTCCACAGAAATCACAATTGAGCCAAACGGAAAGGTCAGGATTCTTTCTGATTACTTTCCTGATCGTTTTAGGAATTGATTTTGCCGCCTTATTTTTCATCTTTTACCTCCTCATGTTTAATACGTTTTACGCTTTAATAAAATTAGTAGTTGAGAGGGACCGTTCTGTGAAATCATATCTTTCGATTACATCTAACCAAACTGGTTTTGCTATTTGTCTTGGTCATAATCCAGGACCTGTCTTACGACAGTGTTACTGTTGCAATGCCGGAAAGGATTATGAGGTTTTGACCTTTGAGAGGATAAAGGCTTTGATCCTCTTAAGCACAGCATCTTTGAAGGTGGTCATGTCGTTGACATTAATTGAGTGCTCGTAGATCCTGCCGATATTACGATTGTCGATTCCAATACCGAAGATCGGGTGGCGTGTAGATACTTCTTTAATATATTCGGCAAGAAGGGTTTCCGAAGAGTTGTTGGCGCAGCAGGGCTTTCCATCGGATAGGACAATTAGCAGTTTGTTGTTTGCGGAAGGGTAGGAATAAAGGCGCTTTGAGGCAACCTTGACTGCGGCAAGATCGAAGTTCTGGTATGAGATATTATTCCTAATGGCGAAGTCGTAGAAATATGGGATTATACCCATATCTTTCTGGTCGAAAGATTTCAAAGGATAAAGCACGTTGTTCGGTCCGCTGAAAATTGTTTTACCTGTTTTGAGGTTGAAATATTTATCAGCAGTGAAGGCGATGATCTCAAAGTTGATTCCGGGTAGTTCGGTGAAAGCTTTGGCGAGGACGATCATGGCTTGGGAAGAGTAATAAAACTTGGTATTTTTGTTGTAGCCCGCTAGTCGTCCCATTGAGCCGGACACATCAAGCAGAATTGATACATCGTAGCCGTTTGTACGGCCCGGGATAGTACGGGTGTATATGCGGGGACATGTATCGGTTAATATTTTATAAGCTTTTTTGGAATTGAATCTGCCTTCAAATGTGGAGAGAGTTCTTGATTTCTGGGTTGAAAGAAGGATATTAGAGAAAGCGGAGTGATAGGCACTGATAACAGCGGAATGTTCTTTCAGGGTATTTTCAAAGAAGCCGGAGTCGGATAAAAAGGAGCGGATTTCGGATGGCTTTATAGATACGACTATATCTTTATAGGGAGCCAGAGTCTGGTGGCTGTCTGATGGTTTTGGATTATCCGGGATTCTGGACTCAAGGAATGATTCGATATCGGCTGCGGCAAATGCTTCATTAAGCTCATCCATGAATGATTCATCTGGACTGGTAGATTCAGGTTTTTTGGAATCAGAGAGATCTTTCGATTTGGAATCATCAGGGTCAGATTCTATTAGATCAGGGTTTAAGGTATTCACAGAATCTACGGTTTGTTCCACATGTTCAGCCGGACCGGTGTCGGTAGATTCGTCAACTGAGGATGTTACTGCAGCTTCGGTTTCTTTGATCGATTCAGAGGTACTTTTTGGCGTAGAGGATGAAGATGATGAATCACCTGCCGCTTCGTCGGTTTCGGAGCGATGTGGAGAAGCGGATTTGTCGGGAATGGATTTCTGTTCCTTTTCGGAATATGTGTTTTTAAGGATATCGAAGATTTGTTGGGCATAGGACTCAACAGAAAGGCCGTCTGAATCGATGAACTCATCAATAAAATTCCGAATCTTGGTGTTGAAAAGTTTTTGGGTTGTCGGAAGGAAATGGAGTCCATCGGGAGGTATAATGCGGAGGCCGTAGGAAAAGATCAGGGAGCACATGGCATTTATCGTGTCCCGTTCGATATCCCGGCTCATGTTCCGGGAGAAGAGCAAGGAATTAAGGTGGTTCAGGTCTTCTGCGATCCCGCGGTATTTGCGGGAATAAAGCCTTTCGATGCGCATGTCTTCAAGAAGATTTACAAGGCGGCGTAAGTGTGGTTTAAAGGAGGATAGGCCGTCACGGAATGGTGAGAAGAGGATATGCGCCGATTCATGATCAACGTAACCTTTTGTAATACGGTATTGGGACTCTTCAATAGGTTTAGAATAGTCAAGCGCAGGGATAGTTATCTCACGCCGACGAAGGTTGCAGCTTGCCGTTGGGGCGAGGGGGTCTTCGATAACTCTGATGTGGTCGTTGAGCATGCCGGAAGCGTACTCATGCAAATTAAATGCTGAAAATCTTTTTTTCATTGGATGCCCTCTTCAATTTTTCCCGTCGAGAGAGTAATGTGCTGAATGGTATCGCTTCCAATTGCTTCCAAAGCAGTTGTGCAGGAAGGCTTCAACTAAAGAATGTACAGCTTCGGGTAAACGTCCAAGTACTTCTGCGTTAGTGGCTGCTTTGAAGTCTCCTAGAAATAAATACGTTGCCGCCTAGTTGATGAGACGGCGGGTTGAAAAGTCAAAGCCTGTGATTTCACCATTAGAAGCTGCCTGCCGTGATAGTTTGGCTACTTGAACCATCTTATGTGCTAAATCCGGGCAGTGAAGTATATCGTTCAGGATCTCCGGCTCATTATCCGGGTAATTGACTCGGATGATTGCGAATCGGTCTTTGAACGCCTGGTTCATTGGGTTTGAGCCGTAATAGGCAAGAGCTGAATCTTCCACATCACCAAGAGTGTTTGCTGTGGCTATAATACGGAAATCTGGATGGGGAATGATTTGATGTCCTCCATCTTCATTTAGGTTGAGCGGATTGCGGATGTCCTCGGTTATGGCATGAAGTGCTGCTACGTATTCAGGCTGAGCTTTATCAAGTTCGTCGAGGATAAGCCAATCACCATTTTTAACAGCCTGGGTGACAGGTCCAGACTGGAAATAAGTTTCTGTAAATGATTTGCCATCAAGTATCTGAGTGCGGATTTTGGTTGTACCGAGGAACGACTCAGGGGTCATCCCTCCGTCGAAGTTTACCCGCCGCACTTTCTTGTTTCTTGACTTGGCAAGTTCGCAGATGAGTTTTGTTTTCCCGCATCCATTTGGACCGACCAGTAGAATGGCGCGACCGAAGTCAATGAGGTTTGCTATTGTTTTTCCATATGAAGGCATTCTAAACTTAACGGCAATCTTGACATCATCGATAGAGTGCATAGAAGTGTCAGGATGTGGTTTAGATGTTATTTTTATGGGTTCTGCAAAGGATGAGATTTCTTTCTTCATATTGGGGTAGTTACTAAACTGCTGATTAATAAAGTTTATGTCATCTGGTGTGCGATGAGGACTGTATAAATTGCTGCTGTCGGAAGGAGATTTTATCACCTCAATTCTTAATCGGTTGAATAGAGCGTCGTTCAGGCGGGGAGGAATCGGCTTGCCTTTAAGTACATAGTTTCTGAATATTGAGTGCCAGTATTTAACCTGGGTTTGTGTCATATATTGTAATCTCCTGTAAATGTCTTTAAAATTAGTAGTATCAAGGAGATCAAATATGAAGTTTGAATATTCAGTTCTGTATATGTGGGGGGAATGGTTTTCCCCAATTTAGTGTGTTGTTGGATGCTGCTGATGACTTGCTTCACAAATAGAGACACCACCCATGGACCACATAAGGGGTTAATGGACTTTGTTTGTTTAATCCCTTAGGTAGTTATGAATGCTCACAACTACCTCCATCTGAGCCTAGGAGGTTGTAGGGATTGCTTGAGCTAGATGCGAGGAAACTATCGCGCATGGTTCTTAGGGGGAGAGGTCCGTGAGGCTCCTCTCCTACTCAACTTCGGCACGCGTCTCTCCTTTTATATGAAAAGGTCAGAATTTATGAGCAAAGAATCTGAACATAAGAAAAAACTTATTAACGAAGCCATCTCAAAAACTGGCTTTTTACTTGAGCGGAGGGTCAGTGATTTGTTAGAGCAGGAACACTGGTCTGTTATTAATAATAGATACTATGTAGATGCCCTTACAAACACACCTCGAGAGATTGATTTGGTAGCATACAAAACATCTCAGTTTGAGAGGATTATTAATTACGTTGTACTTTTAATTAGTTGTAAGAAAACTGAAGGCCGTGATTGGGTCTTTCTGACCAAGCCTGTGAAGGACATAGATCCAAACTTTAACAAATGCCCACAAACTGTGTGGACAAATTCAGGCATACTTCAGGTTCTAGAAGTGCAAAAGAACTTTGCAGAGCTAACTGTCAACCTTTGTGAGGATCTGGACTATTTTAGGAACTTGTTTGAGCTTTCCCGAAATGTATATGCGTTTCAGGAGGTCGATACAAAACGAGTAAAGGCACAAAATGACAAGGCTATATATTAGACTTGTTGCATAACCGCCGGAATTCCCTGGAATCGGAGGTAAAAGGTAGACAAAAAACCCCCAGATCGATAGAA
>VRUG01000290.1 GCA_019456255.1 Planctomycetota bacterium | reverse complement strand
AGTTCTGCATCAGTCCTGGCTTAAAGCTAATACATCTTATGGACAATCTAATATGAACGGAAATATCAAAATTTGGGGAGGAATATGATGCGACGAGAATGGATGATATTAATCTTATTTACTCTAATCATAGGTATTTCCTGCGTAAAAACTGAGTATAAATCAGCTACTATTGATTCCTCAACGATCAAAGAAGATTTACTTAGAGCAGCTCTCTCCGGAAACACAGCCGAAGTACGGACTTTGCTGGATGCAGGTGTTGAGGTGAATGCTAAAGACGATGATGGTTTAACAGCTTTGATGCTTGCATCGGGATTTGGGCATAAAGAGGTTGCCCAGTTACTTATAGAAGCAGGAGCGAATGTCAATGCCCAGGACAAGGAGGGATGGACAGCATTAGTGTGGGCATCACAAGAGGGACATCCAGAGGTTACCAAGCTGCTTATAGCGGCAGGAGCGGATGTCAACGCTCAGACCAAGGAGGGAGCCACAGCATTAATGATAGCATCGCAATATGGACATACAGATATTGCCAAGCTACTTATCGAGGCAGGAGCGGATGTCAACGCCCAGGACAAGGAGGGAGCCACAGCATTAATGATAGCATCGCAATATGGACATCTAGATATTGCCAAGCTGCTTGTAGAGGAAGGAGCGGATATTAACGCTGAGCTAAATGATGGATTTACAGCATTAAAGATAGCATCGCAATATGGACATCTAGATATTGCCAAGTTGCTCATAGAGGCAGGAGCGCATGTCAACGCTCAGGCTAAGGATGGATACACAGCATTAATGATAGCATTGCAATATGGACATCTAGATATTGCCAAGTTGCTCATAGAGACAGGAGCGCATGTCAACGCTCAGGCTAAGGATGGATACACAGCATTAATGATAGCATTGCAATATGGATATCCAGAGGTTGCCCGGTGGCTAATAGAGGCAGGAGCGGATGTCAACGCTCAGACCAAGGTTGGATACACAGCATTAATGATAGCATCGCAATATGGACATCTAGATATTGCCAAGCTGCTCATAGCGGCAGGAGTGCATGTCAACGCTCAGACCAAGGTTGGATACACAGCATTAATGATAGCATCGCAAGAGGGACATCCAGAGGTTGCCAAGCTGCTCATAGAGGCAGGAGCGGATATTAACGCTCAGGACAAGGAGGGATGGACAGCATTAATGGCAGCATTGCTAGAGGGACATACCGAAATAGTGGAATTGCTTAAGAAGGCAGGAGCCAAGGAATAACTGAATCAAGGGCGAGATAAATCATACGACCTTGCTAGAGAAAG
>VRUG01000289.1 GCA_019456255.1 Planctomycetota bacterium | reverse complement strand
CTGTTATGAGAAAAGCCTGATCAATGCGAACTGGTCCGATATAGGTTTTAGGCAATGGTTAGAGGTGATCCGTAGGTACGATGGTGATACGCCACTGGTGACCAGCATCGCCAAGAATTACGTCACTCCCGACCAAGCCGCTGAGATGGCGATGGAGCTGGTCAAAGCAGGTTCACGAATAATTTCCCTGGTAGATTAAGACCCGGTTCAGCTTGTGGAGGCGGTAAAGAAGACCAGGCCTCTGGTCAAGGTACCTTTGATGGTCAAGCTTCCTCCTTTTCTTCCCAATTTAGATCAGGTATTAAAGGAACTGGTAACTGCCGGAGTAGACGCTATAGCTGCCATGGATTCCATTGGACCGGTAATGACCATTGACATTGAAACCGGCCGGCCGCACATGGGAAGCCCGGACGGTTCCGGTTATCTGTCAGGAAAATATATCCTGCCTGTAACACTGAAATATATCTACGAGATCACTCGTTTTGTAAACCTGCCTGTAGTGGGTGTAGGTGGGGTGACGGATTATCGAGGCGCCTTGCAAATGATTATGGCAGGAGCCACCGGTGTAGGCATGGTGAGTGCTCCTATGCTTAGAGGCTTTGAAATATTTAATCAAACTGCCGCCGCGCTCAGAGCTTATTTGGAAAAACGGGGTTGCAAAGCTATCAGTGAACTCAAGGGCTTAACCCATAAAAGGGCAGCCGATAGGCAGCCGCTATTCGGGGTGAAGGCTGGAATCGATCCTGATCTTTGTAATTCTTGCGGATTATGCTTGAGGGTATGTTACGCTTTGGCCATCGAAGAAGAGGAAAAGACCTATCGGGTATTAATCGAGAGGTGCGTCAGTTGCGGGCTATGCGAATCGGTTTGCCCGGTAGAAGCGGTGTTTTTCAGCTAAAATTGCCACCGGTGGCGGCCTGAAAGGAAAGCGTGAAACATGCATTTTTTTCGTCAACCTGCACCCAGTGTGGTACCTTGCTCGGGTTTTCGCAAAGGTGCCCCACCCTTATATGACATTTCGCCCGGTACTGGTGTCTGTAATCTTGCTTGACGACCAATGCAAAATTGGTGTATCTTAGACGTACGTTATATCGTACGGAGAATGCTATGAGTGCTATAAATGCTACAAACGCCAGAAAGAACTTTTACAAACTCATTAAAGAGGTTGGGGAATCGCATGAGCCTATTACCATAACCGGGAAGGAAAGTTCCGCTGTCCTGGTAAGCGAAGATGATTGGTACGCAATCCAGGAAACCCTCTATCTGCTTTCTATACCGGGTATGGCAGATTCAATACGAAAAGGCCTCAAGACTCCT
>VRUG01000288.1 GCA_019456255.1 Planctomycetota bacterium | reverse complement strand
GGCGCAAGCGGGGGAGTTTCACGCGGTGGAAATTACCGAAGCGCACGTGTACGATCTGGTAGGCAGGATCGTATAACTAAAATTTTTGGATAATTGCATGGGGCAAAGCACAATAACTAGGGTTAGGCTGAAAAATTTTACGGCTTTTAAAGAGCTGGATATCAAATTCGGCCTTGGTATAAATGCCTTTATTGGTACAAATGGGACAGGAAAAACTCATTTGCTAAAATCTGTTTACTCTGCTTGTGATTTTGCTAGAGGAAATGGTTCGTTTACTGGAAAACTTATCAGAGTATTTCTTCCATTTCAATCCAGAATTGGACGCTTGGTTTTCAGACAACGCGGAAGGAATTCCGCTGTATTAGAAATTTATAGAGGATTAAAAAGGATCAAGATTTCATTTTCCAATATTTCAAAAACATCCGCTAAAGTTTTAGGAAAAGACCGCTGGACAACTGATAGAATTCAATGTGCCTACATCCCCGTAAAAGAAATGTTAGCCAATTCCCCTGGATTTCGGTCCTTATATTCCGATAGAGAAATTCATTTTGAAGAAATATATGTTGATATTATAGATAAGGCATTAAAGCCTTTACTGCGTGGTCCACCAGACATTTCAAGAAAAGAGCTATTGAAAATAATCGAAAAAAGTATTGAAGGTAAAATCGTGTTGACAGATGAGGAATTTTTTTTGAATAACCGGCAAGGGAGATTAGAATTTACTTTGTTGGCCGAAGGCATGAGGAAACTTGGGTTGTTATGGCTTCTTATCCAAAACGGAACTCTTTTAAAAGGGTCCATTCTGTTTTGGGATGAACCGGAGACAAATTTAAATCCCAAGTTAATGGGAACTGTTGTTGACATACTGCTAAAACTACAATTGCTTGGTGTCCAAATTTTCATTGCGACACATGATTATGTTTTATTAAAAGAATTTGATTTAAGAAAAACGGCTAAAAATAAAATCATGTACCACTCGCTCTATAGAGATCCTAAAAACAAAGAAATTATGCACTCATTTACAAATGACTTCGTATCCATTGAACCAAATGCCATATCAGATACATTTATGGACCTCTATGATCGCGATGTGGAAAGGGCACTCGAACTTAACACCAGGAAAAATAAGTGAAATTCATGGAAGGCGCGCTTGAATTTGATTTTTCATCCGCTTTAAGCGCTGAAAAATTAGACGATCACAAAATTTTTCCGCCGATTGAAGGTATGAAATTTGTCGATTTTTTGATTGAAGAAAAATCTATGCTGATTCTAATAGAGGTTAAAGACCCCTCACAATATAAAGGCTCCGCATCTGATCCAATAAA
>VRUG01000287.1 GCA_019456255.1 Planctomycetota bacterium | reverse complement strand
TCGGAGCTGGGTGTGCAGCTGATACCGTTCAAAACGATGGTGTACCTTGAGAATAAGGATATGTACATTCCGACGGATGAAGTGAAGGAAAGTGACAGAACTCTCAATATTTCCGGAACGGAGCTGCGTCAACGGCTGGCGGAGGGACGAGATGTGCCGGAATGGTTCACTTTTCCTGAAGTCTTGACCGAGCTGCGCCGTACCTATCCGCCCCGCCACCGCCAGGGATTCACAGTCTTCTTCACCGGCCTACCAAGCGCCGGCAAGTCAACAATAGCCAAGGCGTTTTTAGCCCGGCTGCTTGAGGCTGGTGGCAGACCTGTCACGCTGCTCGATGGTGATATCGTCCGCAAGAATCTCTCTTCAGAGCTTGGATTTTCCAAGGAGCACCGAGACCTCAATATCTTACGGATCGGATTCGTCGCCCATGAGATTACCAAGAATGGCGGCATCGCCATATGTGCCCCGATTGCTCCATACGATGCGATACGGAAACGGGTTCGGTCTATGATCGAGCAACACGGGGGGTTTATCCTGATCCATGTGGCAACACCCTTGGAGGTATGCGAACAGCGGGATCGGAAAGGGCTGTACGCCAAAGCGAGGGCCGGGATGATCCGAGAGTTTACGGGAATTTCCGATCCATACGAAGAACCGCAGGACGCGGATCTGGTGATCGATACAACAAATCTGACACCCGAGCAAGCCGCTCAGGCGGTGTTGCTGCATCTCGAGCGGGAAGGGTACGTAGCCGGTGATCAATAATGTCAGTTACAGATACTTTTTCTGGGATGTAGAATCACATTGGTACTTTAGAGGACTCGTGTATCGGCGAGTCCCATAAAGAGATAGCTCGTTGCGGCGGCATCTCTTTTTGCGAATAGCTTTCCCGATTTTGGTGATCCAGGCATATCCTTGGAAGGATCATGGACCGGTATCTGCAATCCCGGAATGCTTGGTCCGCCAGAAATATGCATCCAGGAGGTTGAATCAACTTAGAGTACTTACAACGAATTGAATGTGCATCTATAGGATCAGATTACAGAGGCAAGTACACCTTCCAGTTGTATAAATTCTGGTCTTAGGAAAAGGAGGAGGTATTCTTGACTGACTACTACAACCTTGTTGTCGGCGCCGGCATCAGCGGGTCAACCATTGCCCATGAGATAGCCGATCAGTTACGGGAGCGTGTGCTTGTCATCGACAGGCGTCTGCACATTGGCGGCATCTGCTACGACTTCTTCAATGACGAGGGTCTGCTTGTTCCGCTCTACGGACCGCGTTTCTTTCACACATGTATCGAGCGTGTGTGGAAGTACGTCAACCGATTTG
>VRUG01000286.1 GCA_019456255.1 Planctomycetota bacterium | reverse complement strand
TAAGAACTCAAAACTGATGTGGCTCCGGGGACGTAGCTCAACTGGGAGAGCGCCGGCTTTGCAAGCCGGAGGTTGTCGGTTCGAGCCCGATCGTCTCCAGTGTTTAAAGTGCATGAGTGGACAAGTAGAACGGTGAATGGGTTTCAATTTTTGACTCATTTACGCATATACTCATCAACTCATATACGAATTACGAATAACGTTCTTTGAAAAGTGAATATGCAGATGCGTGGGATTACAATAATCCCAAAGACTTTTCGCTGTAAAAAGCGAAAAGGTCTAGATATGAGCGCTTATATTAGGCACGGTCTCCATTTTGCCGCCTTTAGTACCCAAAAACGCCCTTTTTTGGCGATTGGGAATTAGCATTATGGAGTCCGCGAAATGACCAATATTTTCAATCAAAGATTGATATGGTCAAGTTACTAAGGGTGCATGGGGGATGTCTAGGCGTCGAGAGGCGATGAAGGACGTGGTAGGCTGCGATAAGCCCGGGGCAGGTGCCTAACAACCGTTAATCCCGGGATCTCCGAATGGGGAAACCCGGCAGGACTGGGCAACCAGTTCCTGTCATCTCTGGCTGAATGCATAGGCCAGGCGAAGCGAACGCAGGGAACTGATACATCTAAGTACCTGTAGGAAAGGAAATCAACCGAGACTCCGTAAGTAGCGGCGAGCGAAAGCGGACAAGCCCAAACCAGAGAGCTTGCTTTCTGGTGTTGTGGGCGCCGGTAAGCAGTTACAAAGGCATCGCAAGCAAAACGGTCTGGAAAGTCCGACCATAGAAGGTGATAGTCCTGTATGCAAAAGCGAGAGCCCTGCATTACTGCCGGCGTTCCAGAGTAGCACGGAACTCGTGGAACTCTGTGTGAATCTGGGGGGTCCACCCTCCAAGGCTAAGTACTACTCGACGACCGATAGTGAAAAGTAAGGCGACTGAACGATGAAAAGTACCCCTATTAGGGGAGTTAAAAGCACCTGAATCCATGCACCTACAAGCTGTGGGAGGGCTATGACGTGTTCTTCGGATCGCGTAATGCCTGACCGCGTGCCTTTTGCATAATGAGCCGGCGAGTTACCGTTTGTGGCAAGGTTAAACCCTTCAGGGGTGTAGCCGTAGCGAAAGCGAGTCTTAACACGGCGTCCAAGTCGCAGGTGGTAGACGCGAAACCAGGTGATCTACCCATGGCCAGGTTGAAGGGGATGTAAAAGTCCCTGGAGGACCGAACACACTAACGTTGAAAAGTTAGGGGATGAGCTGTGGGGAGGAGTGAAAGTCTAATCAAACCTGGAGATATCTCGTTCTCTCCGAAATAGCTTTAGGGCTAGCCT
>VRUG01000051.1 GCA_019456255.1 Planctomycetota bacterium | reverse complement strand
TGAGGAAACAGCAGTTGCAAAAATGAAAGGAGGTGGTCAATAGCCAAAAATTCTGGAAGGATTCTTATGGGGGATAATTTAATGTTTAGAAGGGAAAGGAAAAAGCTTATGTTAAAATTAAAGAATATTTTAATAATATTGTTCGCAGCAGTGATTACAACTGGTTCTGCTAACGCCGCGCTTATCTGGTCGGATGAGTTCAACGGTTCAAGTGTCAACACGGACTGCTGGACTTTCCAGACCGGCGGAGGCGGTTGGGGCAACGGCGAACTGCAGTCGTACGAGGTTGGCAATGCCACTGTTAGCGGTGGTGCTCTCATTATTACTGCTGAACGTTCCGGTGATAATTTTACCTCCGCACGTTTAAATACCGGCTGGGGCAATTTCGAATTCCAATACGGTACAGTCGAAGCCCGTATACAAATTCCGGACCTTGCCAATGGTCTCTGGCCTGCGTTCTGGGGGATGGGTGCCATTCCTCTTGGCTGGCCTGCCAACGGTGAGATAGATATCATGGAGATGGGCTTTAAGGCAGCTATTGATAACGGCACGGTAAACAGGGCAACCAGCTCAGCTGCACATTGGGAACACGAGGGCGGATATGCCATGTATGGGCTATCATATACTGCCCCAAGTAATCTCAACAATGATTACCACATCTGGACAATGGAATGGACGCCAAGTCTGATAACGACTTATCTTGACGGTGTACAAATTTGGGCATTCGATATTAGTGGCGGAGCCGCCGCTGATATGGAAGAGTTTCACAGGCCATATTATTTTCTTGTGAACATGGCAGTTGGAGGCTGGAACTTTGTTCAAATCACCGACCCTGCTCTGATTACTGCTCCATTTCCTGCGAGATTGTATATAGATTACATTCGCGTTTACGATAACGCTTACACCACCAATGTCCAGACTTGTGGTGGCGGCACAACAACAACCACGAGCGGTGGCACAACAACCACCACCACAAGCGCAACGACAACAACAACCAGCGGCGGCGGAACTCTTCCTTCGCTGATTGAAGCTGAAGATTATACCTCGATGAGTGGTATTCAAACAGAAAATTGTAGTGAAGGCGGCTTAAATGTTGGTTGGATTGACGCAGGTGACTGGATGGCATACGCTGGTTGGGATACAGGCGGCGCCACCTATACAGTTAGCTACAGGGTTGCCAGTCTTAACGGTGGAGGTCAGCTACAACTCGAGCTTGATGGCGGTTCAACAGCATACACAATTTTGGATGTACCTTCAACTGGTGGCTGGCAAAACTGGATCACTATTTCTCAAATGGTTACTCTACCCTCAGGAACGCATGATATTGGTATTTATGCACCTGCAGGAGGCTGGAACCTTAACTGGTTTGAGTTTACCAGTGGCGGCACGACAACGACTACAACAGCTGCAACAACAACTACAACAAGCGCAACAACGACGACAAGTGCAACGACGACAACAACCGCAGCAACGACTACTACAAGCGGTGGTGGTGCGGGATGTACCGGCGGCGCAGCTAGCGGAGATTACACCTATGAGGTAATCGGAGGCGGCGAAAATCCCACGATTACTTTTAATCCAGGCGATACAGGAATTGGAGACCCTACTGTCATTTTGCTGTATGGAACAGACCCCGGCGGAACATACCCAGGATACTTTGTTCAAGCGAATGTCCCATATCAGATTACTGCATCAGTAGGACAAACTATTTACTTCTATTACGCCTACAGCGTTCCGGAAGGTGGGGAACGTAACACATTTGATGATAAGCACAGCTTCGTAGTAGGCACCTGTGGCGGTGGATGATAAGCACAGCTTCGTAGTAGGCACCTGTGGCGGAAGCAGCTATACAACGGTTGAAGAATGGGACGCTGGTGATGAATTCAGTAATGGCAGTTTCTATTCTGACTCGGTTACTATCACCGGATACAACCTGACCAGTACGACCCGGTTAAGGTTCCGTTGCGATGCCAGTAGCAACTCTGATTATATCTACATTGATGACGTGGTAATTTCGGCTCAGTAAGTTAGTCTTTTAGATTTATATTGCAACTTTTGATTTGAGCTTAAATTGATTTTAAGCGTGGCGGTCGAAAGACCGTCACGCTTTATTGAGTTATTGCAGAATATAATTATGTAAATCATGAGCAGGAAGAACAAAAAGGCAGAAGAGTTTTATTGATGTTTGGAATTATTTATGGTAGAGTGACTGTTAAGTTTACATTCAAATACTTTCAATTATTTATTCTTCAGGTGCTTGTAATGAAAACATAATCACCTGCAAAACTGTGCAACAGAACGACTAGCTAAGAGTTGTTGGGATGATATAGTATATTATGACTCTGTGGCAATACATGGTTACTAAAGCCAAGCCAGCAGACTTTCATTAAATGAAAAATAAATGATTAAACGATTAATAAATAGTTTAAAACATTCTTTTTTTAAATTTGCTATTGTAGGTTTCTGTGGAATGCTTACAAATCTTATTATTTTCTTTATTTCTGTTGATATCTTGAAGTTATGGCCGAATGTAATAGCTGTTATAGCTTTTTTGATAGCTGGCACGCAAAATTACATGTTACATCATATGTGGACTTTCAATAAAATGACCTGTGGAAAGAAATTTACTTTTTTTGATTGGTTTAAATTTAGCCTAACCTCATTAATTGGACTTGTAATTAATATCATCATATTAAATTTAATATTACACTATTATGATGTCCCTTACAAAGTTATTGCACAGGGTTGTGGAGTTTTTGGCGGAACGGCATTTAACTATTTAGGCTCAAAATATTTTGTCTTCAATGCCAAGGATTTACAAAAGCAATGAAACTATTATACTTTTATTATTAATATATAAAAAGGAAGACAATCTATGTTTATTTTGGGAATATGGGATGGGCATGATTCGGGGGTTACGCTTTTAAAGGACGATGAGGTACTCTTTTCTATCAATGAAGAAAGACTTTCAAGAAGAAAACTGGATATATCATTTCCTGAAAAATCAATAGAATATTCTTTAAATTACTTAGGCCTTAAAAAAGAAGATATAAGCGTTATAGCGGTTTCAACTACAGAATTTGCCAAGACCTTATGGAGGATGTTTCCGTTTCTAAAAGAGAATTACTACCTGATACGCCGAAAGAAAAAGGGGTATTCAAGTTTTAATGCCTTCAAAAAGAAATTGAAATATAAAATAACTGAATTGCAATTAGATCCATTATCGAAATGGATAAGCAGATTAATAATAAAAAACAAATTAAAACAGCTTGGTTTTAAAAATTTTAAGTTAGTAATTTATGACCATCATTTATGTCATGCAATCAGCTCAGCTTTTATAAGCGGTTTTGATAAGGCCTTGGTTATTACAATCGACGGTATTGGAGATGCTTTATCAGGGACTATCAGCAAACTTGAAAATGGTAAATTAGAACGAATAAAAGCTATTTCAGGCAAAAATTCCTTTGGAATATTTTTCGAACACGTTACGAATCTTATGAATATGAGGGAATTAGAGGATGAAGGCAAGGTAATGGCACTTGCTAATTATGCTTTGCCGATAGAAGACGATAAAAACCCGTTGTTAGACTTCTTTACAATTGACGGTTTAGATGTAAAGGCAAAATACAGCAGTTTAAAAACCTACAATGAATTAAAGAAAATTTTGTGGGTGTATCCTTCAGAGCAGTTTGCATATATGGCGCAACGGACACTGGAAATAAAAATTACTGAGTTAGTAAGAAATGCTGTTAAGGAAACCGGTTTTAAAAAGATATGTTTAACAGGCGGTACATGTTCGAACATAAAAGTAAATATGCTGATAAAAAACCTGCCTGAAGTGGAAGATGTATATGTGTTTTCTCATATGGGTGACGGCGGTCTTTCAATGGGCAGCGCGATGTTTGCTAATTATGAACTAAATGGCATATCTGAATATGATTTTAAAGATGTATATTTGGGACCTAAATTTTCAAATGATTATATAAAAGCAGTTTTAGAGAAAGATAAATCAGGGAATATAAGCTACGAGTATATAGAAGATATCGAGAAAAAGGTGGCAAAGCTGTTTTTTGAGGAAAATATCGTATTGTGGTTTCAAGGAGAAATGGAATATGGGCCGAGATCATTAGGAAATCGAAGTATACTCGCGCCGCCACACTCTGAAGAAATAAAGAACGCGTTAAACCTGATACAGAAAAAAAGAGTGTGGTATCAACCTTTCTGCCCATCGATGCTTTTAGATGATGCAAAGGAAATTTTGGAAGATTTAAAAGGAACTCCAAATGCATATATGACAATGGGATATATGGTAAAAAAAGAAAAGCAGAAATTGGTAAAGGGTGTAATAAATATCGATGGTTCCTGTAGGCCACAAATTATTACTGATTACAATTCAAAATTTGCAAGATTACTATTGGAATACAAAAAGTTGTCCGGTGTTGGAATTTTACTAAATACGAGTTTTAATTTACATGGTGAGCCTCTTATTTGTTCCCCCGAGGATGCTTTAAATACGTTTTCGAGGACTCCGGCAAAATACTTAGTATTG
Organism: Planctomycetota bacterium; assembly: GCA_019456255.1. Lineage (GTDB taxonomy): Bacteria > Planctomycetota > Phycisphaerae > Sedimentisphaerales > Anaerobacaceae > VRUG01. The sequence continues at coordinate 6,423 of VRUG01000051.1, read as the reverse complement.
GAAAATTATCTGGTGACAAAAAAATAAAGGAGAAACGTAGTTCTTTAGGGATATCTTTGAATTACAACACGGTTTAATGTTTTTGTAAATACATATGTATAATTCAAAAACACTCCTGAAAAACAACAGGGTACGGATATGTCAAACTTTGAGTTACAAAGATTCTTGTCTACATATTATGTTTATCTGCTTGAGTTCAACTTTTTCTTTCTGATTATTGCAGTTATACTTAATTACAAGTATATTGAAGAAATATTTGTAAGAATCGGCAAAAAATCTTTATTACTTTTGATATTAATTTCGATAAGTGGAGCAGCCCTTGCCTCACTTGTAACCCCCCAAAATCATCGAGTGTATTATGACGAGGATATTTATAGCAGTATCGGGCAATGTATAGCGCATCATAAACGAGCAGTAATGTGCAATGAAGGGTATCATGAACATGGTGAGTTTAAAATTGTTGCCGAAGAATATAATAAACAACCTGCAGCTTATCCGTATTTAATAAGTATTATCTACCGTATATTTGGCACAAATGAATTATTTATTTTCATTTTTAATAATATCATTTTCGCATTGTCGGCAATTGTCATATTTTTAATTTCTTTTTTGTTTTTTGAAAGTATTTTTGCGGGATTAATAGCTAGTCTGTCTTATATATTTATTCCCGTTAACCTTCAATGGTTTAATACCTGCGCAATAGAGCCATCAACGACTTTTTTTGCAAGTTTATCTGTATTGGCTTTATTAATCTATATAAGAAATAAAAAGCCGATCAATCTGTTTTTTTTCATATGCGCTCTGGCATTTTCTTTCAATTTCAGGCCGGAAAGTTTGCTAATAGTTACAGTGGTTGGATTAATACTTTTACTAAAAGATATTAAGATATTCGCAAGGAAAGAATTGTATTTTTTTGGGGTTTTATTATTTCTCCTGTCGTTAGGGATTGTAGTTCATTTATACGCGATGCAAGGGAATAACTGGGGAGCCACCGGAGCGAAATTCTCCATGGAGTATTTTAATCGTAATTTCGGTACAAATACCGCATTTTATTTTAATAATAAAGGATTTCCGGTAGTATTTTCAATACTTGCAATCATTGGCCTACTTTTTTATAAGAGCAAAGTTTATGTAAAAGAAAAAGTGATATTATTGAGTTGGTTTTTAGCGTTTTGGGGAATATTTTTGTTTTTCTATGCGGGTACTTATGAGCATGATTTAGGTTTAAGTACTCGTTTTTCTATATTATCATATGTGCCGATATCGATTTGTATTGGATTAGGCGCATCTTTAATCAAAAATCTTTTGATTGTGAGAGTAAAGTATATAAAACAAATCTTAGTAATACTTATTATATTTGGTGCCAGTTCATTTCTACCATTTGTGAGATCACAATCTAAAGCTGAAAGTGCAGCATGCAGAATGGACCATAAATATGCGATGGAGTTCGTTAAACAGCTACCTGAAGACTCGATAATTTTTACTCATAACCCAAGTATGTTTTTAATAAATAAGCGAAGTGCTATCCAAACCTCAAGTGAAACTTATAACCCGGGAACGGTTAAACGATGCCTTATGCAATTTAGAGGAGGTGTTTATGTTCACTTTAATTATTGGTCCGGTGTTAGCTATGACCAGTTGCAAAGAAGTTTTACACAAAATATTTTAGATAGATATGATTATGAAATACTTGAAGAGCATTACTACAAAAATTATAAATATGGACTGTATAAAATAACAGACTTAAAAATGCGTAAAGTAATAGAGCGAAAATGAATCCATTTAAAAAAATAAAAAGTTATTCAAGCTTCTCGACGAATATCCTACTATCTGCATTTAATAGGTTAAAATATCCGTATAAATTAACTTTTGCAATTACCATCAGATGTAATCTGAAATGTAAAACATGTTATGTTTGGAAAAGGAAACCGGCTAATGAATTATCGTATGAGGAAATAGATAGATTTTTCAAGGTTAATGGTTTTTTTAATTGGATAGATCTCACTGGTGGTGAGATCTTTTTAAGAAAAGACTTGTTGGATATAACAAAAAGTATAAAAAGAAACGTCAAAAATCTGGTTATGCTGCATTATCCTACCAATGGGTTTTTAACTAATAAGATTGTTGAAACCACTGACAAAATAGCGTCTTTGGATTTTAATAATCTGGTCTTGTCGGTTAGTATCGATGGGAATAAAGATATTCACAATAAGATAAGAAACAACGAGAAGGCTTTCCAGAATGCCATTGCAACTTATAAAGAGCTGAAGAAAAACAAACATAAAGTGTACATAGGATGCACCTTATCACCCTTTAACATAGACCATTTTGATAACTTTTTTATGGAATTAAGAGACTATATCCCTGATCTTAAATACTCAGATATGCATTTGAATGTTTACCATTATTCCGAAAGTTTATATTCAAATGAAAAACTTTTTTGGGATAAGGACAAAGCAGTTGATCTTATCAATGACTTTATTAAAAAGAAAGGGTTTGCATTTCTTAATCCTATAGCTTTATTGGAAAGTGCTTATCTTAAAAATGTTAAAAATTATTTGCGGAGCAATCAGTCCCCCTTTAAATGCAAATCAGGGAAGATATCTTGTTTTATGGACCCTGTTGGCGACGTTTATCCTTGTTCGGGTTATACTGTTGCCATGGGGAATTTAAGAGAAAATGATTACGACCTTTTAAAGATTATCTCAAGTAAAGAAGCAGCTAGTTTGCATGAAAAAATCAAGAATGGTAAGTGTCCCCATTGCTGGACGCCCTGCGAAGCTTACCAGAATATTTTAAGTAATTTGTTCCTAAGGAGAAAATAAATGGGATTAATAGAAAACTTATGTGTGGTCATACCAGCAAAAAATGAGGAAAGATCTATTGAAGAAATAATAAAAGGGTGTAAACAATACACAGAAAAAATCATTGTAATCGACGGAAATTCAGTAGATAAAACAACGGATATTGCAAAAAAACTTAATGCAAAAGTGGTTTTAGATCCAGGAAAAGGCAAAGGATGCGGCATAAGAGTTGCCAAGGATCATGTATCAGATGATGATATTGTCGTATTCATTGATGCCGACTGTTCTCATGACCCCAATGATATACCGAGATTAATAAAACCAATTCAAGATGGAAAAGCCGACCATGTTACAGGTTCGAGATTATTGGGCGGTTCCAGCGAGCTTCATGGTGGATTCGATGAATTTATGAGGCTTACGGGAAGTTCGTTTATAACTTTCTGTATTAATCACAGATTTAAATTAAGACTGAGTGATAGCCAAAACGGTTTTAGAGCTCTTCGCGGTGCGGTGTTAAAAGACCTTGACCTGAAAGAAAATATAACGACCATAGAGCAGGAAATGATCATAAAAACGTTGAAGAAAAATTATATAATGGCCGAGGTTCCGACACATGAGTACAAACGGAAATATGGAGAATCTAGCATTAAAATGCACAAGGTGTTTTTTAGATATATTTATAGTTTCGTCAAGTATTTGTATTTTTAATAGGGGAATTTTTGATGCTCAAAAAGTATATACGAGCTGTTTTTGTAATAGTAATTTATCTGGTTGTTGCATTTTTCATATTAACAAAATTGAAAATGCCACCACATAATCTGAAAAAGTTTTTATCAATTTATTTTGTCTATCTACTTGAACTTAACTTCTTTTTGTTGGTTATAGCGTTTATAGTTAATTTTAAGTATATAAAAGAGATTTTTGCAGGAATCGAAAAGAAACATTTATTGCTTTTAGCATCAATTTCAATAATTGGGATATTCACCACTTCATTTATAGCGCCAAGAACTCACAGGATATATTTTGATGAAGATATTTATAATAATATTGGCCAATCCATAGCAGATTCTAGAAAAGCGGTAATGTCCAACGAGGGGTATTATGAAAATGGTGAGTTAAAAGTCATTAGTGGTGAATATAATAAACAGCCCTTGGGATACCCGTATTTAGTAAGTGTTGTATTTAGAATATTTGGCACCAATGAATTATTTAGTTTCATCTTAAATAATATCCTTTTGGGATTAACGGTGGTTGTAATATTTTTAATTGTTTTTTTGTTTTTCAGGGATACTTTTGCGGGTTTAATAGCGTGTCTATCTTATATATTTATTCCTGTTAATCTTCATTGGTTTAATACCTGTGCGGTGGAACCGTCAACTGCTTTTTTTACAAGTGTGACTGTACTGGCTTTATCAATCTATATAAAAAATAAAAAACCGATTAACATGTTCTTTTTTGCAACCGCTTTGGCATTTTCTTTAAATTTCAGGCCGGAAAGTTTTTTAATAGTTATTGTAATTGGATTAACGTTCTTACTCAAAGATGTTAAGGTATTTGTGAGAAAAGAGTTGTATATTTTTGGAACTCTTTTATTTCTCTTGTTGTCAGGAGTCATACTTCACTTATATATGGTGCGAGGACAGGATTGGGGATCTGGTGGTGCAAAATTTGCCATGGATCATCTTGCTGGCAATTTTCGCGTCAATTCAATGTTCTATCTTGATAACGAAAGATTTCCATTACTGTTTTCAATACTAGGAGTTATAGGTTTACTCTTTTATAAAAATAAAAGTTATATAAAGGGAAAGGCCATAATACTATGCTGGTTTTTGTTATTTTGGGGGATATTTCTGTTTTTCTATGCTGGAAGTTATAAATTCGGACAAGATGTTCGTTTCTCTGTATTGTCATATGTCCCATTTTCGATTTTCGTTGGGTTAGGAGTTTCTTTTATCAGGAATCTTTTAGGAACTAAAGTAAAATCTATAAGTTTAGTCTTGATATTACTTATTATTCTTAACTTTACTTGGTTTTTACCGTTTACTAGGGCAGTAGGTGACGAAGCATGGGCATCGAGGATCGGTCATAAGTATGCTGTGGAATTTGCCAGATTATTACCTGAAAATTCGATAGTTTTTACTCATAATCCCAATATATTTTTATTGAATAGACAAAGTGCGATCCAGAGCTCGACTGCAACTTATAACTCTAGAATCGTTAGACGATATCTCGATCAATTCAAAGGTGGTGTTTATGTTCACTATAATTATTGGTCCAATGTAAATGACCCGACACAGAAAGTATTTACAGAAAATATTTTAAATAGATATGATTGCCAAACAATAAAAGAATACCACTATAGAAATTTTAAATATGGTTTATATAAAATAAAAGGACCAAAACAACACTAATTATGACCTGCCCCAATTTTATATGCCGTTTTTGGGAATCGCTGGTCAAGCTATAATACTCCCCGAAAACTGGGCGCGTGATTAAGGTGGTTTTGCAGGGCATGTTGATATCGTTAAAATTTAAAGGATCAGTCTCATCAGTTTTTGAACCAGAGTGCGTCAAAAATGCGTCAGTCGCCAATAGTTAACCACTTGTTATTCACTTGTATACCCACTTGTAAACCTCGTTTTGACGCAAAAAACGCTCATAAACCCTTATGTGGCAGTAGGTTATAAGCAGACCTGAAAAAGAAATTCAGCAGAGCCGACCAAATAAATGAGGCTGACCAAAAGGTATTCGAATTGCATACGATATTAGTGATTATTACAACGTGCCCAGACGCTTCTGGCTAAGTTGCAAACCTTATTAACAAACAAAGCTTCAGGTCTTGCTTTGGAAGATTCTTTCTTGACAGGAAGAGTTGTTTTCTGTACATTCATCTGTTTCTGTTTGTGCGACAACGGCTTATTGGAATATCGAGTCGCTAAATGAGTTTTCTTGTGGAATTTTAAAGTGTAAAAAATATTAGTCAATGAAAGGAACAAAAAATTGTGAATAAAATTAAAATCGGGATTGTTGGTGTAGGTAACTGCACAAGTTCGCTACTCCAAGGTATTGAGTACTATAAAAACAAGAATAACAAAGATGTTATTGGGCTAATGCACTGGGACATCGGTGGTTATAAGCCATACGATATTGAAGTAGTAGCTGCCATTGACATCGACAAAAGAAAAGTTGGAAAGGACGTCAACGAAGCTATATTCGAAAGACCAAACTGCACCACAGTATTTTGTAAAGATATGCCCAAAACCGGTGTTTTGGTGAAAATGGGTAAAGTTCTCGATGGTTTTTCGGAGCATATGAAGGATTATGACGATGACTATACTTTCGTGCTCAATGGTAAGTCTGAAGCAACGAAAGAGGATATTGTCGGAATACTGAAGGAATCCGGCACAGAGATACTATTAAATTATCTCCCTGTTGGTTCTGAGGAAGCTGCAAAGTTCTATGCCGAATGTGCTCTGGAAGCTAATGTAGCGTTTATAAATAATATACCTGTTTTTATAGCAAGCAACGCAGAATGGGCGAAAAAGTTTGAAGAAAAGAACATACCAATAATAGGCGATGACATTAAGGCTCAACTTGGCGCGACAATTACTCATAGAGT
>VRUG01000285.1:891-1346 GCA_019456255.1 Planctomycetota bacterium | reverse complement strand
GATACGCTTTCCCTCCATATCTATGCCTCCCGGGTCCGTGAAGTTAAAAGCATCAAGCTGGATTCCTCCGTTATATATCTTTATGGAGGCACAACTTTCTCTACCACTCAGCCTGAATCAGCCGCATACATGCGTCCACCGGGGGACCAATGTATTACAAAAGATATTTAAGGGGCACTTCCAAGACTTTGCCGGCACCTATGAAGAAGAGTATGCTCCTACCTATGGACGCTTCCGCTTAGAGCGCATCAGCGAAGTGGTAGAAAACTTTATATTATGCGGTGATTACACCCAGGCCGAAGGTCACAGATGCCCGCAGGGTAGCGTAGATACCCGCCAGGTCGAAGATGCCCGCAGGGTAGTGTGTCTTCATCCCCGCAGGTAGGGGCGCCTCGCAGGCGTCTTCGTGCCCGCAGAGTGCAAGCCCCCTCCGGGCCTTGATCCATCATCCTTGA
>VRUG01000285.1:0-881 GCA_019456255.1 Planctomycetota bacterium | reverse complement strand
TGAACTAACCGCTTAATCTTCTCTCTTTTACCTTAGGCTCTCTTAAGGGCAAAATCTACCTTCACAGTAGCACGAATAACGCTCAGGTACGCTACTCCTCGGAGCTCAGATAAAAGAAATGAGCATATTGCTCCATGCCCGACGGAATCTCACCGAGGTTATCGGGCCTTGACGCTCTTCTCCAAGCATCAGCTCTGTGAATTTGCCCCTGCTCCTTGACTTTGATCATAATAACCTATCAATTATTCTCGATACCTTTCGCTTGTTAATGGGGGTATTGCTGCATATAGAGCAGGGCATGGAGGATGTCGCCTGTTACCGGAGCAGGGATATCCGGATAGATTCCCAGGGCTGGGTAAAATTGCAGATGGATGGCGACAAGGCACCCCCCACCGGCCAGGGTCCGGGTGAAAAAACATAAGCTGCCGGTGATTGTGCCCCGAAAGGATTCAAGCAAGGAGGGGTTTGAGGCTATCAGGACAGTGATCACCAATGTCTTCAGCATTAAGAAGTGATTGAGCCGGCGCCCTCACAAACCAAGGTAGTATTTCTTGATATGCTCACTGGAGGCCAGTTCACTCGCCTCTCCCTCTAAAACAATGCGGCCATTTTCCATTACGTAGCCGCGGCCGGCTAGTTCCAGGGCGTAATTAGTGTTTTGTTCGACAAGAAGCACGGTGAGTCCCCTTTCTTTAAGTGTGTGCAGGGTTTCATAAATATCGTCCACCAGCTTGGGTGCCAGCCCCAGGGAAGGTTCATCCAAAATGAGTAGTTTGGGCCTGGAAATCAGGCCTCTGCCGATGGCTAGTGCACTGTATCATAAATTCTGCTTCGAAACTCGGCAATACATAATTTCCTAAACAAATAATACGTTATAATAT
>VRUG01000284.1 GCA_019456255.1 Planctomycetota bacterium | reverse complement strand
TTTAACCCCTTCGCGAAAAAGCGGGTGGTCATCCGCGAGAAGGACTCTGATCATTTCGGCCCTCCCCCATTGTCCAGCGGAATCGTTACAGCTAAGGTGGTGCCCTTCCCTTTTCTACCTTCAATTGTGGCTTCACCGTCCCATTGCAGGACCCTTTCGCGGATGCCGATGAGCCCAAATGACCGTGGACTGGCAACCTGTTCCTTAGTTATGCCGATGCCGTTGTCCCTGATTTCCATTTCTAACGTGCCAGTATGTACCTTAATACTTACCTTAACATTCGTGGCCTGCGCGTGGCGAGCGATGTTCGTGAGCGCCTCCTGGAAGATACGGTAAACAGCCGTAGACCGATCCTGATCGAGATCGATCTCCTCAGGCTCAACCGTCAAATCGCACCCAATCCCCGTACGCTTCGCAAATTCCTCCAGCTCCCACTCCAGGGCTGCTGCCGCGCCCATGTCATCCAGCAGCGCCGGCCGCAACCTGGCAGTTATCCTTTTCACGGTCTGAATCATAGCATCAGACAGTTCGGTCATAGCGGCGGCCTTCTCCTGGATAAATTTCTGATCCGGGCGCAGTTTGCCTTTCAACCATGACAGGTCCATTTTCAGTGCCGTCAAGGCCTGCCCCAACTCATCGTGGATCTCACGGGCGAGCAGCTTCTGGCTTTCTTCCCTTACCGATTGCAGATGAGCGGATAGACTTCGTAACTGCTCACGGGATTCCCTCAATTCATCCGACGTCTGCTTGCGCTCGGTGATGTCACGGATTACGCCGCATACAACCTCTTGCTCACCGAAGGTGTATACGCCCCTGGATATCTCCACCGGGAATACCGTGCCGTCCTTTCTCTTGTGATATTGGAGCAGAATGTGCTCACAATACCCGGCCAGGGTTTCCTTGATCGATAGTTCCGATGCCTCCGGCTCGGCGGAGATATCGAGCTGGATCATCTGGAGGAACTCCTCGCGGGTATAGCCGTACAGCTCCACCGCCCGCTGGTTCACGTCGATGAATTGCCACGTATGGGCATCATAGATCACGATGGCATCCGCTACAGTTGCAAATAGCTGGCGGTATTTCTCCTCGCTCTTCTGGAGCGCAGTCTCCGCCACCTTGCGCTCGGCCAGCTCACGCCTGCTGCTAATGACGACATATACGGCAAACGTAAGGATGACCGCTCCAATTAAGATGGTGCTCAGTAAAACCCACAGGTAATCTATTTGCGCAGACATAGATATGCTCCGAAGTAGAGAATATTCCCGAGAATGGCTAACACGTTATGTATCTGCCAGAGAGCGTGGGTGATAAAAACTGGAATGGCAGCATATACAAGCACATTGACCGAATGGTTGAT
>VRUG01000283.1 GCA_019456255.1 Planctomycetota bacterium | reverse complement strand
TTTACTTCATCTTACTTTTTTTGTCTACTTTTTTTTCTATTTTTTTTATAATTACCCCGTTTTTTTAAGAGGATACGAAATAATCATCTTTGCAATAACCCCACATCTTTAGCATTATTAGTTTTCCGCAAAGGTACGGCCCATTATGCAACATTGAGCAGGAGGGTACGTTTCAAAAATGCTGTATACTCTTTTAATCATCTTAAAAAAATAGAGCAAGATTTAATATGTTCAAAGTCTCAGAAAAATGGAGGAAAACATTTCCTGGTGCAGATGTAGGGGTACTTGTTATCAATAGTGTAAGCAACCCAAAGGCTAATACTTCACTAAATAATCAGAAAACTGAATTAGAAGAGCATTTACATTCCGCTTTTTATAGCTACACTAAAGAGTCGCTCAGGGATATTTCAACAATTAAAGTGTACACCGAGTACTACAGACATTTCAAAAAAACATACCATGTCTTACTTCAATTAGAGTCTGTTGTCTTAAAAGGAAAATCAATACCTAATGTTGCAGCACTTGTAAAAGCTATGTTTATGGCAGAACTTAAGAATATGTTGTTAACAGCGGGCCACGATCTTGATGCTGTACAAAAACCAGTGACAATTGATGTGTCAAGTGGAACTGAGAAATATACACTGCTCAATGGTAAAGATCAGCTATTAAAAGCCGGTGACATGATCATGACAGACGCACAGGGCGTTATTTCAAGTGTCATATATGGCCCAGATAAACGAACACAAATAAGATCAGATACAAATCATGCACTCTTTGTGGTTTATGCACCACAAGGTATAAGCCAACAAGCTGTTCATCAACACCTAAAGGATATTCAAACATACATAATGCTCTTTTCACCACAAGCAATTGTACAATCGCTTGAGATTCTTAGTGCAGGTTGAGTCGAAGGATATTAGCCTATGGCAAAAAAGAAAAAGATTCCTGAGAAATATCAAAGATGGATCGATGCTCGAAATAGATACCATCTTTCTCATGCCCATATCCAGATGGCCAGAGAATTGGGTCTGAATCCTAAGAAGTTTGGCAGTCTCGCCAATACCAAACAGGAGCCATGGAAATTGCCTCTACCTGATTTTATTGAAGAACTCTATTTGCGAAAACTAAAAGAAAAAGAATCATAGCCAACAAGTGAAGATATAATCCAGCAATAGCAGCAAACCTGCTTAATTTGACTCTGAATGTGGATTCTACCACCACCCGTTATCTAATCTTCTTCCTCGGCCCCCCTGGCGCCAAAAAACCACAGCGTCCATGCTGCGGTTTTTTGGCTTATTGTAAGCACGGCACAGGACGTGCCGTGCGTCCTAACCGGATAGTTCCATCCGATTCGCTAAA
>VRUG01000005.1 GCA_019456255.1 Planctomycetota bacterium | reverse complement strand
TGGTATTAACCCACAACCTTGCGGTTATCTTACTGACCAAAGAGCTTTTCTACAGAGCATACCGGACACCTTTAATTCTCTCGGCAGGGGCAGGAATCCATGTCGTTTTCTTTTCAGCTTGCAAAAGCGTCACTCGAAAAGTGACATTTTTTTGATGTTTTTTGTAACTATAGTGACAACAACAAGTTAAACACCTGTTTGTGGAAAAGAAATGTTCTTTTTTTCTCAACCTTTTGTCATATGCCTTTGGTATTACTTGCTTTTGGCCGTTTTGGGAACAATTTTGCCGGAAAAATAGTAAAATATAAATAAATTTACAAAATTTCATAAAAAAAGTGTCCATTTTTGGCTGTCTGCGCATCTTTATAGTAGCTTTGAATTGGAAAAGAGTATTTTGAGTACGTCACAAGCACGACTTGGTGACAAATAGCTTCTAAATCGTGTAGCTGAAGCAGTCAGGGACTACGATTCTCCTTGACCTTTTGCCATATTTTTGATATTCTTCTAATATAGGATATAGTGAGGGGGCAACTCGTAAACGGAGGTTAAAATGAGAACTATAACATTTCCTGCCATAGTAATTGTCTGTCTAATCACAACTTCTGCATATTGCTCCCTTGAAACCGGCCTTATAGGCCACTGGAGACTCGACGAGACAAGCGGAACAATTGCAAACGATTCTAACGGTACTAATCACGGCACCTTAGTAAATGGCCCAATATGGACATCTGGGATTTTAGGTGGCGCACTGAACTTCGACGGTACTAATGACTACGTAGCTTTGCCGGATAACAATCCCATCTGGCTGCCGCAAAATGACTTTACCGTCTCTGCGTGGGTATACTTCGAAAGAGACTCAGTCAGGGAATTTATTTTGGATCTCAACCATGGAATGAGTAGCGCCGGAACCAATAGAGCAGGATATGGCTTAGAGAGATTAGGGACAGGCAGCATACGATTTGATATGATAATAAATGATTCAGAGGAAACTCTTGACTCAAGTACTATCCTTGCTAAGGACACATGGTATCACATTGTCGCTGTGAGAAATGGAACTGCGCAGCAGATTTATATAGACGGCGTACTCGATAACAGCAGAACATGTTTAGCAGGACCGGTAGATTTTGTCGGAGGCTATGACGATGGCAATGTCCAAATAGGTAGGTACACTCGAACCGGAGGCCCTGCGGGCGGAAACTTCCTTTTCGACGGCAGCATCGATAATGTCCGCATTTACGACAGGGCATTATCTGGCCCTGAAGTCCAGCAGCTTTATATGGAAATCTCTTTTCCGGCAATATCCTTATCAAGTTCGAGTTTTTCATTTACCGCTGACCAAGGAGGTGCGAATCCCACTGACCAGGTTCTTTCTATCCATAATGGTGGCCCTAACACTATAAATTGGGACATAACATACGATTGTAACTGGCTGACGGTTTCACCCCTAAGTGGAGAATCTTCCGGGCCGAGCGAGGTAAATGATGTCACTTTAAGTGTCGATATTACAAGCCTTGTCGGTGGCACTTATAATTGCACACTTACAATTTCTGACCCCTGTGCCTTTAACAATCCGCAAACCGTTAATGTCAGCCTGTTTGTACAGGGACCGGAAATTACTCTTTCATCAACTTCTTTTGAATTCGTCGCTGGTATCGGAGCTAAAAATCCTGCTATACAAACTCTTGGCATCAGCAATAGCGGCAGCGTAATTCTAAACTGGATTGCAAGTGAACCCTGCAATTGGTTGTCTGTCTCTCCCGCTACTGGTTCCTCTACCGGTGAAATCGATATTACAACTCTGTCGGTAGATATCTCAGGGCTTGCGCCGGGTGACCATAGCTGCACACTCACAATTTCCGACCCGTGTGCATCGAATAACCCGCAAACTGTTTCGGTCACATTGCATATCATGGACACATCTTTGCCCGTAAGTCTATATTATGACGCTCAAACTTACGCTTATGCATGGGCTCAGAATCCTATGTCGGGAGGTATAGATACCGACACAGACAATGATTCTTCTATCCACAGTAAATGTACATCTCTGGCTTATGCGTATTCGCTGTACGAATGGTATTGCGCAGAATTTCTACGCACGCCTGTGTGGCAACGTAGCTATTTGCAAAATAGCGTAGAAGGTATTAGCAATTCCAACACAGCCTCAGTAATTTCAACTCTTCACGGATGGGGCAATTGGGAGTCTGAGAACATCTGTACTAGTAGTCGCACATCTGGAAATGGAGGAGGCGACGGAGATGGATACACATCTCTTACGGGCCAAATTGCGATTGGCATTCTCGATGGTTTCCCTGCTAATATTTCGGGGCCTGTTTTAACGATCAATGCAAGTATTATCGGTGACCTGCCGGGACAATGGAACAGCTGGAATTGGTGGTTCAAGATATGGGACGATGACCCCAACAACCCGCTGGTAACATTAAATGGCAGCAATACCACCGCAAGTCTGGATGTCATCACAGGAGAGATCCTTAACATTGAATTTTATCATGAGGCCGGTCAGATTGTTTGGCCCGCTGCCGGTTTGAACAGCACTGTTCAAATCAATATGGAATTGGAGATGCCGCCTATGCCGGATCCTTACAGAGACTGGTTCTGTGACCTGCGTGACGTTGCGGTTTTGGCTAATGATTGGCCTTTGTGCTTAGACCCGTGCGATCCGAATTTCCTTCCAGGCGATGTAACACAAGATTACTGTGTTGATTACTATGATGCATATTGGATGTTCCAATCATGGCTGAATTGTTTTGTAACAGCTGCATCGAATCCTGACCCATATGACAATGACGGTTTTGTTGACCCCAATGCAATCCTTAGCTGGACAACTATTGATAATACAATAGCTCACGATCTATATATCGGCACCAACTCAACCGCTGTCGCGGACGCAAATCTTTTCTCTCCTGAGTATATAGGAACTGTTAACGAACCAAACTTCGACCCAGGCCCCATGGATTTAGATATTGAATACTTCTGGCGAATAGATGAGGTTGGACCAAAATGTTTGGTAAAGGGCAGCGTCTGGAGCTTTATAATTGCTGTCGATGACCCAAATTTAATTGCTTTATGGAGATTGGATGAGTCAAGCGGAACAACAGCAAACGATTCATCTAGCGGTAATCACGGAACTGTCAACGGGGCAAGATGGACAACTGGCCAGGTTGGTGGTGCTTTAGATTTTGATGGAGTAAATGATTATGTTAGCCTGGGAAATCCGGCTAATTTAAATTTCACTGGTCAGATCACGATCTCTGTGTGGATAAGGCCTGATTTAATTCCAGATGACCCATCAGTTCTAAATATTGTAGCTCATGGTTTTGCAGGGTCTCCGACAAAAGAGGTTTATCTGAGGATTAATAATGGAATGTATCAAATTGGCAGCTACATTGAAGGTAGTCTCAACATTCTATCTTATTACAATATCCCAGCAGTAGATGATGGAAACTGGGTTCATTTAGTAGGATTACATGACGGTTCTAAATGGATGTTATATAGAAATGGAGTAGAAGTTAGTTCAACAACTACTGAGCCAGGTGCTGTTACAGTGGATGGAGATTGGGCAATAGGGGCAAGGGGAACAGGAACTGGAAGATTTTTCGACGGCAAAATAGATGATGTCCGCATTTACGACAGGCCTTTATCTGGGCTGGAAATCGAGCAGATTTACGATAACGGCATAAGTCCGTAGTACCCTCCTTCGCATAAAGCTATGGAGGGCTTACGGTTATCCCTGTAGTTTTTTTAGTTCGTCGCTGCACATTTTTAGCTGGCCTGGATCGGTGAGTTTTTTTGCGGCGGCTTCGAGGTTTTTGATAGCTAACTCAGACTGGTTTAGATACCTGGAATACAGGACGCCGAGCATAAGTTGTACCTGTTCGGCATGGCCATAGTTTGGGTATTTTGTGAGGAATTTTTCGTAGGCTTGCGCAGATTCTGTGTGCTGGTCCTGGCTTGCGAGTTGATTGGCAATATCGAGCAGATACTGTTGGGGTGGTGTCTGAGTTTCATCGACATCTATTAATTCGAGGTACTTTTGGGTTGCGGTCGGCAGATTACGCTGGGAGATTAAACTTGAGATATCATTTTTCAATTGTGTTACTTTTTCTTCTTTTTTAATCTGGGCAGGAGATTTTACCTGTTTTGATTTTACGGATTTTGCCGCAGCGGCAGGGCTATAGCCGGCGGCAGCAGAATCGCGGTATTTTCTTTTCTGGTTCCATCTTTTCATCATGGACCATAAGTCAAAATGGCTGGTCTCGACTAAGCCGGTAAGAAGCATTACAATTATTGCTATTATGCCGAAGAGGTAGCCTGCGAGGTGGGCATCGTAGGCAACGGCTGAAGGTGAAAGGCGGGGTTCAAAAATATTGTCCCATATGATAAGTTTAGCGAGGATGAAATAGAGGGCTGAGAGTTCCATGGTTCCGATGAAAATGAACCAGTACACAACGGTAATCAGTGTTTGCGGGAAGAGTACGAGGTATGCACCGGTGACAGCGGCGACTGCACCGCTTGCACCGAGTACGGGGTTTATATGAAAGATGGTATGGCCAACACCCGAAAAGATTGCACCTCCGAGATAGAGGCAGAGATAATTTATATTTCCAAGTTTGTCGTTAACATTATTGCCGAACAGGTATAAAAAATACATATTTCCGAAGATGTGCGCGAGGCTGCCATGCAGGAAGGCGTATGTTACAAACTGCCAGAGGAATGGAGTTGCGGGATTGAGCATGAAATTTTCTGCCCATGGTACCAGTGCTAAGGCTCTGCCTCCGCCGTATGTTGACTGCTGGTAGGAATGCGTGAGGAAAAATAAAAAGATGTTAATTGCGATGATGGCGTAGTTCAGGTACGGGGTTCTGCTCGGTCTTATGCTTGTATGAATGGGTAGTAACATAATATAATTCTAAAATTTAATGGCTTAGTTATTTAAAGCGTTGTATTGTAACGGTAATTGGTCGGCGGGACAAGGTGTAAAAAAAGGAAGATGGATAATAAAAAAGTTTATTTTTGGGCGAAATATTAGTGATTAATGGTTGAGAGGTTTGGAATTTGCGTGTTGATATTGTGAAAAGGACGGCATGGACAGGAAAATAATAAATGCGAGGCTCAGGGCTGTCCGATGCGAGCTTGAGGATGAGCGGTTAGACGGCATTATAGTGACGAAAGCTGTCAACGTAAGTTATGTCACTGGTTTTTGCGGTGATGACAGCTGGGCGGTTATTACGGCGAGGAAGGTTTATCTTTTAACTGACAGCAGATATATCGAGCAGACGCGGAAAGAGTGTTACGATTGTCAGATAATAGAGCGGCGAGAGGCTATGGGCAAGGCGGTTGGTGGGTTATTGGGTAAGTTAAAATCGGTCAAGACGATTGGGATCGAGGACTCGACGAGTATAGCTTTGCTGAGGGGTTTGAGGAAAAATTTGGACGCAAAAATCAAACCGACATCGAATCTGGTTGAATCGGTTCGCAAGTGCAAGGACGCCGGCGAAATTAAATCGCTGAAAGGTGCTATTGAGATAGCGGCGAAGGCGTTTAAAAAAACCAGGGGCAATGTCAGAAGCGGGATGACTGAAAATGAATTGGCTGGCAGGCTTGACTTTGAGATTCGTAAACTCGGCGCCGAGAACAGTTTTGAAACGATTGTCGCTTTTGGCGTGAACGCATCGAGGCCCCATCACAAACCTGGCAGTAAAAAACTGAGGAAAAATGACAATGTGCTTATCGACTTCGGCGTTAGATATAAAGGTTACTGCAGTGACTTGACGAGGTGTTTTTCGGTAGGTAAGATTAGCGGGTTATATAAAAAAGTTTTTAAGGCGGTAGAGGAATCCCAAGCGGCAGCGATAGGAATTATCAGAGCGGGTGTCAAAATCAGTGAGGTGGATGCTGCGGCGCGAGCGGTTATTGAAAAGTATGGTTTGGGAGTTTATGGTCACGGGACGGGACATGGTCTTGGGTTGGAGGTGCATGAAGGACCAGTAGTCTCGGGAAAAGTTAAAGGTGAATTGCAAGCTGGTGAAATTATTACCATTGAGCCTGGAGTGTATATGCAGGGTAAGTTGGGGGTGAGGATAGAGGATGATGTTCTTGTGACGGAGAGAGGATGTAAAATTTTGAGCAGCGGATGCCCGCACTAAAGGAGAATACGCAGATGAGGTACAGCTTTGATGAGTTGGTAAAGGTGACAGCGTTATGTATTGTGTTTTGTTTATTATTAGGCGCGGGCGGGTGCAGTTGGCAGAATAATTTCAAATTGGATGCCGTGATGGAAAACGGCCCAGTGAAAGTTGAGATTGTTAAGACGTCTAAAGGCTTTGAATTGCTAAGAGGCGGCGAACCTCATTTTGTGAATGGTGCGGGGGGAAGCCGGTATCTCGATAAGCTTGTCGAGGCTGGGGGCAATTCCATTCGTACGTGGAACAGTCGCAAGCGGGTTCTTGACGCGGCTTTTGAGAATGGTCTTAGCGTATGCGCGGGACTTAGGATGGGCAAGCCTCGAAAAGGTGACGACTATACCGATCAGGGATTTTTGGACAGGCAGTTTAATCAGATTGGCAAAAAAGTTTTGGAGTTCAAGGACCATCCGGCTATTTTGATGTGGGGGATTGGCAACGAGGTTGAACATCACGCTACAGAGGCTGAGCGGATTTTGGTCTGGAAAGAAATTAATCTAATAGCGAAGATGATCAAGGGTCTTGACGAAAATCATCCTGTGATAACGGTAATAGCTGGCGCCGGCGGTGGAAAACTTGAAGAGCTTATGGAATATTGTCCGGAGCTTGACGCGATTGGGATTAATACTTACGGCAAGCTTGCGAAAGTTCCGCAGCAAGTTGAGGAGCAGGGTTGGGAGAAGCCTTACCTGATTACGGAATTTGGGCCGAGAGGATGGTGGGAAGTTGATAAGACTTCGTGGGGTCTGCCTTTAGAAGATACGAGCAGCGAAAAGGCGGAATTTTATTTGGCGGGTTATCAAAAGGCAATCGCAAACAGGGGCAACTGTCTTGGCTCTTACGTTTTTCTTTGGGGTGACAAGCAGGAAAAAACTCATACGTGGTTTTGTTTATTTTTACCTGATGGTACGCCGACGGGCGTGGTTGACGCTATGACTTATGCATGGACGGGCAAGTGGCCCGCGAATCGCAGTCCGGTTATTGGTGAGAAAAAACTTCGTGTCCGTGTTTCGGGTTCGGCGTATAAGGCGGAATATATATTCGGGCCTAACGCGAAATTGGATTGCGTTGTTGACGCGAGTGACCCTGAGGGAGGGCCATTGCGAATCGAATGGGACCTTAGGATTGATGTGTCTGACAATCCGAATACCGGCGGTGACAGAGAAAAGGCTACGCCGCCAATTGAGGGGGCGGTTTTGGGGACGGATAAAAATACGGCGACTATCAAGACACCTGCAAAAGAGGGAAACTACCGGATATTTGTTTATGTGTTTGATGATAAGGGATATGTGGCGACAGCTAATGTTCCGATAGCGGTGCGGGAAAAGTAATAAATTTATCTGCGTGAAAAGGTTTTGACCGCGGGGCGAGAGCGGCTATAATGATGGCAGTTGCTAGGGGTGTCTCGAAAAAGGTTTTCGAGTCTGAGAAAAACCCTTTGAACCTGACCAGGGTAATCGTTTTGGCGGTGATACCTGCGTAGGAAAGTGATAAGAAATAGTTTTGGAAATTCAATCACTTCCTGCGGGAGTGATTTTTTTATAGGAAGATACAATGTCTACACAATTAGAATCGGCAAGAAATAATCAGGTCACCGAGCAGATGAAATTCGTCGCTGGCGTAGAGAATGTTGAGGCGGAGCTTATACGCGACGCAATTGCTCAGGGGCGATTGGTGATTCCTGCTAATAAGCTGCACATAAAAACAAATTTAGAGCCTGTTGGTATTGGTCGGCTTGTGTCGACGAAAATAAACGCTAACATCGGGACCAGCAGTACCAACTCTTCGGTTGAAGGTGAGTTGGAGAAGATGCGTGCGGCAATCGAAGCTGGCGCCGATGCGATAATGGATTTAAGTACTGGGGGAGACCTTGATGAGACGCGTGAGAAATTGCTTGAGCAATGCCCGTTGCCATTTGGTACGGTTCCAATTTATCAGGCGATAATCGATAGAGACGTTGAAGATATTGACAGTAAAATTATTTTGGAAGTGATCGAGAAGCAGGCCAAGCAGGGAGTTGACTTTTTTACTATACACGCGGGAGTTTTGAAGGAGCACTTGCCGCTGACGAGCAACCGGGTGGCAGGCATTGTCAGTAGAGGCGGTGCGCTGCTTGCCAAGTGGATGCTGTATCATGATAAGCAAAACCTTTTCTATGACATGTTTGATGACTTGTGCGATTTGATGGCAGAATATGATGTATGTTTTTCTCTTGGCGATGGATTGAGGCCTGGCGCGATTGCTGACGCGACTGATGATGCGCAGATAGCGGAACTGAGAACGCTTGGCGAGTTAACTCAGCGAGCATTGGAGAAGGGTTGTCAGGTAATGGTTGAGGGGCCTGGACATGTGCCTTTTGACCAGATTCAACATAATATGGAGTTGCAGCAGGAAATTTGTAATGGCGCACCGTTTTACGTTTTAGGGCCGGTGGTTACCGATATTGCTCCGGGTTATGACCATATAACTTCTGCTATCGGGGGGACAGCTGCGGCGTTTTATGGCGCATCGTTTTTGTGCTATGTCACTCCGAAGGAGCATCTTGGTTTGCCGAATGTCGAGGATGTTCGCATTGGTGTGATAGCTTCAAAGATTGCGGCGCACGCTGGGGATATTGCGCGAGGCCTTGAGGGGGCAGGTGGGCGTGACAGGCAAATCAGCACTTCACGAAGCAGTCTCGACTGGAAATCGCATTTGGCGCAATCGCTTGACCCGGTGACGGCTAAGAAGATGCATCGCCAGGCCTGCGAAGAATCGGGGATGGAGGAACTTGGCGAAGCTGACTACTGCACGATGTGCGGCAAGGCGTGGTGCAGCGTCAGAATAAATAAGGAAATCCGCGACGGGATAAAACAGAAATCCGAAGAGGTGTCTTCAAGCTAAGTTAAGTTTTCATTGAGTCGAGTTCCATGACGGCAACGGGTACGAAAATGAAGACGGGGAGCCAGGCCCAGAACTCGGGCATTATTGTGTCGAAAATAACTTCGGTGGCGAGCATCTTACATGTGAAAGTGAGAATGAAAGCTACCATTAATATTGCGAAACTCCTTCCGATAGCTCCCTTCATGGCTTTCGGGTCGCGGCAAACTAAGATGGGCAGGGAAATCATAAGCATAACCAGATTCATGATAGGGTCTGTGATTCGGAAATGCTTTTGGCTATAAACCTGCGCGAGGTCCTTTATCTTTGTTCCCAGTTGAGCGAGTTCGCTTAGCTGACGGAAACTAAGGAGGGTTTTGTTTTTTGACCTGGTTCTAACGGGAATATCTGTAGGTAGTATTTCGGTGGTGTAGGAGTCAATAGGCGTACGTCCCTGAGTAAAGTCTTTTTTTGTTTCCCATCCATCTATCAAGATCCATTTTCCAGTATTGGGGTCAAAAGTCGCACTTTGGGCGTCTATTCTCGTGGTGGTCTCCCAGCTACCGAGTGTGTCGGAAATTTTCTTGCGGGTAATTATAGTTGGCCTATGCAGGGTCGAGGTTTTTACATCGAATCTTTGCGAGCAAATCAATGAGCCCTTGGAGTCACTAATGAACCAGATATCATAGAATTCCTGTCCCGGCAAATCGTCGTGCGACCTGACGAGTTTATGCGCAAGAGGCGGTATTATAAATTCCTGGTCAATTACCATTAACCCTGTCAAAATAGTTGAGAGAATTACTATCGGGGCAATCACACGTTTCAAACTAATTCCGGAAGCCAAAATGGCTACGAGTTCATTGGCGTGAACCATTTTGCCGAGTGAAAACCCGGCAGCGATTACGATTATCATCCCTGAAGCATCACGGAAATATAAAGTGCTGTTAAGAGCATAATAGGTAAGAATATTTTTCATAACAGCCAGCGTTCCGATATCACTATGTTCGGAGAATTCATCGAGGTTTACAAACAAGTCAGGAATTATCCTCAGGCCCATCAGCACACAAAATGCGATTACATACCCTGTTAAAAAACTCTTAGCTACATATTTATCAAGTATTTTCATATTATTTTTCGGTGTCCGTTATTTTGGTTCAACTTCCGGCAGCTTATCGGTTATTTTCACCCAATTTTTAAATTGCTGCCA
The DNA here is from genome assembly GCA_019456255.1 of Planctomycetota bacterium. Lineage (GTDB taxonomy): Bacteria > Planctomycetota > Phycisphaerae > Sedimentisphaerales > Anaerobacaceae > VRUG01. The sequence continues at coordinate 167,149 of VRUG01000005.1, read as the reverse complement.
ATTATCGACATTCAGATTGTTGCTGCGACAATAATTTTCATAAAACTTAAAAATGTCACTAATGTGCAGGTAATAATGGAAATACAATCGTTTCTTATATTCTTTCCTTTTCCATGGTCCGGGAGGTACATAAGCGTGCCATCTGGCGGTTTGGTAGTTGGCATTTCCGATGGCCATCGCGGCTAAAGCACTGGCGGTACCCGCCCTATCGATGCCGGAACGACAATGTATAAGGACAGGAGGTTCGGCATTTTCAATCATCTCTATCAGATCGAGAAGTATAAATCTCGCTGGAAGTCTACTTGAGCTTAAGCGGAGATTTGTCATTGTGACGCCTAAACCATCTAATAATGCTCTCTCTTCGGCGACAATTTTATCTTTATTTCCCCGAAGATTTATAACTGTTTTAATTTTATATTTTTCTACCCAATCTTTTAGTTGGGTCTGGGTAGGCTGAGCGGAACGATACACTTTGTCTGGAACAACCTGTCGGAAATTTGCTCTGGCCTGAAAGAAGAACAGGTATATAGCCAATGGTATTGCAATCTGAATACACATAATAATTGTATTCTTCGATCGCTTTGATTTGGCTTGTCTGTTTTTATCAGGATTTAGCATAGGTATCATAAGCCCATAAATGTCATTTTAAGTTCGACAACGAAAGATTTACTCATCCATATCATCATAATTATTAAGGCGACATTCAGAATAGCTGCTGAGACAGCGGTTTTTTCTGCTTTTACTTTGAATAGAGCAATGATTGAAACTGCCAGCCCTATGATGCAACTAAGAGACAGCAAAATCATTATGAGCAAAATAAGTTTATCGAGGAAGATTGCTGAGCCTATTTGATTATTAGTAAAGGCAATCATTATAAGTGTAGCATAGACCGTTAGCACAATGGAAGGGGTCTTAATGGCTATCAGTTCGAGCTTTTGATTTTTCACAATTTATCCTGTCTAATTTTTTAATAGTTTTCGATATATCACTATCGTCACTACGGTTAAAAATGCCAGTCCCGACCAAATCAAAATAAGGCCGGTCATAGTACTTGAGCCGGGATTTTTTGCGACATTTTTTCCGCTAATCATACATATAACCAGGATGGCGGCCGGCACGGAACTTATACCGAATGCCGCGAGCATATGCCCTTCTTTTTTGATAATTCCCAACCCGATTCCAATTAATATCATTGTTACGCAACCGATACCGAACACAAGTCTGGAATGAATTTCGGCAGTTATTGCAATAAAAGTTTTTTGTATTTTTGATTTCAGGATTGCCTGTATGCCTTGCAGTTTTCCGCTTGGCTCATTTTTCAGTACGGTTGATGCTAAATTGATATTGTTCAAAACATTATCATCCTTGAACTTGTTCAATATTGTAGACGGCAAAATCAACCCCCGAATAACGTGTCTCTGAGTCAAAGCGCTAATGCCTCCCTGTATCCATCTGGCATTATAAAGTTCCATTGTCAAAGTAGGCGCCAACTCATCGCCTTCGAAATGCAATGTTGCTCTTTTACATTTCAGTGTTCTTGCCGGTTTCCTGGTGCCGTCAATAACAACGACATCGCCGGTTAACTCGATTTTTTTCTCGTCTCTCATCTGCGGATTGGTTCTGGCTTTACAGTTTGTGGCCCTAAATCTGACCGAGTCCTCGCCGCATCTTATCCTGTAAAATGCATTTGGGTCCTTGTTTGCGGCGTCTGTAATATCTTCTGCGAGCATTTCGGTTATTAGCTGTCCAAATGCCTGGCGTGCAAGTTTTTCAACGGGATAAAACAGCATTGGGTTTGCCTGAATATTTTTCATTTCGTCGATTTTTTTGAACATTATGTCATCGGCCACCAGTGAACCAAACTCAGAAGACAATGCTAATCGCTCGGTCGAAAAACCACCTTCGCCTTGAAAGCCCATTTGATGTGTGTCGTAAGCTGTTATCTCGACTTCATTGAATCTGTCATGAATGATGAAATTGATTTTTGCTGTTTTTGCAGTGATAATTCTTCCGATTCTTCCCTCTCCAAGTTCGGTTATAATCACTCCCGTCAGGATACTGTTTTCTTCATCCGCATAATCAGCATAAATATGTACCTTTTTATCCGGCGGTAAAGTGTAGTATCCTTTTCTCTTAATATTTCGGAAAATAATCTGCTGAGCATCTGCTTTTAGTGAAGTTTCTGCTTTTTGGACAAAAGCCGGCATGACATAGAAACTCAGGAGCAGATTTGCCATCGCGACAATGATTGCGAGAACAAGCCCTGGGTAAACCAGTGTAAGAAGGCTAACTCCGCTTGCCCTGCATGCATCGAGTTCATTGTCACTTGCGAATCGTCCATAAACCATACTGCAGGCGAACAAAGCGGCCATCGGCAATATGAAAGTCAATGTTACTGGAAAGAAATACCAAACGAGGTGCAGTACCTGTATTGGGGCAGCGCCAAATTCCTGAATTGGTTGCAGAATACTTGCCAGAGATGTCATCATTGACAGTGCTACAACAGCGAGAATGAAAATCTTCATAAGCTCGCGAAATATATATCTATGCAAGGTAAAGACCATTGTTTTGACCGTTATAGCTTAAAATTTAATGTTTAAATAGCAAATAGTGATAGTTTTGAGCTATTTTCAATAATATAGTGGATTTTGCAACAAAATTCTTATCTGGTAATCCGGGGCGTGAGAAACAGTTTTCACTTTTTACGGAGAGGAGTTTTCGGTTTGGGTATTATGTGGAAATTAAGAGATTAGTATTGCTGGTGACAAAAGATATTCTTACAAAACGCAGGGATATAATATTATTTCAATTTGATTGGGAAGCCTTTTTCCTGTGATGTTTGTACAAACAATTTCAGCTCTTCTATGAGCATGTGTAATTGCTCGGTGCTTTCAAGTAGATTCTCATACAATCGCCCATCATTTATAAACCTTGCCGCGGTTCCCTCGCCGCTATTAACCTTGCCTAAAACTACACGTAACTCGGCAATTGCTTTGCTTAACTGCTCACTGGTATTCGCAGATTCGGCAGAAAATCTCTTAAATTCATCAAGGGCGCCCGGAGCTTTTTTCGATGTCTGGAACAAATTAGCCAAAGAGTTTTTCAGATTTTGCTTATTTTCCTTATCACCTAAAATATCGTTGGCATTTTTAATTAAAGCATTAATTCCGTTTACCAATTCTTCAAGTTTTTTCTGGCTTTGCGGGGGAAAGAATTCACTTGCGACTCCAGTAGAACCTTGCAACTGCTGTTGGTCGACGAGGAATCTTGCTGTTGGCAGATTTGGGTCGAACGTTTTTTGCGGCACAACAAGTTCGATATAGCTGCTGCCCAACCCTCTTGTCATCAATTTGACATCCACGGTGCCGGGAATGTTATTATACTTTTTATCAATACTAATTGTCACCCTTGTTTGATGGTATCGCTCATGTGTTTTCAAGTCTTCCAAAATTTCGGGTGGTGTTATTTGTGTGACTGTTCCGATATGATAACCGCAGAACCTGACGGGTGTTTCCTTTTGTACTCCCGGTGCCGATGCGAACTGGACATATATTTCGTATGAGCGCCACTTGCTGAACGTAACCGGTAAATCGCCAAATTTAGCAATCAACCAGATAAGTGCTGCAATTGCTAATAATACAAACACTCCTACCGTAATATTTCGATTACGCTGAATTGTTTCATAATCTGTCACTGCTTGTGTCCTTTCGAATCCGTTCGCCCCTTAAGAAACATTTCTCTAATATCCCTCAGTGGATAACCAGTATCGTTAAGTTTTCTTATAAGTCTAATTCTGCTAATAGCCTTATCGTCAAAAAATCGTCTTCCCGTTGGTGTAATTTCTGATGGTTCAAGCAATCCAACCATAAGGTAATATTGCAAAGACTGCCTTGAAATGCCAGCTTTTTTTGCAGCTTGTCCTATCGGTATTAGTTTTGGTTTTTCGGTCAAGTTCGGTAACTCCGATAAAATCTAATTTTATTGCTCCCTAATTTATTTTCTTAGCTACTCTATCGGCCAATTCGAGGAATGATTTTTCCGCTATCTTAAAATCAAGGTCATCTAATTTATATTTTTCCAACCATTTCGGTGACATCATCAGCAGATAATCATATCCATTGGGGATTTGGTCCTGATTTAGCCTAAAAGCCTCCCTTAAGAGCCTTTTCAATCTATTTCGTACTACTGCATTGCCTGCTGATTTACCGATAGAGATGCCCAATCTTTGGTATTGCCGCTGATTTTCGGCTATATAAAGTACCAGTAAGTCGTTGCTAACACGTATGTTATGGTCCAGTACAGCTTTAAATTGCTGATTTTTAACAAGCCTTTTAGCTTTTGGAAACGCAAATCGCTTCAAGATTTCACCGTATTATTAAATCAAAAATTAGCTTAAAATCCAAAAAATTTATTCTAATCTATACTTAGTCCGTTTTTTCAGCCTACAGTCAGTGCCATTGTATCGGCCATTTCCCGTCTTCGCAGCACTTCGGCGCTGATTTTTCGCAATGCTTTTCGGTAATCCAGCACGCCAACCAGTTTGTCACTGTCTTGTTTTTCTACTACGAGCATGTTTTCCAGATTATATCTCTGCATATGCTCGATGACATCTCCAAGCGGTTTGTTTAAAATTGTCTTGTCGAGTACCGGTTCGGCGACATCCATTGCCAGCAGCCATCCAGCAACATCCTGATTAGCAAACATTTCCTTGATACCTGCGATAGTGATGATGCCTATGACATTTGATTCTTTATCAATCACGGGATAATAAACACTTTCACTTTTACTGAAAGTATCAAGAATCTGCTGGAGCGGTAAATCGTGTGATATGCTTGTGGGGCTGGCATCCATGACATCTTCAACGGCATATATTTTTATGAGATCTTCTTCGGTGACATTCATTCCGACCTCCCCTGCTTTTTTCACACCGACTTTAACGAGCATAGGGCCGACTATTTCCATGATGAATGTTCCTGTCATAACAACCATGATAATAATTTTTCCAAATTCAGCGTTGAATTGGTGTCCGGCAAGTATGGCCAATCCGATAGCTACTCCAGCTTGTGGCAGAAGGCAGATGCCGAGATATTTTTGTACGGCTTTTGGCGCCCCAGAATATTTTCCGCCCCACCATGCACCGGCTATTTTCCCGACTGCTCTTAATGTGACATAGACCAAAATCATAATCAGCATTAAGGTTGAAATTTTTGAAAATTCCATGTGCGCGCCTGCAAGGACAAAAAATGATATGTAGATAGGCGGCGAAAATTTCTTGATAAGTTCAAAGATATTCTTGCTCTGGCGTGGAGCGAGGTTCGCAATTGTAATGCCTAATGTCATTGCAGGTAGAATCGGTCCAATCTCAAATGTCATTGCGACGCCTACAACAATCATCAGACTGGCCAGTGCAAAGGCGAGTATCTTATCGTCATCCCTAATGAACTTAAGGATAAAGAACAGTGCCAAGGCGACCAAAAATCCGAGCATGACCGCTCCGAAGATTTCTCCTAAAAGTATTGATATAGAAGCTAAGATAGAATCGTGCCTTGTTCCTATGAGCACATGAGCGGTGGTTACCGCTACCTTATAAAGCAGCAGCGCTAAAGCGTCATCGAGTGCGACGATAGCCAAAACGGCAGCAGTTAGAGGCCCTCTTGTTTTGTATTCCCATAGTACGTTTACGGTAGCGGCTGGCGCGGTGGCTGAGGCGATAGCACCAAGTACGAGTCCCATCGCAATGGAGGTAGGTAAATTATGCGTGATAAACCATGCAACCACGGAAGCTCCGATGCCTGCGAGGACGAAAGCTCCTATGCCCTGTGAAAAAAGAATGATAAAGAACTGTCTGCCATATTTTTTAAAGATTTCTCCTCTCAGTTCCCCGCCGATCATAAAACCAATAATACCCAAAGCAAAAAGATTGAAGGGCTCTAGTTTTTCGACCAATTCAGTGCCAATGACACCGAAAACATCTCCTAAAAGTATTCCTACAACGATATATCCTACGACCTGCGGGACGTGGAACCTCTGGAAGATGCGTGCCCCGAATGTTCCGAGCAGAACTATGATGCCGAAAAGAAGTATCAGGTTAGGCTCGGAGCGTCCGGAAGCACTCATGCATAATTCGGCTGAAGTGACATCGAGATTTATTGCGGCAAAAATCGTATCCATACTTATAGATGCTCTAAAATTGTATAGTCTCCATGTACTATTATTTTCTGGTATCTTATCAGGTTTTAGGTCTTTTAGCAACTACTTTCGCAAAGAACAAGCATGCCTGCCGAGCGTATTAATATTGTCATTTTGGGCTTTAAATCGTATTTTACTTATGTTATAGTGACTCAGGTTCGATATAAACAACAGGAGATTTTAAGATGTCTGAGGAAAAGAAAAAGGGTAATCTTTGGCCGGTAGTTTTGATTTCTGTGATCATACTTGCCAGCACGGTGGTCTATACAGCAGTAAAGGTGCAAACGGCACAGGAGGCCGGGGAGCGTACGCACGAGCATATGCCGGTAAGTGAAAAGATTGAAGGTATTAAAAATCCAAAGCCCGGTCTGTCTGAAATCATCAGCCAAAGACAACGCTGGGATGTGGCTTATCACAAGTGGATAGGCAAAGCGGCACCGGATTTTACAGTGACTGACCTTGAGGGCAAGGTGCATAAACTGAGTGATTATCGCGGTAAGAATGTGATGTTGGTATTCTGGGCAACCTGGTGTGCACCTTGCATATCTGAGGTACCGCATATCAAGGCGTTAAAAACGATTCTCGGCGAAGATAAGCTCAAGATTTTAGGGATATCTTATGTAACGCCTAATAATTTGCTGAGCCAGATAAAGGGTTTCGCGGAGCAATATAAAATCAATTATTCGGTGGCTGCGACACCCCGCAACGAGATGCCTGCACCATTTAGCCAGATAAACGGCATCCCATGCAGCTTTTTCATAGACCCTGCGGGCAATATTAAGCTTGCTACCGAGGGGACGTTAAGTCTTGGGGAAATGAAGGCAATAGTGCTGTCAGAGAGCCAATAAAGGGGATTTTTTAAAAAATAAAATTTTTCTGGACAAGGGGCGATTCGGAAGCTAAAATGCTTAGTTCTTAGTGGTTAGAGATAATAAGAGAATTTATCAAAGTAGAGGCATAAAACATGGCACATAAAAAGGGACAAGGTTCATCAAGGAACGGTAGAGACAGTAATCCTCAATATAGAGGTGTAAAACTTTATGGCGGTCAGGCAGCTAAGGCTGGCGCAATCATCGTTAAGCAATGCGGTACGAAATTTTTCGCTGGCGTGAACGTCGGGATGGGTAGAGACTATACATTGTTTGCTACTGCTGATGGCACAATCAAGTTCCAGGGCAGAAAAATTCACGTTGTCTAAGAAGTAATTCAAACACAAATGAACTGATAAAAGGATGGTTAAGTTGCCATCCTTTTTTTATTAAGATGAACGGTAAAAGATGTTTATAGACGAAGCGACAATCTGGGTCAAAGCGGGTAACGGCGGTAACGGGTGCCTGAGTTTTAGGCGGGAAAAGTATATCGCTAAGGGCGGTCCTGACGGCGGTGACGGGGGCAAAGGTGGTGACGTATATTTTGAGGCGGTGGAGAATCTCGATACGCTGCTCGATTTCGCGGGCAAGCATCACTGGCGTGCAAAGAATGCCAGTGATGGTGAAGGAAACAATAAGTACGGCTCCGACGGCGAGGATTTGATAATCAAGGTACCGCCCGGAACGCTGATATACGATACCGATATTGATTTGATGCTGAAAGATATGAACGAAGTCGGGATGAAGATCTGCATCTGCAAAGCGGGCAGAGGCGGCAGAGGCAATAAGGCATTCGCGACATCGATAAACCAGACGCCGAGAACTACTACCATGGGGAAAAAGGGTCAGGAAAGAAATCTCAGGCTTGAATTGAAATTGATTGCTGACGTCGGATTGGTCGGTATTCCAAACGCCGGCAAGAGTACGCTGGTGTCACGCTGTTCGAGAGCAAAACCGAAAATTGCGGACTATCCTTTTACGACGCTTGAGCCGGTGCTGGGAATTGTCGAACTGAGTGACTTCAGGCGGTTTGTGATGGCCGATATTCCGGGCTTGATAGAAGGTGCGCACGACGGCGCGGGTTTGGGATTTGAGTTTCTAAAGCATATAGAGAGAACTACAATTATCGCTCACATTCTTGATATAATGCCGCCTGACGGTTCGGACCCGGTTGATAATTATAACTCGATACGTCAGGAGCTGTCGCAGTATAGCCAGGCGTTAGGGCAAAAGGATGAATTTATAATCGCAAATAAGATTGACCTTGACCCCGATGGAAAAATAATAAAAAAGCTGGAACAAAAACTTGGCAAAGCAATAATACCTATATCGGCGGTGACCGGAGAGGGAATTAATGAGTTGAGCGAAAAGCTATGGCAAAAAGTTAAGGAAATCAAGGCAGCAGCGGAGTAAATTATGAATATTATCGCGGTAGACATCGGCAATACGAATATTTCGATAGCTTTGTTTCTAAGAGATGAACAAAGGACCATCGATTCGATAGCGGGCGAGTCAACTGACGCACTTACGCAATGCTTAAAGACTGCGTGTCAGGACATTCCGATTGTCGGCGGCTCTAAAGAAGGCAAGCGTGACATCTTTGTCGTTGTCAGCAGTGTTAAGCCTGTATGGACAAAGAAAATCGCGAAGATTGTCAAAGATGAGCTTGGTGAAAAAATACAGGTTATCGGAAAAGATGTTCCGCTGCCGATGACGCTTTGGGTTGATGAGCCTGAGAAGGTCGGCACCGATAGAATCGTCTCGAGTTTTGCTGCGTATTCGGTTGCCGAGGAAGCGGTGGTGGTTGCCGATTTCGGGACAGCGGTCACTATCGACCTTGTTGATGACAACGGTGTTTTTCAGGGCGGAGTTATTGTGCCCGGTTTTGAAATCAGCGCAAAGGCCTTAAAAGAAAATGCCGCATTGCTTCCCAAGGTAAAAGTCACGCGTCCCGAAGAAGCGTACGGCAAGAATACCAAGGACGCTATCAACTGTGGTTTGTATTATTCCACCATCGGGATGCTGGAAGAGGTTATCAGGCGTTTCGCTGAGACGATTGGCAAGTGGCCAAGAACGGTTCTTACCGGAGCTGCGGCAAAAATAATTCAGGAAGATTGCCAGTTCATCGATTCATTCGTCCCGAACCTTGTTGTGAAAGGCATCGCTTTGACCTTCCAAAAATATATCGAGGAACAAACGGAGTAAGATTCGGCATGAGCGTTTTTGCAGCGGTAATGACAGGTCTGGGGGCGGGGGCAATTTCGACAATTGGGGTGTGCGGCGAAAGCGCTGAGACTATCATAAAAAAAATCTTCAACTCCACATCGAAAAAAGATTTTCCTGATGAGCTTGGGGTATGTGTTGGGGTAATCGCAGATGGCGATGAGACTATCGACCAGGTCACTGTCGGATGTGAAGGAGAAAACAATTTCGCGATACACTGTCACGGCAATCCGCTTATCGTTGAGATGATAATGCAGCTTCTTGAAAAAAACGGCGCAAAGCTGGTGACCTCGGAGAAACTTTTGACAGAAATTTCAGATAAAAGTTTGAATGCGATAGAAATCGAAGCTAAGCTTAGACTGTCGCAGGCAAAAACACTTGAAGCGAGCAAGCTGATTTGTAATCAAATTGAGGGCGGGCTAAATAAAGCGGTTTTAAGCTGGCAGGAGAAATCGCTTGAGACAATAAAGTCTGAGGCGAAACAGATTTTAGAAGTGAGTTTGGCTGCGAGGTTAATTATTGACGGGTGCGGCGTGGTTCTGATCGGCCCGGCGAATAGCGGTAAAAGTACGCTATTGAATTGTCTTAGCGGCAGGGAAAAAGCGATAGTCACCGAGATTAAAGGTACGACGAGAGATTATGTCACGGGCAGTTGTACGGCTGGGCCTGTGATGCTTGAGTTGGTCGATACCGCGGGACTCGATGAAGCGTTGAAATCGGCGATTGACAAAGCCGCTCAGGAGAAAGCTTTGCAGCTTCTGGAGCAGGCGGATTTGGTTATGATGGTGCTCGACGGCAGTGAACAGGAAGAGCAGATTGACAAAAAGGTTGCCGAAAAAATAGCTGGCAAAAAAATCATTACAGTTTTAAACAAATCGGATTTGCCGTCTAAGCTCGATAAGAGTAAATTTGCAAATGCAGTTGAAATAAGCGCAAAAGACGGCAGCGGGATTGAAGATTTGAAGGGTAAGGTGCTTGAGCTTTTGGGGGTGGGTGATTTTGATTTGGGGCAGGCGATCGCTTTTACTGACCGACAGGAAAAGCTCTTAGCACAGCTTTGCGACGCGGAAACTGACAAGCAGGGACAATCTATCACAACAGAGTTGTTAAACGGAAAAGTTTGTGTATAATCTAAATGATGAACAAGTTAATTACCCTAATTTTGTCTAAAATTCTCGCTCCATTTGTAAATATTGGCCCATCACAAGGCTGGCTGGTACCCATACCCCACAACCTCAGGCCAGATGAAGTCCAATCTGAAGAATTAGAGAAACTCCGTCTACGCTATCGTATTCCCAATAGCGTATTTACCGAGTTATTTCTCAGTTCATCAGCTATTATTCGTAGAGTTCAGGAAAACGTTTATTTCGATGCAAAGAAACAGATGCCTAAAGCATCAGAAAAAGAGTTGCTTGAAGCCGTATTCAGAAGCCGCGTTTGCCTCCCACACCCATATAGTTCAAAAATAACTAAAGAGGAAATTCACAAAGTAATGAAAAATATAAATTCTCTTGAGGATTTAAAAGAATATTTTGTCGAAATGGACAAAAAAGAGTTCCCCTTCCCGGAAAAGCCTTTTGGGATTGGCAAGAAATTAGATAAAAAAATCACTGAGATACTTAAAGGTTAGCCATTTTACTTTATAAACTCAAACATTGTTTTTTAGCATTTTCATGATGTGCTTTGCAAGAATGTCTTTTATCTCTCTATGCCTTGGAATTGGCTGTGAAATTTTTGTTGTGGGATTCTGATACCAGTCGTGTCTTCCTCCATGCCTGATAAGTACACAACCTGCCGCTTTCAATTTCTTTATTAAATCCCTTCTTTTCACGATATTTTCAGAACAGCAACTTTACGAACGCAAGGTATATCACCACTGGTTAATTCTTGATATATATCTATCAAGTTTTCTTTTAACTGCTCAATTGTTTCACCCTGCGTCATATAATCCGGATACTCCTCTAAATATCCAATCAACATATCATCTTCCTGCCAGTATACATATTTTTTCGCTTCCATTATTCTATCCTGTTTATTGGTTAATAACGCAGTTTATACTAATGCAACAATTATATAAATTATATATTAAAGTAGGTAGTTCGTCAAGATAAATAGCTGCCAAAGTCTCTCAAAATTGAGATTTAAGACAGAGCAATTTGGGTTGTTAAACGGAAAAGTTTGTGTATAATCTGCTTTATGGCAGTAAAAGAGGAAAAATTAACCCCCGCGATGAAGCAGTTTCACCACTTCAAGCAAAAGCATCCCGATGCGATACTGTTCTTTCGTATGGGGGATTTCTATGAGACGTTTTATGAGGACGCCCGGACGTGCTCGAAGGTTTGCGGTCTGACGCTTACGAGCAGGAGCAAAGGTGCAAATCCAATTCCACTGGCAGGTATGCCGTACCACGCGGTCGATGGATATCTCAAAAAGATGCTCCAGGCTGGTTATAAGGTTGCGGTTTGCGAGCAGGTCGAGGACCCGAAGCAGGCCAAGGGCGTTGTTAAGCGTGATGTCGTGAGGATAGTGACACCTGGGACGCTTACCGATGATATGCTGTTGGAATCTAAGGAGGATAATTTTCTTTGCGCTGTGAGCTTAGGGAAAAAATCAACGGCGGCGATCAGCTGGGTGGATATCTCGACGGGACATTTTTTTGTTCAGACGATTTCGGAAGATAAAGTTTTGGATGAGTTGATTCGCTTGTCACCGGCAGAATGTTTACTGGCAGATACACGGGGCGAGTTGTTCGAAGCGGAAATGAAAAAACTCGCTAAAGACATTACCCAGCTAACCGGTGCTATCGTGACAGAGCGTCCCGGATGGTATTTCGACCCTTACCAGAGCAGGCAAAAACTTTTGAAGCATTTCGGTACAGCGACGCTGGAAGGGTTTGGAATTTCAGACGGCGATGAGACTATAGCTGTCGCTGGTGCGATTATTGAGTATCTAACCGAAACGCAAAAAACCGCTTTAAGTCACATCCAAAATCTGAAAAAGGTTAATCGCAAAGAGTTTTTGCAGATTGACCAGACGTCGCTGGCGAGTCTGGAAATTCTAAGAACGATTCGCGGCGAAAGTGCTAAAGGTTCGCTGTTGGATTGCATTGACGAGACGCTTACCGGGATGGGTGCAAGGATGTTTCGGGGGATGCTTTGCATGCCTTTATGCGAAATAAAGGCCATAGAACAGCGTCAGGACGCTATAGCGGACCTAATGCAAACAGAGACGATGCTAAGTGACATTCGGCAGTTGTTTTTAAATATCTCTGACTTAGAGCGAATCGCGGCGAGGGTAAGTACCTATCGCGCCAATCCGAGGGACCTGCTGGCATTGGAGGCGACGCTTAGACAGGTGCCGAAACTGCGCGGGCTGTTGAAACAATCCAATGCGGAATTGCTTTTGCAGTTGGCGGATAGTTGTGACAGCATGGACGAGTTGGCGGATTTGCTTGAGACTGCGATTGAGCTTAACTGCCCTACCCATCTTCGTGACGGCGGGGTAATAAAGGCAGGGTTTAGTGACAAGCTTGATTCGCTGCGTTCGATTTCCAAGGACGGTCGAAACTGGCTGGCAGAATATCAAAAACAGCAGATTGAACTGACAGGTATCAGCAATCTGAAAATCGGTTTTAATAGGGTTTTCGGTTATTATATTGAGGTGAATCATTCGGCGGCGGAGAAGGTTCCCGAAGATTATATCCGTAAGCAAACTATTAAAAACGCTGAGCGATATATCACCGAGGAGTTGAAAGTTTATGAAACCAAGGCCCTCGATGCAAGCGAGAAAGCTTTGGAGTTGGAAGTTCAGTTGTTCGAGCAATTGAGAAATCAAACGGCTCAATATGTGCCGCGTCTTCAAAAATTAGCTGACACTATTGCGCGGTGCGATTGTCTGTCTGCGCTTGGGTATCTGGCGGCAAGGCGCAATTACACAAGGCCTAAGATAACCGACGGCGGTGAGCTTTTGATAACCGAGGGCAAGCATCCGGTCCTGGCTGAAAGTTTGGGTGCTGAATTTGTGCCTAATGATATTGAGCTTGGCGAAAAATCCGGGGACGTCATGGTAATCACAGGGCCCAATATGAGCGGTAAAAGCACTTATATACGGCAAAGTGCCCTGCTGGTGCTGATGGCGCAGACAGGCAGCTTTATCCCTGCTAAGCAGGCGACAATCGGGGTGGTCGATAGGATTTTCACCCGTGTGGGAGCTTCGGATGAACTGACGCGAGGCCAATCAACATTTATGGTCGAGATGACCGAGACGGCCAATATCATCAATAACGCTACCAAAAGGTCGCTGGTGGTCCTTGACGAGGTCGGGAGAGGGACAAGCACCTATGACGGGCTTTCGCTTGCGTGGGCGATTACCGAGCACATCGCAACGAAGATAAAGTGCAGAACACTTTTTGCGACGCACTATCACGAGCTGACCGAATTATCTGAGCTGTTTGAAAATGTAAAGAACTGCAATGTCGCAGTGCGCGAGTGGGCCGACGAGGTGGTATTTCTGCATCGTATTTTGCCCGGCGGAACCGATAAAAGTTACGGCATCCACGTTGCCAAATTAGCGGGTTTGCCGAAACCGATTTTAGAGCGAAGCAAGGAAATTCTCGAAGAGCTTGAATCTACATTTCAAAAGGAAGCCTCCGGCGAGCATCTTGCCAAACACAAAACAAAAGAGCCTGACAGTGACACCCTATTTGTTCAAAAGCATAAATCCGTTCTCGACAAACTGGCGTCAATGGATGTTAACAATCTGACACCGATAGAAGCGATAAATCTTTTGAACAAGATAAAAGATGAGATTGACCGAGCATGAGGTTAGGCTTTTAGTTTCAGACCTTTTTTAGAATCGCAAGCCAGTCCCACGGGTAAGGTGCTTCCATCCACTTAGGGGGCTGATCGAATTCGGTGTCCCATGCGTATTGAACCTTTTCGATAGTGACAATTTCAAGGGCGAGGTCCCCAAACATAGCTGCAAGTTCTTCTTTTAAGTAATGCTTTGTGGCTGTGCCGTTGATATCGACCAGTCCCTGCCTAATCGATAAATTGTCATCCTCATCCAAATCCTCAAATTCCCACAACGCCTCGGCTTCTGATAGGCCGGCTTTTCGGTTCCACTGGAGCAAACGGTAATCTGCTAAGAGAGCTGATTCCAAAGAGGGAACGACCAATACGAGATGGCCATTTTTGCGAAGACATTTTGAAATTGTTTTGAAGATGTCAGCACGGATATTGCTGGATGCCATGATGGCAACATTTACGCATAGCGCAAAATCGATATCTTTTGGGCTTTTGGCTGTTTTGGACAGGTCGTTTTTGTAATATGTGATATTTTCGATACCTGTGCAGTTGCTGCGTGCTTGAGCTAAAAGTCTATCGGAAATATCTATGGCATGAATGTGGCGGAAACTACTGGCAAGTACCGGCAGAAACTTGCCCACCCCGCAGCCAAAATCGCAGGCAACCGCGTTTTTTCGGCTAAATCGGGTGATTGCGGAGACTATTACATCATTTCGGTCATTAGCGACCGAACTGAAAATCTCGCCGTCATAATCCAACGCAACTGTATCCCAGTATTTTTCATCCATAGCTATATAAATAAAATCGGCGATTCTTACCTTTTTTAAACAATATTTAACTGTTAGTGGTCAAAAAGCCGATAATAGTTTAGTGTAAAAGCTAAATTACCTATTTTAACGGCCAAAAAGGGGACTTTTCTAAAAAGTGACCATTATGGTTGTTTTTTGCATATCTCCTTATCCATAAAGTAGTTATGTCGATTTTCTCTCTTTAAGATGTACCAAAATGGTCGTTTTCACATATTAGCTTATTTTGAGTAATTAGGGTGCAGGGCACCTGTAACGTCCGATATAACAAGCGGTTATAAAATATAAATAAAAAATGGAATGTCTGGCACAGCCTTTGCTTTTATAGATAAACAATAGTGTTATAGCGATTGGGAAACAATCGTTAAGTGTAAATATCTTCTCCTCGATATCTTACACTACAGGAAACAAACTGGGATGGCGACTATTGGAGAGGCAGTATCATAGTCTGTAAGAAATCCGGCACAGACATATGAAATGCGGCACTGGCTCCAATGGTGGTCATCCCGTCATTGTTTTATCCCGCCCATCTTTCAAGCCCGGATAGCTTTGGCTATCTGATCGCGGCCTTGGGAGGTTATTTTAAAAACCCCACTAACAACCTTGTAATGGCTAATGGTTTCGATATAATGTTTTTTTCTGGAGTTTTTTAGGGATTTTGAAAAATGGCTAAATTGACGAAACTTGACGACATTGTGTCGCTTTGCAAAAGGCGTGGTTTTATATTTCAATCGAGCGAGGTTTACGGGGGTCTTGCCAGTTGCTATGACTACGGGCCTTTGGGTGTTGAATTAAAGAACAATGTTAAAAAGGCGTGGTGGAAGGCAGCGGTTCAGATGCGTGATGATATTGTGGGTCTTGACAGCAGTATCCTGATGCACCCTTTGATATGGAAGGCCTCTGGTCATGCTGATAAATTTGCTGACCTCGTAGCTGAATGCAAGAAGTGCAATACGAGAACACGGGTGGACCACCTGGTTGACAACGCTGAAGAGCATACCGAACACGTTCCAATAGAGACAGCGATGGCTGACGCGCAGGACCTTAGCAAAAAGGTTTGTCCAAGCTGCGGCAAGATAGGCCAGTTCACGGAACCGATGCCGTTTAAGTTGATGTTTGAAACTCAGATGGGCGCTAATGTCGATGACGCGATGACGCTTTATCTTAGGCCCGAAACGGCGCAGGGTATTTTTGTGAATTTCAAGAATGTTCTCGATACGACCCGGGTGAAAATACCATTCGGCATCGCCCAGATTGGTAAAAGTTTTAGAAACGAAGTGACAACTAAGGCGTTCATTTTCCGTACCCGCGAATTTGAGCAGGCAGAGATCGAGTTTTTCTGCGAGCCGGGCACCGATGAGCAGTGGTATGAGCACTGGAAGGAAGTTCGATTCAAATGGTATACTGATTTGGGGATAAAGAAAGAGAACCTGCGTTTCCGTGACCATGACCCTGACGAGTTGGCGCATTACGCGAAAGCGTGCGTCGATGTCGAATATAAATTCCCATTTGGTTCGGGTGACTGGCAGGAACTCGAAGGGATCGCCAACAGAACCGATTACGATTTGCGTCAGCATCAGCGTGGGATTAGAACGCTTAATGACTGGTTCGAGACCAAGGGCGACTTGACAAAGATTACGCTCAAGGAAGAAGCGGAGAATTTTGAGAAAGGGCCTTTGTCTTATTTCGATGAGCAAAATAAAAAACGCTACATCCCCTATGTGATCGAACCAAGTGCCGGTATTGACAGAAGTACGCTTGCGTTTTTGGTCGACGCCTATGATGAGGAAGAGGTCAAGGGTGATACCCGTAATCTGCTTCGTTTTCATCATGCACTCGCACCTATCAAGGCGGCGATTTTCCCGCTTGTAAAAAAGGACGGCATGCCCGAAATTGCACGCAAAATTTATGACGAGCTAAAGGGGTGCTTCAACTGTTTCTATGACCAAAAGGGCGCGGTGGGCAGAAGATACCGCAGGCAGGACGAAGCTGGTACGCCTTTCTGCATTACCGTTGACGGACAAACGCTTGATGACAACACCGTGACAGTTCGCGACCGCGACTCGATGGAACAGATACGAATCTCGACTGACAATCTTAAAAGTCATTTGCGAGAAAAGCTGGACATGTAAACGCAGGGTAGGCTTAAGGCGAAGCAATGATAGTTGATGAAATTGAAAATGCGCATTTGTATGCGGGTCTGTCTGATAAAATAGCGGCTGCTCTTGAGATTATTAAAGACGAAACCACCGCACAAAAAGAAGATGGGCGCTATGAAGTCGGAGGCAGTGACATATTCTACATGGTGCAGCGATACGCAACCGCAACAATCGAAGAGGGAAAACTCGAAGCACACAAACGGTTTATCGATTTGCAGTACATAGCCAGTGGTCAGGAAATCATCGGCTATGCACCGGCAGAGAATCTTGAAATAGAAACGCCTTACGACGAGGACAAGGATTGCATTTTCTATAAAGTTCCGCAGCAGATAACGCCAGTATGTTTGAGTGAAGGTATGTTCTGTATTCTTTGGCCCGGCGATACTCATATGCCGGGTCGCAACGTTGAGGGTGGCACGGATGTATGCAAGGTCGTCGTAAAAATACCAATCTAATGAGTGACATATAAACCAAAAGAGGAGCGAACATGCGAAAGCTACACCTGTCAAATATGGACAGTAAAATTTTCGGCGTTTGCGGAGGTATTGGTGAAACATACGACGTCGACCCGACTTTAATCAGACTGGGCATGATATTTCTCTGCTTTGTGACAGCGATAGTGCCGGTCATTTTAACTTATCTTATCGCATGGGCAATAATTCCGAAAAAAATATAGAAAGCAAAATCGAATATGCCAGAGACTAATAAAACATCGATATCGAATTTGAAAGACAATGTCGGGGCAGAGGTTACTTTGCAGGGCTGGCTTTACAGGGGCAGGAAAAGCGGGAAGGTGCTGTTTTTGGTAGTTCGTGACGGTACGGGGCTCTGTCAGTGCGTTGTTGAAAAGGGCGCGATACCTGACGAAGTGTTCGAAGAATTAAAACGTCTCGGCGCAGAATCTTCTCTGACAGTGACAGGAACCGTCCGGGTAGAAGAGAGAAGTGTTGGCGGTTTTGAGTTGGCGGTTACCGGCGCGAAAATTGTTTCGCCGGCGATTGATTATCCTATCACGCCTAAGGCACATGGCGTTGATTTTTTGTTAAAGCACCGTCATCTGCATTTGCGGTCGCAGAGGCAATGGTGTATCGGCAAGATTCGCCATACGGTGATAGATGCTATCCGAAGGTTTTTCAATGATAACGGCTTTACGCTGACAGATACGCCGATACTTACGGCGATGGTCGGCGAGGACAAGCAGTCATTATTTGAGGTTGATTATTTCGGCACGCCAATACATCTCACTCAGACGGGTCAGTTGCATGTCGAAGCTGCGGCGATGAGTTATGGGAAGGTCTATTGCTTTGGGCCTACATTTCGGGCGGAAAAGAGTAAAACGCGCAGGCATCTGACAGAATTCTGGATGGTCGAACCGGAGGTTGCTTATATCGATTTGGATGGTCTTTTGGAGTTGGCGGAAAATTTTGTTTCGTTTATAGTTGCGCAGGTCCTTGAGCAAAATAAATCTCAGCTTGAAACTCTCAGCGTTGATATAGATGCACTTGAAAAAATTAAGCCTCCATTTTACAGGCTGACGTATAGCGAAGCTGTTGAAATTCTGACCGGTGAGAAGACGAAAGAGTTTATGGCTGGCGAGCTTACAGAGTTGCAAAGTAGAAAGGCAGAAATCGAAAACCGTATCAGCGAACTCGAAGAGCAGCAGAAGGGTCAATTAAAGCAATGGCAGAAGGACAAAAATGCCGCTGAACTAAGCGAACTGCAAAATGAATTAACGGAAGTTGATACGAAAATCCAAAACAATCCCAAACATGCTGAGTTGGCGGCGGAATTTCGATGGGGAAAGGATTTGGGCGGTTCGGACGAGACTATTATTTCGCGGATGCATGATAAGCCTATATTTGTCACTCACTATCCGAAGGAGACGAAAGCTTTTTACATGAAGGCTGACCGCAAGAATGAAAAGGTTGTTTTAAATTTTGATTTGCTCGCACCGAAGGGGTTCGGCGAGATAATAGGCGGCTCGGCAAGGGAAGATGATTTCGATTTGCTGGCGGCACGGATTGAAGCTCAGGGGTTGGAGGCGGAAGATTATCAGTGGTATCTGGACCTTCGGAGGTACGGTTCGGTGCCTCATGGCGGGTTTGGTCTGGGGGTTGAAAGAACGGTTGCCTGGATAACCGGTGAGAAACATATCAGGCAGTGCATCGCGTTCCCGCGGATGATGGACAAGGTTTATATCTGAAAGCTGTTGTAAGTATTTTGTTTATCTTTTAAAGTTAGCCTTAAATGGAACAGTGGACAATACAAAAACTTCTTAACTGGGTTACGGATTATTTTACCGAGAAAGGTATCGAGCCTGCACGGTTTAGCGCTGAGCTTCTGCTTGGCGATGTCCTTGGGATAAGAAGAATCGAGCTTTACACACAATTCGACACCGTTGTCAGCGAAGAGGTGCGGGACAAGCTTCGCGAGCTGGTCAAACGTGCCGGGCAAAATGAGCCTGTGCAGTATCTTATAGGCAAAACCGAATTTTACTCTTTGGAGCTGGAGATTACGCCGGACTGTTTAATTCCCAGGCCCGAGACGGAGCTGCTTGTCGAGCGGGCGATAGAATTTTTAAGGCAGCGCAGCGGTGAGCAGTTTGTTTGTGACTTATGCACGGGCAGCGGCTGCATCGCGACGGCAATCGCAAAAAACTTTGTCACGGGGAAAATAATCGCGACAGATATTAGCGATTCGGCTTTGAAGATAGCAGCTAAAAATATTGAGAAACATCAGTTGGGCGGGCGCGTCAAATTATTGTGCGGAGATCTATTTGACCCGGTCGTCCCGCAGCTTGACAGTGGTAAGTTTGACCTAATCGTTTGCAATCCTCCGTATGTAAGTGATTCGGAATTTGAAACGCTCGACAAAAATGTTCGCGACTATGAGCCTAAAGAGGCACTTTTGGCGGGGGTAGACGGGCTGGACGTTTATAAGCGTATATGCGAAAAGGTCGATGACTTCCTAAAACCTGACGGCGCATTGATAATGGAAACAGGTTATCGTCAGGGACAAGCGGTTAGAGAACTGCTGGAGCAGGTAAATTGCTTTACTGAAATTACTGTCGAGAAAGACCTTAGCAATAATGACCGAATCGTCACCGCAAAGAAAAAATCCGGACCGCCAAAACTGGATATCAGTCCATAACGTCTATCATATTCTGGTAGAACTCGGCATACTTGTCCTTGTCCTCTGTTTGTCGGATAGCTATTGCCGAGCGTGGATGCTCATTGAGAATACCGGTTATCAGATAAGGTATAAGGTAGCCCCATTCAATTTCTTCTCGCATTGGGAGCATATGGTCCTGAATGGCTTTTAGGATTGGTCCGAGTTTGAATTTTGGATTTTTCAAGAACCCTATCAGCAATTCGAGACAGCAGTTGCCAGGGCCCCTGCCGATTCCAAACAAAGAGCCGTCAAGATAATTTGCACCATGGATAATACCCTCGATGGTATTTCCGAATGCCAGCTGTTGGTTGTTGTGACAGTGAACTCCGATTTCCTTGCCCGGCAGCCTTTCTTTGAAAAGCTTCGTCATGTATTCAATCGGTTCGCAATACATAGCACCGAAACTATCGACAACATAGACAACGTCCACAGGGGATTTTGCCAATTGGTCGAGAGCTTCAATGATTTCAGGCTCATTTTCTTTTGAAAGAGCCATTATATTAACCGTGGTTTCGTAACCCAGGTCGTGTGTTTTATTTACAAGCTCGATAGCCTTGTCCATATCTTTGACATAGCTTGCCACGCGAATCAGGTCGATGGGGCTCTCGTCCATCGGTGCGAAAATCTGCTCTTTAACTCTGTGAGCGTCAACCATTATACTGAGCTTGACATTCGACTCGATGCCATCAGTAATTTCTCTGATCTTATCGTCATCGCAGTATTTCCACGCACCAAAATCCTTGGGCGGGAAGAGTTCTCTGCTGCAGCGATAACCCATTTCCATATAATCAATTCCGCTCTCTGAAAGAGCCTTGTATATAGCCCGGACGAATTCGTCGGTAAAGTAATGGTTGTTTATAAGACCACCGTCTCTGATTGTGCAATCGAGCACTTTTATTTGTTCTCTGTACATGTCAATTACCCTTATTCATAAAGCTTATCTAATACTTTTTCCACTATCTGCTGGTCAACATCATGAGCCCACTGCTCATTTTGGCGATAGATACGCCCGATTTTCTCAATCAAGGCGAATTTAGGCCATTTATTGACCGATTTTTTGTCCATGCGTATAATACCCAAAATCTGGCCCTTAGTCAATGCTAAAGGTAGAGTTGTGGGCATATTAAGCTTTTTCAGGATGCTTTTGACCCTGTCGAGCCTGTCAGTTTTTGCCAATCCCATCTCGATTTCGATAAGGCCAGCGGCGATTATTCCTATTGAAATGGCCTCTCCGTGCAGTAAATCGAATCCGCTTGCCGATTCGACGGCATGGCCGACGGTATGGCCATAATTTAGCATTCTTCGCTGATTTTTTTCCATTGGGTCGGCCTGGGCCACTGAGGCTTTTATCCTGCAATTGAAACAGGCCATTTTCTCAAGAACATCGGGCTCTCGCTGCAAAATCGCGTCAATATTGGTTTCGAGGTAGTCAAAATATTTTGCGTCTGCGATAAGTGCGTGTTTTACGGATTCAACAAGCCCGGCTCTGAACTGCCTGTCATCGAGCGTATCTAAGAGGGCAACATCAATATAGACAGCGGCGGGATGCCAAAAGGTACCGAAAGCATTTTTGCTGATAGTTGAATCAACCCCTGTTTTTCCTCCGACAGAAGAATCTGCCTGAGCGACCGTAGTGGTAGGTATCTGGACAACCGGCACACCTCTTTTGAAAATCGAAGCTGCAAAACCGGCGATGTCTCCGACGGTTCCGCCTCCAAGAGCTATTACTACGGTGTCTCTTCCCAGACATGCCTTTTCCATCGCTTCGATTATTGAAGTCAGCGTATTTATATTTTTGGAAGTTTCTCCCGGCGGCTCTATCACGTAAGTCTCGATATCGCGTTGGCCGATGAGTTTGGTTAAATGTCCGGCTGAAACTAAATTGCTATCGGTGACTACAAACTTGTTATGTTCTTTAAAGGCAGAATCTATCTGCTCCCATAAAGATTCGAGTATGTTGGCGCCAATCTTTATAGTGTAGCTTGATGCTTTTACTGCTGGTATTTTAACTTTAATTTCATTCATAAGTTCTAAAATCTATTAATCATAAGAGATAATTGTTTTAATATCATAGCCTGGTAATTTTTCTCTGCCTGGCAAGAAAGCCAACTCAATAAGACAGGTAATAGCAACAATTTGTCCGCCGATTTTTTCTATAAGTTCACAGGCGGCTTTCATTGTTCCGCCGGTAGCCAATAAATCATCAACCATCAAAACCTTGTCTCCGACATTGACCGCGTCCTCATGAACTTCCAATGTGTCACTGCCATACTCCAAATCGTATGTAATGCTTTGCGTTTTGAAAGGGAGCTTACCTTTTTTTCTAATAGGAATAAAGCCTACATTAAGTTTATCCGCAACTGCGACGCCGAATATAAACCCTCTGGCCTCGACAGCGGCGACATAATCGATATCGGAATCCTTAAAACTTTCACACAAAGCTTCGACTGCACTATTGAGAGCGTCGGGGTTAGCTAACAAGGGCGTAATATCGCGGAACAGAATCCCCTCTTTAGGCCAATCCGGTATATCGCGAATATATTGCTTCAAGTCAATTTCATTTGCCATTTATCTTACTCCTTACCCGCTATTATATCGATTGAGACGTACCAATAGCCTATTAGGCAGGCCATTATCATATAAATCTTGAGAAATGCAAGTGTTATTGAGTTGTGGTTTGTGACTATTCTTCGCTCATATATTCGTATAGATTTGTAAGTGCGCCCCGCATAATTTGCCTGATTCGCTCTCTGGTGAGGCCCATTTTATCCCCGATATCCTTTAAGGGCATGGGTTTGTCCCCGTTTAGGCCATAATGGAGCCTAATGATCTCAGATTCTCGCGAATCCATTTCTTCGAGAAGGCTCAAAACCTTCACGTTCTCTTCATCACTCTCCAATGCCTCTTCCGGTCGAGAAGCATTATGGTCCTCCAAAGCCAGCCCTGGTGTTTCCTCATCATCTGTGTCAGCGCCCGCGGTATCTTTTA
The DNA here is from genome assembly GCA_019456255.1 of Planctomycetota bacterium. Classification (GTDB taxonomy): domain Bacteria; phylum Planctomycetota; class Phycisphaerae; order Sedimentisphaerales; family Anaerobacaceae; genus VRUG01. The sequence goes on along the minus strand of VRUG01000005.1, from coordinate 143,939 downwards.
TGGTACTTAGAACTTTGACAACATCATGTATAATTTTTGCTTTTCGCAACGACAGGTCCATTAAGTTTGCCATTTCCTCAATCTTCGGCGCCCTGCCTCGTTTGTTTGTAAGTTCGGCGAATATGTGCCTCCACTGATTTATCAATGTCACCATATATGTTGGTATATGTACAGGCCTGATGTTTGTCAGCAATGCTCTTTTGATACTCTGCTTTATCCACCACGCTGCATAAGTGCTGAATCGTGTTCCGCGGTCCGGGTCATAATAGTCAACTGCTTTTATAAGGCCTAAATTTCCGTCCTCAATCAGGTCGCTAAGTCCCATTCCCCTGCCGGTAAATTTTTTCGCGATACTAACGACGAGTCTAAGATTGCTTCGAACCAGGAGGTCCCTTGCAAGAGGGTCATTATCTTCGATTACTTTTAAAGCTAATTCTCTCTCTTCTTCGGGTGAAAGCAGAGAGGCAGCATCAATCTCTTTTAGATAACCTTTTATGGTGGCGTCAAAAACGATAGCTTGCTCCTGCCCAGTCAAAAGCCTTCCGGCTTCAACTATAAAGGGCACATTTAACTTTTACCTCATCAGTTTATAGGACGGCAACTTTCCGTCCTGACCTGTATGCGGTATCGGTCAAATATGCCCTTTGGTTTAGCAAGTAAAACGCAGATAATTAATATTAAGGGTTAACCCTTATTTATCGGTATCAGCGTCAGCAACCTGTTCTGTTTTTTCTTCCTGGTCATCAGATTCTGAGCTTTTGTCACTATCAGCGGAATCTTTAGCTTCTTCATCTGTAGGCTCTGCGTCTGCGGCAGTATCTTTAGCTTCTTCAGCTGCAGGTTCTGCGTCTGCGGCAGTATCTTTAGCTTCTTCAGTTGCAGGCTCTGTGTCTGCGGCAGTATCTTTAGCTTCTTCAGCTACAGGCTCTGCGTCAGCTGTATCTTTAGCTTCTTCGCCTTTATCTTCGAGTTTGTCAACATCTGTGTTTGACAAAACCGTATGCGCTTCCGGAGCCTCTTGTACTTCGACTTTTGGACTTGGACTTTCCTTAGCCTTGCCCTCGCCGGCTTCTTCGGCTGCCCACTGAGCTCTTCGCAAACTCAAACCTATCTTACGGGCATCTGTGTCAACCTTTAGAATCTTAACTTCAATCTCTTCGTCTTCTTTAACGATATCCTGAGGCTTGTCAATTTTATGGTCAGCAAGCTCAGAGATATGGAGCAAACCTTCAAGGTCCGGTTCAAGTTCGACAAATGCGCCAAAGTTTGTGATTTTAGTTATCTTGCCCTTGATGATATGGCCTGGAATATACTTTTCCGGAATAGCTCTAACCCATGGGTCCTCAACAAGCTGTTTAATACCCAAAGATATTCGTCGTTTTTCTTCGTTTATTTCCAGGACAACACATTTTATTTCCTGCCCTTTTTGGAGAGCTTCGCTCGGATGGCTGTATTTCCTTGTCCAGCTCAAATCGGAAATATGTATCATCCCGTCGACACCTTCTTCGATTTCGACAAAGGCACCAAAATTAGTGAGGCTTCTAACCGCTGCGGTGACAATTGTTCCAACTGGATATTTCTGTGAAGCTACTTCCCACGGATTTATCTCTGTCTGTTTTAATCCTAATGAGATTTCCTGTTTGTCCTTGTTAACATCCAGAACAATAACTTCAATTTCATCGCCAACATTTAAAATTTCACTCGGATGGTTAAGTCGTTTTGTCCAGCTCATTTCGCTAATATGGACAAGGCCTTCAATTCCATCTTCAAGGCGAATAAACACACCATAGTTCATCACATTTACAACTTTGCCCTTGACTCGTGAACCAATCCGGTAATTTTCTACAACCTTTTCCCACGGACTGGCGGTCTTTTGCTTTAGTCCCAGAGAGATTTTCTCACTCTTTTTGTCGACACCAATGACGACACATTCGATTTCCTGGTCAAGTTCAACAACTTCCGATGGATGTGAAATTCTTCCCCAGCTTAAATCTGAGATGTGCAGCAGACCGTCAAGTCCGCCCAGGTCGACAAAGACACCGAAATCTGCGATATTCTTTACAACACCTTTTCGAATCTGTCCAGCCTCGATCTCTTTCAGGATACTTTCCTTGCTGCTGCGACGTTCTTCTTCTATAAGCTTACGCCTTGAGACAACGATGTTGCGCCCCTCGACGTCAATTTTAAGAATTTGTGCATCAATTTCCTTACCGATGAATCTGCTGATGTCACCGGGCTTACGAATATCAACCTGCGATGCAGGCAGGAATACCGGCACTCCAATATCGACAAGCAGGCCACCTTTGATGCGTCTGATTACTCTGCCCTTGACAATGTCACCTTCCTTCTTGGTGTTGATGATGGTTTCCCATCCTCTTATGCGGTCGGCTTTACGCTTACTTAGCGGGATAAGTCCCCCGCCTGAATCTGTATCTTCAAGAAGAACTTCAATCTCTTTTCCTGCTTCTATTTCATCAGGGTCATCAAATTCACTCGCATCGACAAATCCCTCACTTTTGAGACCAATCTCAACAATAACATCATTACCGATTTGGGAAATAATTGTACCTTTAAGAATTGCTCCCGGAAGACGATTGTCAACTTTTGACGTCAGCGCTTCTTCGAGTAACTGAGTTTCTGTTTCACCAAACATCTCACTGACCTGCTGGTCGATTTTTTCCTGCGACATCCCCAATTTGTTAACTATATTTCTGTCTACCATAAATCAAATTCCTCTGTGGAGTCTTTTATACTGACCTGCCAGCGCCCCACATTTACGCTGATAAGCCATCGTGCCCACGGCACTGTAATCTAAGGTTAACAATTTTTTCTATAACCACCATTGACCTACGCAGCCAATGTAAAATTCGTTTTATTCGGAGTCTTTTGTTTCGTCAAAAGCCTCTAAATTCTTGACAAATTCGTCAATTACCCACTCCGGGGTAGAGGCGCCAGCAGTTACGCCGACATTGGTTTTGCCAAAAAGCACTTTTGTATCAAATTCCTTCCAATTTTGCAAGTGAAAGGTTTGATTATTGTATTTTTTGCAAAGTTTTGCCAATGTGCGTGTATTGGCACTTGCCAGCCCCCCAAGGACGATCATTATGTCGACTTTTTTGCAGATTTCAACCGCTGACTGCTGCCTTCTTATCGTTTCCTTGCATAGTGTATTAATGACTTTTAGCTCTTTAAAGCCATGTGAGGCAATCGCGTGGAGCATATCTCCGAAGTATTCAGGCCCTTTTGTGGTCTGACAGAGGATTCCCAGCTTTTCATTTTCAGGCAAATTAGACAAATCCGACTCATCTGCAACAACAGCAACATTCGACACACAGCCCACAACAGCCTGCACCTCGGGGTGATTTACGTCACCGATAACAACTACTTTGTAGCCTTGCGACTCAAGTTCGATGGCTATTTTCTGGACCTTTTTGACCAACACACAGGTAGCATCAATAATTTTGAGCCCTTTTTCTTTGAGCCTGTCTATCTGTACCGGTGCTGCACCGTGGGAACGTATAAGAACCGTGCCTGATTTTATTTTTTCGACATCGTCAACAGTTTTAAGCCCGGCTTTTGCCAACTGCTCAACTACATCTTTATTATGAATAATTGACCCCAGACAATGGACATCGTCCTCCTGCTTCAATATTTTTTCAGCGGCACTTATGGCATTTTTAACACCATGACAAAACCCGCAATTTTTTGCGACTATAACCTTCACAAACAAACCCTTTTAGTTAAATAGGACCACTTGTATATGTCCGCTGATATAACAAAACAAGACTAATACTGATATGGCTCCTTGCCTTGTTTTTCGCGGCATTGGTTTTGTATTTTTCTTAAAGTATTCGTCAGCATCTCGGCGAACGCTTTATCACCCATCTCTTTAATTTGTTCAATGGGTATAACCTTGCCAAATGAGACAGCTATAGTTCCCGGCGAGAATATTTTTTTATGCCTTGGCCAACATTCAAAAGCCCCATCAATGACCATCGGCACAACTGATGCATTTCCTCTCCTGCAAATAAGTCCAAATCCAGGTTTAAGTGTCGCTATCTTGCCGTCTCTGGTGCGGGTAGCTTCGGGATAAAGACAAACCCCATGGCCCTGTTTAAGTTTAGTGATAACTCCTCTAATTGCACCCAAATCAGCGGTGCCCCTTTTAACCGGCATGGCATTTATCGAAGCAATTAATTTTCCAAAAATAAAAATTTTAAAAAGTGAGTCTCTCGCGAGAAAGTATAAAGGCCTGCGAACGACACAACCACAAAACAAAGGGTCCAATACGCTTTGATGATTACTGAGAAACAACAACGCCCCATCTTCCGGAACGTTCTCCATGCCGTAAATGCGCACCTTAAAAAACATCTTGCAGAAAATCCTGCAGAAAAAACGTATAAATCGAAACCATTTCATGTCCATTTTTTTCTTAGGCATTTTTTTCAATGTAATCCAAAAGTTTTTCCACAACTTCATCTATACTTAAACTTGTAGTGTCAATTATGACGGCATCGTCGGCGGGTTTTAATGGCCCCACTTTTCTGTTCTGGTCGCTATGGTCCCTTTTTTCGATGGCAGTTTGTATCTCGTCAAGGTCTGCCTGCTGACCTTTAGCTAACAGTTCCTTGTACCTTCTTTTGGCACGTTCGGCGACATATGCGTTTAAAAAGAATTTAACATTAGCCTCTGGAAAGGCGACCGTTCCCTGGTCCCTACCTTCGGTGACTATTTTTTCCTGACCATCAGCAAACTCTCTTTGCATTTGAACCAACTGTTCCCTGATTTTTGGCGCAGATGCGACGTATCTGACATTGGCAGTGACTTCTGGCAGGCGTATTTGCAGGGTAACATCGCTGCCGTCAATTGATACAATCATCTCGCCACTTTCTACAGTAAATCCAAACACAACGCTATTGAGTACGCCAAGCAATTGGTCTTGATCTTCCATATCAGCATCTGCCTGCATCGCCGCGAGAGTGACAGCGCGATACATGGCACCGGTATCCAAAAAGCTGATACCAAGTTTTTTTGCTACACGCTTGGCAACAGTACTTTTACCGCTACCGGCAGGGCCATCGATTGTTATTACCAATTTTGCCATTCAAAAGCCTGTGTTCCAATATCTAATTTGGTTTTTCCTTTTCGTTCATCTTAACAACTACAATACTTGTATCGTCACTTTGCCTAACCAGACCAACAAATCGTCTTCTATGATTGAGTATATTTTTGACCATTCTGCTGGCGGGAGCTGTTGCGAATTTCTTTGCGGTCTCTAACATTTTTTCCCTGCCCCACAACTTACCTTCAAAATTAGTTGAGTCAATTAACCCATCGGTATAGAATATCAGGGAATCCTCATTTTTAAGATTCACCGTTTCTATCTCGTATTCGGCATCGGGGTCAACTCCCAACACCAATCCCCCCTTTTCCAGGTCAGTCGCATGGCCATCTCTTATCAGTACTGTCGGCTCATGCCCGCAGCTGCAATAGGTGATTGTCATAGCTTTGGAATCAATTACGGCATAGAATAAAGTAACAAACTCTCCCGACCTGCATTCGTTAGATGCCATCTTGTTTAATTTTGCAACAACATCTGCGATTGCCTGTCCGGAGTCATCGGCATATGCCTTTACAGCCCCTCGGAACATACTCATCATTATCGCCGCTGGTATCCCCTTGCCAATGACATCTGCAATGACTACAACGAAGCAGCTCTCACTTATTTGAAGAAAATCATAAAAGTCACCGCCTACATCAAAACACGGGATATAAGTTGCGGCGATATCTACTCCTTTAACAACCGGCGGTTTTTCGGGAATCATTCTTCTTTGAATCACCCCTGCCAGTCGCACCTGCTGGGCAAGTTTGGCACCTTCAATAGCCTGTGCGTATAATTTAGCATTTGTAATTGCCACAGCGCACTGCGAAGCGACGGCTCTTGCAAGTGCGATATCGTCTTCATAAAAACGTTTAGGCTTTGGGCTATACAATCGAAGCACACCTATAGCTTTTTCCCTGAAAATCATTGCCACTGTGAGCTGACTGACAAGCCCCTCTTTTGCCGCTGCATCTCTGTACTTGACCCTTCCATCAACTCTCATATCGTCAAGGACTACCGCCTCACCGGAAAATGCGGCTTTGATGACAGTATCATTTTTCGTGACAACGCCTTTGTTGCGGTACTCTTCGCTTAGGCCATAAGTGCTCCGCATTTGCAGCTTACCAGCCTCTTCATCCAGCAATCGAATCGAACATGCTTTGACACCGGTGATTTTTACCGCTGCCTCGGCTAGCCTGTCCAATGACTGCTGAAGAGAGAACCTGCCCGCAATAAGCGTGCTAAGCTCATAAAGTTGCTCCTGTATCTGTCGCTGCTTCTTCTTTTTTAACATAACCACTCACCAAATATCAATTTAAAGATTATACTCGACTTGCGGCTCTGAGTGAACCTTAATTTATTTGGCCATACTCGCTTGCAATTGGGAATGTTTGAAGCTAATATACAAAGTCGAATGAGCCAAACAGCAAAACACATAATTTTCGCCGGACGTGTCCAGGGGGTGGGGTTTCGCTTTACCGCTTACAATATAGCAAAACGATGCCAATTAAAGGGGCTTGTTCGCAATCTATCAGATGGCAGTGTAGAGATGATTGCGCAAGGCCATGCCGAAGATATCAATGATTGCATCAGGGACATTCAGGAATCCTTCGGAGGGTATATCGACGAGACAAAAACTGAAGATGTACCGATAAGTAGTGAGTACGTAGACTTCAAGATTACTCTTTAACCGGTAAATGTCACGGTGTTCCCGAAAGCCAATTTGATACTATTGCGAAAATATCATCTATGTTAAGCACGCAGTCATCTGTAATATCTTCCGGTGGACATAATTCAAACATATACGCCGAACCGGAATTGGAGCCCGGATTATTTGCCTGGGGGGCGCCCACAATCGCGTAGCCGTCACCTAAAGAAACAGAATTACCAAAATAATCATTAGTCGAACCATCAGACGCAGTCACTTTGGATTGCTGCACCCAGTCTGCACCTTCGCGTCGGAAAATATACGCTGAGCCTGATTTGCTGCCATTGTCATCATCCCAGCGTGAACCTACGATGGCATAGCGGCCATCGATACTAACAGAATAACCAAACCAGTCTAAAGCTGCACCATCATCCGGTGTGAGCTTTGCCTGCTGGATCCAGTTTGGATCATTGGGATCATTAGGCCCATTAAAGTTAAATATATATGCAGAACCGGAATAACTGCCGTTGTCATCATCTCCAACAGCTCCTACAATTGCATAGTCACCATTGATATGAACCGAATATCCAAACCTGTCTCCTGCTGTCGCATCCGAAGCAGTGAGCTTTATCTCTGCTCCTTTTGTGAAAATATATGCTGAACCTGCATCAACTGCATTAACTCCATTAACGTCATTTATGTCGTCGGTATATGCACCAATTATCACACGGTCTCCAGTAACAGAAACGCTATTACCAAATTTGTCATCGACAGCACCATCTGAGGCAGTTAATTTCGTCAATTCAGACCACTCAGACCCATCGTAACCAAATATATATGCAGCCCCTGTCTTGTCATTGTCGCGATAGGCACCAATTAAGGCAGTAAAGGTACTCATAGAAACCGAATTACCGAACCAGTCACCCTCATTAGCGTCTGATGCAGTAATCCTGGTCATTTGTATCCATTTATTGGGGTCAACCGTATTGGGTGCAAATACGTATGCAGCGCCGGTTTGGCTGTCATCTCCAGGTGCTCCAACAATTGTCATTTTGTAATACCCGGCATTCATCCCGACAGAATAACCAAACCAATCTCCGTCATTAGCGTCCGAGGCAGTAAGTTCAGCTTGATTGGCTGGCTGCCAATTGCCTTCTCTATTTTCGTATAAATAGACACTGCCTGCATTATCTCCACTCGGGACATTCCCAGGAGCCCCAGCAACGGCATAGTCTCTTGCGATAGAAACAGAATGGCCAAAATAATCCTGGGCTACTATATTAGCGTCTGCAATTTCCAGCGAACTGGTGAGTGGGCCTTGAGGCCACTGATTTGTTATCATTCCAAAATCACGTAGGTCGACCTTGCCGTCTCCATCGGAGTCACCTAACAACCTTGCTGAATATATAATTGCCGGTATCTCTGGAAGAGTTGCAAATGGTCCGCCAACATTAACTGTCTGTATTGCAGCAATTGCATCCACTACATTCATATCACTTATTACCTGCCCGAAAACACAGTGAACGTCATCCAAATGTGTATTATGCACATGATTGATATAAAAACCCGCAGCTCCGGAATTCGGATCCCCTCCCGACAGTGCCATTGCGATCGTTCCCCGCTCATTAAGCCTGCCGTTATCTTTTTCATTAATTATCGTACTGCCGGGTGTAAGGGATTGCAGTTCTGTATCGAAAGCTCCTGCCTGTATCATGAAATTATTAATAACGCGGTGAAACATCGTGCCATCAAAGAATCCGGAATTGACATAATCTAAAAAATTTACCACTGTCACCGGAGTATCATCCTTGTAAAGCTCAATAACAATATCACCATAGTTGGTCTCCAGAACAACTATTGGCGTTTCGGCTTTACATGTAGTGACTAAAAAAAGAAATACAAATGTTAAAACCAGCTTCTTCACCCGAATCCCCATTCCAATTTTGAGTTGATGTTTTTACCACCCTTAGTCTCTATAATTCTAACAAAAAAAAGGGGGGAAATCAAGTAAAAAGCCTATTTCCGCGGGTTTTATATTGGCTCAGGGGTACTAAAAATCGTGATTATCTGCCCGTATCAGGAAAATAATTATTTCCTCAAAAACATGCTTCCTGGCAGTTGTTTTATGAGACCTTTTAGCCTTAAAGAAATTAATGCGGCATTAATTTTTGCCGGCTTTAGGTCAGATTCAGCAATAATTTGCTCGATATGAACGGCCTCTTTCGACAAACAATCGTATACGGGCCTTTCACCGTCACCGAGTTTCAATTGTGATATATCAAATAAAGGAGTATCAATATCGGCTGCGGCACGGACAGCGGCGGCGCCAGCGTGGGCCTTCAATCTATTTCCTATGTCCCCGAATGCTTCCATGATGTCATCCATAGATTGCACCAGCATGGCGCCGTCTTTTATTAAGAAGTGAGGCCCTCTGCTTAGGGGCGAATCAATTTTGCCCGGCACAGCCATGACTTCTCTGTTGTTTTCCATAGCAGATTTTGCCGTAATCAAGGCGCCGGAACGCAGAGTACATTCAACAACAATTGTCCCCAGACAAAGGCCTGCTATTATCCTGTTGCGAGGTGGAAAGTTTTCCGCAAGCGGTTCATATTGCAAAGGCAACTCGCTTATGCAGGCACCGGACTGTGATATAAGTTCGAACAATCTTTTATTTTCCGGGGGAAAGATATTTGCCAGCCCGCAACCCTGAACAGCGATCGTCCTTCCACCGGCTGACAAAGCTCCCTGATGCGCTGCGGTATCTATCCCTCTGGCCATACCGGAACAAATTGTAAAACCTGCCGATGCCAATAAATGTGCAAATCGCGATGCCTGCTCTCGCCCATATAAGCTGCTCCGTCTGGATCCGACTATGGCAACACTCAAATTATCCGATTTTGCTAAGCTGCCCTTAATATAAATTACAGCAGGCGGGTCATAAATCTGTTTCAATACCGTCGGGTATCGCTTGTCATTGAAGTTAATTATCCAGACGCCAAGCTTCTCGGCCAGAGCCAACTCAGTTTCAGCGTCAAATTTATTACACGTCGATGCGATTTTCTCCGCGGTTCTAAAGCCTATGCCGTTTACCTTGGTTAGCTCGCTAACCGAAGCGCCCAAAACATTGTCCACTGAGCCAAAACACTTCAAAAGCTTTAGAAATGTAACCGAGCCTACACCCTCGGCACGGGACAATTTAAGCCATTTCTCGATATCGGTTGAATTATGCTCTAAACAAGATATTTTTCTTACCCCTAAAGTCGCCTTTAGATTAACCGCTAATTTAGCGATGTCAACACTAAATTATGCTTAATTTATGCCCTTTTATTGGTTTATAAGTATTTTTGTTGAAAAACCTTAAAAAAATGATTTGACAGTTTCGCCAAATTCGTTAAAATCTAAGCTTTTTCGTAGTATATTGGAGTTTTCTATGAAGAGCTTTATGGCAAAGAATGAAACGGCAGAGCACAAATGGTTGGTTGTTGACGCTACAGATGCGATTTTAGGGCGAATGGCAGCTAAGATTGCCCCTATATTGATGGGCAAGAATAAGCCTTCGTATACGCCTCATGTGGATACCGGCGACTATGTAGTTGTTCTAAATGCAAGTAAAATAAGGGTTACCGGAAAAAAAGCAGACAACAAGGAATATGATTATTATACTCATTTTCCAGGCGGTCATAAATATGTCAGCTTCGCCGAGATGATGGAAAGGAAACCTGAAAAGGTTATTGAGTTGGCGGTAAGAAGAATGCTGCCGAAGAGTAAACTCGGTAAAAAAATGTTGAAGAAATTGAAGGTTTATCGCGGGTCGCAGCATGAACATCAGGCCCAGCAACCTGAAACTATAGAACTCTCTTAAGAAAGATTATAGATTATGGCAAAAGCAGAAACGGACAAAGCTGAGCAAGGCCTTGAGATAGCGGTTGCACAGACCGAAACCCAGACCCAGGCTCCTAAAAAGAAGGGCCCTGACAAGGGCGGTTTCTTCTGGGGTATGGGAAGAAGGAAAAGCTCGGTCGCCAGAGTGAGAATTAAACCCGGTGAAGGCAAACTAATTGTCAATAAAAAAGAGCTCGACGATTATTTCCCGCGGATACAGGACCAGAAAATGATAGTATCTCCCTTGAAAGCTGTTGAAAGCGAAAAGGGTTTCGATATTTTCATCAATGTTCGGGGCGGCGGACAGACCGGACAGGCTGGCGCTTCTATGCTTGGAATCGCAAGAGCACTAAAGATCTTTAACGAAGATTTTCTCCCGCCATTGCGTGACGGCGGTTATCTAACACGGGACAGTAGAATGGTCGAAAGAAAGAAACCAGGACGGAAAAAGGCGAGGAAATCATTCCAGTTCTCGAAACGATAACTTGAAAAAACTAATTTGGATTATTACAATAGCCGCCGGGAACTTCTTAGCGGCTATTTTTTTTGAAAAGGAAAAATTATGATACGAGTAGCGATAATCGGAGCAAGCGGATACACCGGTGCTGAATCGATAGAGATAATCCTGCGTCACAGCAAGGCACAGGTGACCTATCTAACCGCCCTGCCGGAGGAATGCGGGCAGATAGACGAAATGTTTCCCCAGTTTAAGGGACGCTGCGACCTGGCAGTCGAGCCTTTGGACCTTAACAAGCTGGCATCTTTGGCTGACGTTGCGCTTTGCTGTCTGCCTCATAAGGTCTCTATGGGCTTTGTACCAAAACTGCTGGACGCAGGTCTTAAGGTCATAGACTTTAGTGCTGACTATCGCATTAAAGATGTCGGGACCTACGAAAAATTTTATCAGGTCAAGCACACCGATACTGAGAATCTGGCAAAAGCAGCTTTTGGTCTGCCTGAACTTTTTCGCAGCAAAATAAAAGGTGCTGACCTTGTGGCTAATCCGGGCTGTTTCCCGACAGGAGCAACACTGGCAATCGCACCTCTGCTGAAAAACGGCCTGATTGAAACCAACTCAATTATAGTAAATTCGGTGACAGGCTCATCGGGAGCGGGAAAAAATCCTTCAGAAAAATTTCACTACCCGAATATGAACGAAAATATTTTCGCTTACGGCATCGGCGTACATCGTCACATGCCGGAGATGGAACAGATCGCGAGCGAAGTTGCAGGCTCTAATGTGACAATGCTGTTTCAGCCTCACGTCGGACCTTTTGACCGCGGGATTCTATCGACTGTCTATTGCCAGCCTGCAAAAGAAATCGATGCCGAAAAATTGTCTAAGCTTTACGATGATTTTTACAGCAGCGAACCTTTTGTGCAGATTTGCAATGAAAGCCCCGCTGTTAAAAATGTAGCAGGGACAAATTACTGTCATATCTTCCCGACAATAGTCAAAGGGAAAATCATATGCTTTTCGGCGATTGACAATCTGGTAAAAGGTGCATCGGGTCAGGCTATTCAGAATATGAATATAATTTTCGGGCTAAAAGAAACAATGGGACTTATCTAAGAAATTTCGAGCCGACTATGAAAAATAATACCATAACAAGTCCAAAAGGATTCTTAGCAGCAGGTATTTCGTGCGGCGTAAAACGGTCACGCAAGCCCGATATGGGACTAATCGTCTGTCCTACCGGGGCAAAGGCAGCAGCGGTATTTACAACAAATAAGATAGTCGCAGCTCCTGTAATAATTTCCAAACAGCATGTAAAGAGCCGCGAAATTTACGCAGTGGTGGTCAACTCCGGAAACGCCAACGCCTGCACGGGCCGGCAGGGAATTAAAGATGCCATAAAAATGTGCGCCGAAACCGCAAAGCAAATCGAAGACAAACCGCAAAACATTCTCGTTGCATCGACAGGAATTATCGGCGAGCAGTTACCCGTAAAAAAAATTACGGCAGGAATAACAAAAGCTGTCAATAAACTTTCGGCTTCTGCAAAGGCGGGACTCGATTTTGCCAAAGCGATAATGACAACAGATACGAAAGTCAAGCAGGGCATACGAAAAATCGAAATCTCCGGCAAAAAAGTCACTATAGCAGGTACTACCAAGGGCGCTGGGATGATAGGGCCTAACATGGCAACGACTCTTTGCTTTATCACAACTGATATCGCGATAACAAAATCTCTACTTGCCAAGGCGCTAAAACAAGCTATCGGCGAATCGCTAAATAAACTCACCGTTGACATGCATCAAAGCACTAATGATACCGCTATTATTCTGGCGACGGGATTGGCGGGCAATCGGGCAATAACAAGTCAGTGCCCGCGATACAAAAAATTCGCCAAAACATTAGCTGACCTTTGTGATGACCTTGCAAAGCAGATGGCTCTTGATGCCGAAGGTGCGACGCGGATGTTCAAAGTTGTAATAAAAGGTGCAGCGTCAAAAGCTGATGCCTCCAAAGCCGCCCGCGCGATAGCTGACTATCCGCTGGTGAAATGTGCGGTAAAAGGCGCCGACCCGAACTGGGGCAGGATTATTTGTGCGGTTGGTTCAGCTGGGATAAAATTAAATCTCGGAAAGCTCTCATGCAAAATAGGGGCGATATCAGTATTTAAAAACGGCAAACCCGCCAGTTTTGATACTAAAAAAGCAAGCAAGGTGATTTCTCAGCCCGAACACACCATAACAGTTGATTTGGGGGCGGGCAAGGCGAGCGATTTCTGTTACGGCTGCGACCTAACCAGCGAATACGTAAGTATTAACGCTGATTACCATACCTAACCGATACGTACTTATGTCGAAATTTGCGTCTTTGAAGTATTCATCACAAAAAGGCTTGAAAAAAAGCCTCGTTTGTGTAAACTCATAGACTAACTTGTAAGTAGTTCTACGTATTTTATTGTTATTCCAGTAAGGAGTTAAGAAAGTGAAGAATTTTAAGCCCCCCCTATCGTTTTTGATGCTTTTGCCTCTACTTAGTACGGCTGCGTTCGCAGGAGAAGGCTGTCCTTTACACGGCTTATACGATGGTATCCCGCTGACATGGTTCATAGCTCCGCTGAGCGCAATTTTGGCGTTAATAATCGCCTTTATTTTCTATAAGAAAGTGATGGCTGAAGATGAAGGAAACGAAAAAATGATAGAAATCGCAGGCTATGTCCGCGAAGGTGCACATGCCTATCTTTTCAGCCAATATAAGATAGTAGCATTTGTATTTCTGCTTTTCTTCATAGTATTTTCAATTCTGGCTTATCTCGGCTTGCAGAGTCCCTTTATGCCGATAGCGTTTCTCTCGGCAGGCTTTCTTAGTGCATTGTGCGGCTTTTTAGGTATGAAGACAGCCACAAATGCTTCATCTCGAACGGCACAGGGCGCAATGAAAAGTCTTAACGCGGGACTGCAGATCGCTTTTAGAAGCGGTGCTGTAATGGGCCTTATAGTTGTGGGCTTTGGACTTTTAAATATTACAGTCTGGTATCTGATCCTTGATAAGTTGATTTATACCGCGGAGCACATGGCAAACGGTCTTACATGGCTCGGCATCGAGTGGGTGCCAGTTGGAATGTTACCTTCTACGAAGCTTGTTGAAATCACATCAACCATGGTGACATTCGGGATGGGTGCTTCGACTCAGGCGTTGTTCGCCCGTGTCGGCGGCGGTATCTATACCAAAGCAGCCGACGTTGGCGCGGACCTTGTCGGTAAAATAGAAGCCGGCATCCCAGAAGACGACCCAAGAAACCCGGCAACGATAGCTGACAATGTTGGTGATAATGTTGGCGATGTCGCGGGTATGGGAGCCGACCTGTTTGAAAGTTACTGCGGTTCAATCTTAGCAGCCGCTGCATTAGGCGCCGTTCTTTCGATAAACGTACTCGGTGACAAGATGACACCGTTAAACGCGGTTCTGGTTCCGACATTCATTGCTGGTGTCGGTATTATACTTTCGATAGTCGGTATTTTTCTCGTACGATGCAAAGAAAACGCGTCGCAGAAAAATCTTTTGCGTGCCCTGCTTACAGGAACGCTCAGCAGTACGGTACTAATCATCGCCGCCGTAGCAGTAATGGCATCGACCGGGTGGCTGACATGGGGACTGTTTGGTTCGGTTGTCGCAGGTTTGTTAGGCGGCGTGCTGATAGGCCAGTTCACCGAATACTACACCTCCGACGAATACTCTCCCACCAGGAGCATCGCAGAGCAAGCCGAGATGGGACCGGCAACAACAATCATTAACGGCCTGGCAACAGGTATGTATTCTTCTGCACTGCCGGTAATTACTATCGTGACATGCATTCTCTTTGCGTTCGGTCTGCCGGGCGGATTTACAAATATCGCGATTGGTCTTTACGGTATCGGCATCGCCGCAGTTGGTATGCTGGCAACATTGGGCATTACTTTAGCAACTGACGCTTACGGCCCAATCGCTGACAACGCCGGCGGTAACGCGGAAATGGCAGGGCTCGGTGAAGAGGTCAGAAAAAGAACTGACGCTCTGGATTCACTGGGCAATACGACCGCTGCGACAGGTAAAGGCTTTGCGATTGGTTCAGCTGCTCTGACAGCACTGGCATTGCTAGCGGCTTTTATTGGCGGTGTTAAAATCTGGGTTGAAAAATTCGCTACTGAGAATGGCGGTACATATAAAGTCGGGAACGTGACTTTCGCTGTCGGAGATGCCGTAACAAAAGTCGAAGGCGCTATCGATGTCACAACCGCATCTATTACAGACTTCGTCTTTGCATATAACCTCACCATCATGAACCCCAAACTTATATGCGGGATGTTCATCGGTGCGATGATGGCGTTTCTTTTCTGTGCGATGACAATGAAAGCTGTCGGCAAAACCGCAGGCGACATGGTCAATGAGGTACGCAGACAGTTCAGAGAGATCCCGGGCATCCTGGACGGTACGGGCAAACCCGATTACGCCAGATGCGTGGAAATTTCAACGCAGGGCGCACAAAGGGAAATGATTATCCCGTCACTGCTGGCTATCTTTGTTCCTATTATTGGCGGACTTGTACTCGGAATCGCCGGACTGATGGGTCTGCTGGCGGGCGGTGTAAGCTGCGGATTTGTACTGGCTGTGTCACTAAACAATGCAGGCGGCTCGTGGGACAATGCCAAAAAGTACATCGAAAAGGGGAACCTGGGAGGCAAAGGCTCTGAGGCTCATAAGGCCGCGGTGGTCGGCGATACCGTCGGTGACCCGTTCAAAGATACTTCCGGGCCAAGCTTGAACATCCTGATCAAACTGATGAGCATGGTAAGCGTCGCCTTTGCCGGTCTTATCGTTAAATTTTCACCAATAATTGCTGATGCACTTGGTATGGGCAATTAGTACCAGTTGGACTAAGATAAATATGCTTTTTGATAGACTATCAATCACTGTGTCATGCCTGCGAAAGCAGGCATCCAGTGCATATAAACCTATGGATTCCCGCTTTCGCGGGAATGACAGTGGGTCGCAAGAATTAAATCCAATTGGTATAGGCAGATTAATCTGACAGTTGACGCAGACTTTCGATATGGTAAACTATCGGGGTGGCCTTTTTCGGGTCACCCTTTTTTATTTATGAATTGAGGCAAGAACTTGGCAAAAAAGAAAATTACAGATTCAAAAGAGTTCGCGATAGCTGCGGCTAAAATAGCAGAGGATAGCCATTGCACCGACATCGTGGTTATGGATTTAAGGGGCAAAAGCCCTGCTACGGATTTCTTCGTAATAGCCACCGGCACCAGCGAGAGGCAGATGCGATCGGTCTCTGATGACATCTGCGAGCATGGAAAAAAATTGGGGCATCAGCGGTTCGGAAGAGCCGGTTACGAACAGGGAAAATGGATACTGGTTGATTTTGTTGACGTCGTAATCCATCTCTTTGATACCGAATACCGTGACTATTACGATTTGGAACTGCTTTGGGGCGACGCTGAAAGGCTATCGATTAAATGATACCCGCGATTGACATACTTGAAGAGCGAATCAGCGATGTGATGGCTGATATCTCAGGCGAGCCCGATAGCCCCGCCATCGTACGACTTTCCAAGGACCCGAAGTTCGGCGACTATCAGGTCAACGGTGTGATGGCGCTTGCAAAAAAGACCAAGGCCAAGCCTCGCGAGTTAGCGGAAAAAATAGTTGAGAAAATTGATATAAGCGATATTTGCGAGGCCCCTGAAATCGCAGGGCCCGGATTTATTAACCTGCGGCTAAAACCTGACTACCTCGCTAAGACACTGCTTGAAATAAACGCTGACAAAACAAATCATCTTGGAATAAATAAAACCAATAAGCCGAAAACCATTGTGGTTGATTTTTCAGGCCCGAACATCGCAAAGCAGATGCATGTAGGCCATCTGAGAAGCACCATCATAGGCGATTGTATCTGCCGAATGCTCGAATTTTTAGGCCATGACGTAAAACGACAAAACCATATCGGCGACTGGGGTACTTCATTGGGTAAAGTAATCCTTGGGCTATGGCACTTACGTATGGCGAGCAAGCATGGAGAGCCGCCATACTATAAAACTGAACTCAGCGAATTGCAGGCATACGCCGGAGATAAGGATCGACTGAAAGAACTCTGCCAACGTATACGCGACCGGCACGAGAAAGACTGGCAAGATGATTTTGTTGCAGCAAAAGGTGATGCCTACAAATTCTTTGGACCATTTTTAGAAACGCTTGTTCATGCACCACCACTTGATTTGTGGGAGGAAATAACTACTTTATATCAATACGTGAACCTAATAGAGACATCCGTGGCTGGTATGGGGCTAACGGTATCAACAAGAAAAAAAGGTGACAATGCTTTTCAGTACTTTCAAATCGAATATGAATTCTTGTCGCGCCATATAACGACAATGTTGCAGGATATTGATAATCCAGACAACAAACAAGAAAAGGATGCCTGGAATCTTATCAAAAAAATCTCACTGGAGCATTGTAACGAGATTTATAAAATGCTTGACATCTTTTTCGATGGAGATAAAGAGATTCGTGGCGAGAGTTTTTACAGAGATATGCTGCCAGAGGTTGTTGCACAGTTAAAGAAAAAGGGCCTTGCTGAAGAATCGGATGGCGCTATTTGTGCACATCCTGATGGTTTTAAGAATAAGGAAGGTGAGCGGCTGCCTCTTATCATTCAAAAGACAGATGGTGCTTATCTTTACGCTACGACCGACCTGGCAGCTATCAGGTATCGTGTTGGCAAGTTAAAAGCTGACACCATTGTATATGTAACCGATGCAAGGCAGGCATTGCATTTCGAGATGGTCTTTGCGGTGGCGAAAATGGCTGGGTGGTCAAAAGATGCCGACTTAAAGCACGTTACTTTCGGCAGCGTTCTCGGCGAGGACGGTAAGCCTTTCAAAACCAGAAGCGGGGAAAACATTAAGCTAAAGGAACTGCTCGAAGAAGCAGTAGGAAAAGCCCGGAAAGTCGTTAACGAAAAAAATCCTGAGCTAAGTGATGATAAAAAGGAGGAAATCGCAAATGCCGTCGGTATCGGAGCGGTCAAATACGCAGATTATTCCAACAACCGCACCAGCGACTATATTTTCAGTTTCGAGAAGATGCTGGCAATGGACGGCAACACCGCACCGTACATGCAATATGCCTACGCAAGAATCAAATCAATCGAGCGCAAGGCGCAAAGTAAAGATGTTGACATTAAGACCGAACTGGCGGGCATAAACGAATTGAATCTAACCGACCCGACTGAATTGGATTTGGCCAAGCATCTTTGCCGTTACGGCGAAGCCATCGAAGGAGCCGCCGCCGACTATAAGCCGAACTTTTTAACAAGCTACCTGTATGAACTGGCCCAGAAATTCAGCGCCTTTTATACCAATTGTCCGGTACTAAAAGCCGACAAGGCTCAAAGACCGACAAGGCTTTTACTTTGCGACCTGACGGCAAAAACTATCGGGCACGGTCTACATGAACTTTTAGGAATCAATGTCGTCGAACAGATGTAGGAGAGGACAAATGAAAATCATCGAAATGGATTTTAGTGTCAACAGCAAGGATCGCAACCAGATGATTGACATCACAAGCCAGGTACATGCAGTGGTTTCTGAATCGGGTATTTCTAACGGCGACGTGATTGTTTACTGCCCGCACACAACAGCAGGCATTACGATAAATGAAAACGCAGACCCCGATGTCCCGCACGATATTTTGCTAACGCTGGCGGACCTTATTCCGCAAAACAAATCAGGGTATCAGCATTGCGAGGGCAATTCAGACTCACATGTAAAAAGCTCGCTGATAGGTACAAGCCAGCAAATTTTATTAAATAATGGGACGTTAAATCTTGGGACATGGCAGGGAATTTTTTTCTGCGAGTTTGACGGCCCGCGAAATAGAAAAGTAAAGGTACAAATCAAGGGCGAATAGAATCCCCTTTCATTTACTATGATTTTATTTTTTAATTTGACGGTATTTTTCTGCGCATAAAAAGGGCGAGGTGGTGGAACCGGCTGGGGGGGAAACCGATGTGCCACGCTGCCTCGCCGAGGTTTAGTAAACTGCCATAGGCAGTATTTTTTCACTTCTCAAGCTATTCTCACCCACATCTAAGCATATCTGAAAAAAACTAACAACAAAAAACCTGCCAGCTAAGCTTTTTTCAAAGGATTTTCGTCCCCCTTACTTATCGACAGTAGTATACTCTTTACTACAATAAATTGCAAGCTAAAAAACAGTTTTTTTGCCTTTTTTACGCCAATTTCTGATATATTCTCGGAATCATATTAACACGAAATAGCTTGAAATGCAATAATCTTTGCGGTAAGGTGTGCCGATAACATTGATTTTTCATGGAGTGGTTTAATGGCAAAATTAAAAAGTTCTTCTGTGACGAAAAAAATAACTGATAACGCTAAAGAGATACATGCAAAGATCTTAAAGAGCAAAAGCCCCACAATGGTTACGCCGATTCGCTCGCTAAGCAACGTAAAATATCATCCGAAGACAGGCTATTTCGAGATGCTCGGCAAAAATAAACAGCGGACCCTGACAGTAAATACGGTGAAGACTTTCGCCCAGAGCCTCAAGCTGATGTCACTATCTAAAGAGCTAATAGAGACCAACGATATGGCCACGAAAAGAGAGGCATACTACATATCGAAAAACTGGGGACAGGCGGGCTTTAGTGAGCAAACAGAATCCGATACGATAATGGATGATGTCGAGGCGATGTTCGGCGTGAACCGCGAACAGTTAGGATTTACACCTGAAGAAAAAGGCGGTGACATCGCAGGAAAACTGATAGTTATTGACACTGATAACAAGGGCAACAAAATCAAAATCGATTGTACGAAGTTCGGCTCAGGGGCATATTCCATCCCGACAGAAGTTGAAAATCTAAAATTCGAGGGCGAGGCAAAATTCATCCTCGCTATTGAAACCGCGGGTATGTTCCAAAGGCTGGTCAAATATGACTACTGGGGAAAAACGAAAAGTATTTTGGTTAACATGGGTGGAGTACCGACCCGGGCATGCAGACGTTTTATCAGAAGACTCGCTGAATCGCTGAAAGTTCCTGTTTACGCATTCGTCGATGGCGACCCATACGGCTATTTCAACATCTACCGCACATTGAAAGTCGGTTCAGGAAACGCCGCCCATTTGAACAGGTTTTTCTGCGTACCATCGGTACATTTTCTCGGCGTAACACCGCAGGACATCATAACTTATGACCTGCCGACCCACCCCTTAAAAGAGGTCGACATCAAAAGAGCCAAAGATGCCCTCAAGAACGACCCGTTTGTGAAACATCATAAGCCCTGGCAAAAAGCTATCAACCAGATGCTGAAGATGGGTGTCCGTGTCGAGCAGCAGGCATTTGCGAAACACGGCCTGGATTTCGTCGTAAATAAATATCTGCCTGCTAAGCTAAGAAATACATCGAAATTTTTACCCTAAATTTTAACTGGCAAAAATATGTATAAGTTGATAACTTAAACACGCTTTCGTTTTAGGTAGATTCAGAATAGAAATTTAATGGCACGATAATTACTTATGGCAAAACTTTCGGAAAGAATTGAACGAGTAAGAGAGGTAATTAAATCTGCCTGTGAACGTGCCGACAGGGACCCGAAGAGGATTAAACTAATAGTTGTCACTAAATCGACAACTATTAAAAACATAAAAGAAATTATCCGTTTGGGCTTTACGGATCTTGGCGAAAATCGCATCCAACAGCTTAAAAAGGTTGCCGCGCAGGTAGATGAGTTTTTGGACCAGGCAAAAGATGAGGACCTGCCGGAAAAGGTCACCTGGCACATGATAGGGCATCTCCAACGAAACAAGGTGAGGCAGGCTTTAGACATCGCGTCGCTAATTCATTCCGTCGATACGCTTAGACTGGCTGAAGAAATAAACGCTAATGCTGCAAAAATGGACATCTCGCAAAATGTCCTTATGCAGGTCAACACCTCCCAGGAACCTCAGAAATACGGCGTCCCTGTCGGAGCGGCAATACATCTGGCAGAGCAAATAGAGTCTTTTCCGAATATTAATTTGATTGGCCTGATGACAATGGCACCTTTGACTCGCGACAAGGACGTAATAAGGTCATGCTTTGTCCGTGCCAGAGAACTGTTTGCTGAGATTAGAGGCGAGAAAATCGGAGGACCGCGGTTCACTGAGTTGAGTATGGGCATGAGCTCAGACTACGAAATCGCAATTGAAGAAGGTGCGACAATACTGCGTATCGGTTCAGCCATATTCGCCGGTTAAAACTACCCCTTCTAAACACCAAAAACAGGCTCACCTGTCACAAATAATTAATTTTAACAAATAAACAGCACAAAAACCAAAAAAACGCAAAGGATATCCCCTCTACAAACCGAAAATACTAATACGGAACACGTTTTTTGCTGAACGTCCTATAAAAAATCAAAAGGAATACGGATGATCAAGACCGGCCTAAAAGCTGCTAATGAGAGAAGGAGAAAAATCCACAAAGCATTAGAGCTTGCCGACAATTTATCTGAACAGCTTCGTATGGCAGGTCTGGTTCAGCGTGACTTTCTGCCAAAGCATTTGCCGAAATGCGAGGGACTCAGATGGGCAACTACATTTTTGCCAGCTGAATGGGTTTCAGGCGACATTTATGACATCGCCCGCATCGATGAGCAGCATATAGGCTTTTATGTAGCGGATGTGGTCGGTCACGGCGTCCCTGCTGCACTGCTTACAATTTTTCTAAAGCAGGCACTTGTTATGCGTGAAACCACCGGAAATAGTTATCATCTTTTTTCACCTGCTGAGGTAATGAAAAATTTGAATCTGCGTATGACTGCCCAGAAGCTCTCAGGTCATCAGTTCGTGACATGCTGCTATTGCCTGCTCAATACCGAGACATTGGAACTTACCTATTCTCGCGCGGGCCACCCATATCCAATACTCATAAGGGGCCAGGAGCCGCCGAAGCAATTGGAAATACAGGGCTCATTACTAGGGATTTTCGAGCAAACTGAATATATCCAGCAAACTATTCAGCTTCAAAAGGGTGACAAATTATTCCTCTATTCCGATGGAGCAGAACCTGTAATCGGAGCTTTCGACGAACAAACCGGCTTTAACTTCACAGACGAATTTTGTGAGATCAAAAATCATCCTGTCGATAAGATGATGACTATGTTCAATAGCTTAATCAAGGACCAGGAAGCCAAACTGCACCCGAAAGATGATATCACCGCAGTCGCTCTGGAAATCCTTTAAGTCAGCCTTTCGATTCCTGTTACAGCCTGGCCAAACTAAGTTTTTACCTGCCATAAGCAAAGTTTTTACGGTCTAACCCCTTTTGCTACAAGCAATTAGCACACCTCGCAGCCATCGGGCAGATGACATAGAACACCCAGAAATTACTTGCAATAAAAGCCCGCATGGATATACTTATTTAGCTAATGAACCGAGCAACTATTAAGAAAGGACGCGATAATGTCGCAAAAAGATACGGATTTGCAAAGAATAAAAAAGCTCATTGACATTATGAAGGAAAACGACCTGGCCGAGCTCGAAATCAAACATGGCGACGACAAAATTCATCTAAAGCGTTCCCAGCCTCAACAAATAATAACTACAATGCCTAATCAGGTTGCTCAGGCAGGTTCAGATGCTGCGCAATCACAGGCCAAAGACTCCGCCGCGCAAGATGACGGCTTAACGGAAATCACTTCACCAATCGTAGGAACTTTCTATGCCAGATCAAGTCCGGATTCCGGATGTTTCGTTGAGACAGGCTTTCACGTCAGCCCGCAAACTGTCGTCTGCATAATCGAAGCTATGAAAGTTATGAATGAGATAAAAGCCGAAACTACCGGTACTATTGTTGAAATCTTAGTTACTGACGGACAGGCTGTCGAATTTGGTCAGCCTATTTTCAAGGTCAAACCAGACTAAAATATATCTCGCGAATCAAACACAAAAATCGAGATATGAAACTTTTAAGACGAGATACGAGAATATGTTTTCAAAAATCCTAATAGCAAATCGCGGTGAGATAGCTCTTCGCATTATCCGCGCTTGTCACGAACTCAATGTCGAAGCGGTAGTAGTTTATTCCGAAGCCGACAGGGACGCTCCATACCTGAAACTTGCAGACGAAGCTGTTTGCATAGGTCCTGCAAGCCCTGCCGAAAGCTATCTAAACATCTCACGAATCATAAGCACCGCCGAGATTACTGATGTCGAAGCGATTCATCCCGGTTACGGCTTTTTGGCGGAAAATGCAAATTTTGCCCAGATATGTCACGACTGCGGTATTGCTTTCATAGGCCCGTCGGTAGAGGCCATGAGGCTGCTTGGCGATAAGATCGAGGCACGAAAATTAGCAAAAAAAGCTGGTGTTCCTGTTTCTCCCGGTTCAGAGGGCATTCTTGACAACGAAGCTGAGGCATTGAAATTAGCAAATAAAATCGGATATCCAGTTATAATAAAAGCTGTCGCAGGTGGAGGCGGACGCGGGATGAGAGTCGCACACAATGATATCAGCTTCCGCTCAGGCTTCAACGCCGCTCAAAGCGAAGCAGAAGTCGCATTCGGCGACTCAAGAGTGTTTCTGGAAAAATACATAGTCGACCCAAGGCACGTTGAGGTGCAGATCATGGCTGACAAAAAAGGCAATGCTGTACATTTTTACGAGAGAGACTGCAGCATTCAGAGAAGACACCAGAAAATGATTGAAGAATCGCCATGCCCGGTGCTCAGCGAGAAAAAACGCAAAGAACTTTGTGAGGCAGCGCTTAGAATTATCAAAGAAGCCGACTACGAAAACGCCGCTACTGTAGAATTTCTCATGGATAAGGATCAGAATTTTTACTTCTGCGAGGTAAACACACGCATACAGGTCGAACATCCCGTCACTGAGATGGTGACAGGGCATGACCTGATTAAATTACAGCTGCATATCGCCAGCGGTGAAGAACTGAAAATTAAGCAAAAAGACATCAAACACACCGGCGTCGCAATTGAATGCAGAATTAACGCAGAGGACCCCGCCAATAACTTCGCGCCGTCACCCGGAACTATCACAAAGTATATCTCACCTGGAGGACCCGGCGTAAGAATTGATACTCACGTACATCAGGGATACACCGTCTCGCCGAATTATGACTCGATGGTATGCAAGATAATCGTACATCAGGACACCAGGGAAGAGGCGATTGCCACGATGAAAAGAGCTTTGGGAGAATTCGTCATCGAGCCTATCAAAACTACGATACCTGCGTGCCTGGATATTCTCTCGCACAATCTTTTCGTCAAAGGCAACATAGACACAAGCTTTGTCGAGAAGAGCCTCTAAGCAGCATCCGTTTTAGATGTCCTTTTCCTTTGCCGTCAAATCTTCGTAGCTTTCACGTTCTCTAATCACTTCAAAGTCGCTGCCATCGACAAGCACCTGGGCCGGTCGGCATCTGGAGTTGTAATTGCTGCTCATGCTAAAGCCATAAGCCCCCGCAGAAAAGACCGCGAGCAAATCTGCCCGTTTGACAGCAGGTATACTTCGGTCCCTGGCCAGAAAATCACCGCTCTCGCAAACAGGCCCGACAATATCAATTACCTCGGTACCGTCCAATTGCAAGTCTTCACTTCGCCTATCAGGCACTAAGTTTTCCTCCACCTGCACAGGCCAAATAAAGTGAAATGCCCCGTACAGTGCAGGCCTGATCAGATCATTCATACCCGCATCAATTATCGCGAATTTCTTACTGCCGCCTTGCTTGGTAAACAAAACCCGCGCCACCATTATACCGGCATTGGCACATATACTTTTGCCAGGCTCAAGGATGAGTTTGAGCCCCTTGTCTTTCAATAAAGGCACGATCCCTGATGCATAATCCGATGCAGAAGGAACTGTATCACTTTCATAGTCAGCTCCAAAGCCTCCGCCAAGGTCCAACGCATCCACTGTATGTCCCTCGGCACGAAGCTGCTCGACTAACGGCAATATTTTTTCTACAGCTTCGCAGTACGGGTCAATGGTTTTGCCGCTCGAACCTAAATGCACATGAATCGCACAGAGTTTTACGCTTTTATTGTCTCCGTAATCAGCGAAGACCTTCCGTGCACGCTCTATATCAACGCCGAATTTTGTTTCTTTTGTTCCAGTTGTTATATAAGCGTGAGTTTTGTAATCAACATCAGGATTAACACGCAGAGCAGCTTTGGTTACCGTGCCGCTCTGCTCGGCAAGGGTGATTAGATTTGCAAGCTCCTGCTCAGATTCAATATTGAAATAACCGATGCCTGCCTGCAAAGCTTCGAGGATTTCTTTATCGGTTTTTCCAACACCGGCAAAAACAATTTTTGACGCATCAGCTCCCGCCTGTAAAGCGCGGTACAATTCACCGCCGCTGACTATATCAAAACCACTTCCGGCATCAGCCATAAACTTGAGGATATTGACATTACTGCAAGCCTTGATCGAATAACAGATTGTCGTGTCGAGTTGGGCAAAAGCCTCCTGAATCTTTGCTAAATGACTCAGAAAAGTCGCCTTACTGTAAATATAAACCGGCGTACCAACCTCGGCTGCAATCAGGGAAACCGCAACTTCTTCAGCGAATAACTGACCTTTTTTGTAGCTAAAACTATCCATACATTCACTCTTTCTGGCCCTATGGTCTCTGTGAAAACATAAACATCACTAAACTTAGCCAGACCAGTATAAAGAATCGCAAGTCAATTGCAAGGAAAACAGACCGGGCCATGAAACCCCAAATTCAGACCCATGACAAGATGTCAAAAAAAAGAGGCCCCTTCTTAACAAAGGAGCCTCTACAAAGCCTACTTAAGTTGCTGCATTATTTTCTCTTTTTGGCTTTTTTCTTAGCTTTCTTTTTAGCTTTCTTCTTGGCTTTCTTCTTGGCTTTCTTCTTGGCTTTCTTCTTGGCTTTCTTCTTTGTTACTTTCTTCTTCGCTACTTTCTTCTTCGCTACTTTCTTTTTAGCAGCTTTTCTTTTCTTTGCCATCTATTGCTCCTTTCAGCTGAATTAATTTTCACGTTCAAACTAAATAAATAGTTACAACGCGTATTTAAACATTTTATCGTCCAAAAGTTTAAGAATACTTCACGTTTTTTTTATAATTAACGCCACAAACAACACCAACAACAACCTCTCATACAGGCAAAACAAACAATGCCATCTACCTTTCATTAGCAAATTCCATCTAAACAACTTTAAATAACTGTGGAATTGTAATTTTAACCTTGATAGCCATCTTATTGTCTTTTTTTTATAAACGCGTTTTATTTAACTCAATGGCCTATTTAACAACAGTTGCTTGTAAAGAGAAAAAATTATTTGTGTTATAAGATTGACTTAAGCTATTAAAAAAAAGTAAAATCAGAATCATGGTTAACACGTTTTGTGTAAATTATCGCTGTTCTAAAATGGTTTTTCGGAACTTAAAAAAAAATTAAAAAAATTTGGCTTTTTTAAAAAAAAACAAACAATTTACTTGTTAATTGTTATATGGCTAAGAAAAACACAATTCTGTTCGGTGGAACATTTGACCCAATTCATATCGGTCATACAGCTGTCGCTATGCATGCACTGCAGGTTATAGGTGCGGAAAAAATCATTTTCATACCAGCAAAACAGTCTCCTTTAAAAAAAATATCACCCAAAGCAAGTGATAATGCGAGAGTCGAAATGATATCGCTTGCAATTGCCGACAATAATAAGTTCAGCGTCAGTGATTGTGAATTAAAAAAAACCCAACCAAGCTATACCTTAGAGACAATAAAATATTTCCAGGAAACCCTTGGTCCCGATGCCTCGCTATACTGGCTAATTGGTGCTGACTGTCTTGATGAACTTCCGCACTGGTACCAAATCGATGAGCTAATTGACAGGTGCAATCTGTGCGTGATGTACCGAGCCGGATTTGAGAAGCCAGACTTTGAAAAACTTACTGACACTCTGGACCAAACCCGCATCGGCAAGCTAAAGCAAAATGTTATTGAAACTCCCCTCATCAATATCAGCAGTACGCTGGTAAGAAAAAAATTAACTGCCAGCGAAGATGTAACTGACATGCTCTGCCCCGCCGTCGCTGAGTATATCAAGCAGCACAATCTCTATCGGTGAGTGTTAGTCTGATTTTAATTTTTCGACCGCATTGACCAACCAATCGCACCACTGTGACATTCCATCGCCTGTCTTAGCTGACACAGGAAAAATCTCAATATCTTTATTGAGTTTGTAAGCATCTGCTTTAACACGTTCGATATCAAAATCTTCACTCGCTCCTTTGGCAAGCATATCCGTTTTATTTATTAGAAGCACTTTGGCTTTGGCAAAAAGTGCGGGATACTTTATAGGTTTGTCATCACCTTCAGCTACACTGAGAACCGCTATCTTGCCGCTCTCACCAATCTCAAAAGCCGATGGGCAAACCAGATTACCAACGTTCTCTATAATTATCACATCCACTTCGTCTACCGGAAACTTCTCAAGGACACCGCTCACCTGGGCCGCGGAAAGATGACACGAACCGCCTGTCTCGATCTGGACAGCAACGGCTCCAGCGGCCCTGATTCGCTTAGCATCTATTTCAGTTTGAATATCGCCCTCGATAACCCCTATTTTAAGCCTGCCTTTTAATTCAGTTACCGTCCTTGCCAAAATCGTAGTCTTACCCGAACCCGGCGAGGATATCATATTGAGGCACAGCTTTTTCTTTTCCGCTAAAAAATGCCTGTTCTTCAGAGCAAATTCTTCGTTAGCACTTAGGATTTTTTTCCCAATATCAACGTTATACATTTAATCCTCCGATTCAAAAGCTACCGTCTCAAGCAGCAAAGGCTCATCCGGCAATATCTCAAAATCACCGCCGCAATCAGAGCACTTTGGCGATGAA
The DNA here is from genome assembly GCA_019456255.1 of Planctomycetota bacterium. Lineage (GTDB taxonomy): Bacteria > Planctomycetota > Phycisphaerae > Sedimentisphaerales > Anaerobacaceae > VRUG01. The sequence goes on along the minus strand of VRUG01000005.1, from coordinate 115,913 downwards.
AGTTCAAATTCAAAAATCTTATCACAGCTTTTACAATGCCCCTTTAACGGCTTATGCTCAATTTCCAGCTTCATGCCCTCGCAAGCGGTATCCTTGGCAATCGCATCAAAGGCAAAACTGAGCACCTCATCATTGACAGCGTCGAACGCACCACAGGAAATTTTAGCAGAAACCGGTCTGGCATTTTGCTTTCGCGATTCAGCCAGAATAACCTCAAACAAAGATTGGGCCACCATCGTCTCGTGCATCAGCATATCCTCGGCAATTCGCGACCGTAAGGCATCTGCACAATTCTCTTGCCGCCGATTTTCGTTTTAAGCTCTACCATCGGCACATCCGTAGTTTCAACAATTTCGCCGATGATATTCGCGTCTTTTCCCAGAGGGTGACTTTGGCAAATCTTCAGACACTGCTCAGCTTTATCAGCTGAAACCACCGTGATAAATTTACCCTCGTTAGCAATATTAAGTATATCGAATCCAAGCACATCAGCCGCTGCCTGGACCATGGGATCAATCGGTAAATCATTTTCGTTTATTTCAACACTAAAGCCGCTTGCCCTGGCAACATCGTTAAGTGTCACCGCTAACCCGCCGCGAGTCGGGTCACGCATAAATTTTATCCCTTCAACCGTCTCCAGCAATTGACAGGTAAGCCCTGCCAACGATGCGCAATCACTTTTAAGCTCTGATTGAAATTGTATATCCTCCCGCGCCGAGATAATCGTCATCCCATGGTCGCCTATTGTGCCATTAATGATAACCTTATCCCCGACGGCGATTTTATCCATGCCCAGTTCCACACCTTCAAGGCGAACACCTACCCCGGCGGTATTTATGAAAATCCCATCGACGGCACCGACTTCAACAGTCTTGGTATCGCCGGTGACAATATTGACATTACACTTTTTAGCTTCAGCGGCAATGCTGTCTAAAATCTTTTCCAATAATGCTATCTCAAAACCCGTCTCGATTATCAACGCCAGTGATAGCGCCGCAGGTCTGGCACCAGCTACCGCCAAATCATTTATCGTCCCGCAAACCGCAAGCTTGCCGATATCGCCCCCATTAAAAAACAACGGCTTAACGACATAGCTGTCGGTGGTAAAACATATCGAGCCGCTATCAAGATCCAACTTCGCTGAATCGCCAAGTTCTGCCAGAGTGTCATTTCCCAGCTTGGGCAAAAACACCTTGCGGATCAAGTCGTCACTAAGCTGCCCCCCGCCGCCATGAGCAAGTAAGATTTTATCGGTTTGCTTTCCCGTCATCAGCTACGATTCTTCTTTCGCCCATACTTAAACCACGCTGAACATGTCCCCTCTGAACTTACCATACAAGGCCCGACCGGATTCTCAGGGCTGCAACTGGCCCCAAACAACTCGCACTCTTGCGGTTCTATCAATCCGCACAGCACCTCGCCGCATCGACACCCTGTCGTATCCTCTACCGGTGTCTCGGTAATGCCGAATCTTTTAAAAGCATCGAACTTGCTGTACTTTTCCCTAAGCTTCAATGTACTCTTTTCAATCTTTCCGATTCCCCGCCAATAACCATCAGCGGCCTCGAAGCATTCGTCAATTATTCCTAAAGCTTTCTGATTGCCCTTCTCGGTGACCACCGCTGAATAAATTGATGTCACCTGGGCCTTTTCCTGCGACAGCAATCTGCAAACTTCAGCCAACCCTTCAATTATCTGCATAGGCTCAAAACCAGCTACAACGCAGGGCCTATTAAACTCCTCAGCAATTTCCAGATAAGCGCCCGAGCCAATTATCACACTGACATGACCTGGACACAAAAAAGCGTCTATATTATGGTTCTTCTCGCCGAGCAGTAATCGCATCGCGGGCACGACGAGCTTATGGCCGCTCAAAACGCAGAAGTTCTCGATATTCTCCGCTGCTGCCTCTTTGACAGCAACCGCCGTCGCCGGTGCCGTCGTCTCAAAGCCAACCGCTACAAAAACAACCGTCTTATCCGGATTCTCTCTCGCTAATTGCAGCGCGTCTTCACTGCTCAAAACAATCTTGATATTATTACCGGGCTGTTTCTTCTCAAGCGAGCCGCCCTTGCCCGGCACCCTAATCATATCGCCGTAAGTCGCTATCAAACAATCCTTGTCGTCAGCAATTTGCAAAATAATGTCTATATAGCTCTGGTCCGTAACACAAACCGGACATCCAGGCCCGGACAAAAGCTTTAGACCATCGGGAAGTGTAGGCCTGATGCCGCTCCTGAAAATCGAAACCGTATGCGTCCCGCAAACTTCCATTATGTTAATCTGACGACCAAAATCCTTACAGGTATTATCCATCAACACCTGCGCCTTATGAATTCTCTCAAGCATAAACTACCCCGAAACCCTGTTTGAAGTGTTCTCAAAATCATTAATCTCAGCAAGAAGCTGCCATATCTTCCTACCTTCCTCTTCATCAACAAGTGATATCGCAAAACCGGCATGAACCAAAACCAAATCACCCAACTTGACCTCTGCGAGTAATGTCGTCTTTGCCCGGAACTTATTGCCCATAGCGTCAACCGTCGCATTATCACCTTCGAGTTCAACTATCCTCGCTGGTATCGCCAAACACATCTAAAAACCTTTCAAGTCTTAACATACGCAACTATCGCCGCTTGTCCAACTGATACGCCCCCATCATTAGCAGGAACCTCTCTGTTAAATAATACGCAAAAATCCTCTTTCTTCAAGAGCTTTATCAGCCGATTCGTCAAATATCTATTACAAAACACCCCGCCGCTAATCGCCACAGTGTCCAAACCGCAACTTTGCCTTGCCCTGACAGCCATTTGAACCAATGCCGCCGCAACACAATTATGAAACTTAGCTGAAATAATTCCCTCAGCCACGCCATCCCGAACATCAGCAATCAGCTGGGCGACCATCTTTTCAAAACTGATCCGCGCCGGCTCACCGTCACTAATAGCAAAATCATAGTGTTCTTCTATACCGCTTTGGATAATGGCCTCAAGAGCCATTGGCAACTGGGCCTCAAAATGATTATACGAACCCAACCCAATCATAGCTGCTACAGCATCGAAAACTCTGCCAAGACTCGACGTCTCAACGGTATTAACCTTTTTTTCAAGCTGTTCCAAGATAACCTTAATTTTACTTTTGTCCGGCTCGATTCGCTCAAGCAACCAGTGAAAATCCTCTATCTTAAAACTGTCACCATAAATCTTTTTCAACAGCCCCAAGACACCCCGGACAGCTTCCTTGCTCGCCAAATCACCGCCGGCAAGAAGATAATAATCCAGATGCCCGAATCTTTCGAACTTTTCCAGCGACGCTATCAAGCACTCACAGCCCCATATAGCCCCGTCGCTGCCAAAACCCGTGCCATCACACGCAAGACCAATAACCGGGCCCCCAAGACCGTGCTCGGCTAAAACTGACGCAATATGAGCCCAATGATGTTGAACCATAATCATTTCATCATGGGAAACCTTTTTAGCGTATTGAGTGGAAAGATAACCGGGATGCAAGTCACACACCACCTTTTCAGGCTCGAAGTCGAACAAAAAACTCAAATGCCCTATCGAGTTTACATAATGATGATAAACTCCCGCATCTTCCAGGTTGCCCATATGCTCACTGCAAATAAGCTGATTCCCTTTGGCCAGGCAAAAAGTATTTTTCAGGTCCCCGCCCGTTGCCAATACATCCCGCTCAGTTTCCTGCTGCATCAAAATCGGAGTCGGGACATACCCTCGACTTCTCCTCAAAAATACCGCCTGCCCGTCGATAATATGGATTATCGAATCATCAACACGCCGGTAAATATCTCTATCATGCATCAAAAACACATCGGCAACGTCTCCCAATTTCTCCAAAGCCTTTTCATTATGGCAAATCAAGGACTCATCTGAGATATTGCCGCTGGTCATCACCAAAACTTCCCGGCCTTCAGCGAAAAGTAAAAAATGAAGCGGAGCATAACAAAGCATAAAGCCAAACATACTAACACCCTCGGCAACTGCTGGCGCTATTGCCGTGTCGCCTTTTTTCTCAAGTAAAACTATCGGGCTTTGCGGACTTTTCAAAAGCTGCTCAGCAACTTCGTCAACTACCGCATACCTTTTTATCTTTTCAATCGAGTCGGTCATCATCGCAAAAGGCTTGTAGTCTCGCTGCTTGCGTTGCCTAAGCCTTTTGACCGCATCTACATTAAGCGCATCGACCGCCAGATGAAATCCGCCGACCCCCTTTATCGCCGCAATCTTCCCATCCTTTAATAACTCTGCGGTCTTAGCAATGGCACTGTCACTTTGCTCGTCGATTATCTGTCCCCCGCCATCTGTCAGCCAAACTTTAGGCCCGCACTTACCGCACGCCACAGGCTGAGCGTGAAAGCGGCGGTCATTCACATCCAAATATTGAGCTGCACAATTTTCGCACATCTCGAATTTCGACATCGTTGTATTACAACGGTCATAAGGAATGCGCTTGACTATCGAATATCTCGGACCGCAGTTCGTGCAATTTATAAACGGATACTTATACCTGAAATTATTTTCATCAGCCATCTCAGCGAGACAATCGCCGCAGACAACCATGTCAGCTGTCACCTGCGAAACCGCACTGCCCGCTAAGTCACTCGCTTCAATACGAAATTCTTCTTGCGCCTCGACTACCGAGACCTCAGTCACCTCACAGGATTTAATTTCTGCTAGTGGCGGCTTGTCATCTGATTTCAAACGCATTAAAAACTCCTCACACTTGCCCTGCTCGCCTTGCAGCTCGATTGTCACCCCTTTTGTATCGTTATACACAAAACCGGTGAGCCCCAGTGACTTTGCTATCCTGTAGACAGCTGGACGAAACCCCACCCCCTGCACACGCCCCGTAATAAATATTTTCTCTCGTTTAATCAAAACAGCTTTTACCTAATTAATAATCCAACCCCTGCCTCTATGTCGGAAATATCCGCCTGCTAATATAAGCACTAAATCCGCAAAATACAACTTTCTTCAGACCCCAATTACACAAATACCCGCCGGTTTAGTAACAAAAGAATCACAGGAAAATCTATTTGCGAAAACTATCGTTCTATGATAGAATCAGCTTCCTCAGGGGCCTTAGCTCAGTTGGGAGAGCGCTTGCATGGCATGCAAGAGGTCGAGGGTTCGAATCCCTTAGGCTCCATTTCTCTACCCCCCTAATCTTTTTGCGAAATGCGCCCGCTAATTTTGCGAGAACGATTCTATCGAGGCGTGGCGTCCGGCAATCCGCCGTCAACTGGAATCGTCGCACCGGTCGTGGGTGTTTGACGAGTAGCAAAAAACAATACCGCATTCGCGACATGCCTGCCCGTAACTTTGGCCTTCAACAAATTTCTGTTTTGGTAGTACTCCTGCAATTGTTTCTCATCGAGTCCGCGGGCCTTCATCCTGTCAGGACCAATCTCCTGCCACAAACCGGATTTATATTTGCCCTGCTCAAATACCGCGTCCGGCGCAACCATATTAACGCGTACTCCATACTGTGCCAGTTCCAAACTTGCGATACGTCCAAGCTGATGACATGCTGCCTTTGTCGCGCTGTAACCGCCAAACCCGGCTCCGGGGCTTGGAACATTTTTCGTCGATATAACAATAACGTCCCCGCCAATACCCTGGCTGATAAAGTGACGCCCAATTGCCGAAAGTGTCAGCATCGCGCCCTCGATATTTACCTTTTCCAATTTCCTAAACGTCTCAATATCCATATCTATCAAGTGCGACACCATTGGGATACCGGCATTGACAACCAAAATATCAATCCCGCCCCACGTCTCAATAATCGTTTCAAAACCTCTGCTAATAGAATCTTCATCAGTAACATCAATCGCAGGCGATATAACACGTCCGGGCCAACTCTTATCAAGCTCTGCACCAAAATCATCGAGTTTCTTGCCTGCAAGGTCAGTAGCAGCCACCCTGCAACCACTCTCAAGCAAACCCTGACAAATTCCATAACCAATCGCACCAGCTGCTCCGGTCACGACCGCAACTTTGTTCTTAAGCGGCAAAGTAGAATCGCTTTCGCTTTGCTCGACATAAAGTATTCCCAAATCCTTAAGGCATACAATTGAAGGATTATCTTTGTACTGCTTAGCATATTTTGAAATGCTGTCCCGCAATTTGTCAGACTCAGTATCACTTAAAAAAAGCGGCGGATTGTCACTCTTAACTAAAGGCTCAGGATATTGACCGGCGTCAGCATTTTTAGCCGACGACGCAAAACTAACAGCTTCGCCGCTTGAAAGTGTTCTGAGAATAATATGCTCAAAAGGATTATCCGCGTCATCGGTAGGCTGCGATAAAAGCCCCCGGACAACAGATGTCACTTGCGTAAGCTTTTTAGATTCTGACGACATTTTTATTTCGCCTCTTGTTCTTTGAGACTCTGGTACAATTCATAAGCCTCTGCCGGCTTGACATCATTGTGAACGATCTTGTGTACCGCCTGCATCATAGCTTTCGGCGCATCGGACTGGAAAATGTTACGACCCATATCAACTCCCGAAGCTCCCTCCTGGACGGCATTGTAGGCCATCGTCAGAGCATCTAATTCAGGAATCTTTTTGCCCCCTGCCATAACTATCGGCACCGGACATGAAGCTGTTATCGTATCGAAACCATCAGGGACGTAATAAGTTTTGACGATCTGAACGCCAAGCTCGGCGCACATCCGACAGGCGAGCCTAAAGTATCTCGCGTCACGTTTCATATCTTTGCCAACAGCAGTTACTGCCATCGTCGGAATACCGTACCGCAATCCCATGTCAACAAGTCGCGTCATATTATGAATCGAACGGCTTTCAAATTCACCGCCAATAAATACCTGAAGCGTTATCGCTGAAACATTCATCCGAATCGCATCTTCGATATCAACCGCCAGATGTTCATCGGAAAGCTCCTTGAGAATACTGGGCCCGCCGCTGCAGCGCATTACTATCGGCTTTGTCAGACTCGCAGGCACCGTCGTTCGCAAAATCCCGCGAGTCAGCATAATAGCATCCGCATAAGGCATCAAGGGAACGATGTTAAGGTCTATTCTCTCGAGTCCCGTTGTCGGGCCCTGAAAATAACCGTGGTCGATTGCCAGCATCAACGTTCGTCCCGTCTCAGGATTAAATATACGTGACAAACGATTCTTCATCCCCCAATCCAACGAACCGCTGCCCTTAAGGAAAAATCCCGGTGTCTCCATCGGAACATCCTGGTAAAACTGTTTCGCGTCCTTCACTGAATCTGTATCCGCCATATTATTATCCCTTCTACTATTTGTTAACCTATAAGCACATTTAGCTTACATTAAAGCAAATAAAAAAGCAAGCCCGCAAAAATCTGCGAACTTGCCTTTGAAAAACAATTTCCAATATTCCTTAAAGGAATATTATCAATCTGTTATTTAAACTTGAAAACCAAGTCTGCTTGTAAGCGATTAAAGTACTGGCTTCCGCTACCGCCGCTGGTTTCGGAACTAAGCAATCTTCTGTCCCTTACGTCGATAAAGTATGTAAGGGCACAATTAATGTTCTTGGTCATTTGGTACTTATAAGCAAGTTCCCAGCCCTTGCCGCCGGTGCCGCCATCAATAAAGTCAGAGTCACTTAAGCCTCCAAAGACTGCATCAGATTGCACGTCACGGTAACTGGCCTTGAACTGCCATGAACCCGGAGCTTTGGCCTTGTTGAGCTGGACACCAAAGAAATAAGCGGTATTGGCACTTCCCGCTGCAACAGTGTTTTCAATGTAATTAGCGAAAAGGGCCACAGGCATTGGTCCACATCTGAAACCATATTCACCGAAGAACTCGACTAAATCATAATCATACCTATATGCAGGGGCACCTGCAACGGTTTTGACAGAGTTGCCCTGAAATGTAACGGTTCCAAGTGCTGCATTACTGTGAATGTTACCAATATCATAGTAGCTGACTCCACCAAGCAGATGACTGCCATTACTAAATTTGCGTTTCAACTTTCCCTGGATACCAAAATAGCCGGCATCTGCATCGATACTGCGTTCTACTAGCCAAAAGGCACCACCAACAAGAGACGCTACAGTGGAACCATCCAAATTCTTCTTGTAACTGAAAGCACCACCTTCAGGATTAACATCACTATCCCATATAAGCTCATTCTTACCCACACGATAGAATGGATTCTTTATTTTACCCATTGTCAAACGAAAGTCTGGGTAAGCGTCTGGATGCCAGATAGCATAAGCCAAATCAAGCCAGAGTTGCTTGCTGCTGAAAGCCTCACCGGAGCTGGAGGATTCACCAAGTGTCTGATTGGTCGATGTCGGAGTTTCACTGCTGCCGCTGGCAATTCTAAATACAGCATCCCACTCTTTATCTACTTTCACGTCTAACTGCAGCCTTGCTCGGATACGATTCCTCCGACGCTCATTAAGCAAGTTGTCGCCTTCGAGTTCATTAGCATTCAAGCTTTCGTGCCTGTACCTGAAATCGCCGGACCACCGCATCTTTTTGACCCATTGCGGGACGTCACCTGGTGCTACATCGCTTTCGGCGATTGCTTTGGCGACCATGCGGGCAACCTGTTCCTGGTCAACTGCCGGAGCTGCCGGAGCCGCTGGTTGTTTCGCTCGGTCAGCTTTAAGCTTAGCCATTTCGTTAAAAAGCGAACGAACCTGACCTTCAAGCTTTCTGATCCGCGCTTCATAAGCTGCGTCTGCAGCAGCATCGGCGAAAACCGCAACCGGGGTCAACAACCCAACTATCGCTACCACAATTAACAACTTACTCAACTTACACTTGCTTCTTACATCCATTTTACAGACTCCTTTCTAAACTATTGCTGTAATATTCGTTTTGACTAATTTTCAAATCGTTATCAACAACACTTTCAAGACGAACCTTATATCCGTCCACACCCACTCCGTTTTTCAAACACTATTTTGTATACATAGACATCGGCAAAGTCATTTTTAAAGCATTAGTCTTTCTCTAAGCTTCTACCGTATATCTCCTATCTAACCACAGGGCAATACCTGCGATTTTGTAACAAACTAACGACATGTCGGCAAAACTCAAGAAAAAAACGAAAAAAATACGGGAAAATCAAGGGGTTTTTTCTAACAGCCTAAAAACACCGTGCTTTATCGGACGGCAGGGAATTCATCTAAGAATTATACCAAGCATGCCGGCGCCAAGGATAATAAAAGCGGGGTGAATCCGAGTCAGAAAAAATAGCAAAAATGAGGCAATTATTACAATTATATGTTTAGGCTCAAAAACATGCTTCTTGTCAACCAACTGCAGCGCAACAGCGATAATCATTGCAAAAACCGCATATTGAACCATAGTAAACGCCGATTTTACCGCAGAAAGGTCCTTATATTTGGAATAAAGATAGCTCGCCAATAACAATATTAGTACCGGAGCAAGAAGATTGCCCAAATTGGCAACTACCGCGCCAGGAATACCTGCTACCTTATAACCCGTGTAAGTAGCAAACTTTATGGATATCGCACCCGGAAAAATCCGCACAACACCGACTATTTCAAGAAATTCCTGCTTATCAAGCCAATGCTGGTATTGCACCACCTCCCTTTCAGTTATGGGAATAAATGAATACGCCCCGCCGACAGCAAACAAACCTATCTTAAAAAATGAAAAGAACAGTTTCGATAAGTTTGATAGTAGAATCATTTTACTCCTAACCCGTTATTTGTGGCCCCCGCCGTGCATCATATCTACCGCATGAGGCAGAACAGGCAAAACTATTTCCAGGCACTCCTTAACCGCCTTGGGACTGCCAGGCAAATTAATTATCAATGTTTTATGCCTTATACCTGCCACCGACCTTGACAGCATCGCATTAGGAGTCTTTTTAAGACTTTCGGTTCTCATCATCTCTGCCAGACCCGGAACCATTCGTTTGCATACTGATTTCGTTGCTTCGGGCGTGACATCGCGGGGACCAAGCCCGGTTCCGCCCGTAGTGAATACAACATCGACATCTGTTTTGTCAGAAAAATATTTCAGCTCTTTAACGATTGCTTCGTGACTGTCGGGAACGACACGTTTCTTTCTGAGTTGAAATTCATGACCCGTTAGTATCTCCTCGATAGTGTGTCCGCTAATATCTTCTCGCTTACCAACTGCACAACTGTCACTGATTGTCAGTATCGCCGCTTTAATCATCTTCTTCAATTATCTCGATAATGTCACCAACATTTATTTCGCCGTCCCTGATAACCTTCGCAAAAATACCTTCCCGAGGCATAATGCAATCACCAACCTGCTCATAAATCTCACACTTATTATGACATTCTTTCCCAAACTGCGTCACTTCAAGTTCAGCGTCACTGCCGAGTTTCAGCTTACTGCCGAGAGATAATCCAAGCAAGTCAATACCCTCAGTGGTTATGTTCTCCGCAAAATTACCCGGCACAACTTTCGCGCCTTTGGCAATCATCTTATCAATTGATTCGACCGCCAGCAAGCTTATTTGTCTGTGCCAATTACCCGCGTGAGCATCCCCTTTAATGCCGAAATCGACCTCTACATGGGCCTTGGGCACATTCGTCTTTTGCGTCCCTCGCTTTTGCGAAATCGATATCGCCTTAATCGCACCTTTTGTAATCGCCACTTTTACCCCCTGTCTTTTCGAGTAGTTTAACCTCGCTTATTGTCATGCCCTTACCGATATATTTCAGCATATCATAAATCGTCAGGCACCCAACCGAAACCGCCGTGATTGCCTCCATCTCGACACCGGTCTTACCCGACGATTTGACCGTCACGCTGACAGCTATAGACTTTTCTTTTTCATTAAGTTCAAAATCAACTTCAACCCCTTCAATCAATATCGTGTGACAAAACGGAATTATCGAAGGCGTGGATTTGACCGCCGCTACCGCTGCAACTTTCGCCGTAGCGAGCACATCCCCTTTTTTGCACGTACCTTCCTTGACCGCTGCAAACCCCTCCCCGCCGACAACTATACATCCAACCGCCTTCGCCGTCCGCACAGTTACTTCCTTACCGCTGACATCTACCATACCCTTCGGGTCTTCCATTAGCACTTAACCTCCGATATCCTGCATCAAAAAATCTGATGAAGTTGAAGTCAATTTTGTATATTCGCTTTTTTTATCTAATATCATTTTGAAATATTCAAGCAGCTCATCATCCGTCGCCTCATACCTTATAAGTTTTTTCAAATCATACTGCTGAGAAGAATATAGACAAGGCATTATCTTACCGTCACTCGTCAGGCGAAGCCGATTGCACGTCTCGCAAAACACCGAACTCCTTCCGCTTATAAAACCAATACTGCCAGCAGAACCTTCTATCTTAAAAGACGACGCGGGCCCATCAGATTTACCATTGATAATATTGCCAAGCTGACCAAATTTTCCTTCGATAATCTTTTTGATTTCGCCATTCGGCACATAGTCCCCCGCAGGCCTGGTATTATTACCCGTCGGATAATACTCTATAAATCTAACTGTAACCGGCAGCTTAAGGCTCATACCCGCCAGTAACAAAATCTGCTCAGCACTGTCGTTGACACCTTTTATGATGACGCTGTTTAGCTTAACAGGCCCCAAACCAACCTCTAAAGCCTTGTGCAGCCCCTCTGTCGCTTTTTCCAGAAAATCAAATCCCGTAATATCTTTGTAATTGTCCCTGCCAACTGAATCAATACTAATATTGACACGGTCAAGGCCGGCATCTTTCAACTCCGCTGCCATCTCACCAAGAAGTATACCGTTCGTCGTAAGTGCCAACTCATCTATCCCCTCGACAGATGCCAACTTCTTAACAAGCTCGGTGACATTTTTCCTTATCAAAGGCTCACCGCCGGTCAAACGAACCTTCCTGATACCTCGCCCCGCCAAGAGCCTGACAATGCGATGGATCTCCTCGAACTTCAATATCTCATCGTGGTTTATAAATCCGCTCTCGCCAAGCGGATTGCAGTAAACGCACCGAAGATTACATCTGTCCGTAACAGAAATTCTTAGATAATCGATACTCATAATTTCTCAAAGCCTAATTAGATTAGCCTTACCTTAACTACCGTTTCTTTTTCAATTTCAGATACGCCTACATCCATACTCACCAAGCCGTCCGCTCCGCACAAAGCGCTGATGTCAGCAGAACCATGATAATCAACCTGCAATGCCTTACCTTCATCGGTTATCGCTACCGGCACCCAAAGTTGACGCTTGGTCTTTTTCCTTTTAAGTTTTTTCGCCAGAGGCATCGGTATATCATGATGCTTATACTCATGGCCCATCATCTTATAAAGGAACTGCTTTACAAGAATCTCGAAAACCACAAACGTCGACACCGGATTGCCGGGCATACCAAAACAAAAAGCATCTTCGCAAACACCGAAAATTGTCGGCTTACCCGGCTTGACCGCTATCTTTTCAAAACGCAATTCGATACCGTTTTGCTTTAATATCTCAGGCACAAAATCATAATCACCCATCGAGGAACCACCCGAAATCAAAACAACATCGTTTTCAGATATTGCCTTTTTGACCGCCCTGTCAATCACCTCCTTGTCGTCGCCGATTATACCATAACTATTCGCGATTGCACCCATTCTTTCAACCTGAGCGCAAAGCTGACCGCTGCTGCTGTCCCTTATCTGGCCAGCCTCGGGCACCTCTTTCGGGGCCACCAACTCATCACCTGTCACTATAACGCCGACTTTAGGCCTAACCGAAACTAAAGGTTCGACACAGCCCACACAAGCAAGTGTCGCAATATGCTGAGGCTCAATGAGAAGACCCTTGCCAAGCACCACCTGACCGCTTTTTATATCCTCACCCTGAAAACATATATTGTCAGTTGTATCCTTACCGGTAAAAAGCATTGTATCTTCAGTCGGATTTTCAGTGTACTCAACCATCACAACACAATCAGCGCCATCAGGAACCGGCGCTCCGGTCATAATCTTTGCACATTGATTCGCCCCAATTTTTTTTGTCGGGCTCGCGCCAGCTGCAACCACTTCAACTATTGCAAGCTCATTGCCGAGGTCCTCTCGACGACACGCATAACCATCCATCGCCGACTTATCAAAAGGAGGCATGTCAATATCGGATTTAACATCTTCGGCTAATATCCGATTTGCCGCGCACGCAATTTCAACGTGCTCGCTGCCGAGAACTCGCGCCGAATCTAATACTATCTCAAGTGCCTGCTCATACGATATCACTGTCACTACTCCCAATATATCCCTGATAATCTTCAACTGTGTTAATATTTGTCAACCAGTCAATGTCACTTATATCAACATACTTAACGTTGCTCGCCTCCAACGCCTCGCTAACCCTCCGCTTACCAGCTTCCAACGCCTTATTAATATTACCAAGAATACTCTTATTGTAAACCCCGAACAATGGCTCAATTTTATCTGCGCCCCTTCTCGGTATTACCGCGTCAAAATCCCCGGCCCCTCTCAACATCCCTCTAACGAAATCTATATCAAGTCTGGGTATATCACAGGCCAATACAAAATTCAAATCATTCGCCGATTCTTCCAATGCCGAGGCAATTCCCATTAAAGGCCCCTGCCCGGTCACCCTGTCAGCAACTACTTTCACACCCAGAAAACCATGCTTGTCAGCCTCATTACTGCTTATGATAATCTCGCTAAAATTACCTTCAAGCTGGCCATAAATATGTTCTATCATGGACTCCCCTTCTATGGGCAGCATACTTTTGTCCTGCCCCATCCTGCTGCTCGCACCGCCTGCCATTATTATTGCGGTCGCCCGACTCTTCACCGACCACCGGCCGTCAGCAATTTCACCGTCAAAAGTCACCACCCTGTCGGCATAACCTATAACCTCTTCTATCGAAGGCTTACGGTCCTCGGATTTTGCCGCCTTAACCAGAATAAAAACATCAGGCTCAACCGCGAGACGCAAACTATTCGATTCGCAAACAAAAACACTCCCCTCGCCGACAACTTCCATCAACGCCTCGACCCCCTCGTCCAGATGTGATTTCAAAACTCTAAGCCAATAAACTTTTTTCGCGCCCGCCGCCAGCATCTTACACGTATCCTTGCCGGATTTGCGGTCTATTTCTTCGGTGATTTGAAAAGGCCCCTGAAGTGCTGAACAAACCCCGCAGCCGTCACCACCACGAGGACAACTGTCCCTGACATGGTCTATCGCTGTAACTTTTATACCAACTACATTTCCCCGCGAACAAAACTTATCTATCAGTGCACACGCGAGCCTGGTCTTACCGACATCCCTGCCGAAAGCTCCAACCATTAACATACCCTGCACTTTTATCATCACTCGTACCTAAAGGTTGTTCAATCTTCCAAACTCCATCTAAACCCGTAAGCACTTACTTGCGAGTAATTTGCAAACTGACACTCTTGACCTCATCGACACCTCGCAGCGACTTGACCATACCGGTAATAGTCTCGGTAACAAAACCTTGAACAAACGTATTCAATTCAACATCTGCTCCGTTAACTTTCAGCGTAACTTCTGCTATCGATTCCTGACTCGGGTCACAAGACATTTTTGTCTCCTTCAAATATTAGCTATTAATAAAACAACTCTGTGCTCAAATATCGCTCAGCTGTATCAGGCAATACCACTACCACAAGCTTACCCTCATTTTCTTTACGCTTGGCAACTTGGACCGCCGCTACCACTGCCGCTCCAGATGATATACCTGCCAAAATCCCCTCTTCTCGCGCGAGACGCCTGGCCATATCGAAAGACTCCTGGTTCTCTATCTGAACAATTTCATCAATCAAATCGGCATTCAAAACATCCGGCACAAAACCTGCACCGATACCCTGAATCATATGCGGACCCGGCTCACATCCAGACAGCACCGCCGATGCTGCCGGCTCCACCGCTACCGTTACAAGCGAGTCTTTCTTCTTTTTAAGCGCGTCACTGACACCGGTTATAGTTCCGCCTGTCCCTACGCCAGCTACAAAAATATCAATCTGACCATCCGTATCACTCCAGATTTCCTCTGCCGTAGTCTCTCTGTGAACTTGAGGGTTAGCAGGATTCTCAAACTGCTGAGGCATAAAAGCACCTTCGGTCTTTGCGACTATTTCTCCTGCTGCTTCAATCGCGCCGGGCATACCCTTCTCTGCCGCTGTCAAAATAAGCTCTGCACCGAGCAACTCAAGCATCTTGCGACGCTCTATCGTCATCGATTCAGGCATCGTAAGAATCATCTTATAGCCCTTTGCCGCGGCTACCCACGCCAAAGCAATACCGGTATTACCGCTCGTCGGTTCAACTATCGTATCGCCGGGCTTAATTTTACCGTCACGCTCCGCTGCCAGAATCATACTAACACCGATTCGGTCCTTAACACTACTCGCGGGATTGAAATACTCAAGCTTGCCAGCTATTTTGCCCTTGCAGTCTCCGCCTACGCGGTTCAATGACACCAATGGCGTCCTACCAACTAATTCCGTCATATCCTTTGCGATATTCATTCCAATAACCCTCTAAACTCGATTAGTTCAACAATTTTCTATTTCTTACGAAGCACTCTTACACTAAAGTGTTCGCCTGCATTTTTAATCTCCAAAACTTCCTGTCCCTGCGCAACAAAACTTGCCGGAACATTTCTCACCGGCTCACCGTCATCAACTAAAACTTCAAGAACCTCACCGACTTCGATTTTCTCCAGCGCAAGCTTGGCCTTGACAAAATTCATCGGACACCCAACGCCGCGCAAATCGGCAAGATGACTTTTACTTTCCGCTCCGGCACTTTCTTTCTTCTGCGCAAAAGGCTCTGCTTTAAATTTCAAACTCGCATCAAGTGACAGGAAAAGCTCTTCCACTCTTTCTGCCAACTCACTAATCTCCGGCGCCAACTCTTCAATCGAATCGGTGTCACCCATTCGCCAGTCAACCGCCTGCTCCAAAACTTTTTGCCCCGAAGCTTTGACCCAGCCAGGCTCAATAAGATTCTCAGTGAAAGCCGCGAAAATCTCTCTGTCCTTTTTAGGCTCCAATCCATATATTACCAGCAATGCCCTCGCCGATGCGACAACAGCATTATACAAACTCTGATTCTTCTTGCCACTATCGGCTGCCCTTGATGCCGTTTTTATTGCCCGCCTGGCCTCGTCGATATCAACTCTCATCACATCCATCACGCCAGCACCGCATTCACCAGGCCCTCTGCCGGCAAGCGAAAACGCCTCAGACGCGCCGTAATCGTAATAATAGTCGTCCGTAATCTCACCGCAGGAGATGTCATAGCTTTTAACCAACTCCCCAAGCTGCTCTGCTTTGACATCCTTAGCGAACACCTCTGCCACAAAATCCGGTATCCTCTTGGCAGGTATCGAACCGATTCGCTCAGCGAGTTTGCCCTGGCCCTCATAAGTCTTTGCGCCAACCAAAACGTCGTAGAAAGGCATCAACTTACCGTCTATTCTCTTGGCCTTACCCTCAAATCCGATATCAGCAATAAAATGATGGCCGCACGAATTCGGACATCCGCTTATCCGCACAACTTCGCGGCCTTTATCTCTAATCTGCGCCTCACCAAGCTTCTCAGATATCGCCTCTGCCAATCCTCGTGACAAACACAATCCGAGCTTACACGTCGAAGCACCCGCACAGGCAACAACCTTAGGCTCATCAACGGCACTTACATCAATCCCGATTCCGCTCAAAGCTGATTTAATTTTTTCAATGTCACTTCCTCTAACCGATGTTATCAAAAGATTCTGCAATTGCGTCGTCCTTATCAAACCGGTGCCGAATTCATCGGCTATGTCAGCGGCCTTAGCCAAACTATCTGCCGATATGTCACCAAGGTCAAGATTAAGCCTGACCCCGAATAGCCCCTCGGTTTTTTCGGGCAACACATTTACAGTAACCTTAACGTCACCGTTGCCGCTCTCACCACTCTTTTGATACGCAGCTGTAACGTCGCGAAATTCCGGAATCTCACCCTTCAAACCTTCTTTCTTAATCACCGCACGTTCCTGCTGATATAACTTAACGAATTCTTCGATACCGATTCGCTTCAAAACATATCGGAGCCGCGCTTTATGCTTATTCGACCTGTCACCATGCTTATCAAACAGCCTCTTAATAGCCTCAGCCACCTCCAAAACCTCTCCCGCAGGCACAAAGTCTTCTATCTTAACCGCTACCGCGGGACTCGAACCCAAACCACCCGCCGCATATACAGAAAAACCATTCTCACCATTTTCATTATGCGCAAAGAAACCCAAATCCGCCACCGACGCATACGCGCAGTCTTCGGCGCAGCCTGAAAAAACTATCTTGTATTTCCGAGGAAGATTAAACGAGCTTCTATCCTGCAATAAATATTCCGCTGTCGCTATCGAATACGGCGAAATGTTAAACTTTTCATTCATGCAAACACCGGTCCCCGGACAAGCTGTAACATTGCGAACAGTATTACCGCCGCCCCCGCGAGGCGACAACCCAACCTCAAGCAAACTCTCAAGAACATCCGGAGTATCTTCGATTTTCACTTCATGAATCTGAATATCCTGACGGGTAGTGACATGCAATATCCCGTTACCATATTTTTTACTTAGCTCAGCGACACGTCTCAACTGACCAGACGCTGCTAACCCGGCGCCGATTCGTATTCTTACCATAAATTTACCAACTGTCCTTTGCTCATAAATTCCCATCGGCACACGATACGCTCGAAACGCAACCTCAGAAGTGCTACCGTCAAGATATTTTTTAACCCCATCGCGATATGCAAAGGTGTCATCTTTCACTGTTTCAGGTATTCGCAAAATAGGTTCTTTCAATTCACTCATTTTATTCCTCTGCTACCTCTACAGGCACCTCAGTCGCGGTACCGTTTTCAATAGTAAATCCTTTAATTACAGGTTCGTCATCTTTAAGCGACAAAATAACATAAGTCGCTCCGGGCGTCAGCGCATATCGAATATCCTCTTGCGAGGGCCTCGCTGGTGTCAGCGGATGACTATGATAAATCGCAAGAAGCTCAAGGCCATTCGCCCGTGCATCTTTCATAACGGAAAACTGCTCAGATGGTTCCATCGTAAAATGCGTACTGCTCTTATCAACGTTAGTCATCTCGTAAAATTTTTCAACCCGCCCCGCGTTACCCGCAAGTATCCCGCAAGCCTCAATCGGTTCCGCAACCTTCGCCTGGGCGATCATCTGTTCTAATATCTCCTTACCAACAACTAATTGTGACATCGTCAATCCTTTTCCAAATCGCACACAGGCTGCTCTTCATCTATCAGTTCAGTTATCTCAGGCTCACTGCCGCAAAGTTTACAGTCAGGGTTACGCTTTATGTTCACCCGCCGAAACTGCATCTTCAACGCGTTATACGTAAGAAGAGTATTGGTCAATAAGTCACCAATTCCAAGCAGATACTTGATCGCTTCGGTCGCCTGCAATGAACCGATAACGCCTGCCAAAACTCCAAGCACACCGGCCTGCGAACATGAAGGCACCGAACCTACAGGAGGAGGCGAACCGAAAATACAGCGGTAACAAGTACTCTGCCCCGGAACAACCGTTATCAACTGCCCGTCAAAACGCAATATACCCGCATGAGAATATGCCTTCTTCTCGAACCAGCACGCGTCATTGACCAAAAACTTCGCCGCAAAATTATCCGTACCGTCAATCACAAAATCATATTCACGGACTATCTCTCTTATATTGTCAGCTTTCGCCCACTGATGATACGTCTTGACAGTGACATCCGGATTTATAGCGTTTATTTTATTCTCTGCCGATTTGACCTTCTCAACACCAACATCGGCGGTATGATGAATCACCTGCCTTTGAAGATTAGTCAAATCAACTTTATCTGCGTCAATCAGCCCTATCGTCCCTATTCCCGCCGCTCCCAGATACAAAGCCGCCGGCGCACCGAGACCCCCTGCCCCGACTATCAGCACCTTGGACTCAAGCAGTTTCTCCTGCCCCTGCCCGCCAACCTCCTCCAAAATTATGTGTCGGCTGTAACGCTCTATCTGTTGTTCACTCAGTCCCACTGGCCACCCCCCATAAAGTAAAGAAACTCAACCTTGTCACCTTCATTAAGCGACGCTGTCTCAAACACACTTCGTTTCAATATCTCGCCGTTAAGCTCAACCGAAACCATGTCAGGCATCTTAACTTCCTGCTCAACAAGAAGCTCGCTTATCGTCAAGCCGTCTTTACTTTCAAATTCTTCACCATTGACAACAATTTTCATTTTTAATCCTCAATTGCTTTTTTAATTGCCTGTTCAAAATCTTTCTTTATATCCTCAAAGTCCTCGATGCCAACCGAAACCCTGACCAAATCCTCACCAACTCCCATATCCGCTCGCTGGGCAGCATCAAATTCATGGAAGATCGTCGAACTCAGATGTATCACTAACGTTTTCGCGTCACCCAAATTAGCGACGTTCCTTGCGAGCTTTAACGAATCAATAAACTTAAACGCTTTTTCCTTGTCACCGAGTCCGAAAGTCAGCAAGCCGCCGCCCTGGCCTTTGAAAAATTTAACAACCCTTCCGTTAAACTCATTATCTTTCAAGCCGGGATAATTCACCCATTTCACTTTCGCATGTCCCTTTAGATATTCAGCTAATTTGCCGGCGTTGTCGCTGTGTCTGCTCATCCTCGCGCCGAGCGTCTCAAGCCCCTGCAGCATCAAAAACGAATTCATCGGCGCCGGACAGCCGCCAAGGTCACGATATATCACGTTACGCAAATACCAGAGAAATGCCAATCGCCCGAGATTCTCAGATGCCTTTTTAATCTCCTCAAAGGGCCCCTTCGACCAGTTGTAATTTCCGGTATCTATTACCGCTCCGCCAATCGCCGTGCCGTGACC
Organism: Planctomycetota bacterium; assembly: GCA_019456255.1. Lineage (GTDB taxonomy): Bacteria > Planctomycetota > Phycisphaerae > Sedimentisphaerales > Anaerobacaceae > VRUG01. The sequence continues at coordinate 96,037 of VRUG01000005.1, read as the reverse complement.
ATTAATAAACTTCGACGTCGAATGAACTACAATGTCAGCACCAAAATCGCCGGGCCTGAAAATCGCCGGAGTAGTCACCGTGCTATCGACAACAAGCGGAATCCCCGCCTTCTTCGCAATTTCCGAAATCGCTGGCACATCAGGAACATCCATTTTAGGGTTGCCGATAGTTTCGATAAATATCAGCTTCGTTTTTTTGTTTACAGCTTTTTCGACCTGGTCGGCATCGGCGGCATCGACAAAAACTGTCTTAACGCCGAATCGGCTCAGAGTATTTTCAAACAAGGACACCGTCCCGCCGAAAATTCCTTTCGACGCCACCAACTCATCGCCGTTGCGAGTCAATCCCATCACAACAGCTGATATCGCCGCCATTCCGCTCGATGTTGCAATACACCCGATACCATCTTCAAGGACCAAAAGCCTTGCCTCAAGTGCTGACGTAGTGGGGTTTGCCACTCGAGTATAGATGTAGCCGGGCGCCTTGCCGGCAAAAACATCTGCCAACCCCTGAGCAGTTTTACCGGCAAACGATACCGTCTGGTGAATAGGCACCGATGTCGCACCGGTTTCGTCGCCTCTGTAACCGCCATGTATTGATAAACTGTCAAATTCCATTTTAGTTCTCTTTATTAAATTGAGTAATCAACAATATATTTCTTTTCCGCGAGCAAATCTTTTATCTTCTTAATAGCTTCTTTCTGGCTATCTAAATTATCAACCTGCAAATCAACCGTTGCTTTTGTGAACTGGTTCGCGCCGATATTAACAACCCTGCAATCGTTGGGCCTGTTCAATGTATTTATCATTTCAAGCTCAAAGTCATCGAGGTCGTCAATCGTTGTAATTAATATCAGCCCCGCATCGGTAAACAAGTGCGACACCTCACCAAGACGCCTTAGGCTTTCATCTCTTTCGCCCGACTCATCAATATTATCTTCGATACCAAGCAGCGAATTCGATATCCCGAGATAATAAACCATCCTCTTACTCTCGAACAGGTCCTCTTCAAGTGCCTTGGCAAGATTTTCTTTTCCGTCACCTGCCGCTCCGGTAATCAGCACCAGCGTAGAGCGTTGGTTATATCTCGAAGATCTCATTTTAGGCGTAATGCGGCTGCGTTGCCAGTTATTTTCTCGTTGCTGAACGCGACGTTCTATCCTGCTGGTCGGGATATAAACCTCGTCGAGCACAACGCCCCCGCCGGCAATCTCATAATTATCGATAATAACGAAACGCCCGGTCTGAGCGATATTCTGCGTAATGTCAAATGCCAATGGCTTTAGCGTCTCAAGTACGCACTCAGCTATATCGTGACGTTCTATCTGCTGGCGATTCGAATCGGTCGTCAGATCCGAAGCATCGAGAACTGTCACCACATCCCTTAGCCAAACAGGGACCCTCGTACCAGCGAGTTTTATCTTATATTTCTTACCTTTGATCATCGGCTGACGAGCCATCCAGAAAATGTTCACCTTTAGATGCGTACTGGTAATAGGCAATGTATCATCAACTTTGCACATCATCTCGCCCGGCTTGACATAAATCTGCTCGGCGAGGGTAAAGCCCGTAGATTGACCCGCAAAAGCCTGCGACTGCTCAGCGACATTAAAGCCTTCAATACTGGAAATCCTGGATTTTTTTTCTGATGGCAAAAACACCACTTCGTCACCAACATTTATCGTTCCGGTTTCTATCCTGCCGGCAAAAATTCTTCTGTCGTCGCCCTGTTCGGTGAACTTGTAAATATCCTGAACCGGAAAACGGAAAGGCTGGTCGACCGGAGAAGCCTCTTTTACAAAACTGTCCAATGCCTCAAGAGTTGACAGCCCATCATGCCATGACATCTTCTTAGATACCGAAACAATATTAACGCCCTCACGAGCACTAACAGGAATAAAAGACATCGGCTCAATATCAATTTCTTTCAGGAAAGCTAAGTATTCTTCCTTTATACTATCAAACACTGTCTGGGAATAATCAACCAGGTCCATTTTGTTTACAAGAACAACAACCTGCTTCACACCAAGCATACTAAGCATATAACCATGCCTGCGAGAATTTTCCTGAACGCCCTCATGGGCATCGATCACCAGCATCGCCGCTTCTGCGCGAGCGGCACCAGATATCATATTCTTCAAAAACTCGATATGTCCCGGTGCGTCGATGATAATGTACTCTCTTTTCGCCGAACGGAAAAAGCATCTCGCCGAATCGATAGTAATACCCTGTGCCTGCTCGTCTTTTAAGGCGTCAAGAAGAAAGGCGTACTCAAAAGGCTTAGAGTTTCTTTTGCACCTCTCCTTAACATCTTCGAGCTTACCCTCGGGCAGTGACCCCGTATCTGCCAAAAGCCTGCCGACAACCGTACTTTTTCCGTGGTCGACGTGGCCGATGACAACAATGTTCATCTGCTCTGACGATGTTTTTTCTGACTTAATATTTTTCTCTTCAACTTGACTCATATTCTTTTCCAATATCTATTACATATAGCCGTCACGACGAAGTGTCTCCAGGCCGCTGCCATCTTCTTTGTCCTGCTCTCTTCCCGAACGCTCCGCGATATTCGCGAACTTTCCGCCTCGCAGCTCAGCAATAACCTCACGCACATTCTTTGCCGTCGAATCAACCGACGACGTGCACGGATAACAGCCCAGCGAACGATACCGCTTGCCCTCACCATTATCAAAATACAGGTCGATGATCGGAATATTCTCTCTTTCGATATATTCCCAGATATTCAACTCCGTCCAGTCGAGCAGCGGATGGACGCGAACATGCGTTCCGGGTGCAAAATCAGTTTTAAACTGGTTCCAAAGCTCCGGCGGCTGGTCAGCAACGTCCCAATCGTTATGCCGGTCACGCGGCGAAAAATATCTTTCTTTGCTTCGACTGCCCTCTTCATCAGCCCTCGCACCAACGATAACGCCCGTAAAAGGCTTGCCGTTAAGCTGCTTCTCGTATTCACCGCTCTTGTGATTGAGTACCCAGCGAGGCCAGTCTCCGCTTAGCGTATGCTTTAAGGCTTCACTTTTTAATGAAGCACAGCACTGGAGACGATTGGTCTTACCGTCGGGAAAAGTTTCTTTACTTTCCAAAACCTCTTCATTTTTGCCGACTATCATGTTGATCTTCCACTGCTTTGCGAAGCGGTCGCGGTATTCTATCATCGCTGGAACCTTAAACGTAGTGTCAATGTGCATAAGCGGAATCGGTACATGGCCAAAAAACGCTTTGCGAGCCAGCCACAACAGAACCGTACTATCCTTGCCGATTGACCACAGCATCACAAGGTCGCCGAAGCTGCGATACGCTTCACGCAAAATGAACATGCTTTGTGATTCGAGTACTTCCAAATGGTCCATTATTTCTCATCCTTAGCTTTTAGATGCAAACCGCATTCTTTCTGTATAGGCTCTTCCCACCACCAACGACCCGCACGAACATCTTCGCCCTTCTCTATCGCTCGCGTGCAAGGCTCGCATCCAATACTTGGATAACCCTCGTCGTGCAGCTTGTTGTAAGGAACATCGTTTTCTTTGATGTAGTCCCACACCTGCTGCTCTGTCCAATCTGCCAGCGGGCAAATCTTAATAAGACCAAACGCCTCATCAACCTGAACCGACTGCAATTCCGTTCGCGTAGTTGACTGCCCCGCCCTTAGCCCGCAAATCCACACATCTAAATCAGCAAGCTCTTTTTTCAAGGGCTCTATCTTTCGATACTTACAGCACAGCTTTCGCAATTCCACACTCTCGTAAAAAAGATTCGGGCCATGCTCGGTAACCATCTCTTCTATCTGTTTGTAATCAGGGAACAACGCCCTTATCTTGATGCCATATTTTTTTCTCGTCTCATCCATCACATCATAAGTCTGCTGAGCCAACCTGCCGGTATCCAATGTGAAAATTCTCGGCCCGGCGGCATTCGGAGTGAAAGTTTTCGGCGTGCCGTCGACCAAAGTAGATTTCGGCCTGCCGGTAATTTTGCATAGCATATCAGTCAGCACCTGATCCTCCACGCCGAAACTCGAAGCCAAAGCAACACGCCCGCCGAATTTATCGACAGCGTACTTCAAGAGCTCCTCAGCCGAATAGCCTGACGTCTCTGCGATAATTGATTTTGCTAATTGCTCTAACATTGCAATCCTTTCTCTCTTTACTCTTGCCTCATATCGTATAATTCGGCACCGATGCTCTCTTCCGGGCCTTCTCTTTTTTTATCAGCTCTGCAAAGGTTGTATTCCGATATATCTGCGACACTGTATCATTAACCTCTTGCCACAACTGCTCAAACGCAAAACTACCGAAAAAATCCAGATGATTGTCCTCATTGCCTATCACAGATACTGGCCCCTGAACAACCTCGATAACATCGCCAACCGTCAATGTCTCTGCCGACTTCACCAGTAAATAACCACCTTCACTGCCACGCCTCGATTCAACAAAACCCGCATGGCGAAGCTGATTCAATATGATCTCAAGAAAACGACCCGAAATACCCTGCGCCTTCGCAATTTCGCTTATCTTCACCGGATGGCCGCTATTACGCAACGAAAGCTCAAAAACTGCTCGCAATGCATATTGGCATTTCTTAGATATTCGCATATATTCAATACCTCATCATATCAATCGGAATAGTATTATATAAACATACAGCTTTTCTGTCAATATGTTTTTAAAAAAATTCTCAAAAAACCCTAAGTGCCTACTATAACTCGTCTTACCCCAATATTTACCCGATTAAACCACAAAAAATAAAGAAAAGGCAACCGTTCACGGGGTATAAACCTCATTTTTCGGTCATTGCGAGGAGTTCACGACGAAGCAATCTCGTTTTTCGAGCGTTTGAGATTGCCACGGCCTTTAAAAAGGCCTCGCAATGACAAAAAAACACATTTGCCCTGTGAACGTTTAAAAGAAAAGAGAGTTGCGATTTAATCACAAGCCACTTTTTTACCCTAAAATGCGCAATTTACGCAAAAAACCCTCTAACTGCTTTCAATCTCAGAACTTAGGCTTAGTAGTATTACCGCCAGCTCCCCTAACATCAAAAACCTTACCAGGCTTTCCGCTCTTGAGCAATTTTTCTGCCTGCTCTTCAATATCCATACACCTTTTCTTCATCTCATAAAAACCATGCCACCACGTATAATCCGGAGCCATCATCGCCGCACCGAATCTCGCCCTTCTGCCCTCATGGTGCCACAATTCATAAAGGTCTATCTCAAGTTTTTCATCCAATGGCTTTTCCTTACTCATCAGCTTCTTCTCATAAAGCTCATCGCTAAGCTTTTTCATCGGCTTGTAATAAACATCATTATAGTTAGCTACTACCGCGTCAAAATACTCGAAATGCCCGTCGGTCCACGCCGGAGAATGACACGCAAGACATACCTGCTTCATCTTCCCGCGCTCGGTCCTCCAGTCTGTTTTTGCGGGCCAGGGCTTAAATTCACTGGGCCTGACCGTTAGCGGCGCCTGAGTCTCCCACGCAAGACGTTCGGTAACATCGTGCGAAGTAGCCACACCATTGATACCAGACATATGACAAACCGAACAGGTCGGAGTCCTGTAATCAATTCCCGGAGTCCACGTCCCCGGAGCAGAATCCCATTTCCATGTATGACCTTCAGCGTCATAAATATCGCCGTGTTTTGACTCTTTATAAATTTCTATCTGCGGATGGTCCGGCCCTAAGTGACATTGACCGCACGCCTCAGGCTTACGAGCCTCTGCAACAGAAAATTTATGCCTCGTGTGACAACTCGAACAACTGCCCTTACTGCCGTCAGGATTTATCCTGCCAACACCAACATTAGGCCAGGTCTTACTGTCAAACTTGCCATCCTCAACTTTTACCACCGTACCGTGACAATAGAAGCATCCAGTCACACGCTCAATATCATTATTCATACCGTGATTAAGCCACATTCATACCGTGATTAAGCCACGGGTCAATTTTCCAGATAATCTCAAGGGTATTGGCGTGCTTGCTGCGACTGTACTCCGCCGCCTCGCTCGGGTGACATCTCGAACAGTCCTTAGGCGAAACGATAGCACTTATTTTCACTTCTGAATAATCCAGATGACCTGTGCTTATATCTTTGTCAGCTGCGCCTGCACTATGACAATCAATACAACTGACATTAGCGTGAGCGTGCCTGCCCTGTGCCCAATCTGCTACAAGTCCAAAATTCTGATTCAAATGGCACTCGATACATGCCTTCGCCTCTTCAGAAACAGCTCGTTCAACTCGTATTTCCTTTAGCATCAGTGATGCCAACTGACCTGTATTTACCTGACAATAAGCCGGCAAAACCACAACACTGACAACTAATAGCAACGTAAATACGATTCTCTTTCCAAAATTTGACAATCCCACAGCTTTCCCCTTTTAAAACTTTACGGTGAGAACAATTTACTTTCACGCTCATGGCCTACATTTTCATGACACTCAATACAGCGATATTCAAAGTCATCCGTTGGTTTTAAAACCTTAAGATGCGCCTTCCTCACAAACGAACGTGACGGCTTCTTAAGCAAATCATCATGACAGCTAAGGCAGTTCTCGTTCGGCAAACTCGCAAGAACATTTTCACGCTGCTGCTCGCCATCATATTCGCCCCCGAAATGATGCTTATAAGTGTCCTTGGCACCCTTATAAGCCTTAGCAAAAATATGCGTAAAAAATTTCTCTTTCGGAGGAAGGTGGCAATCTACACACTCGACTCGATACCCAATTCTATTGGCTCCATGAACCGAAAGCTCCCAACTCTGGTAGGCATTGCCCATCTCATGGCAGCTGCTCCCGCAGTATTCCGGAGTCGATACAGGCTCCATTGCAATATTCAACATCAAAAAGCATAATACCGCAAAAACTATCCCCAAAACAAATATCGGCACGTATTTTAGGATTTTTTTCAGCACTTTTTTTAGCACTTTGGTCTCCTCACATATGGTACCTTTTCAATTCAGCGTACAATTTACTTAATTCCTACTATTTTACAAGGTTTTTTGCAACGCCAATTACAAAAAAATTTAGGGGGTTGAAACTTGATCGGCTATACTATATGATTCGCTTGATTTATGAACTTTTAAACCGCTCAAAAGAGCTTTTATAGCTTAAGGGTAGTTCTGATAATTGCTTTTGAGCGACAAGTAGAAGGTTTTTGTGTTCTGGCAAGGAAGGAAAATCAGTCTTAGCCAAAGCTAAGGCGGCTTTTTCCTGATGTAGCCCAGAAGCAAAAAGATTCGCTTGTTCGCCAAAATGAATTTTTAGAGGTTCCCTTAGTAATTAAGAAAACAACATGACACAAAACTTGGACTTAAAGCCGCTCGACAACATATTGGAAGCAAAAACCACCACCCCTAGCGACCTGATTCCTTTATTACAACAGATTCAAACCGCATACGGCTACCTGCCCCAGCAGGTAATCGCCGAACTTAGCAAAAGAACCAACATACCCGCCAACAAAATTTTCGGAGTAATTACATTCTATGAACAGTTTCACCTCGAACCCAATGGCAAACATACAATAAGATGCTGCCGAGGCACTGCTTGTCATGTCAAGAATGGCCCGAAAATGATTGACGCAATTACCGAAGTGCTCCAAATCGAACCCGGACAGACCACAGAAGATATGAAATTCACATTCGAAACCGTCGCCTGCCTCGGAACTTGTTTCCTCGCACCGGTAATGATGATAAACAACGACTATTACGGCCACCTTAATAAAAATAAAATTCAAAGCATTCTGGAAAGTTACTCTTAATAAAAATGGCAGATAAAAAAATAAATTCAATAACAGACCTTCAGCAGCTAAGCCAAACTCTGCTCGACAAACAAAAAGAGTACAAGATAAGAGTCCTTATCTGCATGACAGGATGCCGCGCACTCGGTGCAAAAGATATTTCAACTAAATTCAAACAAAGTCTGAAAGAACAAAAACTCGATAACCAAGTCATTGTCATTGAAACAGGATGTATCGGAATTTGCGCAAAAGCTCCTACCATTCTTATCGAACCTTTTGATTTCCTCTACGGCTCGGTAACACCCGACGACGTCGATGAAATAATCGAAACCACTATCAAGAACAGCAAACCGGTAGAAAAACTCGCCGTTTCTCAGAATGGTGAAAAAACCGCTAACATTAATGAAGTTGAGTTCTATAAAAAACAGAAAAAGATCGTGCTTGAAAAATGCGGAAGAATCGACCCCACAAAGATTGAAGACGCTATCGCTACCGGCGGATACCTGACAGCTGTGGAAATGCTAAATGGCAAAAAACCACAGGATATCATCGACGAAATGACCGCTTCAGGACTTAGAGGTAGAGGCGGAGCCGGCTTTCCCGCGGGAGTAAAATGGAATTTCTGCCGCCAGGCACAAGGCGACGAAAAATACCTAATCTGCAACGCCGACGAGGGCGACCCCGGTGCATTTATGGATAGAGCAATACTCGAAGGCGACCCCCATAAAGTCATAGAAGGCATGATCATCGCCGCATACGCTATCGGTGCAACGCAGGGATTCATCTATGTCCGCGCTGAATACCCCATCGCGGTCGAGCATATCAACATCGCCCTTGACCAGGCAAGACAACTCGGACTCTTAGGCGAAAATATTGCCGGCAGCGATTTCAATTTCGATATCGAGGTTCGCATGGGAGCAGGCGCTTTTGTTTGCGGCGAAGAGACAGCTCTCATCGCTTCACTCGAGGGACAACGCGGCATGCCAAGACCAAGGCCGCCATTCCCCGCACATAAAGGTTACCTCGATAAACCGACAAACATCAACAACGTCGAGACACTTGCAAACGTTCCGCTGATTATCAAAAACGGCGCGAAGTGGTACAGTGACATCGGCACAGAAAAAAGTAAAGGCACAAAAATTTTCGCCCTCGCCGGAAAAGTAAACAATACAGGCCTGGTAGAAGTGCCAATGGGTACTACACTTCGCCAAATCATTTTCGACATTGGCGGCGGTGTCAGTGATGGAAGAAATTTCAAAGCTGCTCAGATAGGAGGCCCCTCAGGAGGATGCATACCTGCAGAATTCCTCGACCATGAAATTGATTATGACAGCGTCGAACAACTCGGTGCCATCATGGGTTCAGGCGGACTCATCGTCACCGACGACCGAACTTGCATGGTAGACCTCGCAAGATATTTCCTCGAATTCGTACAGAGCGAATCATGCGGAAAGTGCACCCCGTGCAGAGTCGGAACCAAAAAAATGCTCGAAATACTTAATAACATTTGCGACGGCAACGCAAAACCAGGCGACCTCAACGAACTTGAAGAACTCGCCAATACAATTAAAAAAGCCTCACTTTGCGGACTCGGACAAACCGCTCCGAACCCCGTACTATCAACTCTCAGGCATTTTCGAGATGAATACACCGCCCATGTCGAACAACATAAGTGCCCCGCAGGTATATGCAAAGAGCTGACAACTTTTGTTATCTCTGCTGAAAAATGCAAGGCCTGTGGAAAATGTATAGACGTCTGCCCAACAGAAGCTATCACCGGAGAAAAGAAAACTCCGCACGTAATTATTCAGGAAAAATGTGTGACTTGCGGAGCATGCAGAGACGTATGCCCGTTTGACGCAGTGGATACAGAGTAAAATTATGGCTGATATAAAAGTAACTATAAACGGAAAAAATGTCACCGGAAAGACCGGCCAGACAATTCTTGAACTGGCTAAAGAAAACAAAATCAAGATTCCGCATCTTTGCAACGATAGAAGAATCAAACCTGTCGGTGCATGCAGGATGTGCCTCGTCGATGTCGAGGGGCAAAGAAACCCCGTCACCGCTTGCACTTTTGAAATAACCCCTGATATGGTAATACAAACTGACACCGACGAAATCAGACAACTTAGAAAAACGGTTCTGGAGCTTTTGTTCTATGAACACCGCGGCAGTTGCGCAACCTGCGACGCGAACGGCGACTGCAAACTTCAGCGATACGCATACGACTATCAGATAAGCGAAGATGTAATCAAAGCCGCCGAAACCGCTCAGCCAAAAGAAAACTACTCTACCGGCAGCGAAGCCATCGAATACGATTCAAATAAATGTATTCGTTGCGGCCGATGCGTTAGAATTTGCGAAGAAGTACAAATGGCAAACGCCCTGACCTTTAAAGGACGTGCCTCAAACGTTGAAGTCTCAACCGCTTTCGATATCGCCCTGATTGACTCGACATGTGTCATCTGCGGCCAATGCATCTCGGCTTGCCCGACCGGAGCGCTTTACGAAAAATACTCAAAAGGTAAAGGCCAAACAAAGGAACTAAAAAAAGTCCGAACCACATGCCCATATTGCGGTGTCGGATGCCAGATGGACCTCAACGTCAACACAACAACCAAAAAAATCGTCCGTGTCACAAGCGAAAAAAGCTGCGTACCCAACGACGGCAACCTGTGCGTCAAGGGACGATTCGGATTTCATTATGTCCATTCTGACAAACGACTTACTAAACCGCTTATAAAAGAAAACGGACAATTCAGAGAAGCCGAATGGGACGAAGCCATCGCATTAGTCGGAAAAAGATTAAAAGAAATACGCGACAAGTACGGCCCCGACAGCATAGCGTTCTTAAGTTCGTGCAGATGCACAAATGAAGAAAACTACCTCATGCAGAAAATCGCACGAACCGCTGGCGGTACTAACAACATCGACCAGTGCGCTACTACATGTCACGCACCCACTGTCGCTGGACTCGCTTCGTCTTTTGGCTCAGGAGCTATGACAAACTCGATCGACGAAGTAAAGGATGTTCAAACTTTTTTCATTATCGGCTCCAACCCAACAGAGGCACATCCTATCATCGGTCTGGAAATGAAAAAAGCTCTCGCCAAAGGCGCAAAGCTCGTCGTCTGCGACCCGAGAAAAACATGGGTAGCAAAACACGCCGACGTTCACATCCAGCACAAGCCCGGCACCGACAACATGCTTACAAACGCGATGATGAACTATATTATTGAAAACGATTTCCATGCGAAAGAATTTGTCGCTAATCGCTGCGAAGACTTCGAGCAATTCAGAGAAAACCTAAAAGACTATACAATAGAAAAAGCTGCAAAAGAATGCGGCGTCGACGCTGACTTAATTCGCAAAGCCGCCGAAATGTACGCAAAAGGAACACCCTCAAGCATCTTCTATACCCTCGGAATTACAGAGCACACCTGCGGCACAGAAAACGTACAGAATCTGGCAAACCTGGCAATGCTTTGCGGACAGATCGGAAAACCTTCTTCAGGCGTAAACCCACTGCGTGGACAAAATAATGTTCAAGGCGGATGTGACATGGGAGCAATCTACTCAGTACTGCCAGGCTACCAGAAAGTCGCCGACCCAGTTGTACGCGAAAAATTTGAAAAAGCATGGGACATCAAGTTCCCAACCAATATTGGCGGACGCGTCACCGACTTCATCGAACAAGCCGGCGACGGTATCCTGAGAGGCTTCTACTGTCTCGGTGAGGATCCCGTACTTAGTGAACCAAATCAGGCAAAGGTAATCGAGAGCCTGAAAAAGCTCGAATTCATTATCTGCCAGGAAATTTTCATGTCAGAAACCGCAAAGCTCGCAGATGTCGTACTCCCCGCTACAAGTTGGGCGGAAAAAAATGGAACGTTCACAAATAGCGAACGCCGAGTACAGAGAATCAGAAAAGCCGTCGACGCGCCCGGTCAGGCAAAACCCGATTGGCAAATCACATGCTTGATAAGCACCGCGATGGGATACCCGATGTCATACAACAATGCCAGCGAAGTCTTCGACGAGATGGCCTCGCTGACTCCAAGCTATGGCGGTATAAGCTTCGACAGAATCGACAAAATCGGCCTGCAATGGCCATGCCCTGACCCCGACCATCCCGGAACAGGATACCTGCACAAAGATAAATTCGTTCGAGGCAAAGGACTTTTCCATAAGATCAAGTTCCGCCACCCAGCCGAGACCACCGACGAAGATTACCCGCTCATCCTCTCGACCGGACGAACTCTATATAACTACAACATCGGAAACATGACACAAAAGAGCAAACCAATTCGCCAAAAACAGTCCAGGAACTTTATCGAAATGCACTTCTCCGATGCCGAAAAATTAGGCGTCAAAAAAGGTGACAAAGTCAACGTAAGAACACGTCGCGGCGATATCACCGTCGAAGCTGTCATCGGCGATAAAGTAAGGCCAGGGGCTCTCTGGATGCCGTTCCACTTTATTGACCAGCCGACAAACAAACTGACAAACGACGCTTTCGACAACATAACCCGCACCGCTGAATACAAGGTCTGCGCCGCTGCCGTTAAAAAAGCGTAAACAAAATTTACAACTCTTCGCTTAATTCAAAAGGGAGATTTCCTTGCACGAAGAACTTTGGCAACAGCTTATAAAACTTGACCCCGCGCAAACCGCGCAAAGAGCAAACTGCGAATACCTACCCGAATCAGATTGCTATGTTATCACTTTTTTAAATAACCAATACTCCGTCAACATTCAGGATGAACAAATATCAGCTACTAAACCCGATGCCGAACCGACACCAGCAAGTTTCACCGAACAACTCTGCATACTCGCGTATCTGATAAATGCAAAGGACCTGCCGCTATCAGGCAAACTCGTAAAAGCAGAATCACTTCCGGGCGGTCAGTTTTTCTTCAGGGGCCCGCACGAGCTGCCCACAAAAAAACTCTCGCAAACTTTCGGACAAAATCCACAACTCATATACGAAGCAGCCGATTCACTAAACCCGAAAAAATGTGAGTTCGGCGATGCCGCCATAGAAATAATTGCCCTGCCGCGAATACCTTTGACTTTTGTCATCTGGGAAGCCGACGAGGAATTCGATGCCCGAGCTTCAATACTATTCGACCAGACCGCCGCAGAGCATTTCCTATTAGACGCACTGCTCACAGCGGTAACTTCAGCGGTAAATGCCATAATAAAAAACCCCGAATAAAATTCCTGAATATTCCACCACCAATCCCTGAACACAACGCAACTTATTAACGTAAACTCCTATGTTATTACAATAGCAGATTTATCAAAATGGGGACAAAAATACGTATAACTACGTATGAGCGTTCTAAGCATAAGTATTTAGACGCAAACTACTTGACACAAATAATCAAAACTGCTAATTTGCACTGTTTAAGGTTGTTTTACGGTTTTACTCTTAAAAACCGCTAAAAATGGGTTGAAAAAGGGGTCCGAGCATGAGCAAAAGCTGCTCAATCGGTATCCGGCTTCTTGACCTGATTTAATTTTCGAGAACTGGTTACATGGGACTAAAAATAGCAATTGGAGGCAAAGGAGGCGTAGGCAAAACTACCGTTTGCGCGGTTTGGGCACAATTGTTTGCCAATGACGGTTTTGACGTCCTCGCCGTCGACGCCGATCCGAACACAAATCTCTACTGTGCTTTCGGCATCGGTAACGACAAAACCCCCGAGCCTTTGATCAACATGAAACAGCTAATCGCCGAGCGCACCGGCACCGATGGCAACGCCGTCGGCGCATACTTCGTACTAAATCCAAAAGTAAGTGACCTGCCCGACAAATACTGCCTCAAAACTCATGGCGTAAAGCTGCTCGTCCTGGGCGGAATAAAACACGGAGGCGCAGGATGTGCATGCCCCGAAGGCGCTTTCCTAAAGGCCCTGCTCACTTACACCATCCTGCAAAGAAATGAACTCGTGCTCGTCGACTTAGCAGCTGGACCGGAATTTTTAGGAAGAGCAAGCATTCAAGGCATCGACGCACTGCTCGTCGTCGTCGAACCGGGAACGCGAAGTATTGAAACAACAATAAGCATCGCGAAAATGGGAAAAGAATTAGGAGTAAAACAAATCGTCGCTATCGCAAACAAAATCACTGATAGCGCACAACTTGAAATTATAAAATCAAAACTCGGCGACATTCCCATCATCGCAGCTATCGATTATGACCCTGCCGTCCAGCAGGCCGACCTTTCGCGTGAAAACGTTTTTGAAAGCAACCCGAAACTCGTTGAAACTCTAAAACAGGCAAAACAGAAACTGACAGATATAATTATGTCACCTACCGCCTCTGATACCGAAAATAAAAGTTGATATCTCGAAGTTAACTGATAAGGCTCTGCTTGAAAGCAGTGTGAAAATATAATAATATGATTGCCCCTGCTAAATGGGGCTATACTCACTAATTTATGAGGAATGGTTATGTATCCAAAAAAGCGTAGCAGTGAAAAAGCTGCCCAGGAAATGATTGACCTAATGGCCGAAGCTGGCCAGGAAAACGCATGGGACAGACTCGACCAGCAATCCCCTCAGTGCGGATTTGGCAAGCAGGGTGTATGCTGCAGAATTTGTACTATGGGGCCTTGTCGAATCTCTAAAAAAGCACCACTCGGTGTTTGCGGTGCTGATGCCGACACTATCGTCGCTCGAAATTTCCTACGTGCTGTTGCTTGCGGTGTCAGTGCTCACAGCGACCACGGACGAGCTGTCGCCGAAGTCTTCATCGCAGGCGCAAAAGGTGAGGCTCCTGACTATGGCGTAAAGGACCCCGAGAAACTACATCGTATCGCAAAAGAATTCGGCGTCGAAACCAAGGATAAATCAGACAAGGAAATCGCCCTTGCTGTCGGAGAGATCGCTCTTGCTGAATTCGGAAAAAGTCACGGCAACCAGCTAATGGTAAAACGTGCACCCAAACCGAGAAAACAAATCTGGGAAAAAACCGGCGTCACGCCGCGTGCTATCGACCGCGAAGTCGTAGAAGCTATGCACCGAAGCACAATGGGCGTCGACCAGGATTATAAGAGCCTCCTGTTACACGCGACAAGAACCGCTCTTGCTGACGGTTGGGGCGGAGCAATGTTAGCTTCCGACCTGCAAGACATCATGTTCGGCTCGCCAACACCGGGAATCGGAAACATAAATCTCGGCGTCCTGCAGAAGGACCAGGTAAACGTCATCGTTCACGGCCACGAGCCTATACTTTCGGAAATGATAGTCGCTGCATCGCAGGACCCGGAACTTATTAAAAAAGCCGAAGAAGTCGGCGCAAAAGGAATTAACATCGCAGGCATCTGCTGTACCGCTAACGAACTGCTCTCACGTCACGGCGTCTCAATCGCTGGAAACTTCCTATGTCAGGAACTTGCCATCGCAACAGGAGCCGTCGACATGATGGCAGTAGACGTACAGTGTGTAATGCAGGGACTACAGAAAATTGCCGCCTGCTACCACACAAAACTATTTACTACCGCTGACAAAGCTAAAATCCCCGGCGTCGAGCACATCCCGATTCAGGAAGACTGTGCACTAAAGACCGCAAAGGAGCTTATCGTAAAAGCAATCGACAATTTCAAGAATCGAGGCGAGGTTCACATCCCCGACGATAAGCAAGCTGCCGTCACAGGTTTCACAAACGAATCCATCAAGTATATGCTCGGTGGAAAATTCCGTGCAAGCTACAGGCCTCTAAACGACAACATCATGAACGGAAAAATCAGGGGAATCGCCGCCATCGTCGGATGCAGCAACCCGAAGGTACCAATGGACTACACACATGTCGAGCTTGCAAAAGAACTGATTAAAAACAACGTTCTCGTACTAACTACAGGATGTGCCTCTATCGCCTGCGGAAAACAGGCTCTCCTAAATCCAAAAGAAGCCCTCAAATTAGCCGGACCCGGACTTAGAGAAGTTTGCGAAACCGTCGGCATCCCACCGGTACTTGCATGTGGAAGCTGTGTCGACAACAGCAGACTGCTCGTCGCAGCTTCGGAAATCGTCGCAGAAGGAGGACTCGGCGAGGACCTCAGCGAACTACCACTCGCCGGTGCTTGTCTCGAATCAATATCAGAAAAAGCTTTAGCTATCGGACAATATTTCGTCGCAAGCGGCGTAATGGTTGTCTTCGCGAAAGAACTCTTCCCATATCTCGGAAGTGACAACGTCACAGATTATCTCCTAAAAGATATTGAACAGGAGTTCGGCGGACACTGGGCACTCGAATCGGACCCGGCAAAAGCAGCTCAATTAATGCTGGCACATATCGAGAGTAAGCGTGACGCTTTAGGAATAAACGAAGAAACAGAGCGTAAACTTTACACAATGGAAGAACGAAGGTCACTGGAACTTTAAAAAAAGTTAACCTTAGAGAAGGAGAATTTTAGATGTCAATAATAATAGCTTCGGCCGCAATTCGTGGTGCTCACAAACTCGCCGAACAGGCCGAGCAGATCTTAGCAAAAGCTATCGAAGAAAAAGGCAAGGAATGCGCCGTAGAATATCCAAACACTGCCTACTACCTGCCCATCATTCATTCTATGACTGGGCGCGAATGTCAAACACTTGCCGACCTCGAAGACGTTATGGCACAGGAAATAAAACCTCTGCTCCCGCCGCCCGTCAACGAAGACATATGGATTCCATACCTCGGACCGGCTCTCGACGCGGGAATGGCTGCCCTTTTCGCAGAAGAAATTATCGAAGCATGCAAATACCTCATCGGACCGAATCCAATTAATGACCTCTGGCTCGGCGCAGCTGACGACGTCATACTCCGAGAACGAGGCATACAATTCGTCGATGGTTCCGCTCCGGGTTTCGCTGCTATCGTCGGCGCTGCCCCTGATGTAAAAACCGCTGTCGAGATCGCACTGAAATGTCAGGAGAGAAGCCTTTACGTATTCATGTCCGGACACACAAACGGAACAACACTATCACAGCAACTCGTCGAAGGCGGTGTACAATTAGGATGGGACACAAGACTCGTACCTTTCGGACCCGACATCTCCGCAGCAATCTACGCCTTAGGCTTTGCGAGCAGAGCAGCCCTTAGTTTCGGAGGCGTACAACCCGG
This sequence comes from Planctomycetota bacterium, assembly GCA_019456255.1. GTDB lineage: Bacteria > Planctomycetota > Phycisphaerae > Sedimentisphaerales > Anaerobacaceae > VRUG01. The sequence goes on along the minus strand of VRUG01000005.1, from coordinate 79,170 downwards.
CGACTTCACAAGAAACCTCCTATACAATAAAAGCAGAGTCTTCGCTTTCGTCATGGCCTTAGGAGAGGTAACCGACGAATGGTACGCTACCGCCGCCGGCGCCATCAACTACGGTTTCCCCGTTATCGCCGACTCCGACATACCCGAAATTCTCCCAACCGGCGTCTGCACATATGAACACGTCGTATCAAATATCCCTCACGACCAGATCGTCGAAAAATGCATCGAAGTTAGAGGACTGAAGATAAAGATCTCTGAAGTGCCGATTCCTGTTGCATACAGCCCTGCTTTCGAAGGTGAAAGAATCAAAAAAGATGACATGCACGTTGAATTCGGAGGACAAAAAACTACCGCTTTCGAATGGCTCATCATGAAAAACACTAACGAGGTTGAAGACGGAAAAATAGAAGTCATAGGCCCCGATGTTGAAACCGTAAAAGACGGTGAAAGATTACCGCTCGGTATTGTCATAGAGATCGCAGGAAGAAAAATGCAGTCTGATTTCGAACCGGTACTCGAACGGCAAATACATACCTTCCTCAATGAAGCGCAGGGTATCTGGCACATGGGCCAGCGGAACATCATTTGGGTTAGGATCAGCAAAGATGCCGCAAAGGCTGGATTCACGCTGCAGCATTTCGGAAGCATACTCCACGCAATGCTCCACGAACATTATTCAAGCATCGTCGACAAGGTACAGGTGAAGATTTACACCAATGAAAAAGATGTTGTGAAATTGCAGGAGCAAGCTCTAAAAGCATACGAACTACGTGACGCACGACTGGCCGACATGACAGATGAAAGCGTTGACACTTTCTATTCATGCACACTATGTCAAAGCTTCGCACCAAACCACGTATGCGTCATCACTCCAGAACGAAGCGGACTATGCGGTGCATACAGCTGGCTCGACGGAAGAGCTGCATATGAAATTACTCCTTCAGGACCGAATCAACCAATTTCAAAGGGAAATCCGGTTGACGAAAAACTCGGACAGTGGGAAAAAGTAAATGAGTTTATAAAGTCAAACTCGCAGGGAGCCATCGCACAGATGAGTGCCTACTCCATGATTGCAGACCCGATGACAAGTTGCGGCTGCTTCGAGTGCATCTCCGCACTGCTGCCTTCGACAAACGGCATCATGATCGTAAACCGTGAATACCCCGAAATGACGCCATGCGGCATGAAATTCTCAACCCTCGCTGGAACCGTGGGCGGTGGAAATCAGGTACCGGGCTTCGTCGGACATTCGAAACATTACATTACTTCCAAAAAATTCATCTCCGCTGAAGACGGCATAAAAAGAATCGTATGGATGCCTTCAGCATTAAAAGAAGATGTTAAAGATACACTCATAGAAAGAGCTAATGAACTGGGCCTCGACGGGCAAGCTTTCTTCGATATGATAGCAGACGAAAAAGTCGCAACCTCAGAAGAAGAAGTCGTTGAGTACATCACAAAGAAAAATCATCCAGCTGCTACGCTGGAACCCATGTTCTAAAAAACAAACTGCGAATTAAAAATATTTTAAAAGGAAAATTGTCATGGCACTAACAGGATTAGATATCTTCAAACTGCTACCAAAAACGAATTGCAAAAAATGCGGCATGCCTACCTGTCTGGCTTTCGCTATGCAGCTTGCACAGAAAAAAGCAAAACTCGAAGACTGCCCATGCGTCTCTGATGAGGCAACCGAAACTCTCGCCGCAGCAGCAGAGCCCCCAATGAGGTCGGTTAAATTCGGCACCGGTGACAGCGAGGTTCAGCTTGGACAGGAAACCGTTATGTTCAGGCACGAAGAAAAATTCTATAGCCCAACAATTATAGCGGTCACACTCTCTGACAAACTCGCGGGCGATGACCTGAAAAAACGCATCGATGATATAAACTCACTGAAATTCGAAAGAATCGGGCTCCATATCCAGGCTAACGCTGTCGCAATCATCAATGAAAGTGGTTCAGATGACTCTTTCGCTAATGCCGCTGCCGCAGTTAATGACTCAAGCGACTTGGCCATCATCCTTTGCTCCGATTCTCCTTCAGCTATGGCTGCCGCAGTCGCAAAGACCGCAGCCGCCGTACCCCTTATCGCATCCGCATCAGCCGACAACGCTGATGACATGGCAAAAATCGCAAAAGAAAATAATTGTCCAATCGTGGCAAAAGCCGATTCCATCGAAGCCCTCGCCGAACTTACAGAAAAAATCAAGGCCCAGGGCGTAAATGACATCGTACTGAATCTCGACGGCAAGGCACTGCAGGAATTACTCTTCAGCCTTTCGCAACTACGCGTACTCTCACTAAAAAAAGTCTTTAGACCATTAGGCTTCCCAACAATGTCATTTGTCACAGACACCGACACCGACGCTCAGGTCACTTCCGCGACAAGTCTCATCTGTAAATATTCCGGCATCGTCGTCATTGACACTACAGACCACGCCGCTGTACTGACTATGCTCACCGTCATAATGAACGTCTACAGCGACCCGCAAAAACCGATACAGGTCGACCCGAAAGTCTACGCCATCGGAGAACCGAACGAAAATTCGCCGGTCATCTTCACTACAAACTTCTCGTTGACATATTACACCGTTGAATCCGACGTCGAGTCAAGCCGCGTACCGGCATACATTATCGTCGTCGACACCGAAGGAACAAGCGTACTAACCGCGTACTCCGGTGACAAGCTAAACGAAAAAGTTGTCGCAGACGCCATCGCAAAATACGGCGTAGAAGATATGGTCAAACACCGAAAACTTATCATCCCGGGCTATGTCGCCGTCATGAGCGGAAAACTCGAAGAAGCCACAGGATGGGAAATCTTGGTCGGGCCGAGAGAATCTTCTATGCTACCTAAATATCTACAGGAAGTCTGGAAATAGTGGCAAAGCCTAAAACAAAAAAATGCGTCATACGATTTGAGCCGAGCGGGCTAAAATCAGAAGTCAATTCCGGTACCACCCTGCTCGATGCTGCACATAAAGTCGGAATATACGTCAGCAGTATTTGCGGCGGCGACGGATACTGCGGAAAATGTAAGGTCGTAGTCGACGATGGTGATTTTAAAAGCAGACCAACAACACTGCTCACTCCCGAAGAAATTAACGAAAATATCGTTCTCGCCTGCCAAACAAAAATTCTTTCCGATATGACCGTCACTGTTCCAAAGTGGCATTCTCTCGATGTAGGACAGATACTAATCGATAGCGATGCAAGCAGATTCGGAAAATTGACCGGCAAGGTCCAGACCGACACCTTCAACCTAAACCCGCTCGTACAAAAGCTCTATCTCGAAATGTCACCGCCAAGCGTCAGCGACCATACCGCCGACCACGAAAGACTATACCTCGCTATTCGTGAGCAAGTCGATGCGCCTATAATACAAACTGGTTTTCGCGTCCTGCAAAAACTCTCCCACCTCCTGAAAGACTCTGACTACAAAGTCACCGTCACCATAGGCCGACGTGGAGGAACAACAGAGGTCATCGAAATACAAGCCGGTAACCAATGCCGGAAAAACTACGCCGTTGCTATCGACCTCGGAACAACAACAGTCGTCGCGCACCTTATCGACCTCACTACCGCCGAGACTATTGATACCGAAGCGACATATAACAGCCAAATAAATTTCGGAGAAGATTACATCCGAAGAATCATTTACGGCGAAGAAAACAACGCCTTCGACGAACTGCAAAACCGTATCGTCCACGATGTAAATGATTTGATTGTCACTCTCGCTTCAAGACAAAAAACAGACCTTCAAAATATTATCGCGTGCGTCTGTGCAGGCAACACTGCAATGATACATTTCTTATTAAATCTCGACTCAACGAGAATACGACGAGAACCATACGTCGCCTCCGCCGGTTTCGTACCTCCGATTCGTGCCGCAGAAGCTGGCATACAAATAAACAAAAGAGGACTCCTGTACTGCCTGCCAGGCGTCGCCGCTTATGTAGGTAGTGACATCGTTGCCGGTGTCCTCGCAACTCGCCTCTATACAAAAGAAGGCATCTCACTGCTCGTCGATATCGGAACAAACGGCGAAGTCGTACTTGGAAACAAGGACTGGATCGTCTGTGCTTCAAGCTCTGCAGGCCCCGCATTTGAAGGCAGCGGCGTAAGACACGGAATGAGAGCTGGTGCCGGTGCAATCGAAAAACTAAAAGTCCTGCCGGATGGCACAATTGACTACAAAACTATCGGCGACTCGCACCCAATCGGAATCTGCGGCTCGGGTCTTCTCGATACTCTCGCTGAATTACTCACACACAACATCATAGACAGGACCGGAAAATTCAATACAGATCTGGGACAAAAACTCTCCGAAGGTGAAGACGGCAAACAATATCAGCTCGTACCACCCACCGACGACCATCAGGAAATCGTCATCACACAAGCTGACATCGACAACCTCATCCGCTCAAAAGCAGGCGTCTTTGCCTCCATCCGCGTACTAATGCATTCGACCCAAACAAAAACCGAAGACATTGACACTGTTTTCCTTGCCGGTGGATTCGGAAATTTCCTCGACACAAAACAAGCTGTCACAATCGGAATGCTCCCGGATGTACCGATAGAAAAAATTCAGTTTGTCGGCAACACCGCTATCGCTGGTGCAAAAACCGTCCTGTTAAGTCAGCAGGCACTCGAAACTGCCGAACAAATTGCCCACAACATGACGTATATGGACTTAATGAGTCATCAAAATTATATGGAAGAATTTATCAGAGCAAGTTTCCTGCCCCACACGGACCTTTCTCTGTTCCCATCTGTTGACATAAAACTAAAGAGTAAAATTTAAGAGGTTAACATGGCTACAACTATTGCTATTAGTGGTAAAGGCGGCTCAGGCAAAACTACAATTGCCGCCATGATTATACAAACGTTAATTAATCAATCGGCAAAGTCAGGCTCAGTTCTCGCCATCGACGCCGACCCGAACGCCTGCCTTGCAATGACTATGGGCACCGATGTCGAAGGCACCATCTCCCAGCTTCGCGAACAGGCAAAACAAAAAAAACCGGACAATACCGGAATGGACAAAGCAAGAACTTTCGAGTACGGCATCCAGCAGGCCATCACCGAAGCAAAAGGCTTCGACCTGCTGACTATGGGACAACCCGAGGGCCCTTCTTGCTATTGCGCCGCAAACAATCTGCTCCGACAATTCATGGACAAACTAAATAAATCCTATGATTTCGTCATCATCGACAACGAAGCAGGAATGGAACACCTCTCCAGAAGAACCACAAACAATATCGATTGGCTCTTCATCGTCGCCGACCACACACCTATCGGAGAGATGACCGCAAAGAGAATTTCAGCTCTTGTAAAAACGCTGCCCATTATCGTAAAAAAAACCGGTGTCATCTGGAACAGAACCGAAAACCATAAAGAAATAGACGGTATCGAAACTTTCGGGACAATACCCTACGACGAGGCGATTTTCAATGCCTCTGCCCAGGGCGTCACTGTCCCCCAGCTTGATACAAATACGCCAGCTTTCAAAGCGGTACAAAAAATACTTGAGCAAAAACTAAATCTTATTAAAATCTGATTAACTTTAATATTAATGGAGGATTTGAAATGCCGATTCCTGATCTTGCAGAATCTTTTGTTGGCGCTGTAAACAAAGTCACTCTCGGAGCGACAAAAGAACAAGGCGGAACGCGTACTTCTACGATAACTGTAGGAGGTGCTAAAAATGTTGTCTATGCCGGTTCGCCAGGCGATGCAGGCGAAAAACCCGTCATCGCTATGGACGTACTCGACGTAAAACCCGAAGACTGGCCTGACATTCTTGCCGAGCCGTACGGAGATGTACTCGACAACCCCGCACAATGGGCAAAAAAATGTATCGATGAATTCGGGGCCGATTTGATCTGCCTCAAATTCGAAGGAATACACCCGGATACTCAGGACAAAGATGCCGAACATGCCGAAAACGTAACAAAACAAATCCTCGAGGCTGTCGGGGTTCCGCTTATTCTATGGGGTTGCGGAAACAACGAAAAAGATAATCTGGTAATGCCGAAAGTTAGCGAGGCTGCAAAAGGTGAAAACTGTCTCGTCGGAACTGTCGAAGAAGACAACTACAAAGCTCTCACAGCTATCGCCTTAGCTGACGGTCACCACCTAATCACCGCTGCTCCGCTCGACATCAACATCGCAAAGCAGGTCAACATACTAACCTCAGACATGGGATTCCCACTTGAAAAAATTGTCACCTTCCAGTCAACAGGAGCACTCGGTTACGGCATCGAATACGCCTATTCAATTCAGGAACGCCAGCGATTAGCCGCCCTCTCAGGCGATAAGATGATGGCAATGCCGATGATTTGCGATGTCGGATTCGAAGCATGGCGCGCAAAAGAAGCTAAAACTGTCGACGCTCCAGAGTGGGGAGCCGCCCAGGATAGAGGACCTATCTGGGAAGCAACTACCGCTGTCTGCCTCCTGCAAGCTGGCGCAGACATCATCAGAATGAGACACCCAAGAGCCGTAAAAGCTGTCAAAAATTTCATTAATCAAATTTGGAAATAATTCAAACTAACTAAAGGAAGGTCGAAACATGATTTTAATTGGAGAAAGAATTAACGGAATGTTCAGCGATGTAAAGCAAGCCATCGCAGACAAGGATAAAAAAGTCATTCAGGATCTCGCCACAAAGCAAACCGAATTGGGCGCAAGCTATCTCGACGTCAATGTCGGTACCGCTGCCGCCGACCAGCAGGGAACTATACAGTGGCTCGTCGAAGCTATTCAGGAAGTTTGCTCGACACCCATCTGCCTCGACTCTCAAAAACCTGATGTCATCGAAGCTGGCCTGAAAGTTCTTAACGCTGACAACGGCGGAATGCTAAACTCCACACCTCTAAACAAAAAGAACGATGACGAAATTCTCGACAAGTTTATCGAAATGGCAAATCAAGCTGGACCAAAAGTAAACATCATTGCACTTACAATGGACAAAAACGGCGTCCCCCAGGACATCGACACTCGCGTTGCTATCGCCGCTGAAATCGTGCAAAAAGCTATGGAAAAAAACTTCGACATACAAAGGCTATTCATCGACCCCATCATCCTGCCGGTAAAAGTCCCCAACGCTCAGATTCAGCCGGGAAACATCCTCGCTGCCGTCGACCAGATTAAATACCTCTCCGACCCGACTCCACATATGACAATGGGACTCTCGAACCTCTCACAGGGTGCTTCCGAAAGAAGCCTTATAAACAGAACATTCCTTGCTATGGCAATGGCACATGGTATGGATTCTGCTATCGTGGATGTACTCGACAAAAAACTAATGAACGTTGTCGCCACCGCAGAGATGCTGATGAACAAACAGCTTTACTCTGACAGCTACCTAAAAGCCTATAAAGCCTCTTAATACAAGCCTTTAGCGACACTGGACAACACAGCAAACATAAGTTATAATAGAGATATGGCAGCTAAATCCAAAACAAAAGTTTTCATTGTTGATGACGATTCCTGCATACTTGATGCGGTCTGTCTCCACCTCGAAAAGGCAGGACATCAATGCCAATGCTTTAGCAATGCAAAACAATGCCTAAAGCAAATCAGCCCGAAAACATGCAAGCTGCTCATCACCGATGTCAAGATGCCCGACAAAGACGGAATTCAACTTATGATCGAGGTAAAGAAAAATATTCCATGGTTGCCCGTACTTCTAATGACAAGTTTCGGAGACGTACCAATGGCAGTAAAAGCCGTAAAAGCAGGGGCCGTAGACTTCATCGAAAAACCGTTCGACTGGGATGACTTCATAAAACTCGTGCAGTCAGCAATAGACCAAACCGAATTCTCCAATTCCCACGACTCCATTCTGACAAAAACAGAAATGACCGTACTAAGACTCATCCTCAACAGCCAAACAAGTAAACAAATCGCTAATTCCCTTCACCGCTCAGTAAGAACGGTGGAAGTACACCGAAGTCATATCATGCACAAACTCAAGGTCGACAATATCGTGGACCTCGTAAAAAAAGTCGCAACACTCGGCCTAGACAAAACTGCCTGAAAAAAACTTTTTTCGCAACAAATCGCTTATTTGCCCGACGTTTTCTCGGATTTTATTCAAAATTTTACCTGAAAATACGTAATTCCCACAATAGTATTCCCTATAATACCCATGGTATAATAGGCCTTACATAGCCCCAGCGAAATGCAAGACGGATTGAGAGGGTATGAATATGAGACGGAAGATTGTTTTTTTTCTGTCCATCTATGATGTTACTGTTCTGTATTGGGTGCAGCGAAACCAAACAAACAGCTAAGACTCTAAACACACACACCGATAGCCAAACCAAACTCACTGACACACAAAACGCGTACCCCGAAAACTGGGAAAACTCCACCTATCAACCCCAGCTCTTCGCCGCAAACGCACAATAACAAGCCCTACGTGCCCTGAAATTCTTCCAGCTTGATCTCGTCGATTATCTCGTCCATGTCCATCAACGCGTCAGCAAGATTAAAATACTTCCTCGTCGCAGAACTGCTGCAGTCATAATGATTCGACGCCCTGCTTCGCAATTCCTCAACATCCTTGCCAACAATCGCCAACACATCTGCCATATCTTCAACGATGATACCAACCTGACAATCATCGCCGCTCCTCCCTTCCGTCAACAATATACAGCCCTCACTGCTAATCTTAGTAGCTCCCAAGCCAAGTTTCTTCTGCAAGTCTATCACAGGAACAGTCTGACGATGCAGATAGATAACACCGCGTATACAGTCAGCCCGCTCCTTAAGCTCCAGAAGTTCCATGCAACCAACGATATTGATACTGATACCCCCCTTCGTTTTCTTAAACGAAAATGCCGTCAAAAAATCACCGAACTCCGTAGCATCATTTCTTAACGACTCGCTGATATGGACATGCTGTTCCATAGCAAGACCCCCAATTAATTGTCAATTCTCCCGTCAGGCAACAATACGCTTTGCCCCCGCAAAACTCACTATCGACTAATAACACAAAATCCCTCCACCTTTTTCACGCTTCCACATTATTTCTTTACCTTGTAACGATCCTTCTCGTTGAAAAATGAAATATCCGCATACCCAGCATATATTTTCGCTGAATGTTTCTCACCCTTACCTATAAAGACACTATCGCCTTTTGAATATGTTCGCTCAACGCCCCCAATTGTCAGATCTATCTTCCCCGCCACTACTACCCCCCACTGCTCATCATGACTATGCTCAGCTACCTGCGCATCTTTAGCAAATTCCATAAAAAGGATTTGATGATTCTCTCCCTGCGAAAGATAAGCCGAAAGACCTTCCAACGGTATATCAGCCTTAGGCAAATCTCTTATAGCCTCTCCGAATAGCTCCGACATAATATTTTACTCCATCTCTACAGTATCACTCTCGACGAATCCCTTCCATCAGCAGGTAAACATCATCTTTTAAAAAAACCGTGCTTGTCACTTCCAATTTTGACGATTGCTTAAGATACCGAAGCGTATTTCTATCAAATCTCGCACCGTAGACTTTTTCGACAAAGGGTGCAAAAAACTCTTGCCGCTTCCGTATTTTCTTATTCTCTGAATATATCATTTCAAGGATACGAAAACGCCCGCCAACCTTTAATACCCTGCAAAATTGTTCTATCGCAAGTTCTTGAATCTCATCAGGCATTACACAACACATAAATGTACTCAATAGCCAATCAAATTGATTCGATTCCAAAGATTTCATTATGGTAGCGTCTTCGTGTATTAACTCGATTTTGCAATGAGACTTCTTTGCTCTTTTCCGAGCCTTCACCAGCATCTTATCACTTAGGTCTATCCCGACTAAGTCCACACTCTCGTGATAATGACTTAGATTTCTCCCGGTCCCCACCCCTGCCTCAAGAACTCTTCCACGAACATCTCCTAACAATATAGGCCGCCACTTACGATAGATCAGCTCCCACGGATAATCTAAAACGTCATAGAACATTGCTGTTATATTGTATTTCGCTTCCAGCAAAAATTTCTCTCCTACCTGCCCCCATATCCAGATTTATTTATAAATCTATGGGGGGCTTGTCCCCATATCGGTTACTTGTCCTGCGCCTGCCGAAGGCCCTGTCATCCTGACAATTCGTCGTCAATTGCCCGGTCGTCTCGGAACAAGTGAAGGATCTCAACCCTAATCTACATCTGAACGCTTACTTTGTCATCCCTGCAAAAGATTGTCATTCCTGCGCAAGCAGGAATCCATCCCGATTACTTGTCCCCATCGCCAGATTTAGCTATAAATCTATGGGGAGCCCTGCCATCACTATGGCAGGGTTTTGTCATTCTAAACACATCCAAAAATTATCTGACATTAATTTTACTCCTGCCTGTCCCCATATGGACAATATTTTTGTTAAGTCATATAGGACTCCCACAAATGATGTATCAGGTAAATCGCACCTATGAGCATGAGATATATGACAATGAAAAATACATCTACACCTTCAAATTCTACTTCACGTATAGTAACAAACCTACTAAAAGGCAAAAATAGTATACGTGTTATATGGTCACATAGCCATGGTATCACCGCCAAAACAAGAATTGTTGATACGTTAATAAAGTCTAAAATCACACCTTTTGATTCAACATTACTACAAAATTTTAAGGATAATACGAAACCCAAAGAAGATAATCCCACCATTATTGCAATAAATGAAACTCTAATCAAAAATACAGCAAATCCATCCTTAATGACATGACCTACACCGTAAGGATAAATTGACTTAAATACATTCGTGACAGAGGCGCTCAAAGAGATGCCGAACATCACTAAAAATAAAATCTCCGCTAAACGATTATTCACTATTTTACCCCTTCCAATTAAATTTTTAATGCTAACCATCCAAGTATTTTTGACTGCTTAAAACTCGAAAACGTACGGGGAAACAAGTTGCACACTCTACATGGTTAATATTTTAACTTTATTGTAAAGTCTGATATTTCTTTGCTCATATAGGTTCTCCGGGTAGTGTTAGCCAATTTGCTTTACGGGATAGAAATGGCCTGTTGCCCATACTACTACTACAAATTTCTTTCCAATTCTTCCACCACTCCCAGAACTTTTCAGTATCGACATTTTCATTTGGAAATGCAAACTTAAGTACACCTTCAGGCGAACCGAACAGTTCCCATGTAGCCGCCTTAAACTCGTCCGCGTTCATCAAAATCCATACCGGATGTACCATTAAATCATGGCGAAACCTTTTTTTGTCCTTATCTTCGATGGACTTCCGATCTTTTTCGTCCCTTATATATAGACTTAGCTCGTACAATGATTGCCCCAAATTCCCAAGAAACAGATATTTGACAAGCTGTTCCTTATCTGTGAAAAATCCAGATAAGTAATCCAACTTACATATCGTGAGAATTTCTTGAAAGCGGTCTTGCATAAAATGCCCCCATAAATAATGAGCAGATTTAACTTCTGCCCATGGTTTTCCATCTGCTTCATAGTGTTGCTCTCTGGGCATTGGTAACTGCATCCACTTACTTATAAAGTCCAACTGCTTTGTCCTCGCTGCAATGGCCATCCCAAGATTCCCTGCAAAATATAGCATATGAGAGCCTATTTCTATTACGTCTGTAAATCCAGCACCCATTTGATTGGAGAGCAATAAAAGTTGTCGCAGTGGCCCGGTGGATTCCTGCCATAAGTCCATTCGCCCTTTTTCGACAGCCACAAAAATTGGGACAAAACTCGGCAAACATATCTCTACTGCTTCCATCCTTGCGGCTTCTTCTCTCTCGGCTACTCCCTTTCCCCACACTTGCTCAGCCTCTGGCTTCCATTCGAGCAACTTTTTAGGTATGTTGTACCAAAGTTCATCAACTAATCCTAGCCAGTCTTGCTTATTTCCGTTAAGCAAAACATCTTCGCATTCCTCCTTAAGTTTATCTTTCTTTCCACTCCGTTTTCCTTTTGTCCTTGTTTTGTCTGTATGGCTCACAATAGTTCGAAGTGCATTTCCAAGCTTTGATTTTAGCTCATTGCGTTCCTTAGCTTTATCGCCAGAATGTTCGGGTAAATAATACGGAACAACTCTCTTCTTGTTCAAGTCGAACGGTAGCAATTCTGGCTTGCCAAATGCAGTGTTCATTACCATGACAATTCGTTCCAAACCTAAAGTTTTGATTGCATATCCAAGTTCGACTAAGACATTCGGATTTGTAGTCTTACGAAATTTCGTCCTTTTATTGATGATTGAAACATCGCACACAAACATCTGTGCTTGCTCAATTTTTTCAAAGATTACACTTGGAATGTCTGGAGCACCAGGCACACCTTGAGTGTCACGGTCAATGACAGGCTCAACTTTAATAGAGTCGTCATCTCGAATTGATTTGGCCGCATTTTCAAGAGCTTTTTGTATGAAGCCTCGATTTGTAGAATTAGGTAGATCGGACTCCCACGAATAAAACACTACGCATTTATCCATAACCTTCCTTTTCATACTTTCTCCGCACTATTTAAGTCAAACACTTTTCGGCGTGGGCAAAGGTGCGTATTCGATGTAAGCTACCGATAATATGAATTATAACTTTTCTAAATCAACTTTCAACTGTAATCTGTGTCAACTTATTCTTATTTTGCGACAATTCGTTTTTAATTGCCCGGTCGTTTCGGCAATCTATGGGGGACTTCCGTCTTCTATTTTAATTCCGCTTTTAAAAATCTGCGCAAATCAATATTAATCTGTGTCAATCTGTGGAGACTTTTTACTACAACTCGGCTTTCACCTTATTAAAGTATTCGATGCACTTTTCGATCTCGGGAAGATTGTTCTCCCATTTATATTCATACTCAATAGAAAAGACGCCGGCAAAATTCTGCCTTCTAAGTTCCTTAAGTATAGGCCCGACCCTGTTCTTACCGGTCCCCCAAATAACGTCATGGTCGTCATCCATCTCCTTAAAGTGAAAACTAATTATCCGCCCTTCAAGCTTCTTTATCATCTCGATCGGGTCAAGCCCAGAACGAACCCAATGCCCCGTATCAGCGCAAGCCCCGATATACTTACTCCTGCCCTTGCACGCATTTAGCACCGTATCTGCATCCCAGTAATGCGAAGGCTTAGGATGATTATGGATAGCGACATTTATCTCATACTCCTGCGCCAATCTATCGATCATATCAAGTGACTCTTCTGAAGGCTCTGAGCCTATCGTCTCTATCCCCATATCCTTGGCAAAATCAAAAACCTCCCTGCATTGCTTCTCGTCATTACTAAGACCAACAATGCCGTAATTTGTCAGCGTAAGACCAGCTGCTTTTAATTTCTTCTTAACCTGCGCCCTGTATTTAACAGGCATCTCATGACCAAACTTAACATCAGGATTCTCAGGACTTAATTTCTGCCCGCCGTAAGCCTCAATATATTTCAGACCAAGACCAGACGCCTTATCTATCGCCTCAAATAAACTGTAACGATTGAACGTCCAGCATTGAATACCTAACCGCCATTGACAACTTTTCCACTCCTTACCGCATTTCGCTTTGGCTTTCTTATCGCAATGCGCTTTCTCCTTAGCACAGCATTTTTCTTTCGCTTTCATATCACATTTCGTCTTCATCGAGCCGCACTTGCTCTCCGAAGCACACGAACTCAAAAACAAAACCGCCATTACCAAAACAACACCCAGTATCAATGTATTTCTGCGCATCTTTTTCTCCTTTCATGTCCCCACGTGTCCTCGCTTGTCCCCATGTTTAGATTCATTTATGAATCTATGGGGATGTCTGATTTATATTTAAATCTATGGGGATAAATTTTTAAAGTGACCATCCTTCACGATACGGACGATGGACAAATTCATTAGCTTCATCAAGATTCGTAACTTTCATTTTCTTACCATCCCAGTCAAGTTTTTTACCCGCAAACCGAATCGCGACATTACCAAGCAGAACAGATTCGGTAAATGGCCCTGCGTATTCAAAATTCGAAGTTGCTTTTGGCCCGCCCTTACACGCACGAACCCAGTCTTTTTCATGACTGTCTGCAATTCTCTCAATAGTTTTTTCCGGCTTCTTGTAAGCCTTCATATCAGTCTCTGGTATCAGCCGAGGACTCCTGCCATAAGCGCCGCACATCAGCGCGCCTTTGTCACCATAGAATATCACACCGTTGTCACCGGCACTGCCGGGGTCGCCGCCCTCACCCATGCGCCTGCCCTTCTCAAGAAAATCAGGACGCGGAGGCTTAAGTCCACCATCATACCAATTCAATTTCATCGGACCCATGTCACCACGAGCCGGAAATTTATAACGAACTATAGCTGCGGTTGGAAAAGTTTCATACGCATCATCGCGACGACCCCAGTCACTGCCTTCTACAGCTAATCTGCGCTCTGATGCGCTTGCTTCGATACTTTCCGGAGCGCCGAGTTTCAGCGCCCAAAAAGCAGGGTCCATAATATGACAGCCCATGTCACCCAACGCACCTGTTCCGAAATCCCACCACCCACGCCAAAATCGCGGCAGATAAGCAGGATGATAAGCTCTATAAGGAGCTGGGCCTATCCACTTATCCCAATCCAATGTTGCTGGGATAGGCGGAGTTTCTGTTGGACGCGAAATTCCCTGCGGCCAAATCGCACGATTCGTCCACATATCAACTCGATGCACATCTCCAATCGCACCATCCCAAATCCATTCGCATATCAGACGAATACCTTCACCGGAATGACCCTGATTGCCCATCTGAGTTGCGACGCCAGCTTTTCTGGCAGCTTCGGTAACAATGCGAGCTTCCTTAACTGTATATGTCATAGGCTTTTGCAGATAAACGTGTTTGCCTCTTTTGATAGCTTCCATCGCGATAGCTGCATGGGTGTGGTCCGGGGTAGCTATTACAACAGCGTCGATATTTTCGTTGTCGAACATTTTGCGGTAGTCTTTGTATTTTGCCGCCTTTGGAAAAAGGTCAAAAGTCTCAGCTGAGAGGTCAAAATCGACGTCACAGAGTGCAACTACATTTTCGCCATTACCTAAATTTTCACCAACAGTTTTTTTGCCATCAACTTTTGTAACCTCAATATCAGCTAATTCAAGCATGTTCCATTTGCCCATACCGCCTATACCAATGCCGGCGATGTTGAGTTTTTCGTTTGGAGATTTGGATATTGCGCTGCCTGGCGAGGCGGGGAACAGAGATGGATTCACGCACCCGGCAGTTAGGCCAGCAGTCGTAAGTGCTGCTGTACTAAGGAATTGGCGGCGACTGATTTTTTTGCGTTTGGGGGGTTTTGGGATTGGTTTTTCATCTTTCATGAAGCTGTCCTTTTATATATTTTCAGGTTTCTCAGTTATTGAAAATGCGCGTCAAGTCCTTTATTTATAAGGACTTGAGAATGGGCGGTACGGGACTTGAACCTGTGACCTCCTGCGTGTCGAGCAGGCGCTCTAGCCGACTGAGCTAACCGCCCCAAGTTCAGTTATAATAACGTGATAGAAAAAAAAAGCAAGCTTTTTTGTTATTGTTATTAGAAACAATAACAAAAGTTTTGAGTTTTGAGTTCTTAGTTTTAAGTTAAGGAAGGCCTGCAGCATGTTGATTATTTGGTTGAAAATGGGGTTTAAGTTGGGAGGTTTGGGGTGAGTCGTAATTAAAAATTGCTGTAAGTCGTTTGTTTGCGCCTTGTCTAAAAACGGACGTTTGAGATTGAAAATTGACTATTTACTATTGACTATTGGCTAATGATAATGCGGTAAATGACTAATGACAATAAACTAATGACAATTTACTATTTGGTTGATTTTGGGAGATAGAGGGTCGTGATTCGCTTTAGGTTAGTCAAGTTGGGAATAATAGGCGCGATGAAACGCGCAAGTTTCTCATATTGAGAGGAAAAAAGGGTCAAAAAGTGGTTGAAAAATGGTAAAAACGCGCGCGTTTTGGTATAAATTGCGCGCGATTTGCATCGAAATGCGCGCAATTTGCAAATTCTCAAAATTGGGACTTGCGCGTTTGATTGAAAAGTTGGCAAGATGGTGAACTTTTTCGCAATTTGCGAAAAAGTTGCTTGCCTATTTTAACCCGTCTTCGTTTGCAACTCCGCCGCGGCAGGCATGATGAAAAATTGAATTTACAGGATGGTCGGAGCAGGCGGATTTTATTTCGGAGGAATGAAGTTGACAAATTGCTGGTTTTAGGGATAGAATGAAAAGGTGGGAGTTTTAATTGGAGGCATTTGCCAAATGATAGTTCAAGAGGCTTTATTATGTATTTAAAGAATTTACATATTGAGAATTTTAGAGGAATAGAACGGTTAGATGTCTCTTTTCGCAAAACTTTAAATGTAATTATTGGTGAAAATAACAGCGGGAAAACAGCCATTCTTGATGCATTACGAATTTGTTTAGGATTGGGATACCAGCGAAGAGAAATACGAGTAAGGAGTCATGATTTTTTCATAAATCGGTATGGAAAAAAAAGTGATACAATAAGGTTTGACCTCACTTTTATTCCCGATAGCAAAGAAGAAAGGGGAATCTTTATTGAATTGCTAGCGGCAAATCAAACCGAACTTGAATTACAGCTTCATGTAGAATTTACCTGTATCGATAAAAATGGAGAAGAAAGAATAAGAATGAAATATTGGGGAGGGGAAAATGAAGGGCAACGTCTTCCAGACGCACTATTAGATCTTTTTTATTATGTGCACTTGGGTGCTTTACGAAATTCAGATAGAGAACTACAACCTGGGGGCGGCAATCGACTGGGGCAATTATTTGTTAAACTTGTAAATGATGTTGAGAAACAAAAACAGTATTCTGAAATATTAAATCAGGTCATGGATAATGACAAAAGTTGGAAGGTTTTAAAATCAAATGCTAAACAAAAAATAAATGACCATTTAAGTCAAACCACAATAGCCTCAAATACCCAGCAGATTGATGTAGACTTTGTCAGCCTTGAGTTTAAAAAAATTGTTGAACAGCTAAAGATTTTTCTTCCATTTATAGGGGTAATTTTTAAAGAAGAACTGGTTGAGCTTTTGAAAGAAAACAAGGTGGATAGCAACGAGTGGGAAAAATACTTTGAAAGTCCCACAGAAGAAGATTTAAAAGTTAGGCAAGAATTTGTTGGGTTATTAACCAAAGAAGCATTTGGAAATAAAACAGAAGAATTGATAGCAAAACTCCTTAAGGATAGTTTTCATAAATTTGAAGTTTCTCAGAATGGACTTGGTTACAATAATCTTATATTTATCGCAACAGTTTTAGGTGACATTCTTGAACGGAAAGTTGTAGAACCCGATGCATTCATAAGCCTACTCATAGAAGAGCCTGAGGCTCACTTACACCCACAACTTCAAAATGTCTTATTTAATTATTTTGTACAGCTTCAATCAAAGAGTGTTCAGGTGTTCATCACATCCCATTCTCCGACGATAACAGCAAAAACAGATATTGATTCTGTTATCATTATAAAAAGAGACAATAACAACATAAGTGCGACATCTCTTCAGTCGTTGGATATAGAGAATAAGAATAAGAATAAAAATAAAAAGTATCTAAAGCGGTTTCTGGATGTTACAAAATTTAAACTGTTTTTTGCCGACAAAATAATTCTAATTGAGGGAATTAGCGAGGCTCTTCTTTTGCCAGTTTTTGCTAAAATAATGGGAAAAAAATATGACATTGATAAAAATAGCGTTGAAATTGTAAATATAGACGGTGTAGCTTTTGAGCCATTTACTGAATTATTCAAACGAAATCCTGAAGATAACAAACTAGATATGCGTTGTTCGGTCATAACAGATGATGATAGAGATACGGGTAAAAAAGATGGTGATGATATGCCATCAAGTAGAGCTCAAAAAGCCAAGGATTTTGAAGGCGTATGTATACAGGTTTTTCTAGCAAAAAGAAACTTGGAATATGAGTTGTTCTCAGCTAATAGTGAAGTAATACTTAAGTGTTACCAAGAATTACATACCAAAACGAATTTTGGAGATACTAGTGATCCTGAAGAGAAATGGACAATTTTTTCTGAGAAACTTAAAAGCAACGAGGACAAAGGTGTGTTTGCCCAACATCTTGCTGAACATCTGCAAGAAAATAAGGCAGTAGCCGAAAAATTTATTGTCCCAGATTATTTACAGGATGCGATCAAATGGGTTATAGATGGTGTTAAGAAAGAAACTAACGGACCAGCAAAAGCAGATAGTCAATAGGAAAGGACTATTTGTTGTAAAGGCTCGGCCAGGTAGTGGTAAAACTTTTGCAGTAGCTGCAAGATTTGCCCAGTTACTAAGCAGTTGGGAATATCCCCATAGAGGTATTGCGGTTATTTCATTTACCAATGTTGCATGGCAAGAAATAGAGCGATATCTAACGGAAGACTTTGGTATTAAGACACCAGTATCATATCCCCATTTCCTTGGAACGATAGACAGTTTTTTTAATCGCTATACCTTCTTACCATTTGGTCATTTGATAATGGGGTGCAAAACAAGGCCTCAATTAATTGGGCCACCTGTTAATAATTGGGAGCCAATTGGTAACGGATATTGGTGGGGAGTAGGTAAGTGCAATAGAATGTGTAAACTCAACCATTTTTCTTATGATTCAGACGGCAATCTTATTAGTATTGCCTATCCAGCTGTATTTCATAATTGTACCCTAAATCCTAAACCCTGTTCAATAAAAAAGAGGGAAATTAATCTTGCTGGTTATGCTACTCAAGCTGACTCACGTTATTATAGCATGAGGGTCTTGCAAGAATTTCCACAAATTGTGAAAGCACTAATATATCGATTTCCCATTTTAATGATAGATGAAGCTCAAGATACCTCTGTTGTTGAAATGAAAACCATTGATACGCTTATCGAAAAGGGACTCGATGAAGTAATGCTAATCGGAGATGTTGAACAAGCTATTTTTGAATGGAGAAATGCTAGGCCAGATTTATTAGAAACTAAATATAAACAATGGAAGAATAATTCTCTAACATTAGACGAAAATTGGCGAAGTTCACAAAACATATGCAACTTTTTTAATAAGATATCACTTTTCTCTGAAGCACCAAAGTCTGTAGATAAAAACATAAAGGAATATCCATTCTCACCAGTTATATGGGAATACAAAGAAGGTAGTTATCTAAAAATCATTTCAGACTTTTTAAACTTATGTAAAAAACATAATATAAAAGGAAGAGAGAAAATAGCAATTCTTTTTAGAAGTAAAGGACTTCTCAAAACTTTTCAAAGTGGAACAAAAGCTTCGGTTTACCTTTCGCCTTGGCAAAATGAGCTAACAGCATCTGTTTGTGAGAGCAAAACTTTATATGACAGAGGCAAGTTCAAAGATGGATTACATTGTTTAGAAAAAGGGATTTGTAAGAAAATAAATAATCTTAAGTTTTGTTCTTCTGCGGATTTAGAAGAGATTAGTTTTGAATATGGGTTTACTAAATGGCGTAGAATGCTTTACGAGATACTTGCAAGGTTACCCAAGACCGATTGTGCTCTTGGTGAATGGATTGAGCAGGCTAACACCTCCCTGAATAATGAATTGCTAATTAAGAATGGAGATTTATCCATTAAGCAAAGAGGTAAGTATAAAAAAGATTATGCAGCTATGAGCTTCAAAGATCTGTTTCCTGATGACTCAGAATCAGATAATGATTGTAGTTTGGGAACGATTCATTCTGTCAAAGGGGGAACCTTTGATGCTGTACTTGTAGCTTTTAAGAAAAACGCTGGTGATAAGCGAAAATATCAGAATATTCTTAATGATGATTCACTTAACAGTGAAGAACTACGAATTATTTATGTTGCGATTACCCGTCCAAGAAAAATCCTTGTAATTGCCGTTCCAGAAGGAGAAGGGGTAATTTGGCAAAACAAATTCTGCCATGAAGATAGCGGTTAGGGAGAAGTTATATTAGCTATTAAGCCAATTCATAGCATCGTCTGGGTTTTTGAATACTTTGACATTCTGGCCTATATTAGTTGAGGCAAGCTGGAAAAAAGCAACGTCATCAAAATGTTCATCGACGAGTATAGCTCTTTTGCATAATGGGTCGAGGCCCATTTTCATTAATATTTGGGGCAAATAATATATATCTGTTGTTGATAGTTTTAAATTTATCTTACGAAGATCATTAAATACTTTTTTACAATCGCGGGCCTGTAATTCCGGTATAACCTCTTTGGCAAAGTTTTCGATGGTGTTTAAATCCACAACACCTTCTATAGTCATCATCAGGCATTCATTTTCCGGGTCATATTTAAATGTACAAGGCATTTTCTCTCGCTTTCAAAAAAAGTGGCTCTTGGGGTAAGGTAGCTGATTTCCACCCTTTTGCAAATAAAAAATTGACATAAAACACGAACAATCGAGGTGGTTTAAAAGGGGCAATTTAGAACAGTTGAACAGTAGAGGGGGAAAGGGGGAAGTGTTTAATAGTACATAAGATTTTTATTTAGCCAGAAGTTTGCAAATTCGGCGAAGTCACTTCCATTGATGGTGTCGGCGGGGTCGAAGATTAAATCGAATTCGATGTCGGGAGAGATATCGAGCCATCGCTGAAAGAGTTTTGCGAGGTCGCGATAGTCAACGATGTAATCGGGCGGGTAGAAGTCGCCTGTGATTGAGGGGATGACTTCGAAAGCGAGTGCGTAGTTTGCGTCTTGTCCTGTTGCAGAGTTGTTTGTGACTTTGATGGTGTATTGGCCTGGAGTGGTGATAAGGATGTCGTATTTTTGTGTATTATCGTCGGGGTCGAGTCCAGCTAAGAGTGGAGTATAGAAAGCGTTTGTATCGTTTGGCGCGTAAATTTCGAGGTCGATGTCTGCGAGTGAGGGGTTTAGTTCTCCTTCGTCTATGAAGCCGTTAGTGCGAGGGGGAGTGCCGGTTTTTTCGTCTATCCATTCGACTTTTCTATTGTAGGTTATGGTTGTGATAAGTCTGTCTGATTTTTCGAGGTCGATGTAGTATGAGTGGAGCTGGAGGTCTGGTAGGTTTTCGTATGCCCATCCTTTTAGCTGAGAGGTAGTAGTTGAGGGTTTGATCTGGTTTTGGTTTATGGTTTGGTATGCTCTTAGTGCGTCGATGCGGCCATAACCTCTTTGTGGGTGCCATGTGTTATTCGAATCGGCTGGTGCGGTTTTGTTTTCGGCGCGGTCGTCTATGTTTGGGAAGGTTGAATTTATGATTGCGGCGCGTATGACTTCGCTGTGGATGTCGTTTGGGTTTGGTGTGGAATTTGCGTGTTCGATTAGTAATGCTGCGACTCCGGCAGCGTGCGGTACTGAGAAGCTTGTGGCTCCGTCGGCGAAAGTCCAAGTGTACCATGCGGTGTCTGATGCTGCGCTTGGGAAAGTCTGGTATTGTGATGGTGCGGCGATGTCTGGTTTTCTTCTTCCGTCTAATGTAGGTCCTGCTCCGCTAGCGGTTCCGACGGTATTGTATATGTATTGATTTGCGGGGTCTGTGAGTTTTAGTCCTGCGACGGCGATGGCATTGTATGCGTCAGAGAAGACGTAGATCTGGGATGGTGTGTTTCCGACGGGGAATGCGAAAATGGTGTCGTATTTGTCGGCGTAGTAATCGCAAATTAGCGTCCAGTCACTTTGTCCATCTGCCGGCGGTGTCAGTGCGATGCCGGTCATTAGGACTTTGCAGTTTTGGTTTATGACGAGTTCTTCGAGAGCGTCAGCTATGTAGTCGAATTGAATGAGGCTTAGCGAAGAAACGATTCTTGCGCTGTGGAGGTCAGCTCCGGGAGCGATTCCGATGTCGTCTGGGTATAGAGTTCCTCCTCTGCTTGTGGCGATTCCGGCCATCCATGTATCGTGGCTTGTGATGTTGATGCCGTCTCCGGTGAAGTCGTATGCGAAGGCGTGTGGTGTTCCAGAAACGTCGAATGCTTCGTGTGTTGTTCGCGCGTTGTCACTTGCGATCAGTGCGATGTTTACTCCCTGTCCGGTTATTCCTATGTCGTGCAGAGCTTTTGCGTTTGAGCCATTTGTGGTGGTTGATTCGGCGAGTGCGTAGAGTTTTGTGAGCATGCAATCTGACTGTATGAAAGCGAGAGCAGCGATGGCAATTATTGATGCACGAAGTCCCTTAGACAAATTACCTCCTCATCCAAATCAAACGAGATTCCAACTTCTATATCGTCAAAATACAACTGGCGTGGCTATTCCGTGGCCCCTATTATTTTCAAACAGTTGTATATATTATAATCAAATTTTTCGAATTTGTCAAGTAGTATAATCAATGTCGTTAGTCGAGGTTTTTTCTGATAACTGAGGCTGCAGTGAGTGTTTTTTCTGTGCGGCCTTTTTTTATGGTTATGGATATCTGGACGCTTTTTACGAAAGAGACAGCGTCTTTGACACCGATATTTTTTGTGACGGTCATTGCGGTGACGTCTTTTGCGAGTATGCTATCTTCATCGGTGTCGTCGTTGTTTGTGATAAGGTATACGATTTGCGAGACGGCATCGTAGCTATAGGTTATGTTTTGTCCTGCTGATGTTATTATGGTGCACTGGCTATTTGGTTCGGCTATGCTGACGGAATTTGCGGTTCTCAGGTCATTTGTTATTTTAAGCAGCGACTGTCGTGCGGTGTTGACAGCATTGAAGAGGTCGGAGTTTTCATCGTAATTAATAGCGGCGGCATTAAAAGCGACGGCGACGGCGGCGAGGATAATTGCAGTTATCAGCAGTGCGATGAGACATTCAACAATCGTGTAAGCTGATTTGCGGTTTGTTCCGTATTTTTTGTATTTAGTTTTCATTTTAGGAGTTCCCCTATAGAGCGTAATTCTATAGTTTTGCTCGAATCCAACTGGCAGAATTGATTTCTTTTGAATTCTGCAGGATAGTTACGGTAATTCTATAAAAGTCACTTAGGTGGTTGCCCACGGTGGTTTCGTAGTTTGAGGCGTTTACGTTTTCGACGGTGACCTGCTGGGTGAAGTTGCTAAGGGCGGTAAGTGTTGACCTGTCTGAGGCGATTGGCGGATTAAATGTAAGGGAGCTGAAGTCGTCGATGTCATCAAAGGCGGCTAATGTTTCTCCTGCTTCTGGTCCGAAAGTGGAAGTTCCGGTATTAGGGTCAACGGCAGGGAGCATAATAGTTAGCTGTGAGATTTGCTCGATGAGGAATTCTGCGGTTGTCATGTCTGCGGAGGCGGCATTGATTTTGGTAGATGAGATATTTGCGGTGATAATTGAGATGATTGCCAGGCTCACCAGCAGGAGTGCGACAAGTACCTCAATAAGTGTGAACGCATTTTTATTTTTTCTTTTACACATAATAATCCTTTTGCTCTTTATCTTCCGCTGACAAGATTTGACATTTGGAAAATAGGTAGCATGATACTCATAGCGATGAAGCCTACGAAGATACCCATCAGTACAATCATAATCGGTTCAATCATTGAGACTGTTGCTTTGATAACGGTTTTTAGCTGTCTGGCGTAGAACTCTGAAATATCTTTCAGCACTTCGCTTAGCGTACCTGAGTCCTCTCCACTTTTAATCATTTGTTTTACGTTTGGGGGCATGAGGTGGTATTTGCTTAGGCTTCCGGCGATTTTTTTACCCTGTTTTACTTCTTCATATACGCCGAGCCACATGCTTTTGTAAAGTACGTTTCCTGAGATGTGTGCGGTAATTGAGATAGTGTCCAATATTGGTACACCGGCGGCGGTGAGTACGCTCATGGTGTGCAGGCTTCTTGAGATGTATAGACTTTTGCAGAGTGTTCTTATTAGTGGAATAATAAGTTTGGTTCTGTCCCACCACCTTCTTCCGATTTCTGTGTTTATAAAGTATATGAACCCTGCGGCGGCAGCTACGATGACAATTACGACGAAGTACCAGTAGCTTTGCAGGAAGGCGCTGATAGCCATGAGCATTTTAGTTGGCATAGGCAGTAGGTGTTCTTTTCCGGCAAAGATCTTAGTAAACTTTGGCAGTACAAATGTAAGGAGGAAAATTACAACGGTGACTGCTAATGTAGCTATGATGATAGGGTAAATCATAGCTCCTTTAACCTGCGCGCGGGTGTCAGCTTCGGCGTCGAGGTATTCGGCCAATCTTTGCAGCATTTCGCTTAGTGAGCCTGAGAGTTCTGCAGCGGCGACCATGTTAATATATAGTGCTGAGAAGACTTTCGGATGATTTGCAAGTGCCTGTGAAAGGCTTTGTCCTTCTTCGATTTTGGACTTTATGTCCAGGAGAATTTTTTTGAATTTTTGATTTTGGATTTCTTCTGCAATAGAGCTCATTGAGTCCTGTATGCTGATTCCTGCCCGTACCATGACAGCAAGTTGAATAGTGAAATTCAGTATATCTTTTCTGCCTGGTCCCAGGTCGATACGGAAGTTTAGTATTTTGTTTAGCAAGCTCTTGTTTTCTACCTGTTCCTGTTCCTGCTCCTGTACGTCTGTCTGCCAGTTTTGTGGGGTGTCATCGGGATTCTGGTTTTGTTTCTTTTTTTCAGGCAGCGTAGCAGTAGTATGTTTTTGATCATCATTTGTTTCGAAAGTAATCATAATTTTATCTCTTTAAAAAATCTTCATACTTATTTTCATGCTGACACTGTTTCAAGATTTTTTTGAGGCTCAAGCATTTTATCCATTTTCAGTGGATTAGTAGAGCGCATAACGGCTTCATCTCTTGCGATGTATCCTTTTTCGTACATTTCTATGATGCTGTTATCCATATTAATCATTCCGACTTTTCTTGAAGTTTCTATAATGTTTGGTATTTCGAAAGTCCTGTTTTCCCTGATGCAGTTTCTCACTGCGGAATTGCAGAGTAGAATTTCGACACATGGAACCATGCCGGGTTTGTCTATTCTTTTGAATAGCGTTTGCGAGACAACGGCCTGTAGAGTATTTCCGAGCATAGTTCTAATCTGGTTTTGCTGTCCTGCTGGGTAAATATCTATAATACGTTCTACTGTCTGCGGCGCGTTGATGGTATGTAGTGTGCTAAATACCAGGTGTCCTGTTTCTGCGGCAGTAATGGTAGAGCTTGTAGTTTCAAGGTCCCTCATTTCGCCTACCATGATGATGTCGGGGTCCTGTCTTAAGACGTGCCTTAGTCCTGAAGCAAAGTCTGGACAATCAGAGCCTATTTCTCTTTGTTCTATTTGGGATTTATCATTTTGCAGGGCATATTCAACTGGGTCCTCAAGCGTGATGATATGTTTTCGATACTTTTTATTTATCCGTTCGACCATAGCGGCGAGCGAAGTACTTTTTCCTGAGCCTGTGTGTCCAGTGACAAGTACGAGTCCTCTTGGGAGGTCTGTAAGTGTTTTAACTATTGGTGGCAGATGGAGTTCATCTATTGATGGAATGATGTTTGCTATAATTCTAAATGCGATAGCAATGGTGTCTCTCTGATAGTGTGCATTTACCCTGAATCGATGTCCGTCCTCGAGGTATGTCGAGAAGTCGATATCTCTTTTATTTTCCAGCACGTTGAATCTGTCTGGTCCGACCATATCGATAACCATTTGCTTTGCGTCATCGTTTGTGATAACCGGAAAGTCCATATCTATAAGTTCGGTATTTTTTCTGATTATGGGTGGTATACCGACATTGATGTGTATATCACTTGCCTTTTTTTCTATCGCCTGTGTTAAAATTGTTTTAACGTTTACCATATCTGGCACCTTTCGTTATCCCTTTACCGGTATATTGTTTTAGTTTTTATTGTTTTAGTTTTTCATCCCTGTGTTTATCTTCGTTTTTTCTGGAATCTTCTGTGACCCTGAGTACTTCATCCAGCGTGGTTATTCCCTGTTTTACTTTTTCGATACCGTCGTCGAATAAGGTAAGTCCATTATTCTCAAGAAATGCTCTTTTCATATTAGCTGTTGAGTGGTCCTTGTTAATCATGTCCCTGAAGTTATCATCTATTACTAAAAGTTCGTAAATTCCAATTCTTCCGATGTATCCAGAATCCCTGCACTTATCACATCCTTGGCCATGGAAGAGTTGTTTTTTGTCAATGCCAAGGTCCTGTGCATACTTTAGTACGTTTTCAGATACCTTGTACTGCTGTTTGCAGTCTGGGCAGATTTTTCTGACTAATCTTTGTGCAAGTACACCGTTTAGTGAAGCAGCGATGAGGTAATCATCAATTCCAATATTTACAAGTCTTGTGATACTGCTTGGCGCATCGTTTGTATGAAGTGTTGATAATACGAGGTGCCCTGTCAGTGCCGACTGTACAGCGATTCTCGCGGTTTCATTATCACGAATCTCGCCAATCATAATAATATCGGGGTCCTGTCTCAGGAGGCTTCTAAGTGAAGAAGCGAAAGTGAGTCCAATTCTGTCGTTTACCTGTACCTGATTGCAAAAACCAAGTTGATATTCGACGGGGTCCTCTACGGTAGAGATGTTCATTTTATCCCCATCCATCTGTCCGATAGCGGAGTAAAGTGTTGTACTTTTACCCGAGCCGGTAGGTCCAGTGACAAGGAATATTCCATGTGGCATGTTAATTTGTTCGCTAAATCCTTTCATGATTTCGGAAGTCATACCTAGTTGGTCGAGTCCTTTTACAATAGCTTTACTGTCGAGTACACGAATGACGGCTTTTTCGCCACAGCTTGTTGGCAGGAGTGAGATTCTCAAGTCGACATTTCTGCCGCCTACTATGACGGAGATTTTTCCATCCTGCGGCAATCTTCTCTCTGAGATATCGAGGTTTGACATAATTTTAATACGCGAGACGATAGCTGGGTGCATTTTCAAAGGGGACTGCATAATTTCGAAAAGTATACCGTCGACTCGGTATCTGATTCTGGTAAACTTTTCTTTAGGCTCGATATGAATATCACTGGCTTCTTTTCTAATAGCATTTGTGATTAGATAGTTAACAAATTTAATAACCGGTGATTGTCCAGCCATTTCTTCGAGGTCATCGAAATCCTCTTGCTGATTTTGCACGACTTCGACATTAGTCATATCCCCGATGATTTCATCCATATGAAATTCGTTTTCATCGCTCTCGAATTTTTTGCAAATTTCTTTAATATCCTGTGGCGAACAGACGACTATATCGAGTTTCTTTTTAGTTTGCCTTTTCATATCTTCGAGGGCAAAGATATTGTCCGGTTCGCAAGTAGCAACGAGCAAAGTGTCGTCATTAATAGAGACCGGAACGATTCCGTTAGCTTTTATGAAATCGACATGCAGTATTTTGAAAACCTGTTCCTGTACTGATTCAGGGTCAATATGCCTAAATTCCATATTGTATAGTTTAGCTTCTGCGTGCAGTATATCATCGTCATCGACGACGTTTGACTTTTGCAAGAACGCTTTAATGTCGGCGTTGAACTGGTCCCCAAGGTCCTCTATTTTTTTTCTTAGTTCTGTTCTCTGCTGCGGATTTATTCTATTAATTTCGACAAGTACATCGATGATATCTCTGACAGCAGAAGGAGTGTCACCGGTGGTTTTCATATCTTTTTGTTCAGGGACATAGATTTCGCTAAGTCCCGGAACAGTCTCAGTTACCGATTTTGAGTTTTCCCTGCCCTGCGTTTCTGGCTTTTTATTTTTCAGGTTTTTTTGCAATTGTGATGAAACCTGTTTTATTTTTTCCATCAATTCTCGTTTCATTCTGACAACCTCAAAATAATTTTCATAGTTTCTGGTTGAATTTTAGAGTCGTCCGCATATGAGCTTGTTTTCAACTCAAGTTTGACATAAGAATCGGCAATTTCTGTAATTTCGAAACCTCCTATGGTGTCCCCTTTATAAAGAAGTTTATAATCAATCATGCATGAATTTCCGGAGTTTGTAGCGATGATGCTTAGCAGTTGCATATTGTTTGCCTGTTCCATTAATCCGATTTTCTGCATCGCATCGGTTACGACATGTCCCCCTACAGTGATATCGCTATTAAAACTTTCGAGTTTAAATGGATTTTTGCTAAGTTGGTTGAGTTTAATCTGCTGAATATTATCAAGTTCATAGAATATTTTAGCAATTCTTTCAGGTTCGCTAAACGTATCTGCTCCGGCTTGTGTAAGTTTTGTGATAGCCATATCGAGCCTTGCTTCTTTAACATTTATTTGCATAGCAGTTGCTGCCTTTGGTTCTATTTTACCAATCACGAACAAGAAGCAGAAGAACGAGAAGCCAAATAGCACAGCAAACATTACAGTACTTTCTACGACCTGTTTTTTCTTTTGCAGTACAATTGGTGACAATCCAGGCTGATTTGTATAGGGTTTTTGATTATCGTCTTGAGTCTGGTCCTGGTTTGGTTCCGTTGTATTATCATCAGCAGTATCCTCTGTTTTTTTCAGCAAGAGGCTTTTGATGTCCAGAGTTTTTAAGAAAGATAACATAATGTCAACTCCAATAAATATTAAGTATCCTCATGAGCCTTGAAAGAAGATGCTCACAATTAAATCGGCAGCAATTAGTCCATCCTGTTTGTTTGAGGTATTTTGCTTTGCCCTTGTGATTTTTAGTTCACGAATTTTTATAATTCTGGGCAGTTTTTCCAACTCAAGGAGGAATGAATAAAAGGCATCAAAGTCCCCTTCAAGTCCCATTTTCAAAGATTGTTCAATATAATCTCCATCATGGCTTTTCTTTTTCAGTGTTCTTATAGTCTTTGGTTTTAGTCCCTGTTTTTGCGCGATAATAACGACCTGTTCAAGCACTTCATGAATTTTGCTTTTAGGGGGCAGTTTACTTTCAAAGAAAGTAATGGCTGTTCCCAGTATTTCGATTTGCTCGTTTAGATACTTTGCAGCAAATGTAGCATTTTTTGATTCAGCCAACTGTCCTAACTGTGCGAGTTTTTCGAGTCTAAGCTGAGCCATTTGCCTTTGTTCAACAATATCAGCATTAACCGGCTTGACCATGTACGTGTAGGCTACAAAAATCAGCGACAGCAACAGTACAAAGAACACGCCTTTTCTTACATCGTTAGTCATAATTTTGTCCTAATATCCGCAATATCATTATTTGTGATATACGCATCCGGTTTAAGTACGGCAGTCAATTCGAATTTTCTACATTTTTTAGCAGAGTCGGTATCTCTTGTAACATTTGAGACAAACATTCCGTTGGAAGTGGATTGTATTTTGCAATCTCTTGATTCGACAAGAGCAACGTTATCGAGTAATGTCGAGTCGCTCAAATGCTCGATGTATGTTGCGACCTGGAGGTCACTTGGAGCGACTCCCTGAATACTAATGTATGTTATTAATTGGCTTTTCTGGGGTTGTTCGGTAATGGCGGCCATTTTGGCCTTTTGGATTTCGAATTTATTTGCATTTTTTGATGCTATAAATTTTCCTCTTTTTTGCACGATATCAAGTTCTAAGAAGGAGACTCCTGATGGGAGGTTGTTTGTCAAGAGTGCGAGCAGGACAGTTCTCGGTATAAGGTCGAGCAGTTCTGATGTAACTATTGCATTTTGCATCATCTCTGTTCTTCTTATTTCGAACTCTTCATACTTTTTGATGTCTCCCTGCACAGAAGTAATTCTCAGGTCGACGAAAGTTTGCTCATCAACAGAAGCCTTTTGTCTGGTTCTGATGGTATTAAAAGCCACCCCCAGCGCGGCAATGACGACAGCGAGCAAAACAAGATACATCATATTAATTCTGTATGACTCTCTGGTTTTTGCATAATCATCTGGGACGAAATTAATATTAACCATTTTTAATCGCCTTAAGAGATGCTAAGGCCAAAAGCGGTGGCCCAGCTATATTGTTGTTGTCTTCTATCTACTCCATACTCATGAAAATCCTGCGTTTTGACAGCAGCGAGACAATCTCCTATCTGCGCGGGTAATTTAAGTTGTTCTGCAATACTTGTGCAGTGATCTCGTCTTATGTCGGAAAGTTGCTGTCCTGAGAGGAAAACGAGTCTTTCGATCTGTAGTCCTTTTTGTAGTGAGGCGAAATATCTTCTGCAGTTGACAAGTTCTTCAATTAATTCTGCTATTGCATTTTCCTCATGAAGTTTTTTTGCACCGATTGGTATTGAACGTGCGAAGAGTAGTTTTTTTGCGCGACAAATTACGACGTTTGTATCATGTTGTTCGATATTTAGAAGCATAACGATTGCCTGCTGGTCAGATTTTCTTCTTCCGAAGAATTGTGTGTAGCAGTTTGTAAGTGCAGCGGGCCAAATATTAATAGCTTTTACCTGTAATTTTGCTTCTTCGAAGATTTGTAGATATTTATCAATAATTTCTTTTTTACTTGCTACAACGAGTACGCTGTCGTCTTCGGTGGTGATATACTTAACAATAGTTTTATCTGGGTCGAAAGGTAGTTTCTGCTTTATTCCGGCGAGTACGGTTTCGTCAAGATTTGCGTTGCGATGGTCGATTCTGACTAATTTTATGTAATCGACGAAGACCTGGCTTGCTGGAATTGCGGCAATAATTTCTCTTCCTTTGAATTGCGTATTTTGGAGCATTGCGGCGATGCTATCTTGAGCCCAAGTTTGCCATTCTTTAGTTTCGTATAGGATTCCCTGGGGTATTGTCTTTAGGCTTCCGGCAATTAGTCTGAGGCCTTTCGCTGTATTGCCCAACTGAGCAACCCTTATGACGTCCTCTGTCATGTCCAATCCGATTGGATAAGTTTTGTTTTTCAAGAAGTCAATCATATTCATCGCCCTGTAATACCAATTTTACGGGCTTATGACAGCTTAGCCACCTACATATTAAATCCACAAACATCATCGGCTCCGGAACGGTCCCAAACCAGTTTTGTCTTATAGAACAAACATAAAACTAAATAAAATATAGTTAACAAGCCGGTGCAAACCAAATAGATGCCAGATAAACAAGCGTACATTGTGTTTGGTGGTTTGTTATTAGGCTGAAGAAGTATTAGTGGCCGATAAGATGCGTGATTTTGTTTAAGTTTTAGGATTTAATATTTGAAGTTATCGGAAGCGGTGTAAAATTTGATGCTGAAAAAATCAGGCAAAAATATTTTTTCACCCAGGATTATTTTATAAAAAAATATAATAGTTTTTTTAAGATATTATTACCGGACGTGTTGCCTTATTCAGCTTTTAGCTGTCGCGTCATAAGTTCATTAATTGCGGTCTGTACGGATTTGTTTTCAAATAGTACGCTATATACGGATTGTGCGATTGGCATCTCGACCTTATGTTTTTTTGCAAGCTGGACGACTGAACGGCATGTAGCGAATCCTTCTATGACTGATTTAGTGGCATTTTTTGCTTGTTCGACGGATTGTCCTTTTCCGATTCTTTCACCAAATGAGCGGTTTCTTCCTCTTGGAGAGATACAGGTAGTGACTAAATCTCCGAGTCCTGTTAGTCCTGCGAAGGTTTCTGTTTTTGCCCCGCAGGCGATTCCGAGTCTTGTGATTTCGGCGAGTCCCCTGCTTAGTAGCGCAGCTTTTGCATTATCTCCGATGCCGATTCCATCTACAATGCCAGCAGCGATTGCAATGACATTTTTGGTGGCACCGGCGAGTTCGACTCCGACGATGTCTGTGTTAGTGTAGACCCTGAACCAGTTTGTGCTAAAAGTTTCCTGCACCTGTTTAGCCAATTTTTGGTCGTGTGAAGCTGCACAAGCAGTGGCGGGTAATTTTCTTGCGAGTTCATCTGCGATGGTAGGTCCGCTTAGAGCGACAACTTTGTTATCGTTTCCGAGTATTTCATTAATTATCTGGTCTGGCAATAATAGTGTTTCGTTTTCGATACCTTTGGCGACAGTGACGATAGGGATTGCTTTTGGTACATATTGTTTTAGTCTGT
The DNA here is from genome assembly GCA_019456255.1 of Planctomycetota bacterium. Lineage (GTDB taxonomy): Bacteria > Planctomycetota > Phycisphaerae > Sedimentisphaerales > Anaerobacaceae > VRUG01. Next base: position 47,370 of record VRUG01000005.1, on the reverse strand, counting down.
TCCATATTGGCCTGATGAACTGGCATGGCACGGCGGAGACAATGAGGTCGGCGTCTGTCATGATAAGTTCGTCCTGGCTGGCAAAGACAAGAGTTTCGGGCAGTTTGTATCCCTGGAGGAAGAAGATATTTTCTCTGGCTTTTTCGATTTGCTTTAGCTGCTCGGGGTCGTGTCCCCATATCGTTGTTGGTATCTGCTTTTCGCAAAGGAGTATTGCCAGCACGGTTCCCATCGCTCCATCGCCAATTATAGAAACATTCTTAAACATAGTTAAATATTAGAGCAGTGAGGGGGGTAAATTGCAACCTTTGTTTTTTGTGTAATGACAGATTCTGTTTATGCGGGGCAGGTATTTTTTCGGTTTAAAGTAGGCTTATCAGTACTGACAATTAGGTTGGCGGAAGCAGGAAATCGGCTGCAATGAGGGGGGGGAAATCCAGAGGCGTCCGATAAAAGGATGGGGTATTTTGACTCATCAGGTAAAACATATTCATAACAATAATTTTACCAGATTCGCAATGCAGCTATTTGCCAGCCAACCACTCATTGGAAAATACATCCAGATCTTTGGCGTCAATAATACCATCAGGAAGGTCTGATATGTCACAGGCCGGATTCCAGTTGGCAGTTGGAGTATTGTCAGCACACCATGCCAGAGCAAAGACAGCAAAGTCATCGAAGTCGACATCGCAGTCACCATCGAGGTCGGCTACGAATGGACAGTCTATGATATTGAAGAACAAAAATGCTGTAGGCTGGACCGAGTTGTTGACAGTTACTTCAATCAGCACCAGTCCGTTAGCATCTCCAGTGATTTGAGCTTCAGCAATTCCATTGGAATCGGTGGTTATTGTGGTCTCTGAACCATCAGGTAATATAGTACCGTTGTTAAACGTGAAGTTACCCTGTCTTTTTATAAACTCCACATCTATGTCCGTCACTCCAGCAAACTCAAACTGAACTGATGCCGTAACTACTCCTATTGGTCCGACAGGGAAATCAGGTGCAAGTGGATTTTCGATTGGATAGACATGAACATTGTCAATTCTCTTTTCTGGCGATTCAGCAACTGCCCATCCAGCCATACAGTTTGGATCAGTGAACCCTCCATTTTTCTTTGCTTTCCATTTTGCCAAATGTGGTTTCTTTGCAGTTCCTTTTTTATCATCTGGATCTACCACCGTAACAATTACATCCTCTCCCTTAATTGAAATGTCCACAACAGTGACCCAGTGGCCACCGCCTCCTATGGTTTTGTTAGGGTCACAGGGGTCCGGGAAAGTCGGCCAGAATACCAACATTTCGACATCCTGCTTTTTGTCTATTTCTTTTTTGATAAAATCAAGCATTTTGGCGCCATTTGCGTTTGGGTCGTCATTGCCTCCATGAACAACAAGAGGTAATTTGTTTTTGCTTATGAATTCTATTTTTCCCTCTTCCAGTTGATTCCCCGTCAATCCTCCAAAGTTCGGGTCATTTGCAGCGCCTGGCTGCATTTCTTCGAGAAGTTTTTTAATAATTTCATCTTCATCGGTCGTATGATCTTGAGGTTTGTTAGAGTCACTTGGGTCAATTTTACCATCTTCTGGTCTGCCGGCAGCTTTTAGCAGTTTATTTACCCATTTGCCACGTTTAGCAAGCCAAATAATTGAGTTAGCGGTAGAAGTAGGTCCACACTCATTTGCATACTGTGGTATATCTGGCATGCCCTGGCGTCCCTTCGGCAGTTGGTCGGGTGATGTTGCCGGCGGCCCTGGGGGCGGGGCATTACCATCCTGTCCTGATTCTGCCAGAAGTTGAATATCAAACGAAACCCCTAAAAAGACATCAAAGAAAGGCTCCAAGGTTCCTGACGGCGGTGCTAATTCGACATCGTTTAGGTCAACATAAGCATTTGCAGAAAGCTGTTCTGAGTCCAGTTGGAAGTAGACGGAGTGGGTAGAATCATTAAAATCGCTGTTTGCAAAAGGTATATTCTGAATCACCCATTCACATGGGTCGACCGAACCATCCTCATTCCAATCCAAAATAACATTTAAATAACTTACTCCAGTATTAGGCTCATTCTCAAGTTCAAATCCAAAATTACCAGAATAAGCAAAGGTATCATTATGATAGCTTACATTTGAAAGTGTTATTGAGTCTGGTACAAAGTTTCCAACCTTTTCGGCCTGCACGTTAGATGGCAACAGTGTCGGCAGTATGATAGCGGCGAGTAATAAGAGTATTAAATTTGAATGTGTGTATTTTTTTGTCTTTGTCTGCCGTCTCGAACGCTTTCTCCGCAAAAACAGGCCTAATGCACTGCATCCCAGAAGAGCTATGGATGTCGGCTCGGGTGTATGTGATTTACTGCTGAGTGTCTCATCGTAGCCTGTACCGGTTGCATCGATGGGAATCGCGACAGGTAGAATACTGGGTAAATCTTCACCATCGGCCAGTCCTATACCGAATCCGTTGTTTTCATCGCCGACAGGCCAACCGAAATAAGATTCTATAGTAGCGGCATCGGTCTGAATTGTAAGCGAGACAAAGTCAATTGCAAACATGGAATCATCTGTATCGGTGAACAAAAAATCTAATCCAATGCTTCCTCCGGCCAAAGCCGGAAAGAACGACGGGTCGATAGCAACCGAGACTATACCTGTCTCAAGGTCACCCATGTTTACAAGTGGAACAGCAGGATAAGCGGCTGTTCCAAAGAGGTCATCCGAGAGGTCATACATGCCGAGGCTTCCGGTTGGATCGTAGAGTTTGGCAAAGTTTACTTCGTATCCGAAAAGATTGCGATGGGCAACCAGAGCAGCAAAGTCAGCAGAAAAGGTCGCCGATGTTATAGGTTCGGTGATTGGGTCATAGACAAAAGTTGCGAAACACGGCGAGCACAACAGCAGTATTATCGAAATAAGCAATCCCTCAACCGCTCTTGGCAAGACTAGCTTTGTCATCATTTACTCTCCATCTTCCACCCTGCCCCCTTCTTATTCATCTCTCAGGCCACAACAAAAAATGGCAGATAACGTTTTGTGTATTAAGCACTTCCATCTGAAAGAGCAAGAATTAATTTCAGCAAATCACTATTTTTTTTTGAGCATTTTTAAGTCCTTTATATTACTAACCTTATAGATTCATAATTTTATGTGCTATTTGGTTTTTTGGTTTTAGAGTGTTTGTAATCAACGCAACCACCAAGTGCGTTTTTGTTCCGATAAGTTTTGTATAAAAATTTTCTATGAAATTAAATACACGTATTCTCGCTACTTTTAAGTGGGCTGTTTGGCCCTAAATCCCCTTTTCCCCTTAGCCGCCCGATAACAGGTTTTATCTTCATAAAGAGGGGATTTCATTATGACGAGAAATCTATACGTTTGCTCCATTGAATGTCAATGTGAGGCACATTAAAACTTATTACTTATAGTAATAGAAGGGGACAGGAAATGATAATTACAAGAAAGAGGTTAATTGGTCAACACTCACTAAACACATGTTTAATTCTGATGTTGCTCATCTCAGGATGCGGAGGCAAGTATGGCCCTGTAGTTAGGACAAGAAAGAACCATACTCAAATTTCTAAAACACATTCAGAGTTTTCGAGTCTTGCTAACCGTTCAGATTTGCCCATTGAGTATGTAAGTGAAGGGAAGATTGGAGTTACGAAAGTTGAGGCAGTTCTTGAGACAGCCGATGCAGTTGATTTGTACGCTCGTGCAGAATTGGATAAGCAGTTAGCCGATTTCAGTGCCCGTCGTATGGAAGTTAAAGCTCAAGCCAACAAAAGTCTTAGCGAAGCCGAGAATCTTCGTGAACAGTATAACACCGAGTACGGTAAGGCGATGTCTGAGATTAGCGCAAGAGAAGCGAAGCTTAGTGCTCTAATCGACCAGAAAGAGATAATCATAGCATCGTTAACGGAAGAAGATGAAAGCAAACGTAACGATATTATCGTTAACGCCCGTGAAAAGCTCAAGAGCGAGACGGCTCGTATTGAACAGCTCAAAGAGGTTCATAGTGCTATTGAGGTGGAAAGCAATGCGAAGATTCTTGAGATGACAGAAGCGTCAAGAGCGACTCGCGGCAGAGCATCAGCAGTAGTGTTAGAACTTAAGGCAGAGGCTCAAGCGGTGAAACTTGAGACTCAGGCTCGCGTTGATGAACTTAAGGAAAAAATCAAGTCTACAGCTATTCAGACAAAATCTGAGGCAAACACCCTCAATGCCACCCGCGAAGCGATCCTTAAGAATTCCAATGCTCATGTCAAAGAGCTTCGTAACAAGGCAGTTACGATTCAGGCAAATCTTGCGTCTGAAGAATATCAATTGAAGCTTGTTGAAGCGGCATCAGTCAAGGCAGAATCTCAGGCTCAAACACAGGAGAAATCAGCCAATGCCCCTACGAGATTAGAGAAGGCTATGGCCGAGATCAATCGTCTCCGTGGTGAGGTTAACCATTATCAGGATAACTCAGTAGCGAACTACGGATCGATGCTTGCCGAGATTCAGGCCAAGCTTGATACCGAACTGAATGAAGTTAAGAAACTTCGCATTAGTTCTGACCGTGTTGAGCAGGTCGCTCGTGCGGAATTTGTGAAGGTTGAAGCTGGTGCTCGTGCTGAAGCGATCCGTCAGACCGCGATTCATGCCGAGGCAGTAGCCGAAGCAGAAAAAGTTAATATTATCGCTGAAGCTGAAGCTGAAGCTGCAAGAATTAAACAAGAAGTGTTAGATGAAATTGCCGCTAAAAAAGCGAGCAATAATGTAACTATTGACAATTACACAACAGAAGTATCGCAGCATGGCGAGCAGCTACACGAGGTACCTGAAGTACCGCAGGTTGAGGCTGTTGCAGCTAAGATAGAAGCCGAGCACATCCTGAAATATCGCACCAGCTTTGCTGAGATTATGCGAACCCGCGCCCAAGCTAACGCCCACGAATTGGTGGCAAGAGCAACTTTTGCCGAGGCCAAAACCAATCTTCTGGCAGTAAAGACGCAGCAAGATGCCATTGCTTCAGAACAGTTGGCGATTGCCGATGCACTTGAGGCACAGGCTAAGGCACGTTTTACCGAGATAGAGATCAAGACAGAGAAAGAGATGGATATCTCTGAATCGAAATATCGCCAGCAGCTTGTATTCGCTGAATCATTCCGTCAGGAAAAAGAAGCGGAGGCGTCTGATTATCAGAGTCAGGCCACTGCAATGGAGCAGATAAGCAATGCTCGCGCCCAGCAACTACTTGCAGAATCTGAATCTGTTAGTAAATGCAGCGAAAATGATATTAAAGAATTGAAAGTTAATCTTTGGGCGATTCAGCAGCGTGGCGATGCCCAGTATTCAAAATTCATGACCGAATCACAGAGTGTCTCCGATTCTCAGGAAGCTCTTGCTTTACAGATTGATGCTCAGGTTGATTCAGCACAAAGGTATCTTGAGGCAGAGTTGTCAAAGATAAGCAATTCAATTGCATCAGCGGAGAAAATCGCACAGGTTGATTATCAGCAGTCGTTGACTCAGGCGAATGTTCTGAGGCAAAAAATAGAAGCAGAGATTAGCCGAACCAACGCTCAGTTTACAATGGAGCACGCGATTTCCAAGGCACAGATAGAGCGTGACAAGGAGTTGGTATTAAACCAGACGCTTCGCGGCAAAGCAGTGTGTGAACGTATGATAGCCTCGGCGAAGACAGATAAGATATGTAACAATGCCGACCTTGATGCCAAGTATGCGACGGCTCAAGCTAACATGAATATTGTTCTGGCCTCTAACTCAGCGAAACGTGATGCCGCCGCCGGTTATCTTGATGCAGTGAAGGCTCGTTTCAACGCACGTATCGAGCAAGTTAAAGCAGAACGTGTAATCGTCACCGCTCGTGAGTTCAACGCAACGGCTCTTAGGCAGACGGATTTAGCGACGGTACTTGCTGAAGCGATGGCCGCCCGCGAAGAGTCTAGTAGAAAACTTGCTACACTTCAACGGCGTCAGGCAGAACTTCAGACAGCGTCTATGACAAACTGGTCGAACAAACTTGCCACGTTTAAAAATAGCACTAAACAGTTAAAAACGGCTGAAATAGATTTTTCTTTCAGTCAAGTCGCAGACAAGTCTGAATCTAAAGAGGGTCCAGCAATCCATCCTGCAACCTGGAGTTTAGACGACACTGAATAATTTCAGCAATAAGGACAATGAAGTAACCCAAGGGCTGTGAGATTATCTCGCAGCTCTTTTTTTAATCCTCATAAATACTGGCTTGTAATGAGTGGAAAAAACTTTTCGTCGTCGTCCGATAAAAGGATTCGCTGTTTTAGTTCATCCCGTAAAATGGATTTAGGGTAACAATTTCATGCAATTCGTGCAGGTATGGGGGCATAGATTATAGTAAAATGAGGTAAATAACCGATGTGGAGAATGTTATGAAAACAGTTCAATGCATATGGAAATGGTTTTGCGGGCTTTTGCGGTCAAGCAGAAGTTTGAAGACCGGAGTCGATTCACACCGCTGGGAACACAAGATCGAGATTCACCGCAACCTATCGTCACACTAAGTTTTTGTCGTTCCGACAGCTAACGGAGAGGTGTGGCTGTTGGTCTAAGCATAATCGCTAAATTTCTGTTCGGCACCCATGATTTAAAAGGTATGTTCCAACCGTTGATTATTTTTTAGAGCTTGATTTTACGGATCTTCGTTTAAAATAAAACTATAAAAAAAGAGCTGTGAGATAAACTCACAACTCTTTGATTGATTAATATCAGCTTTTGCTTTCGAATCCGCTTAACTCATTCCTTTCACTAATTTATTCTCATGATGAAAGCCAACTCGTAATATGGCGGCAAGCTGGTAGTGTTACCAGAGGTACCTGAGACTGTGCCTCCATTGACCGAACTGGTAGTACCTGAATAAGTATGAGCGTGAGGGTAGTGAGGTGCAGGGTACTGATTTTCTGCGCCACCATGGTCCGTTCCTACGTTACTCCCGTTGCCAGTTGCCCCCGAATACGAATGCGAATGTCCACCGGATGAATAACTCCCTCCGGTATGGGTGTGTGTTAATGAACCTCCTGTAGTGCCTGGATCAGTTGCGCCATTCGGTACAGACTTTATAAATCGTGTTGTGAGGTTTGGTGTGCCATTAGCTCCATCACATAAGGCCCAGCCGACTGGAATGTTAGCTAACGCACCTGACCACATGATAATACCTCCAATCGGAACAACACCATTAACTGGGGGTATATTTAGATTTGTCAGTGCTGCACCATCGCCCACAAAGGCGGCGGCTGTGACCGTACCGTTGACATCCAGAATTGTGGTCGGATTTGCCACTCCGATACCAACGTTGCCGGTGCTTGTGGGATTAAGTTGAATATCACCCGTGCCTCCGGCATTAAGGATCAACAGCATGTTTGTCCCAGGGTCAGTTTGGATAGTTCCAGAGGCTGGCCCTTGTTGAGCGGTGAAAGTAATTACGTTTTGCACCTTACCTATTACTACGGTTCCAGGACCTACCTCAAGCCACTCTGTTATAACCATATTTCCGTCCACCGTAACATTGCCCGTGTCATCTACAACAATACCACGCGTATGGAGTGCATATGGTATGGGTGTCAACTCCTGTCGCTGACCGATTGTGTTGAAACTTCCGCTGTCATCCTGCCAAACGGCGATTTCAAGCCATCGTGCATCGCCGTTAAAGGCATTCGGGTCGTCGGCTACGAAGTCGAGGCTAACGGTATAGGAGCCACCATCTACGTTGACGTTGTTTTTTATGATAACACTACCGATTTGATTTCCGAGCCCCTCAGCATCATGGAGCGAAAATTGAAAATCACGAAACCCCTTAACCGGCTTTTTACCGTTCTCGCTCATCAGTCTGCCCTCGTGGGTAAAGGCTGTGCCCATGTCTATGGCGAAGGCAGGACCAGCAATACAGGATATCATGACCCAAACCAGAACCAAACTTACTAACCTTCTTGCATTTACCATTTTTCTCTCCTTTCAAAAAAACTTAATTTTATAAAAAATCACAGACATCCTTTGATTAGCCGATTGGTTTACAATCAGAAATTCCCCGTCCTATGGCGTTCCTTGTCCATCTTTATAACCCTCAAGTACACGATAAGGAAGCATCTGGGCGCTTGCCGTCCCATCTGTCATCATTAGCAAAGATATAATCAAAACGGTTGAGAGTTTTGTGGATTTCATAGTTCTCGCTTCCCAAAAATTATTTCTTATGTATATGCTTTTTTGGTGGGGAAAATTCGAGATGAAGAAAGACAAATTTTCTCGCCACTCCCTTTTGCAGTAATAGCAAGCTCGCTTCACTAAATAATACCCTGATAATCCGGTTTGTCAAGAACTATTTGCCCAAATTAACCAGTTCTTAAGTTCTTGATATTACACACGTTATGTATTCGTAATTTTTGCGGTTTTACGGGCTGTTCGGTATTTTGGCTGTAGTGAGGTTTTATGGATTTTGTTGATTTTCAAGTCAGGTTTGCTATTCTATTTGCATGGTAAGTAAGATTCCAAAACGAGTATTAGGCAGGACCGGTGAGGAGCTATCAATTATTGGGTTTGGCGGGATTGTCGTCATGAACGCCGAGCCTAAACAGGCTGCAAGAGTAGTTGCTGATGCGGTTGAGAAAGGCATTAACTATTTTGATGTTGCACCGGACTATGGTGACGCGGAGTTGAAACTTGGTCCGGCTTTAGAGCCTTTTCGTAAGGATTGTTTTCTTGCGTGCAAGACTGGGCTGCGTGATAAAGCTGGTGCGAAGTCGGACCTCGACAATTCTTTAAAAAATCTCAAGACGGACTATCTGGATTTGTATCAATTGCACGCGATTACTGATGTTGAAAAAGATGTTAAGGCTGCGTTGGGCAAGGATGGTGCGATCCAAACTTTTATCGAGGCAAGGAAGGCGGGGATCATTCGGTATCTTGGTTTTTCTGCGCATTCGCATGAGGCGGCACTTACGGCGATGGCGGAATTTGATTTCGATAGTGTTCTCTATCCGGTCAACTTTTGTACGCATTATAAAAACAAATTCGACCAGGCGGTTTTGACTGAGGCGAAGAGTCGCGGCATGGGGATACTCGCGCTTAAGTCAATGTCTTTGCAAAGACAGGAAGCGGGCAAGGAAAAGCAATATTCGAAATGCTGGTATGAGCCTATCACGGAGAGCGGGCTTGCACGAAAGGCATTGGCGTGGACGCTTGGTCAAGGTGTTACGGCTTTATTGCCCCCGGGTGAAGAAGAGCTTTTTAGAATTGCTATGAATTTTGGGCCGGAGCTTGAGAAGGTGAGCAAAAGTCACGACGAAGAGCTTGAAGAACTCGCAGCAGGATTGAATCCGATTTTTCCAGAGTAATCTAAATTTGCATGCCTTACAGCTAAGTCAATATAAAAGATTGATTTTCAAAAGAGACTTGATATTCTACTGAAAATGAGTTTTAGTGACGTGGGCAGGTAGGGATATAGAAAGTTAGATGGCAGGCTCTATGTTGCAGAAGTCGTGAGCCATAAACAGGAAAGGAGAATCGTTAAAGATGAACAAGGTGAAAAAGATATTTGCGTTGTTGCTGATCGTGGCAGTTATTTCGCTTGGTCTGACCGGCTGCAAAAAGAAGGGCGAACATCCGGCCGGTGAAACTGCGACCGAGGAGCATCCGACCAAGGAAACTGCGACCGAGGAGCATCCGACCAAGGAAAGTGCAACCGAGGAGCATCCGACCAAGGAAAGTGCAACCGAGGAGCATCCGACCAAGGAGCATTCTGCCGAGGAGCATTCGGCCGAGCATCCCGAATAACGTTTAAGCTTTTGACAGCATGATGCAGTTATTGAATGAAAGATTTGCTATGAACTGGCAAAAGGCAATACCAGTAGTGGTTGTGGTTTGTAGTCTACTTGGCGGCTGCAATACGTCGCGTGAAGATGATCAAGTCTCTTCCGACTCTGTATCTAATGTAGTAACGAAAGATATACAGGCTGGTATCGAAAAACACATCGAGGAGCAGAGCCGTTTAGGTGACGGATATTTCAGGCTTAGGTTTGGTGATGGTGAACTGCGACTTAAGCTGGTGCGTGTCCATGTTGAGTACCTTGCAAATCTTGGGCCGCAACGTCATTTCGCATGCGTGGATTTGGCTAGCATCGACGGCGATGTTTATGACGTTGATTTTTTCCTAGCTGGCGACCCAGGTGCAATGACGGTCACGGAAACGACTGTCCACAAGATCAACGGGCAACTACTTTATGCGTGGGAGCAAAAGCGTGACAAGACATGGCATCGCGTGCCCGTGAAAAAGGCATCCTCTCGTCTGCTTGGTGTAATCAAGAACAGTGACAATTTCGAGTTTATCTATCGTGTGACACTGCCTGAGATGATCGATACTGCCCGCATGTGGATTCCGATGCCGACGACGGATTCATTCCAGACGGTGGAGGTGAAGTCCATTAAAGTTCCTGGTCAGCAGGAAGTATTGCATGAGCTTGAACATGGCAACAGCGTGCTTTTCCTGACTCTTGGCCCGGAAGACAGCGGGAAAATTATTGAACTTCGTTTTGGTATACGACGTCTTGAGAAAAGGGCTTATGAAGGAGAAAAGCCGAGCATGGGGCAATACCTTGAACCAGAGCGTCTTGTGCCCGCCAATGAGAAATTTCGCAGCATTGCTGAGAAGGTCGTTGAGGGCAAGAAAGGTAATCTTGTTCGTGCTCGCGCGCTTTACGACCACGTTATAGACCGCATGCGTTATATGAAGTTTGGGTCCGGGTGGGGCAAAGGGGATGCCGTCTATGCGTGTGACGTACGGACCGGTAATTGTACAGATTTTCATTCCTACTTTATCGCCTTGTCGAGGGCTGTCGGTATCCCTGCACGTTTTGCTATTGGAGCAGCTATTCCATCTGAGAGGAATGAAGGGGGGATAGACGGGTATCATTGCTGGGCGGAGTTCTACACCGACGGTAGGTGGTGGCCCGTTGACATCAGCGAGGGCGACAAGTGTTCAAGTCTATCTACGTATTACTTCGGGCACCATCCGGCGAACCGCATCGAACTTAGCCGCGAGCGTGACCTTGTTGTTGAACCGGGGCCGGCTTCAGGTCCTATCAATTTCCTTGCCTACCCTGTGTTGGAGGTTAACGGTAATCCAACAAATGTGAAAGTCGAGTTTTCCTTCAATCGAAATGCTTCTCGCAAGCTATAATCTCCATGAAGTATGAGATTAAAGATTGTCCCAGGTAAAAACGGCAATCGTACATTCAAATCTTAAGTGTTCATGACTTTAAGTTTGTGTGGTCGTAGTTTTTTGAGTTCGGGGAGTTGATTTTTTCCGAGTCTGGCTTCGATATTTACAAAGCCATCTTCGTATTGCTCATCGATGATGGTTCCGTGCGCCCTTAAGAAGCTTTGTACTTTTCCGTTTGATTGTTTGCTTGAGACGTGGAGGAGGACATCGTTACCTTTATATTTTTGCATGACTACGTTAGCGAGTGAGTCTAAGTCCATTCCTGTCTTTGCCGATATTGAGACGGCGTCCGGGTATAGGGTCTGGAGTATTTCGAGATTGCTGATATCTTTTAGGGCATCGACTTTGTTAAGGACCTCTATGACGGGCACACCTTTGCATCCTATTTCTGCTAAGACCTTATTGACCGAGTTGATTTGTTTCTGGGCATCTTCATTTGAGGCGTCGATGATATGTAAGAGCAGGTCGGCGTTAACAGCTTCTTCGAGTGTAGCTTTGAATGAAGCGACCAGCTGATGCGGCAGGTTTTTTACAAAACCAACGGTATCACTTAAAAGTATCTCGACACCTCGGTCTGGTTTCCATTTTTTTGTTCTTGTATCGAGTGTAGCGAACAATCTGTCTTCGACAAAAACATCGGCGTTTGTAAGTTTGTTGAGCAGAGTGCTTTTTCCGGCGTTTGTGTATCCGACGATGCAAACTTTGAACATAGCTTTTCTGGCATCGATCTCTCGAATTCTTCTTTTGTCGATAATTTCAAGTTCTCTTTTTAGTTCGGTAATTCTTTTATTGACAAGTCGACGGTCGATTTCGAGCTGCTGTTCACCTGTACCTCTTGTTCCTATACCTCCGACGGCGCCAGCGGCGGTGCCACCGGCGGCGGCTACGGTATCGAGGTGTGACCACATCTTTGCGAGTCTTGGGTAGGTGTATTCGAGTTGAGCGAGTGAGACCTGGAGTCTTGCCTGTCTGGTTTTTGCTCTTGTTGCGAAGATGTCGAGGATGAGTTCGCTTCTGTCGAGTACTTTTATTTTTACGATTTCTTCGAGTTCTCTGATTTGTGCGGGTGAGAGGTCGTTATCGAAAATTATGACGTCGGCATCAAAACGCGTTACACGTTCGGCGAGTTGGTTAGCTTTTCCTTTTCCGATGTATGTGGCGGGGTTTATGCGGTTGACTTTCTGCTGGAAGCGGTCGACGACGATGGCGCCTGCGCTTTGGGCGAGGGCAGTTAGTTCCTGGAGGTTATCTGCGTCATCTCTTCCTCTTCCTCTTCGAATTGCAGCTACGAGGATAGCTCGTTCTTTTTTGACTCTGAGAGTCTCGCGGAGTTTTTCCAATTATTTAAGTCTCCATTCATAACAGCTTATAGATGCAGGGGTTATTTTAGCATATTTTGGTGAATTGTTCAATCGAGTGGTATTTTTAATGCGAAAATGGCCTGAAAAGTACCTGATTTTGTCATTTTTTTGAAAAAAATCGATTTTAACGAGTCAGATGGGGTTTTTAGGCTTGAAAAACTATTAAATTCAACTTAGAATAATGGGCTAAAGAGAATGTGACGATTTATATAGTTAAGGTTTTGTTGCACAATTGGTTATGAGATTTAGTGATTGAAAGGTGGTGTTTACTGAATGTTAAAGGTTAAGTCGCGAACGGGCGAATCGGTTCAGCAGATGATTCGACGTTTCAAGAAGCTTTGCGAGAAGGAAGGTTTGATTCGTGATATCAAGCGTAACAGCTATTACGAGAAGCCTTCGGAAGTTAATCGCAGGCGTATGCGTAAGGCTCAGCGTACGGCTCAGCAAGCAAGCAGATATCCGTCGTAGAGGTAAAAGTTTTTTGAAATTGATACGGGCAGTTGTTTTGACAGCTGCCCGTTTTTTATTTTATTACAGGCCAAAAGATAGCGTCGCCTGTTTTGCCCCACTTTTTAATTTCACCTTCATCATTTTTGTGACCTTCTCCACCTTCATCGGTGAAGTTTTCACTTAGGCTATAAAGGATGAAGCTGTCCTCTGTTTTTTTATAGACTAATGGTTTGTCGCTGAACGGGTCAGCAGGGATTTGGTTTATGAAGTTTTCATCTAACAGTTGTTGCAGGCTTTCGGGGTAGACGCCTTTTTGTTTTTGGAATCTTAATATAACGATAGTTGTGATGAGTGAATCGACATCAGCTTTACTTCTATGCATTACCATGTTTACTCTTTCAAGTGCGGGCATAAAATATGTGAAAGGGAAATAACGCAGCTGCTTGACTAATGACCACTGATTTATTCCCATTTTAAAATCAACATTTTCTTCATTGAGCTGCCATGGAGATTTATGTGCATGTTTCTGAAAAGTGTCGTAATACTTATCACACATTTTTGTAATCTGTTTTCTATCAGCAGAGACCACTGCCATACCAAGAAAAGGTATAAAATTCAAATCTGAGTATGGGTGGTTGCTTCCTATATCAAGTGCGCCGTAATATTGGCTGGCCATCCGCGGTATCAAGTGTCCGGAACCTCTGCCGTTATCTGTGTAGCATCTTTGGACGAAATCGAGGAGGAGGAATTTTTCTATTTTAAAATCTACGATAAAAGTTGACCTGTCTCTCAGGTCAGTAAATTTTCGCTGAATGTTTTGTAGGGTCGTTAAATCTATGTTTGTATTTGTTAATATTGTTCGGGAGGTCTCTACGGCCATTGCCTGCATGGATATTCCAACGAGTTGTTCAATAAGTACCTTTGGACCCTTTAGATGTTGTCCTGAACGGTAGAGAGTAAAGATATCATCGAATGCGCCCTCGATGTCACCGGTGTAGGCTTTTAATTTGGCCTGCCATACAATCATTTTTGCAATATCTCTTGTGGGCGCGAGTTCAGGCAAGAGCATATGAATAAAGGGATGGTTATTTGGTTCGGATTTATCGAGCCAGTAATAGGGCTTTTTACTTGCCTGAGTAAACAGAACAGTGGCTTGAGCGTTATCGTTTACATATTTTTTCAGTGAATCAAGTTGCTGGCTTGTTAGTTCGTCAATCCATTTTTTGCCTTTTAAGGTTCGAGTTAAATCTTCATTTTCGATATTCGGTGGTTCCTTGTAAGCATCGATTGCTTTTTGATAGAGGTTTGCGGCGTTTAGGCTTTCATCAGCAACGGGTCTGGCGAGTTTTAGCGTTTCTTTGGTATAATCAATATTGATACTGGGTTGGCCTGATATAATATAGAGAGAATATAAGAACAGTGATAAGAGTAAGATTCCTATTGTTTGGAATGTTCTCGCGACGATGGTTCTCCAAAGGGAGCGGCAGCGTTTTTTCGCACGGCGGAGCAGGATACCTAAGATTTTGGGGTCGCCAAATTCTTCGATAAGTTCTTTAACTTTGTTTTGTTTTTCGTCATCGTTTTTACAATCTTTAAGCTCATCTTCGAAGTGTGCGGCGAGTTCGGTTAATACCTCGGCTCGTACTTTTTTGCGGTATTTCATCTTTTTGATGACAAGTTTTAAGAAGTCGGCAGCATCGGCGGGCAGGGATTCGAGTAATTTTTTTATCTGTTTTTTGTTCATAAGTTCAATCCTTTTTCAGCACCTGGATTCCTGCTTGCACAGGAATGACAATGCTTAGTAAATAATCCTAAATTATGCCATTGAGATCGCCCCGCCGAAAACGAGATTTAGTCCTATGGAGAGTTGCTGAAGTTGTTGCTTTTGTTTTGTGAGCTGGGCCTTTCCTTTACTTGTGATTGAATAGTATCGGCGCTGCCTGCCTGCGTCTGACTTCTGGTATTTTCCTTTGATGAGTTTTTTAGCTTCGAGGTTGTATAGAAGCGGATATAGGGTTCCTTTTCCGAGTGAGAGGATGTCGTCGCTTTTGTTTTCGATAGCCTGGCTAAGTTCATAGCCGTACATCTGCCCTCTTGAAAGGATTTGCAGGACAACCACCGGTGCTACGCCTTTTAGTAACTGACTTTCGAATTTCATAATTTTAAGCTCCTACTTTTTGAGTAAAAAAACATTAGTCTTGTTATACATATTATGCAATGCATACTATGCAATGTCAACCATAAAATTCAAAAAGATGAAAAAGATATTTCGTGGGTTCTGCGGGGCCTGAGATTGGCTTAAAATCTCTATAATAGTTGTTGAAAAAGCTTGATTTTTGACGATAAAGCTGGTATCTTGTGATAAATAAGGTTTATTTACACAGCGGAGCGGGAGTAAATAGTAAATGTCGGGATATAGCGTTTTATATGAATGACCTTTCAAAAAGATTAGTAACAAGGATAAATGCCTTAGTTCTTGTATGTTTTTTCCTCTCTGGTGTTACCGGGTTAATTTATGAGATTCTCTGGACGCGGATGATAGTTAAGATAATTGGTTCCGCGCCTTTTGCAATAAGCATTATATTGACGATATTTATGGGCGGGTTGGGGATAGGCAGTTATATTTCGAGTCTGACGATTGACCGAATTAAAAGGCCGCTTCATCTTGTTAGGCTTTACGGAATATTGGAGCTTGTGATAGGTCTTTATGTTCTCATGATACCGCTTTTGCTTGTGCTATTTAAACCTGTTTCTGTGCTTCTTTATAATCGCTTCTACGATTCTTTTTTGCTGTATAACGGTCTTACATTCGTCGGTTGTTTTGTGTTGTTATGTATTCCGGTAATCTGCATGGGAGCAACTTTGCCGATACTATGCAAATTTTATGTTCACACTTTATCTAATGTTGGGAAGAAGTCGTCAAGGCTTTACGGTTTAAATACTATAGGTGCGGCGGTGGGTTCGTTGTTGTGCGGCTTTTGGTTTTTAAAATTTTTCGGTATGCAGGGGACACTTTTTCTGGCGGTTAGTATTAATGTTTTAATATCGGTGGTTTGCCTGGCGGTTAGTTTTAAGGTCAAGCCCCCCCTGCTTGATGTTGAGATGCCGGAGGCTTTAGCCTTGGGCGATGTCGATACAATACAGCGTAGTCCGTATCCGTCTATTGTTATTATTTTTGTTCTGTTGACGTTTGCTGTTTCTGGTTTTTGTTCGATGGCCTATGAGGTGATATGGACATCGCTGTTAGGTTTGATCGTGGGGCCCACGACTTATTCGTTCACTATAGTGCTTATTACTTTTATAACGGGTCTTGCGTTAGGTTGTATGCTTTTCGGGTATCTTGCAGACAAGACTAAGATGCCTGTTTGTCTTTTAATTATCACACAGATAGGTGCGGCGTTGTTTGCTTTGTATTGCAGTGAGTTACTTGGGGGCAGCCAGCTATTATTCGCTAAGTTGTTACATTCGACTCAGAATCTTTTCGTAATCCAAAGTATATTAAAGGCATTATTTCTTTTTGGATTTATGATCCTGCCGACACTTTGTCTTGGTGCGACATTTCCGCTGGTGAGCAAGATATATACATCGAACATAGACAAGATAGGCAAGTCCATTGGTTTTGCTTATTCGATAAATACAATAGGCGCAGTTTTGGGTTCGTTTTGTGCCGGTTTTGTTTTGAGTCCTTTATTCGGTAAGGAAAAAGCATTAAGTCTGGTAGTATCTTTGCAGCTTGTTTGTGCGTTGATTCTTACATTTGTTATTTTAATTAAGCGTAAGAAATTAAGATATGCGCTATTCATGGTGCCGGCTGTCATTGGTTTGTTGTTGTGCTTAAAGTTTCCTGCATGGGACCACCATCAGCTTTCGGTAGGTAAATATCACAGGTTCGATGAAATTAGGCTGGAGATAAAGAATACCGGCTGGGTTGATGCCCTTTTCAATGGTAAGGATATTCTTGCCAAACATAAAAAGGGTGAGCTTGTTTATTATGGAGATGGTATTGGTGGTTTTACGGCAGTATTAGAATATGCACAACCGATAGGGGGCAGTAATTTTTCGTTAACGGTTAGCGGCAAACCGGATGCATCAAATAATAATGATATGGCAACGCAAACATCTTTAGCCAATTTTCCGATGCTATTTCATCCTAAAGCAGAAAAAGTAATGGTTTTGGGTTTTGCGAGCGGAGTAACAGCTGGCGAAATACTTAATTATCCGATAAGTCAGTTAGATATTCTTGAAATAAACCGCCAAACCGTTGAGGCAAGTGCATTCTTTTTGCCTTGGAACAATGATGTATTGTCAAGCGAGAAGACCAATCTTATTATTCAGGATGGGCGGGCACACCTTGAGCTTACCGAGGAGAGTTACGATGTGATTATCTCTGAGCCCTCTAATCCATGGATGTCTGGTCTTGCGTCCTTGTTTACTAAAGATTTTTTCGAGCTTGCGAAGTCTAAACTTAATAGTAACGGGATGTTTGTTCAATGGCTTCATATCTACCAGTTAGATTGGCCGACAGTTCAACTGATAGGAAGAACTTTCACCGAGGTGTTTCCCAACAGCATTCTAACGTTGGCCCAGCCCAAACCTGCGGGCACTGATTATCTGCTTGTGGGATTCAAAGATGACAATTTGATCAAAGTTGAAAACGCGGTTAAAAATTTCCCCTACGCTCAACAATCGGACAATATAAAATTATTGGACCACCGGTTATTCTATCGCATGATAGTTGCTGAAAATCTTGTTGAGCTGTTTGGCGAAGGTCGGGTTCATAGTGACGATATGCCTATCCTTGAATTTAGTGCCCCTCGGCTGATGTACCGTCAGGACAAGAGTATTGTTCGCGAGATTCTATCTAAAGGGGTTCTTAGTGAAAGCACACGTGAGATAACCCGTTTTCTGAAATCCGATATTGATTCCCAGATAAACTATGCCGCTTACGCGTTTTCTGTAAATGCTCCTTTCCGGAATATGGTGGATTTATCGGGTGCTTCTTCGGCACAGCAAGAGCGTTTCTATGTTCTTGCGGAGGATTTTTCTAAAAAAGGGCCTTTTGATTTTGATTTTTTTAATAATAAAGAACTTAAACAACGGTGCATCGGGACCCAGCTTAAGATAGTAAGTGAGAATATCGAGAGTATGGCTGACAAGTCAATGTCATATAGACTTCTCGGTGACTTATACCGTGACAGCTCATTGGCTGATAAAGCAATAGAGAGTTATTATATGTCTATTGAAATCAAAAAAGCCAACCCCGAGGCAAACTATATGCTTGGAGTTGTTTTTTGTGAAAAAGGTAAGATGGATCTGGCGGAGGAGTATTTTCAAAAAGCGGTCGAGCTTGACCCGTTAATGGCTATGAATGCCTATGGCACATTAGGTTCATTTTTGTTAAAAAATAAGATGTACGAGAAGTCTTTTATACAATTTGCAAAGTACCTTCAACTTGAATCTGGTAATGCCCTTATACATAATCAACAGGGTATTAACTATATGAATCTTGGTCGATTAGATGAGGCGAAAAGGCATTTCAGCGAAGCGTTACGTCTCAAACCTGGATTTCGTAATGCCTATAAGAATCTTCAGCATATTAGGACTCTCGAATCTCGGTCCCAATCTGCCTGGCCTCAAGAGAATTGAGGCTTCTGGCAGCTATAAATGGGCTTTAGTTTGCGATTTTGCCACATTAAGGGTGGGCTTTCTGACGATGGTAAAGGCTTGATTTTTGTTGTTAAATCTGGTATAGTAATGGGGTTAAAGTTCAGCTATTGAGCGGGGCATTTATGTTTGGAAGAGGGACCATTATGAAACACAAACACGTCATATTCTATGGGCTGATATTGGCTTTTAGTACGGTGGTTTTTGGTGCGCCGGAGCTTTTGTTGAATCCGAGTTTTGAGGAAGGTTCGATGAAAGCCCCGTGGGATGAAACCCGCGGCTTGAACAGTTGGTCGAAGTGGGGCAATTGGGGGTGGGCGGCGTGGAAATATAGTGCGGTTAGCGGAATAGCATCGCATACCGGGACGAAGTATGTTGTCGCAGGTGCAAACGCCAGCGGTCAACACGGGGTTTGGGAACAGACCATTATTGTAGAGGTGGGGAAATCGTACGAGTTTGAAGTTTGGGCTCGCAGCGAAGGTTGGGGCAGTGCACCGAACGCATCGATGCGTGTGGAATTTAAGAACTCCAGCGGTTCTGTATTGTTGAGTGAGAGCTCGGCAATTTTCAGCGGTAGTCATCCGAGTCCCAATGTCTGGGGTCTTTACGGGTTTACGACATCGGCGGCACCAGCGGGTACGGTTAGTGCGACTTTTCAGCTTAGAGGTGACGCATTTGGTTCGCCTATATTCGATGATGCATCTGTTAGTGAATCTGGTTTGAGTCCTGATTTTAATTATGACCGTACGGTGGACATGCTGGACTGGGCGGAGATGGGATTGGCGTGGCCCGCGAGTTTTGGTGAGGCGGGGTATGATGAAATTTACGACCTTAATGAAGATGACGTTATTGATTTTGGTGACGTTAGGATATTTGTTTTGTCTTGGCTATGGTATGACACGCCTGTGACTGCGTCGGTTGACCATACAACTGTGATGCAGGAGATAGACGGTTTTGGGGCTTCTTTTACGGATTCGTCGGCGTGGTTGGTGCATGATTTTCTTGGCGGGTCCGAATATTTAACATTGATGGATGAGTTGTTCGACCATGAAGATGGTATTGGTTTGAGTTATATTCGTCAGCCTATGGGTACATCTGATATGCGTCGGGTGGCGGATTATAGTTATGATGATATGCCAGCGGGCAAAACGGATTACAGTCTTGCGAATTTTTCGATTGCTAAGGACCAGGCTTATATTATTCCGGTGCTTTTGAAAGCTCTTGAAATCAATCCTGATATAAAGATTATGAGCAGTCCGTGGAGTCCGCCTCCCTGGATGAAGACGAATGAAGATTTTCAGGGCGGTAGGCTTATTAATACCGATGCTGTGTATGACGCATATGCGGAGTATTTCGTGAAGTATGTTCAGGCTTACGCGGCGGAGGGTATTGTTATTGACGCGATAACGGTTCAGAATGAGCCTGGGCTTGAAATAGGTTATCCAAGTTTGGACATGACCGCTGCGAATCAGAGGAAGCTAATCAAAAAAGTCGGTGCGCGTTTTGCGGCAGAAAGTATAGATACGAAAATCGTTTGCTATGACTTTAACTGGAACAATACATCTTTTCCACTATCGGTTTTAGGTGACGCGACTGCGAGAGGATATATTGACGGTGTAGCGTGGCATCACTATGCGGGGAATGTTTCGGCGCAGACAACGGTTCGCAATGCTTATCCCAGTAAGAATGTTTATTTCACTGAGGGTGCGATCGGCGAGTGGATCGTTGGTGAGGAGGATTTTGATAAGGGCTTGATGCGTGCTGCGAATTTGCTTATTGATACGACTCGCAACTGGGCCAAATGTGTTGTTCTATGGAACATGTCCCTTCATGAACTTTATAACGGCCCGATGCTCGGCAACGGCTGCAGTACGTGTTATGGAATAGTTAGAGTTCACAGCGTGACATCAGCGGTGACGAAGAAGTCATCTTATTATGCACTGGGTCAGGCGAGTAAGTTTGTTCGGGCAGGTGCGGTTCGTATTAGCTCGGCGGACACATCTTCGACGGCAATTAAGAACGTCGCGTTTCTTAATACCGACGGTACTATCATCAATTATGTAATCAATGAAGCTACGGGTGTGAGAAATTATGAGGTTGATTGGAACGGTCAGAGTTTTTTGTATCCGGTAGCGGGCAGGTCGGTAACGACTTTTAAATGGCCTAACGAGACTGATGCTGTAGTTGAGGTTTGGGTTACTACGGGCGATCAGAGTGAGCTTATCGAGCAGCGGGCCAGTATCGGATTTCACGACTGAGAAAACTCACCCATCGCTTTTGCTCAGGGCTCTGAAAAAAACTCCCCTATCGCTTAAACTCCGGGCTCTGATTATGAGATGTTGGGGGAATTAGCTTGCAAAGTGGGGGTTTCGCGTTAAAATAGCTGAAAATCTGGTCGGGACGTGCGTTTTGGCCGATAGAATGTTTAAGCTGGAGCAGTGGCAGAGTGGTTGATCGCGACGGTCTTGAAAACCGTTGTGCCGAAAGGTACCGGGGGTTCGAATCCCTCCTGCTCCGTTCAAGGAGGTCTGAGAACAGCTATGACGCGCAGTGTCATTTCAGGGCCTGGCGCCGCAGGCGCCGCGAAGCGACACGTAGAGCCCGATGTCGTCTCGGAATCCCTTTGGGGCTGGTTTTTCGTGACTCGTCGCTCGTGCCTCGATTCGCTAACGACTAACAAAACGGTTCTCACTCACTCAGAAAACTTCGTCCATAACCACCACAAGAGATATATACATGTAAGAAGTGCTGCAAGAAAGAATACTCCAGCTATTATCTTAGCCCATATTGTTTGGTACCATTTTACTACCGTTATGTACCGAAGTGTTTCGGTAAGGTCAGCAGCAATGCCTTTGACCTCATCTACTTGTGGGCAAAAATCCTCGTGGTATTCATTTTCGGTAATAGGTCTGGCCGACAAGCTATTCAAAATATATACTTTCTCTTGAAGCACTTTGAAATCTTCTTGTACTTTCCCGCCCAGCATAGGCTTTTCTGTAAGCAGCGAAAGAATTACTTCTTTTTGACCAAAATCGGGTACAGATCTGATAAATGTGGGCGAATGGGTATAAGACTGGTTGTCAGCCCACTCTTGTAGATTTTTGGCAAGTTTCTCTATCAATTTGACTTCATTTTTTGCCATAAAATCTTCTCCAAACAAACGTCTCTATTTTAACCCGAACAGGTGTTATAGACAACACTTTTCACAAAACAGCCTTGACTTTCAGGGCTTAAGAGGTACACTTAAAAGATGTTAACAGAGGCTTGTAGTGATTCTGAAAGGGGATGTTATGAAAACGAAAAGGTATATGATACTATCTGTTGCGATGCTCGCTTGTCTGCTTATGTGCACGGAGCAGGCAATTGGTATGGCGAGTCGGAGTCGTTCAGCTTTTCTCACAAACGACAAGGACGTTTTACACAGAGTTCAGGGCGTGCAGATTAGCATAGCACTGTCTGGGGTTGCACAGAAACACGGCCTGACAAAAGAGGCATTGCAGACGGATGTTGAATTACGACTCCGTCAAAGTGGTATTCCAATATTGGGGGTGATAACTGAAAACGGAAAAATGAAAAACAAAATTCGTCAAAAGCAGGATTGAGAAATTGCGAGAAACTTATATAATAATTCAGTGGGTTGTCTGGGTAGCAGTTCTTGTTGATGGCTTATGGTATGCTTTTAGTCTATGGGGGGCAGCACGTAACAGTTATCTAACGTTTATAGTGCCAATGGCTTATAGGTCCCTTCACTCGGTGTTTCTGGCGATTATTTTTCTTTTTTTACCCTTCAGCAAACTCCATATCATTTGGATTCGGTTTGTACTTTACTTACTTTCCAGCATAGCTCACGGTTGGATATACATTCCTGTTATTTCTCAATTGATGATTTGGCCTGTACAATTTTATGTAAATATTATGATTGCAGATACAGGTCTCAATATGTCAAATCTAATGGCCCACTATAAAATAGTACTATCAGTTTTTGAAAAAGAAAATGGTATTGCGAATTGGAAGGATAGGATTGTCTTCGTTATTTCACATTATAAAGAATCAATCAAACGTGCGGTGATTATATCTGTTCTCTCGGCTATCCCAGCAGGGATTTTAGCAATTGATGGGGTTTGGTTTTATGAAGAGGGCTTCCTGAACGAGTTTTTCACTGGTTGGATTGTTTTTGCTGGTGGTGTTTGGTTTCTTTATGATATTATTCGTTCAATTCACTGTTACATAAAATGCTCCCGTGGTGAGTATCCGTAACAACTAAAAATCCAAAATCACAAACGGAGATTGTTAAATAAATCGTGCCGATGAAATGATATTGAGAAGAAAATAAAACTATGAATCCTGAAATTAGGAAATATTGGGAGGCAGCTCTGAAGGCTTTTAATACAGCCAAGACTGCTTTTAAAAATGGTGAATCAGATTCTGAGGTTAAAAGGGAATTATGCATAGCTGTTGTCTATGGGTATCTTGCGATAAGAACGTTTAGCAAAAGTGAAGGCGGCATTTCTGCTGATACATTCAGAACTTGGCTTGAGGAGATTGATAATCTTGGAAGCAAACATGCCATTGATATAACCTTGAAAGCTTTGAAAGAATACCATAATTTGGTACCCAAAGAGTATAATTTGCCAGTACCGGTCAACTGCTAAAGCTTTGGCCTCGGTGCGGTAGTTTTTCTTCGAGACACGATATGCGACCTGCTGCGACGAGCGCAGCACGGCGAGGATACAAAATTTCGTCCTTAAATCCCCCCCCTCCGTGTCATCTGCGTTACTTGTGCCATAGGTATCCGTGTCTAAACTTTACACTTTTTCCCTTTTTCTCCTCTGTGTCCTCTGAGACCTCTGTGTCCTCTGAGACCTCTGTGGCTATAGTTCTTTTCTTAGTGTCCTTCCACCGTAAGGCGTCCCATAGGGAGTGGTGAAAATTCTTCCTGTCATCCTTTCCTTTGCGCCCCTGTGCCATAGGTATCAGCGCCTTTGCGGGATTCAACTTTTTCTTTCTTTTCTTCGTGTCTATTAGTGTTCATTCGTGGTTAATTATTCTTTAAAAAAATCTGTGTGAATCTGTGTGAATCTGCGTCTAATAAGTTTTGAGCATTTATATTTAGACAATTTGTCGCTAATTGCCCGATGTCTTCTCGGCTCTTAGGATTTGTTTAGCCTGTCCTTGCCAAAGGGAGTTTAGGTATTAGCATTTAGGGTTTCCACCCTGTCCTGGGGGCTTTTTTCTTGATTTTAAGCTAAATATCTGTTATAATACTCGAAATAATCAATTATCAATCCCAGAGCGGGGGCTTCTGATGCTTTTAGATTTAAATAATCAATTATCATTTATCAATAATCAATTGCCCGGTCCTCGCTCTACATTTGTCGAGAGTCCTCTACAAATTCACCTTTTTATGGAAAACAAACCCATTTTCCAAAAACCAAATATGAACCTAAACCACTACCCAACAAACAATTACAAAAATTTACACCTTTTTGAGAAAGTAAAAAACAAACCCAACTTGTCCCCATATCCAGATTCATTTATGAATCTATGGGGGAACGAACCCAAAACGACACGAAGTGAATCGGTCCTGCTCGGTTTAATTTTCAAATTATCATTTCTGGGATTTTTTATTGCGTGGTTGGGGTTTTTCTCGGACGTTGTCATTTCTTTGCGAAAAAAGTAGGCTTAAATCGTCTATAAATTTGGAATCGCCTATAGTATTACGTACCCTTTATTGAGGTTTAATTTAAATCGGGAGACAGTTAGAGGGATTAATTTAGGTGAAAGTGAAGGGGGATGTAAGATGAACGAAGGAACCGAGCGAGTTGGGCAGGTCGAACAAAGGAAAGAGAAACGGCTTCACTGTGACTGGGTAATCTGGCTGACAGACCCTGTGACGGAGAAGCGTTATCATGGTATGATTCACGACCTTTCGAGCGGAGGGGTGGCGTTTATATGTCATGGTGACGAGAGTTTTCCGCAAAAGGACCAGCATATTACGACTTACTTTTATGTTCCGGAAGATGAATCTGACGCCCCGTGTAAGGTAACTCAAATGGGGGTCGTGTGCCATATCAACGAGCTGGACAAGTTTGTGCGCAAGGTTCATGTTAAATTCGATGAGCCCCTACCATTTAAGCCGGCGGATATGAGTCCCGCAGCGGTAGATGTCCGCGAGGATTAAGTTTTTTCAAGTTTGTGCGCAAGGTTCATGTTAAATTCGATGAGCCCTTTCCATTTAAGCCAGCGGATATGACTCCAGCAGCAGTAGATGTCCGCGAGGATTAAGTTTTTTCGAGGTTGTGCTTGGATAGCTGGTTTTTCACGTCTGTTATTTGCTCGGCGGGGATGGTGGTTCTTTAATTTCGATGCCCCTGCGGTAATAGCCCATTTCGTCAATTCTTCTTTTAATCTGCTTGTAACGGTCTCGTACTTTGTCTATTTGTTCCGTCAAGAGTTGATTAATCCAAGTTTTTTGGGCAAAAGGCGGGAAAAAATTGGAAAAAGGTTGTTGAAAAGCCGAAGTAATTGGCGTAGAATTGGATAATCTTGTAATTAATGCGGGTGTAGCTCAGTGGTAGAGCGTCACGTTGCCAACGTGAATGTCGTGGGTTCGAATCTCATCACCCGCTTTTTTGGAAAGATAAGGTAATATAGTATCGGCGAGTTACCGGCTAACAGAGTAGTTTGGCGTTGGTCGCCCATACGTTTAGATTCGCGTGTGCGAATGGAAACCGTATAATGGGCTAAAAGGTCAGAGACCTTGATGCCTTTTTTGTTTGGTATACAGTAATTATTAATGAGATAGAAGGAGTATGTAAGATGGCAGAAAAGCAAGCAGGCACGGATGAGAAAAAAGTTGAGGGTCAGGAGGCGAAGACGGCGGCTAATAAGGTGACAGTTAAGGATGTTGGGCCCTGCAAGAAAAAGGTAACTATCGCGATACCGGAAGAGACCATCCGGGAATCTGCAGATGAGCAGTATGAAACTCTGCGAAAAGATATAGTTGTTCCTGGTTTTAGAAGGGGTCGTGCACCTCGTCGGTTATTGGAAAAACGTTACGGCAAAGAGACGTCAGACCAGATCAAGTTGAAACTAGTAGCAGAGGCAAGTGAGTCGGCTCTTAAGGATAAGAAGATTGATGTTCTTCGCGAGCCTGATATTGACTATAAGGATTTGGAGTTGCCTGAGAGCGGTGATATGACGTTTGATTTCGAGGTTGAGGTTCGTCCAGACTTTGAGCTGCCAGAACTTAAGGGTATAGCGATAAAGAAAACTATTCCAGAGATAGGCGAGAAGGAGATTGACGCAGAGCTTGAACAACTTAAGACGTGGTCCGGCAGCTGGTCGCCTCGTGAGGCTGGGGCGGCGATTGAGGCGAATGACCAGATAATAGCTAACGCCCTGCTGAAAATTGAGGGTGTCGAAGAAGAAGAGAATCTTGATAATATCAATATTTTTGCTCGTGCTAACAGCAGTGTTGGACCTGTTCCGGTTGAGAATCTTGAAGAGGTATTGGTTGGCGCTAAGGTAGGCGACAGCAGGGAGACGAACGTTGAGGTTCCGAAGACTTATTTCAAGGAAGAGTATCGGGGGAAAAAGGTTGAGGTCAAGATCGAGGTCAAAGATATTAAGTGGTTGAAGCCGGCGGAACTGAATAAGGCTTTGTTTGATAAGTTCGGCGTTGAAGATGAAAAAGAGCTTCGCGAGAAGATAGCTGACTCATTAGAGACGCGGTCGGAGCAGCAGTCGCAGACAGATATGAGTGAGCAGATTTACAAGTACATGCTTGATAATACGAAGTTTGATCTGCCTACGGATGTTGTTGCAGAGCAGGCGATGAATTTGCTTCAGAGGCAATATACGAATTTGCTTCGTCAGGGTTTGCAGCCTGAACAGCTTAGCGCCCAGGTTGAGCAATTGAGGGCTGCGAGCGATGAGCAGGCAGAGCAACAGCTTAAGGTTTACTTTATTATGGATAAGGTCGCTGACAAGCTTAAGGTTGAGGTGAGTGAAGAGGAGATTAACGGTCGCATCGCACAGCTGGCAATTGGGCAGGGTCAAAGGCCCGAAAAGATGCGTGAGGCGATGTCACGTGACGGCTCTCTTAGTCAGTTTAGCCTGCAGGTTCGGGAAGAGAAATGTATCAGTAAGATTCTTGAGTCGGCTAAGATAAGTGAAGTAAAGGCTTCGAAAAAGCCGGTAAAGTCCGAGAAAAAAGCGGTGAAGACAAAGGAAACGAAGAAAGCCGTGAAAAAGACGGCTAAGAAGACAGTTAAGAAGGCAGAGCCCAAAGAGAAAAAGACGGTTAAAAAAGCTAAAAAGACAGCTAAAAAGAAAACCGAGAAGTAAAATTAGCCGATGAGTTTTTATAAGCGGCAGGTTTTGTCGTCCCATAAGTAATTGGGAATACGAGAGTTATAATTTTCAGGAATTAGAAATTTTAAGGAAGTGATAAATGTTAATTGATACGCCCGGAAGAGATAAGGAACGCCATTTAGAAATGTATAATCAGCAAGACAGGTATACGCTTCAACGTCAGATGACGCTTGATGATATGCTTCTTGAGAACCGTATAGTTTTTTTGATAGGTGAGATATCTTACGGCAGAGCGACGGAAGTAATCATGAAGATGTTGTATCTTGATAACAAGAAGCCCGGCACTGAGATAAGTTTGTATGTTAATTCCCCGGGCGGCAGTGTTGATGATACGATGGCGATATATGATACGATGCGATTTATATCATCGCCTATAGCGACTTATTGTATCGGTCGCGCCCAGTCCGGCGCGGCGGTGATACTTGCGGCGGGACAAAAGGGTAAACGTCACGCACTGCCTCACGCAAAGGTAATGCTTCATCAGCCTTGGGGCGGTATAACAGGTCAGGCATCGGATATTAAGATACAAACAGAAGAGATTCTCCGTGCCAAGGCGATGTTAAACGAACTTCTCGCCAAGCATACCGGTCAATCTGCTGAGAAGATAGCAGAAGAGACTGAACGTGACCGGTATATGTCAGCTGACGAGGCGAAGGAGTACGGGTTGATAGATGACGTGCTGCACGAAGTGGAGGAAAAAGAAGAAAAAGAGGAAGAAGAAAAGACCGAGGACAAGACCAAGAACAAGAAGGAGAACAAGACCGAGGACAAGACCGAGAACAAGACCGAGGACAAGACCGAGGACAAGACCGAGGACAAGACCGAGGACAAGAAGAAATAGCAGGTTAGTGATTAAGATAAGATGAAAGGTTCAAGAGAGATGGCAGTTAACCAGAATTTAGTACCGATAGTGATAGAAAAGAGCGGTCGTACCGAGCGGGCCTATGATATTTTTTCTCGCTTACTTAAGGACCGTATAATATTTTTGGGCAGCAGCGTTGATGATGAGACGGCGAACCTGATAATTGCACAGCTATTATTTTTGAGTAACGAAAACAGCAAGAGTGACATTCACTTTTATATAAATTCACCTGGCGGGTCGGTAACGGCAGGTCTTGCGATTTATGATACGATGCAGTTTTTGCGTTGTGACGTAGCGACTTATTGTATGGGTCAGGCGGCGAGCATGGGAGCGTTATTGCTTGCAGGCGGGGCCTCCGGTAAGAGGTCGATATTGACGAACGGGAGAATATTGCTTCATCAGCCATTAATTTCAGGGGTATTGCAAGGGCCAGCGACGGATTTGGAAATTGAGGCAAGAGAGATATTGCGTCTTCGGTCGCGAATTTATGAGATACTCAGTGCCCACAGCGGTAAGAGTACTGAAGATATTGAGAAGGATTGTGACCGGAACCTTTGGCTTGAGGCAGAAGAGGCCATCAACTATGGGATAGTCGACAGGATATTGAAGAAGGCTCCTGAAATAGTCAAGAGCAAGGAATAGTCTGAGTAAGTAATGGCGAGGATTTATATGAGATTAGCGGTGGTCATTGCGGCAGGGAGCCTTTTGGCAATTGCGATTGGCGGCTGCACCGAGGCGCCTACAGAATTAACCCTGGCCGAGCAGGTTGAAAAGCTAACTAAAAGCAATGACGAGCTTGGTGTTCAGCTTGAGCGTGTTGAATCTGAGAAGCATCAGTTAGAGAATCAGGTTCGTGCCCTTTCGGGGTTATCGTCGGAAATTCGTCTTGAGAATTTGTACGATTTGAAGACAGTGACGCTTGGCAACTACACGAATCTTTATGACAAGGACAAGGACGGGTCGAAGGAAAAGCTGATAGTATATTTGAAGCTTGTAGACGCACAGGGTGACTTTATTAAGGCAAGCGGTGCGGTTGACATTGAGCTTTGGGACCTTAGTAAGGAGCCTGCGGACGCGTTGCTCGGCGGTTGGCATAAAGAGCCTGCGGATTTGAAGAAGCTGTGGTATTCGACTTTAATGGGTACTCATTACCGGCTGGTATTAGATGTAAGCGATGCTGTTGAGAAATTTGAAGAGCCTTTGACGGTTAAGGTCACGTTTACTGATTACATTACGGGCAAGGTTTTTCGGCTTCAAAAGGTGATTGAGCCTTAAGGGAACCTCTGAAAATTCATTTTGGCGAACAAGCGAATCTTTTTTATTCTGGGCTACATCAGGAAAAAGTCTCCTTAGCTTTGGCTAAGGCTGATTTGGCTTCCTTGCCAGAACACAAAAATCTTCTACTTGTCGCTCAAAAGCAACTATTAGAGCTACCCTTAAATTCATCGCGTTTTTTATTCCTATCTGTTATCAATTGTCTCTTGCTAAATGAGGGGTGTTTTGTAAAATACTCGTATGGCGAAATGGCTCAACAAAATAGTATGCGGTGATTGTATAGAGATTTTAAGTGGGGTTTCCAAGCCGTTTGCGGACTTGATATTTGCTGACCCGCCTTTTAATATCGGGTACAAGTACGACAAGTACAATGACAAGGTCAAAAGCAAAAATTACATCGCGTGGACGAGGGACTGGATGGGGGCATGTCTTAAAGTTTTGAAGCCTGAGGGTTCGTTTTACATCGCTATCGGTGACGATTATGCCGCTAATGTAAAAGTGATAGCTGACGAGTTGGGATTGTTGATGCGTAACTGGATAATCTGGCATTATACGTTTGGTCAGCAGATGAAGACCAAGTTTGCCCGCTCGCACACGCATATATTTTATTTTGTGAACGACAAAAGTAAGTTTACTTTTAATGGTGACAATGCTCGTATAATTTCAGATAGGCA
The DNA here is from genome assembly GCA_019456255.1 of Planctomycetota bacterium. Lineage (GTDB taxonomy): Bacteria > Planctomycetota > Phycisphaerae > Sedimentisphaerales > Anaerobacaceae > VRUG01. The sequence continues at coordinate 17,464 of VRUG01000005.1, read as the reverse complement.
GAAAATATATAATGATAAGCGTGCAAATCCTGCAGGTAAGATGCCTGATGATGTTTGGAATGAATATCCCCGTATATGTGGAACATTTGAGGAAAGAACTGCGTTTCCATGTCAGATGCCAGAAAGTCTTCTTGCACGTGTAATAAGGGTTAGCTCAAATGAAGAGGATTGGATTTTGGACCCATTCAGCGGATCAGGTACAACTGCGATTGTCGCGGCAAAACTAAATAGATCATATACAGGAATTGAACTTTCTAGTGAATATACTAAGCAGTCTCGTCAGAGAATTGTAAAATTTAGAGATTCCGCGGTTGAAGGAGAGGAGAGAAAGCCCTGGACAGAACAAATGGACAAAGAGCTTAAATGGCTATATCATGAAAACAAAACTCCAACTGACCAACTCGATGAAGATGATTACTTGCTAACTTTGTTTACTGAAAAATTTAATTTGCGTATGGGCAATAATGGTAACAAGGTTTCTCAAAAACAACTAATGAAGCGTTTAGTTAGATTACGAAAAAGTGGTAAATTAGGAGCGCTTCGAGGCGAGCATATTAGACTAAACAAGGTTTAATTGAAAGGGGAAAAAATGGCGGAGTGGACATCTGAAATAGAGGAAGAACTCAAGAAACTGTATGTGGAAACTGACATACCAAGCGACACTTTAATCAAAAGCAAAGAGAACCTATCCAGATTCACATCAACTTTAAACTCAAAATTGACAGACCATGATGGTTTTACCCAAGAAGAAGTCGCTGGTAAACTTCTTAAAATCAGGAAAACGGGAAATCTGCCAACTATTAGAAGTTAAAAACCCATTCGCATTACCGTAAGTTTTATTCGAGTGCTAGTGTGATATTGTCATTAAAGGATTTATCTGATTGAAATCGGGGAAGTTTAAAACAATTTTGGGGCATAGCATAGCTTTCATCGTAAGCGCTATTGCTTTGACATTGATACAGGCCCATTTTGGATTTTCCGGGCTTGCGTGGGTTTCAATGGTTCCATTTATTTGGGCATGCGGGGTGAAAAAGAATTCCAAGGAGTTGTATTTAGCAGCTTATGTGGTGTCGGTGGTTTACTGGCTTGGTAATATTTACTGGCTTGGATTTGTGACGGTGTTGGGTTGGCTGATACTTTGTTTTTATCTGGGATTGCTTTGGCCTGTGCTTGTATTCGCGTTTCGTTTTGCGAGGAGCAAACGGATACCGTATTTTCTTGCGGCACCGATTTTGATAGTAGCGGCGGAACATTTGCAGGGATTGTTTCTGGACGGATTTTTCTGGCGATATCTTGCTCACAGCCAATACAAGAATATCGTATTGATTCAGATAGCTGACATCTTCGGTGCCGGGGGCGTTTCGTTTTTGATAGCGATGGTGAACGGATTTATCGCGGATGTAATAATCTCTAAGAAGAATCGTATCTTGAACTTCGGCAACATTGTCGGGGGTGGTATTGTTTTGAGTTTGACGGCGGGGGCGATTATTTACGGACAATGGCGAATAAACCAGACGGCAGAGCATGTTGAAGAAGGTCCTTTGGTGGCGTCGATACAATCGAATGTCCCTCAGTCGGTCAAGGAGTCGTATCAGGCGTCTGACGAGATACTATCGGAGCTTTTGAAATACAGTTATGAAAGTTCGAGCAGTTCACCTGCGTTGGTAGTATGGCCTGAAACGATGGTTCAGGGTGTTTTGGATGAGCGGCTGTTGGGGCTCTTGTCGCCATCGACATCTCACAGGATTTTCGACAGCGAGATCAAGGAGTATTCTTCTCAGGGCAGTTACGTTCTTGTCGGTGCTACGGGTGGTAAGCCTGAAGTTAGTGACGATGGTTCTATAAAACTGGTTGAGAAATATAATGCGGCTTACCTGTATACTCCCGATGGCAGGCAGGCGGCTAAATATTATAAGAAGATTCACCTGGTGCCTTTTGGGGAGGTGATACCGTTTGGGAAAAGTGCTCCGTGGCTTCACCGATTTCTGATGCTATTTACGCCTTACGATTATGATTACACATTGAATTACGGTGAGGAGTATACGGTTTTTGAAATGGTTGGCGGCAAAGAAAAGGACCGGGTCTATAAATTCGGTGTGATGATTTGTTATGAGGATGCGGTACCTAAGATAGCGAAGAATTTTACTGTTGGTCGCGGGGGTCAAAAAGGTGTCGACTGGTTATTGAATATAAGTAATGACGGTTGGTTCGTTCGGTTCAAGGAAGATAAAGTTTTGGCAAGTACTGAACTTGCTGAGCATACGGCGGTTTGTGTATTTCGGGCAGTTGAGAATCGTGTTGCAGTAGTGAGGAGTGTCAATGCCGGTATCAGTTGTCTTATTGATAGTGTCGGTCGTATAAGAGATGGTTTTTTTGCGGGCAGTCTGCCTGAAAAAGCGATGTCGCGGCAGGGAGTTGGTGGCTGGTTTGCTGACAAAGTGCCGATAGATAATAGAAGAACCTTTTTCAGCAGGTATGGTCAATGGCTGGATTTTAGCTGTACCGGCGGGCTTATTTTGTTCATAATAGCAGGCGTTGTGAGTTCAAAGTCTCAAAGGAAAGTGAAGTGAAGATGAAAAACATTACAAAAGTAATTTTTAAGTTTTGTTATTTGATTTTTTTTCTTTTATTAATGGTCCCTGGTCTTTCGGGGTGTAATGAATCTTCCCGGGGTGTTTCTTTTGGTTTTAGAGATTCCAAAGCATTGGTATCTCAGGCGAGGCAAATTATTCTTGAAGGTCTGGCAGATGAGAGTCCTCAGATTCGTACGATTTCAATTGAAGTTGTTGGCGATACCCTGCAAGGCGATCTGATGCCTAATGTCCAGAAATTATTATTAGATGATTATGTTCCTGTTCGCTTCGCGGCAGCTATAGCGGTTGGGGAGACGAAATACCGTCCTGCTAAAAAGACGGTTACGAAATTATTACGTGTACCTGACGATAACACTAAAATCGGCATGGCTTATGCTCTTTATAAATTAGGAGACCGTTCCAAGCTTGAAATTATTCGTCTGGCAAGTATGAGTAAAGAGCAGTCTGTTCGTGCCAATGCTGCTGCTCTTTTGGGTAAGAGCGGTGATAAGGACCAGCTCAAACTTTTGTATAAGATAATGCGTTCCAAGAGTTCTGCTGACAAGGTCCGTTATCAGGCAGCAGAATCTATAGCGATGCTTGGTGACGAAGAGATATTCCGTAAGTTGTGGTCAATTTTGATAAGTGTTTACGCAGACGACCGTGTATTAGCGATTCGTGGTATGGGTGCGCTTGGGTCCCAGCAGGCCCGTGACGTATTGATAACGAAGCTTGATGACGATGTTCCTGAGGTGCGTTTAGCCGCCGCTGAGCAATTAGGTTCGCTTGGTAAGACGATAGGTGAGGCGGAGGTTTTGGACGTATTTCGTAAAAATCTGACATCTGGTATGTCATCTGAAGATTCGGCGCGTATTCGTGTTCGTGCGGCTCTTGCGATAGGTCAGATCGGTACGGCTAAACTTAGGTCCTATTTGCCTAACTTGCTGTCGGATGAATCTAAATTAGTTCGTATTGCGGCTTCTAAGGCGGTATTAGAAATTAATGGTGCCCATTTGAGGCCTCCTGAGAGTTCAAAAGTACCGGGTTTGCCTAAAGTTGCATGGTAATGTTAATTTACATAAGTTATTTGTTAAAAATGACTTGACTAAAGTGCCTAAAAACATAAAATATAGTGATTGCACGTAATATGGCCGTATCGTATAATCCATGCGACTAATATGCTTTTTTAGGACTATTTGTGAAAGGAGTTTGTCTTGAGTACGCTTACAAAGATTCTAATCGTCTTGCTTACGGTATCATCGCTTTTTCTTTGTGGTATCGTTGTGACTTATGTCGCCAATGCGGATGACTATAAGCAAAAGTATGACGATCAGCGGGATGACATCCGTGCATCTAAGGACAAGGCCAAGAAACTTACTAAACAGATAAAAGAAAAATCTGAAGAAATGGATCGTTCCAAGAAGAAACTCAATAGTAGTGTCTCTTCTCTTAAGACCGAGGTTCGTACTTTAAAGGGTAAGATTCAAGACCTTGAAAGTGAAAAGGCCGCCTTATCGGAGAAGGTCAACAGTTGGGCGAGCATCACGAAGGACTTTTATGAGACGAATGATAAGCAGGGCCAATTATTGAAAAACACACTTGGTGAGTTGGACGTTCTTCAGGCGAAACAAATCAAGCAGAAGAAAGAGCTTGATGAAACCACCAGCATTCTTCGCGAGAGGATGGCAATAATTGAGACTCTTGAATCTGAAAATGACCGCTTACTCGAAGAGCGTTCTGAACTTCAGAATCGTTTGGGTAAAGGTTTGCTTCCTTTCGGTAAGGAACCTGCCCGTGCAACGGCAGTGACACCGCGAAGAGGCCCTTCACGGCGGACTGCAACAAGAGAAGCCCCCGCGACACGTGACATTGCGCTGCATGGTCTTGTTACTGCAGTGGACCTTCGCAACTCGATGGCAAGTGTATCGATTGGGTCAGCAGACGGTGTAAAGAGCGGAATGAAGTTTCATATAACCCGCAGAGACGATTTTATCTGTGACATTTTGATTATTGACGTTGATTCAGAAGAGTCGGTCGGGATTCTTGAGTTGATCCAGCAGAACCCAAGGATTGGTGACAATGCATCAACGAACCTGAATTTTTAATTTATTTATTTTCTGGTCAAAGTTTATATAAAGCCGTAGAATCGGCTAACTGACATGAGGAACATATGAGCCCAGAATCACAAATACGAGGCGGCAAAGTAATAGCAGGCAATAATATTTATACAGGTATTATCGGTATAGCCTTATTTTCGGTATTAGCGACATTGACTTTTGTTGCTGTTAAGTGCTATTTCCAGTATGGTACAATTTTCAGTGTACCGTAAATGATATGGGTGTTAAGCTGGAAAGGAGTCTAACGTGTGGGGCGCATTATTAGGTATGTTCAGTATGGATATGGGGATTGACCTCGGGACATGTTCTACCCTGGTATGTGTCCGCGGTAAAGGCATCGTTCTTAATGAGCCCAGTGTGGTGGCGGTTCGCAAAGGGACCAATATCGTACTGAATAACGGCGAAGCAGTCGGTCTGGTTGCGCGTGAAATGCTTGGCAAAACCCCCGGTTCGATTAGTGCTATAAGGCCTTTGAAGGATGGTGTTATCAGTGACTTCGAGATAACCGAGGCGATGCTTAGTTATTTTATTCGCAAGGTTCACGGTCGTGGTAGTCTTGTTCGTCCTCGTGTTGTGATCGCGGTACCGAGCGGAATAACGGCAGTTGAGCGTCGTGCGGTAATTGACAGTGCCGAGCGTGCAGGTGCCCGTAAGGTATTTCTTGTTGATGAGCCTATGGCGGCGGGTATCGGAGCGGGTTTGCCTATAACTGACCCGACAGCTTCTATGATAGTTGATATCGGCGGCGGAACGACAGAGGTTGCTATCATGAGTCTTGCCGATATTGCATCGTGTGAGTCAATTCGTGTTGGGGGCGATGACATGGACGAAGCTATCATCAATCATCTCAAAAAGACATATAATCTGCTTCTCGGTGAAGCGAGGGCAGAAAAAGTGAAGATACAAATCGGTTCGGCAACAGCTTTGAAAGAGGAACTGACGATGGAGGTAGCCGGTCGTGACACGATATCTGGTTTGCCTCGTAAGATTGTCATTACGAGTGAAGAGATTCGTGAGGCTCTTAAGGAGCCCATCGCATCGATAATCGATGCAGTAACGATGACACTTGAAAAGGCGGAACCAGAGTTGGCGGCGGACTTGATTGATAATGGTATTCATATTTGCGGCGGGGCATCACTTCTTCGAGGCATGGATGAGGTTCTTAGTAACGCAACGGGGTTGAGAGTAGAACGAGTGGAGGATCCTCTTAGTTCGGTAGCCCGCGGAACCAGCGTATATCTGGAGAATCTGGAACTTTGGAAAGACACAATGGATCACAGCAACTCCGGTTGGGAATGAGAAAGATAACTTTTTTCGAGTGGTGATTTTTTCACGCTATATGAGCTTATGGCAAGGAAGCAATTCAAAGTATCAAGGCAAATGTTGTTTACCTGGTTTATGCTGACTGGGTTTATTTTTCTAATATCTCCTCAAAGTCTGATTAGCCAGTTCCACTTTGCTTTTGCGCGTATATTCAGTTGGCCTTTAGGTGTTGGTCGCAGTATATCACTTTCAGCTCAGATGCCTCAAAGCCATGCCGAGCAGTTTAAGCAGGCCGAAGCCCGTTATCAAAACCATATAGCCAACCTCGAATTCGAACTTCAGGAAGTTCAGCAAAAACTTGAAAAACTGACACAGATGCGTCAGCGTCGCCCGCTTGAAGGTGCGAAACTGATATTGTCGGATATAATCATGTCTAATTTTGACGGCACCCATAATGAACTTATTATCAATCGCGGTTTTGATGATGGTCTTGCTGTCGGTCAATTCGTGTTAGGTAACAACAGTGTAATTGGCATTGTCAGTGAGGTTTCTTCGCGTACAGCTCGTGTCAAACTGATTACCGATGGTACATCGAATATGGTAGTTAAGGTGGAAGGTCAAAAGCTTGTTCGTTTGATGCAGGGTGTGGGCAACAATCGTGCTAAAATCGGATTGGTCAAGGCCAAGATTAATCTTGGCAGTAAAATTTTCACGGAGAAAAAGCCTGGCTATCTCGATAGCCCGATGATAATTGGAAGCGTGACAGGGTGTCTCAAAGACGACGATAACCCATTGCTTTGGAATATAATGGTTTCTCCGGCGTGTGAAATCGAGCGTTTGACTGACGTTGCGATAATGATAATGAATCCGAATGATTAGTAAGGAACGATATGAACTGGTCGCGATTTTCAGTTGCACTTATCATTGTTACGCTACTTCAGGCGAGTTTTGTGGACGCGATTTCCATAGCAGGCATCAAGCCAAATTTGCTTCTTGTGGTTCTGGTTTTTTTCGCAATTTATGCTAATCCGACCGAAGCAATAATAACGTCTTTTATAATTGGTTTTGCTGCGGATGTTGCTCTTGGAACGACAATCGGTCCTCACATAATAGGTTTTGGGCTTTTCGGGACGCTACTTTCAAACCTTAATCGTGTAATAGCAATCAGGCAAGTTCAATATCAATGTCTTGCGATATTTGCGACCGGTTTTTTTTCCGGGTTGGCGGTATGGCTTTTGACGGCGATCAGGCGTCAGCCCTTAGGCCATAATGTCACTGCGATATTGCTGCAGATGCCGTTATACTCATCGCTGGTAGGACCAATTTTATTTATTCCCTACGCGTGGTGGATGAATGTAAACTTACATCGCTTCAGCAGGCAGCAGTCTTAGTATGTATAGCAAACGCATTAAAATCTTTGTAATAATCAGCGGATTCTTACTTTTAATCTGCCTTGCCCGTCTGGTTCAAATGCAGGTTTTGTCCAGTTCTTATTCTCGCGAGAAAGTGGCGGAATTGAAACGCCAACGAGGTCTGGCGAAATCCTTAAAAACAGTGCGTGGTAAAATACTCGACCGCAACGGTGAAGTTCTTGCCGAGGACTCGCCTCAGTTTCAGTTGTATATAAGCTATTCCCTTACGAGTATCGCAGATGAGCGTATTCAGAAGTCACTGATTCTTAAAGCTTTGGGTAAAGCTGACGGTGGTGTATCTGTTGCAGAGGCAAAAGAAGAAATTCATTCGAGACTTGAGGATTTGCAGCTAATAATCAACAAGTGCGTTCAGCTTGGCGGCGAGCAGGAGTCGATTGAGGATAAGATTAACTATATCAACCGCCGTGTGTGGAATCTTCGCAGTTTTCTTGCCTGGCGCCGCAACAATCCCGATGCCCGGATACTTAAGAAGTACGGGAATGTAAATAGTATTCCCTTATCTGTTGCGATGGCGGATTTCAAAAAACGTTTCGGTGACGCTGACCATCGTATTAATTTGGCAGCCGATGTCACTGATATAGCCGAGATGGAAAAGGATTGGGCCTTTCTGGAATTAAAGACGGATGATGATATTTTCGCGGCCCAGGTTGAATTTATGGATGTTGATGGGGTTGCAATCAGGCCCAGCATTCACAGATACTATCCTCATGGCTCTTATGCGGCGCAAACAATCGGGTGGGTGGGTCCTGCATCGGACGACAGACAAGGTCTTTTTTCCGATGATCGTTTTACAAAATATATAGCGGGTGACATAAGCGGTAAGGAAGACGGTGCTGAATTTATCTGCGAAACGCTGCTTCGTGGGAGACGCGGTGAGGTTGTTTATGATATCGACCGCAAACTGGCAAACAGGACTGATATTGAAGTTGGTAATAATGTAAGTTTGACGATAGATATCAAGCTTCAGAGACGCATTGCGAAGTACATATCCAATTGCAAGTTGAATAATTATTGTCAGGCTCCGATGGGAACGATTGTTATCGATGTCGAAAGCGGGGATATATTGTCAATGGTTTCTCTTCCGAGTTTTGATTTGAATAAAGTTCGTTATACTTACGGCGAGTTAGTTTCTGACAAAAATGAGCCTCTTCGGAATCGGGTCATCAATAAGGCTTATCCTCCTGGTTCGTCAACGAAACCGCTAATACTGGTTGCTGGTATGGAGGCTGGTCAGCTTGTGAGAGATGGTACTATAAGCTGCCCTGCCGAGCGAGCGGGTAAAGGTTGGCCTAACTGCTGGTACTATAAGCAATTCAATATGGGTCATGATGAGGCTTGGACTAATACCGGGCGTAACGCAATTCGCGGCAGCTGTAACGTTTTCTTTTCAAGACTTGCCAGTCGAGTTGAGCCGCTGATATTGCAAGAGTGGCTTTTTAAGTTTGGGTATGGACACAATGTTGTGTTGGCGCCGGAAGCGATTTTGCAGGCAGGTGTCAATAGGGACTTTAGGCAAACTCAGGGGCAAATCTCAAATGTTCCGGTAAGGAGGACGATAACAAGTTTTGATGAAATTCCTCCTTTGAAAAAAAGTGAGAGGCGCTGGTTTGGTATGGGTCAGGGCAGTCTTATGGTGACACCGTTTCAGATTGCAAACGCGATGGCAACCATTGCTCGGAACGGGATGTATAAAAAACCGAGATTGTTTATTGAAGAAAATTCAAGTGTAGACACTAATTCGATTGATATTGGAATATCTTCTGAAACTTTAGCTGTGGTGCTTGACGGGATGCATGCGGTAGTGAGTGAATCGGGTGGAACAGCTTATAGGCAATTCAGACAAGTCGATTTTGAAAAACATGGTGTAACGGTTTACGGTAAGACCGGTTCTACTGAGGGTGTTGAGGTTGCATGGTTTGCGGGATTTGCCAAGGATAGTAAGGGCAGAGCAATTGCGGTAGCGGTTCTTGTCGAGGGAGGCCAGCACGGCTCAACGGACGCGTCGCCTCTGGCACGGAGTATAATCGAGTTTTGTATCGACGCCGGCTATATAGGTGAGAAACTATAAAAAATCAAAAGCATTTCTTTTCTGTATTCTTACCTTTGCTTTTCGAGGTATGTGAGGGTTTTTTCGATAATTTTGGCTGCCACTGGCGATGCGACGACACCTCCAGTGTATCCTTTGCCGAGTTTTATGTTTGGCTTGCGCAGCGAGACCAGAACAATAATTTGCGGGTCATCGGCAGGAGCGCCAGCTATGAAAGATGCGATGTAATCTCTTTCTGAGTATCCTCGCTGGTCGGCTTTTGCGATATTGGCAGTTCCTGTTTTTCCGAAGACCTGCCATTTGTCAAGTTTTGCCCGTTTTCCAGTTCCTCGGTTTACGACATCTGTCATGGCCTGGCGTACTATCCAGTTCGCAACTTCTGGTTTGACAATAAAACCTGCGGTAGCTCGGAGTCTTTTTGTATAAACGATGGTTCCGTCATTTGCGACCATGCCTTTTATGAGATATGGTGTAATTGGTTTTCCTCCGTTTGCGAGAGTACAGAATGCTTTTACGAGTTGTATAGCTGTGACGGTAATTTCCTGTCCGAAAGGAATTCTGGTGACGCTATATCCTGTCCATTTTTTTACAGGCCAAAGCCGTCCTGAAGTTTCTCCCGGTAAGTCGATGCCTGTTGTCTGTCCGAAACCGAAAAGTTTCATTCCTTTGTATAATTTTTCTTTTCCGAGTCTTTGTCCAATTTTTGCCATGCCTATATTGCTTGAGTTGACAAGAATTTCTTTTACGTTCAGGTCCCCGAATTGATGGTCGCCATATTCGCCGATTCTTCCGAATCCTTTTCCGCGATAATTTCCATATTCGCAGAATATTTTTTCATTGAGGTTCACGACATTGGCGTCAATTGCGATTGCGGCGGCGAGTGGTTTTAATAAGCTTCCAGGCTCAAACTGGTCGGTAAGTGCCCTGTTACGGAGCGAATTCGGGTCAGCTGTATTTGCGTTTTCCGGGTCAAAATCGGGCAGGGAGACAAGTGCGAGGATAGCTCCTGTTTTGGGGTCAGCGACAATGGCTATGGCAGACTCTGCCTGGTATTCGGTGTATCTTTTATAGAGTTCCTCTCTGGCAAACTGCTGGACGGCAGAATCGATGGTCAAAATGATACCGATTCCGTCTTTTACAAGGGTCCTGTCTTTGAGTCGGATTGGCCTTCGGGAAGAATCTGCGAGAAAGACGTTGTGTCCCCCTAATCCGGCGAGTTCTTTGTCTTTCATGAGTTCTATTCCGTCAAGTCCTCTGTTGTCTTTGCTTGTAAAGCCAAGGATGTGACTTGCCAATCGCTGCGAAGGATAGTATCTTCTCCAAGTAGTCTGAATGCCAACGCCGTAAATTTTTCTCGCAGCTTCACACTGCTGTTGGTTTGCATTTTCCATTAATTTTACGAATCCCGGATTTTTGCTTTCGGTTATGAGTTTATAAATCTGAATGGAATCGGTATTTAGTATTGGTGCGAGTTTTGCGGCTACTTTTTCCGGTTCTTTTATGATTCTCGGTTCAGCGAAGATGGTTTGTATTTTGTTACTTGCGGCGAGTACCCTTCCCTGACTATCGAGTATGACGCCCCGCTGGGGCTTTTGCCATGCTAATGAGCGGTGCTGTTTTAAACTGATGTCAGTATACTTATCGTGCTTAATTAGTTGGAGGTATAAACACCTTGTTATGAGCAGGAAAAAAACTGCGATTAAAAGGTAAAATGGTACGGAGATGTAACGAGAATTTTTCAATTTTAATCATTGTCACAAATAGTTATATTTTAATTGCTTCGGCCTATCCGAGCCAAAGCAGAGATGCTAAATAAATTCTTAGCTAATTTTCAAGATGCTGTGAGACAGCGGACGGATTAATTACGTTTTCGAGTTTTAGCTGTTTGTTTGCAAGATGTTGTTTCAATCTGTTAATTTCGGTATCTATGGAACAGATTTTGTAGAAAGTTCTATTTTCAGCAGTACGGAGATATACAGTGAGAAGCAGAATAGCTGTCAGGTAAAAAATGACAAAGCAAAATCGAAATTTCATTTGAGCCAACTTACGCAACAAGAAGTATTATTCGGGCAGTTTCAGCCTCATTCCCACAACAAGTGTATCTTCGTCCTGCATGATATTCGTGTTCATCTGGAAAATATCACTATATCTATCGCCATCACCGAGCTGATCGTCGGCGATAGTCCAGAGGCTATCTCCTGGCTTGACGATATAAGTTCCGGATGCTTTTTTGTTTGTGTTAGCTGCCATAATACCTTTGCCCATGGCTTTTAGCCTTTTGTATACGGTTGAGGCCGAGCTGGTCCTTGTGCTGTATCTGGCATGCGAAGAGGCTAATGGTGGGATTATAAGAGTTTGTCCGACGTAAATATCATCAGGGGATTCAAGTATCGCTGAATTTGCCTTATAAATTTTTGTGATGTTTAGATTTTTATTTCCGGCCTGTGCGCCATAGAATTTCTGTGCGATTACCGCAAGGGTGTCTCCAGAGGCGACGATATATGTTTTCGGCAACGCTTTTCGGCTTAGTCTTTTCCTGGTAGGGTTGGTTTTTGGAGTGGCGGCAGTTCTTTCAGCGGTTTTCCTGAGTGACTCTCTCAAAGTCAGATTAGCAGATTTTTTAGATGTTTTGCCTGCGGGCTTAGTTATTAACGCATATCTATTTACTATTATCGGTTTTGTTGCTGCGTTATTTTTTGGTAATTTTGTTTTGAAACGGATTTTCTGTTGAATAAAGTGTTTGCTGGCTTTTCTTTCGTTGTCAGCGATTCCCAGGTTGTTGCTTGTGGAATTAACTGCCGAGATGGTCAATTCGTTATTATTTTCATTTGCCCTTAGGTTTGGCAGGCCGTTAACCAGGAAAGCAATTAAAAATATAAATACCAAGCCCAGCAACAAGCCTATTTTTGCATCCGATGTCATGTATACAACTCCCTTTGTTTTGTTATTTCTTTATGGCAATCCTTAATTTTGCACTTCTTGCCCGCGGATTCAGTTCGATTTCCTCTTTTGAGGGCACCACGGGTTTTTTTGTAACGATTTCGTAAATATTCTCTTTGTCATTACTTTTAAAATTATTTTTCACCAGCCTATCTTCGAGGCTGTGAAAACTGATGACCGCAATCGAACCGCCCGTTTTTAATAAATCCGGTGCAAAATCCAACAGCACCTGGAGATTATCAAGCTCATGGTTAACCGCAATTCTCAGTGCCTGAAAAGTCCTCGTGGCAGGATGTATTCGGCTTCGTCGTTTCTTTGGCTTTGACAGGGCACGATAAACGACATTCGCCAACTGTCCGGTGGTCGTAATCTTCTGTTTTTGGCGTAGCTGCACGATGAATCTTGCAATCCGCCTCGAAGCACGGTCCTGACCAAAGTTATAAATAATATCTGCCAAGGACTTCTCGTCCATGTTATTAACTATATCGGCAGCAGAGGTCCTTAATCTTTTGTCAATTCTCATATCGAGGGGCATATCCTGATTAAAGCTGAGTCCCATGGCCGGGTCGGCTAATTGGCCTGAACTATAGCCTAAATCGGCGAGAATGAAATCAACGGTATCGATACTGATATCGCTAATACGCTGAGGAATTTTAGTGAAGTTTGCGTGTGTTAATTTGACGCTGCATTTGAGTTGTGCCAGTTTTTCTTTTGCGATCTTTATTGAATTTTTATCGACGTCGAATCCTAATATGGTTCCTTTTTTGGTTAAATTTCCACCGAACAGACAACTATGACCTCCATGCCCAATGGTTGCATCAACCATCACCCCATCCGACGGTAAGTTGATCTGTTCGGCTAAAAAAGCTGCCAGAACAGGTATGTGCAGTACTGGCGGTTCCACCACTAATCCAACACATAGCTAAATAACGTTTCCATAGCCAGGTTCTGACAACAAATTAACATAAAGCTACTTTGCTTCTTTTCTTAGCTAATTTTTTGACATTCATTGAGAATTCGATACCAGCAAAAATTCCGCCCAGACTTTTCACTTTTTCAAGTCTTTCGGTCAGGATATCCAGGGAAGTAAAAGTTTGCCCGTCAATGTCTCTTTCTGCATTCAAACTCTTGTTCATGATGTGACAGCTATAATCAGATTCCATTCTTGCTGTTCCTCCCGTTAAAATTAGAACTGTTCGTTTTGTTTCTGCAGGACGGTCTGTCTTGCCTGCGACATTTGCTTTTGATATTGCGCCATATTGTCGGTGACATATTTATCCCAGTTTTCATTGTTCCATAGTTCGATATGGTCCCTTACTCCGACGAGGGTGACGTTGTCCTTTAGGTTTGCCCTTTTTCTTAGTCTTTCATTAACGAGGAGCCTGCCCTGACTGTCGAGCTCGACCTTGCTTGCCAACGCGAAACTCATTCTCTCAAAGACCACTGTCTCGTCCGGTGCGGTTGCATTGGGGGCGACAGAAAGGACAATCTGCTCAAAATACTTTTCTGGATACAGGCAAAGAATTCCGTTCGCTCCTAAAACGAGATAGAAGTTGCTTCCGTGCTCATCTACATCTACCTGATTCCTGAGCTTATTTGAGATTAGAATCCTGCTCTTGTTATCTATAACGTGTTGGTATTCGCCTGTTAATAAAAGCATGTCACTGTTCCCACTTGTAGACCACTTAATAAGAAGACTATACCACTTATCGCCACTTTGTACAACTAAATTTCCATTTTCCCCCACTTTTTTTTAAAGTTTTTTTTATAGGACGTAGGTTTAATCTGTGTGGTTTATTTAGTAATCGGCATTATTGGGTTGTGGATGGTAGTATTTGCGTTGTGAGGTCCGATAAGTTTAGTCGAGCGTGGTCGATGCCCCCCTGCTTTATGGGCAGAGTTATTAACAATCGGGGTGTTGCAAATGGTTTTTAGGTGCGGTTAGGCAGATGTGGTGTTGTATGGTAAAGCGGGCGATGGGAATCGAACCCACATAATCAGCTTGGAAGGCTGGGGCTTTACCATTAAGCTACGCCCGCGTTTAGCAATATCAGATTATAATCAGCAGCGGTATAATTTCAAGAGTAATTTTTCTCTCCGATTTGATGGTTCCAAGATAAAAAGTGCAGCCCAAAGAGTCCACTTTCGAGCTGCACATAGATAATCTTTTACTGCTATAGGTTTACGCTGAGATCAGCGTTGGTTATTTTTAAAATTATTAGTGGTTCCAGAAATAATATGTCCATCGAGGCATACCAGTGCTGCCAACTTCGGTCTTATTAGTAAAATCACCCGGTTCCTGAGCCACGTGGCCATCCACCCATGCAATCATTCCCTTTCCATACCTGTCGCCCCTCTTTACGTTATGCCAACGTGTAGCCTCTAAAATACTCTCATCGAGGGGGTCAAAGCGAGTCGACTCAGTATGATAATATTGATGGTCGATGAAATAAACAGTCTTATGAGGCTTTCTAATCGTTTCAGTTCTGTTAAGTCCACGTACGTTCCATGCCTGATTTGTATATCTTAACCCCCCTTTCCCTTTTTCCCATTCAGCATCCCAAAATTGTATTCTAGGACCAAAATTAGCATTCCACTGCCCCCCTCCTATTGAAGCCTTAGTAATACCTGGCGTTTCGCCGTCATATCCACCCATGTTATAGGTATTATACCAGACAAGCCAGCTGTTAATAGCGTAGGTATCTCTCAGCTGTTTCTTGACACCCTCACCTGCTGCCATTCCTTCCCAGTCACCCGGCATCACTCCGCCCAGATAAGGAAAGTCTACATTTTTTGCTGCGGGGCATGCCAGGACTCCACCTTTTCTTTCTTTTCCTTTTTCTATGTATGGGACAATTGAGCCCGGGTTAGAATATGCTGGCCATGTTTTATTCTCGTGTACAATCGTCATGGGGTCGGACCATTTAAAGGTAGTCGGAACCATCCATCCATCATTATCATTTGTCCATAGTTGTGAACCGAGAACTAACTGTTTCAGGTTACTGCCGCAAACGATCCTTTTTGCCTGTTCTCTTGCTGCTTGCAGGCTTGGCATGAGCATTGCCATGAGCAGGGCAATGATAGAAATCACGACCAATAATTCAATTAAGGTAAACCCCATTTTTCTTTTCATTTTAGAAACTCCTTTGAAGCACATTTTATAATAGCGTTTAACCTGGCCCAAACATTGCTATCACTATCGGCTTGGCGCCTGAGAAACATCTCCCCCTAAGCATAATTGTAATAATATTTTTTATAAAAATCAAGTTTTATCCGCATGAAGCTGGTTTTTCTCTGGCTTAGAGCCCTTTAATCGTGCGTTTCTGTTCAAAAAACAGGCTGTGTCCGTTATGAACACAGCCTGCGATATCACTTATTAACAGCCAATATTAAACATGGCTATATCTTCCTTTCACGCGTTGTTACGGACAAGCTGCGAGAGCTGGGTCAAGATTACAATCGAGCCAATCAGCAACGAGTGCGGGCACGTCCAGATAGTTCACGTAGCAGTCCTCATTGAAGTCACCTGGCAAGCGTGGCCAATATCCGTCAGCTGATTCGGCTGCGCCCCTTGTCTTTCTACAAGGCCCGACTTCTCCGCCTGATAACAGCTCTGACAGGTCAAACCATGCTTCTCCCACACCATGATCCGGAGCGTATTGTACCCATGTAATAATCACCTTATTGCAGTCAGCGGGAATAGAACCTTCCATCTGGTGATTTGTCCATGTGCCGGTCAAAGGCAGAATGGCAGAGACCTCGTTTCCAATCCTGCCCGGTCCTGCGTCGCAGCATCCGTTGGGATCCCAGTAATATTCAAACTTATAGGAAAAGCTTCTTCCTGTGCCGTTAGGGTCCTTGGCATAACTATTCAAGGTATATACTTCATCAACATTGATGTCATTTGGAATACTGCCTGTATATCCATTGGCAGTGTAAACGGCATGATATCGATTTGTATATAGCGCCTGTGAGAAACCTGCCCACTGACCATCCATATTAGTTTCAATAAAGTCGTTACCGTCATAGGCATTTGCATCGTTCTCACGATAGATAATTCTTTCTTCCGGAGTCCCGGCTGAACCCCATCTAAACCAATGCTCAGGGAAATTAGCATCGCATGGGTCGGGGTCCTCGAAACTCGGATTTCTTGACGAAGAAGCTGCAGATGCCGGCAACGACATACCACAAACAACTAATAGTATTAATAATAAACTCAACTTTTTCATTTTATTGTCCTCCAAAAATATAAATATTATGAACTTTAGAAACTTGCTAAAATTAAGTTTTTAGCACAAGTTTAGCAACCTCCAAATGTAGGATCAATATTACATTCTGTCCAATGGTCAGCAAATACAGCAATATCACGCAGGTCCATGAGGCAGTCACGAGTCAGGTCGCCCTGTACAAAGTCAAAACCATCGAGGAACTGAGTCTTTTGACAATCATTCATAGCGGCATAGTCTGGGAGTGAAGTAAGTTCAAGGTCATCAAAATATGCTATTTGGCCATATGTGTATCCAGCTACATTTTCTGTAGAAACGGTACAAGCAACAGATCTTGTTCCTATCGGAGCAACGCCGTTACTATCATTTACATACAGTGCCCATGAAGTGGTAGCATTGAAGACCGTGATATCAGCACCTCGTCTAATCCAATTACCACCCGAGTCCTTGAATTCAAGTTCAAGACCTATTGGAGTTGATGCAGGCGTTGCCTTTGCCCATGCTTTAAGCTTATAATCGATGCCTTCGGCTATATCAAATTCCTGATAAACAACGGTCCATGAATAGCTTGTAGCATCCAGCTTAACATAATCATCTCCACTGTGAGCATAAACAGAGTCAGCCTCAACGTAGGTGATCGTATACCCTGTTCCTGTTCCACCAACAGGTACTCCTGTGGAGTCGCCGCCGAGGAAGTTCCAATCGTTCGGTTCGTTCGGGTTGTTAGGATCTGAATTAAAGATCTCAAATCCCGGGTTCTGCAAATAATTTGCGTTCGCAGTACCAGCCATAACCATGGCAATTGCCAAAATTAAAAATAACATACTAAACTTTTTCATTTTCTTGTCCTCCAAAAATAAATATT
>VRUG01000050.1:418-11074 GCA_019456255.1 Planctomycetota bacterium | reverse complement strand
AGCTCCTTCAATTTTCATTGATTCACGAAGAGAACCGTTGCTTCATGTTCCAGAAATGAGTTACGGTAGTATGCCAATTGATGATGGTCATCTTATTCTGAGTCAAGAGGAAGCAGCATTATTTATTCAGCAAGAACCAATTACAGAAGAAATGATTCGTCCCTACTCCGGCGGTAAAGAATTTATCAATAATTCAAAAAGGTTTTGCTTATGGTTGGTGGGTGTCAATCCTTCAAATATTAAACAATCCAGGCTCGTATTGGATCGAATAGCGAAAACAAGAAAATTTAGAGAATTGAGTAATAGAGATGCAACAAAAAAGCTTGCTCTTGTACCGTCATTATTTGGCGAAATACGTCAACCTGAAAATGATTATTTGTTAATTCCAAAAGTATCATCAGAAAATCGTGCGTATATCCCAATAGGTTTTATGAAAAGTGATGCAATAACCAATGGTAGTGCATTGATAATTCCCGAAGCTGGATTTTATGAATTCGGGGTTCTAACATCGTCAATGCACATGGCTTGGATGCGATATACTTGTGGTAGAATGAAAAGTGATTATCAATATTCTGCCTCTCTAGTTTATAATAACTTTCCCTGGCCGGATACAAATTATAAACAAAAAGATGCAATAGTGAAAGCTGCCAATGAGGTAATAAATGCAAGAGCCAAGTTTCCTGATTCGACTCTTGCAGTTCTATATGACCGTAATGCGATGCCACCAGAATTGGCAAAAGCTCATACAAAATTAGATAGACTTGTAGAGAAAACATATGGCAAAAGCTTTGAGAATGATGCAAGTAGAGTGGCCTTTCTATTTAAAAAGTATCAGCAATTGACCTCTGATTTGTTTACTAAAAATACCAAGAAGAAGAAAAATGCCTAACAAACGCATGGAGCAGACAAACCTTTGGGACAGGTTTGCAGCTCATGCGGTCGTTATCTTCCATTTGCGACGGCAGAAGGAAATATAGAGGAAACTATGCAATTTACATATATTGAAAGTGATAAAGGATTGATCGAATTCCGCCAGCATCTTCACAGAAATGAAATAGATCTAATCTCCATGGACTTTGAGGGCGAGTTCAATTTGCATTGCTACGGGGAAAAGCTCTGTCTAATACAGATATTTGATGGTAAAAGGTTCTATATCATAGACCCTTTTACAATTTCCAGAGAAGAACTCAAAAAGATGCTCGAGGGCCGCGCAATCAAGTTGTTCTATGATGCTAGTTCGGACAGAATGCTGGTCTATAAGCAATACGGAATAAAGATCACATCGATACTGGATCTCAAGATTCTGGTAGATTTGTTGGAATTTCAGCAGAAAGGTCTTGGTGACATTCTAAATAATCTATTTAAAATAGAAAAAGACAAGAAGAAGAAATTTCAAAGGTATAATTGGATGAATAGACCGGTCGCTAAAGATGCGATTCACTATGCATTGTCTGATGTGGAGAACCTTTTTAGATTGAAGGATGAATTATTAGGTTTGATTAAACAACAGGACATGATAGAACAGCTCGTATATAGATTTGCTAGAACCAATGTAAATTATGATAAAGTCAGCATTCCTTCGATAAAGAAGAAAAAGGAATATAGATCCTTGAGCGTGGTTGAAAAGCACAAATGTGATGAAATATACAAAATGCGTGAAGCAATCGCAAAGCGATTGGACCGCCCGCCAGACTATGTATTTAGTAATGGGCAACTATTCGAAATCGCACGGAAACAAATGGCTGTTCCAGAAGTAGTTTGTGGAAGAGGGTTATCAGATTCTGTAAAAAAAGAAATCCATGAAGGATTGGCTAAGATACTTGAGTAATTTGGAGATAGGATACAAGAAAAGTCAGCAGAAAATATCTATGAAAATCGAAGATAACATTTCGATTGACTTGATGCCTTCTCGGCACTTCGTTCCTGCGAGGGCGCAAGTCATCTATTCGTTGTACGGCTCTGAGATAGCAGAATGACTTTTCTAGGAAATATAGGGAAGTACCAACTTTCCAGATTATTAGAGATATCCTCATCGCTTTCCAAGAGGCTATTCAACAATGAAGAATCAGTCGTGAAAATCTATCGGTACGATCAATCGCGTTTCATCAGGGGATGATATAGATTAGCTAAATCAGCGTATCTATTGCCTTGGTTTCTTGTTGACATTAGCTACTATGCGATCAAGTGTTCGAACGATTTTAAAGCGATTATTCCGAGTAACCATGACTTCATGAATCTATACGACCAATTCCTCAAGTATGATGAGAAGCTTACCTCCTCGCACTATGAAAAGTATAACGACACAGACAAGTTGTTCTATATATTGTTTGGGTTGTCGCATAAGTCATTCTGGTTCCAAGAGAAATACAGAATGCTAAGAATGAATGCGAGATTCTATGAGCTGTTGTGTGAGATACCAAAGCGAAATACTGCGGTTACACAGTTTTATCGTCATATTGAAGAAAAATACGGAATTGATTTCCCAACCTACAATATGTCTTCCTTAGCCCTGCTGTCGATATCGACGAATAATGTGTACTATCTATTTCCATATAATATAGACTCGAAACTCAAGAAAAGGAATATCGATAACAATCTACTGAGTACCATGCTCCAGGACTACATAGAGGATTATGACAGTATTAGGAGAAGTTCATTGGAGTCAAAGCAGCTGTATCTAACTCCTATTGTCCGCACGAATCAGAATCAGCTACTGGCTACAAGCGCTTTCTTAATCGCAAAAAAAGCTGCAACCAATCTGTACTGGGAAACAAGGAATCTGTACAGAGACAACGAAGGCAAAGAACTGAATCAAATGTTGGGCAATTCCTTCGAAATATACGTCGACGAGTTGTTGGCTCATTACTTGCCAAAACACAAGTATGAGCGGCTACCCGAGAGACGGAAACAGAAGAGAGCCGACATTGTTATCACAACGAATAGCTACAAAATAATTACGGAGCAGAAATTCGCCATGCTTAACATTTCGCTGCAGGACACTATCTTCGACTTAGAGAAAATTGACCGTTGGCTGGAGAGCTACGTCCAAGCGGTTAAACAGTTGGGAGAAACAGAAAAGCAAATAGATCTCGAAAACAAAATCGTGATTAAGCTTATACTTTTTTTTGATGACCTTTTTATTGCCGACGGCCTAGTAAGAGAACGGATATTGAAGCTATACAAACAGAAAACAAGGGAAACTATAGATCTTAACAATGTGTTTATGATTGATATCGGTGATTATGAAATGCTAATCCATTTGATAGCATACAGCGACGATCTATTCAATAAAGTCATGAGGACGAAAATCGAGCGTGAAGATAATAAGGATTATTCCAAAGGTGTAGAATTTAGACAGATATTCCAGGAATATGGGGCAGTAGAGAATGATTATATAAATACAAAAAGATTATTTGGACTGGATCAAAATAGGTAGTGATTTACGGTTGGCAATACAGAACCGTACAACATGGCTTTTGGAGCTGACTTCGAGCCTGATACTGGTAACAGTGGCTCTATATGGATAAACTGTCACTGCCCTTTAATTCGGCGAAGCTGCTCAAAAGATCGTTATGCCTCCTTACGAATACTCCACCGATTCTGAGAAACAATAAACCAGTTTCAAACGAGAATCCGGTGTGTTTACATCTCAGATGTTCCATCATATACTGCTCGATATGGTAAATTCGGTTGTCGTGTTCGATGTCTGCTCATCGAGCGTTATTCTAGAGGATCTGCAACAGTCTGGATTCCAAAACCGCTACGGATTGCTGATTGATGCAATCTGGACTTACCTTCAGGGAGAAAGCAAATCTCGCAATTTCCAGGTGTATAAATTCCTCGGCGACGGTTTTATCTTGTTGTTTTCGGAACACCAAACGGCTGATGACCTTATGCTTTTTCTAGTCTACTTGACCTTCTACTGCAACGCCGTGATCAATACTTTTCGTCGGAAATACCTTGATATCACCGAGCTTCCTCGATCCGGTATCACCATAGGCGTTTCGCATGGAGAAGTGTTTCGGTTGGACTCAAAGAACATAAAAAAGATAGAATTTTTCGGTCGACCGATTAATATGGCGTCGAGATTTCAATCCTCGCTAGATCGCCCTGAGCAAGCGAACACTGTCCTTGTTTCTAGAGAATTCTTCAACTCGCTTCAAACGAAGGAGACTAAAGAACATTTCAAAGAAACAACTAGGAAATTGCGAAACATAAGCGGGGAAAAAAAGGTTCGTTGTTTTTACCTTGATTTCAAACAGCATCTTCCTGGAGGAGAGTTGAATTTAGCAACCGGTGTTGGCGAATTATCAAAAAAACTCCTTGATCCTTCACTCGTAGATCGGTCTGAACTCGTGAACACCGAAACGATCGCATCAGCGCAGACTATTGTAGGTACTCTGGAGTCTACCGTGGTCGATCAATAGCTCTCCAAAAAATGCATATAGAGGGCCAACAAAAAAAGGAGAGGCATAACATCCCGCTGGACCAGACCGCGACAACGAGGTTATGAAGTTATTTGAAACTTCAGATACACTTTTGGCTGACGGACATATCGGCGCGGCTGGTCAGCGGGGGCGTTATGCATAAATCAGATAAAATGAAGATAGTTTGGTAACATAATATCTATCAGGGGTGGCTGTATGGCCAAAATAAGATTGAACTATGATTTAATCTGTCACGAGATAAAATTTGATCTAGCCGTATTAAGAGATACTTTCGAGGAATTTTTTAATACATTACCTGACTTATCTTCCAAGTTTGAGAAACAAACACATGAGATGTTAAAAGGTATTGATGATGAAATGGAATATCGTGCTGAGGCTTCAATTTTATACCAACAACATTATCAGAAATACGAAGAGATATTTCCAGATAGACTGTCATATTCTTTTATCATCTCTTTGTATTCTTCTTTAGAATATAATTTAAAGAAGATTTGTAATGATATAAAAGACAGGAGAAAACTGCCATTCTCCTTGGAAGTATTTGAAGGAGACTTATCAAAAAAGGTGCTTCACTTTTTCAAAGGATTCAATATAAATGTAATAATAGGTAGTGACTTCCAAAGGATAAAAGAAATTACTCTAATCAGAAATAATATTGCTCACAATGATGGATATGTCGATACAAATGAAAAGAAGTTAATAAGGTTTTGCAAAGCGAAAAAAGGTATAAGTATCGAAGCGAACAAACTAAGAATATCTAATGAATTCTGTTATGAATATCAGGAATATTTTCTTGATATGTTCAGAAGGATATTCAACAAATCGGGATATAAAACGGATTACACGATTACCGTTATAAAATGATAATATCTATGCATAACATCGGGATGGAGCAGACCTCTGCTTCTGTCACGGTTTTTGCTGGAAGTAAAAATATGGAGTAAAAGCAGAGCAAAAACACGTGCCAAACCGGCCTGCGGCCGGACGCATCGGCAGCTCATCCGGGCGTTAGGGCGCCTCAGTTGGAGTTCAAATGAAAGAAGAATGTTTGTTCTGCGGCAAGAATTTTCCTTCTTTAACCGATGAGCATATCATCCCAGACGCTTTGCTTTTCAACGAATCAGAGGATCTTGTACTCAAGAATTGCTTATGCCAAGACTGTAATAACAAGAAATTCGGGTCTGACATTGACGCGGAGTTTATGAACAATATTTTGGTCAAGTTACTCAGAGTAATCCACAAAGACTTCATTAAGCATGATAAGGTTCCGGTTATTTGCTTTCCGAAATTTAAAACAATTAGTATTGGTGCTTATGATATTCCTCTAGATTTAGTAATCGACGATTCGTTCAATGTAACAGGCGCTGTGGTAAGGCCAACCAGAGCGCCAATCAAGAATAGGAAGAATAGTACAGAAATGATTTTCCTAAGAGAGAAAAATGGTCTAGACCAACTGAACGCGAATCTAGATAGGAAACAAAACTATGTAGTTGCCGACCGAGGAACCAAATTTCTTCGATTCCTGCCAATACCGCATGATGAGTTTTTTCTCAAAATGAACGACAGTCTCGTTAGAGAAATGGCTTTTACGAGATTCATAGTCAAAATGGGGCTAGAATATCTTTCAAGAACCTATGGCCTTGCTTTGATTCACAAACAGGAATTCTCAATTCTTCGACAGCTCGTAATGCGTGAGACAGATACGTGCGACATTACTTATAGACTTACGATACTACAACCCAAACTGTGGGCTGATTACATCAAGAGCCTTCGGTCATTAGAATACGTAAGTCATACTGTCGGAGTCAGATACGAGAATACCGTTACAAGCTGGTGCTTCTTTTTCCACATGTTCAATGTGGCCCTGTTCCAGTTCATCTTGCCGGCTATACCTGATTACGAAGAAATCGCAGTTGAAGTCAAGTCCTTCCGTAGGACAGAATAACAAACATGCTATCAGGGTTGCTCTTCACAAGGCAAGCTAAATGCCAGGGCGCCCTAACCTGTCGCTGGAGTTGATGCCTTAAGGGCCAGCGAGATCGGAGAGTCTATTATCGCTATCGATTATCGGTTACTGTGGTTCGGCGGCGCAACTCAGCTCTTCGTTAGGCCATTTTATGATATAGTCGTAGGCAGTAATGGCGAAGCGTAAACCTAAGAGTATATTAACCACATTTGACGAGTACTTCCTTTCCAGCAAGGTTGGGGAAGGCGCAACTGGAAAGGTCTACAAGGCAGTCGACTCATCTGGAAACCCCTTTGCCATCAAACTACTCAATGCTGACCAAGCGGCTGGTGCCCGGTTGAGACGTTTTAAGAATGAGCTGATGTTCTGCCAAAGAAACAAACACCCGAACATCCTAACGGTTGTGGATCACGGCATTTTGATGGAGGCGGCCACTCGCTCCCCTTTCTACGTAATGCCTCTTTATGACTGTTCTTTGCGCTCCCTCATGAGCGAAGGTCTAACCCCCGACAGAGCCTTCTCGATATTCGCCCAAGTACTGGACGGGGTGGACGCTGCACACAAGCTGGGTGTGATACACAGAGACCTAAAGCCAGAAAATATACTCATATCTCAGAAGGATGGTACAGTCGTCGTGGCCGACTTTGGCATTGCTCACTTCAGTGAAGAGGCGTTATACACAGCTGTTGAAACTGGCTCTAACGAACGCCTCGCCAACTTCCAGTATGCCTCTCCTGAACAAAGGGCTCGTGGAGGTACAGTAGATCCACGTTCAGATATTTACTCCCTCGGCCTCCTCCTCAATGAACTCTTTACAGGGAAACTTGCTCTAGGCTCCTCCTATGTCAAGATCCAGTCAGTGGCACACGATTACGGCTACCTTGACGAGATTGTGGATTTGATGATCCGGCAACTGCCCGAAGATCGACCTTCTTCAACGGATGCCGTCAAGCATTTGCTTCTCGCAAGGAAGGCGGAAAGCATCGAACTGCAGAGAGTCAGCGACATCAAGCAGACCGTGGTTCCGGCTTCGGACCTTGATGATCCACTTGTTCTCACACCTCTACAGATTGTGGGCTTCGACTGGCACAAAGGTGTTCTCACGCTCTTATTCAGTCAGGCAGTTACCCAAGGATGGCTATACGCCCTGCAAAACATGGGAAGTTTTACTTCAGCGGTGCGCAAAGGGCCAGAAGCCTTCATTTTTTCAGGCAACAAGGCTACCATCGGGGCTGACGAAAGCGATGTGCAGACGATAATTGATTATTTCAAAGATTGGATCCCCAAAGCGACCAGAGTCTATGAGAACAACCTCCGTCGAGAGATTGCCGAGAGGCAGGCAAAGATGAAGCAAACACTTCTCGCAGAACAAGCAGAACGAGAGAAGCGGGCTAGGATCCTCCGAAATGTAAAACTGTGAAACTCAGAAGATCGAGAGAAGGGCCTAACACACACATATAAGCCCCCCCAGGTCAAGAGACAAATTTCCCCCTGACAATCTTTTTTTATTGCCTATAGACCGCATAACCCATAGTTTTTCCGTCCCTCGAATCCGGCTTGGGTTCGAAAATACTGGTGCAGTAACGGATCTGCACCAAACACATATAGAGGGTCGCTCGGTGCGCCCTAGAACATCAGTTGATAGAATAGAAAAGGGACCGGGATGCAGGACCATTCAAAACGACGGACTTAAGGGTTTGGTGCTACGGTGCCAGTGTGGCAGTCTGATCGCTGCAAGTAGTGAACACCGGGTGAGAGCATCCTCCTGTAGTGTTCTAGTAAGGCTTAAGGGTCTTATGCATCCCGTCCCGTCTCATCCTACTGTTTCAAAGAACTGTTTGGCATCATAAGGCGTCCTTCTCTTGAGCATGGTATAGACAGTACGCCCGAGCAACTGATGAGATGATCGACAGCGCCTTCGCTTTGCCATACTTGCTGACCAGTCGTTGGTGGTAGCGCTGGGCAGGCTCATTACCACGAAGGAACAGGCAGGCTGCCTCGCTGAAGGCCCACTTCAGGTGGACGTTGCCGATCTTGGAGTTCTTTCCCTTCACCCGTTTGCCTGCCGACTCGTGAGCACACTTCACCAGCCGCGCATAGGAGATGAAGTTACCGGCCCTCGAGAAGCGACTGATGTCGTGGATCACGCAAGAGGATCACCAGAGCAAGGATCTTTCCGATTCCGGGGATGCTGCGAAGCAGGTGCACGGCCACCGGGTCGTGTTCAGGAAC
Source organism: Planctomycetota bacterium (assembly GCA_019456255.1). GTDB lineage: Bacteria > Planctomycetota > Phycisphaerae > Sedimentisphaerales > Anaerobacaceae > VRUG01. The sequence continues at coordinate 2,428 of VRUG01000050.1, read as the reverse complement.
CTGGGCGTTGATCTGCTCGTGAAGGGCGTCCATGAGCGCTACATCCACCTCGACGCTGGTGCGGACTACGGGATCGGTGAAACGTGCTCCAATACCGCTGCGGTTGGACCGGCGATCGATGCGCTTCTCGAAGGACGGCAAATTGTGCTTAAGTGTTGGTGTTCCGGATATGAGTAGATAAGCTCTGCCCTCTGACGAGCCAGGTACAGCCGGCGGCGAAGAAGCTCCCGGGTAGAGCGCATCCCTTGCGTGAAGGTCGATGCCGCAGTAGAATTGATGGTGTTGCGTGTAGAATCTCATAAGGCTTCCTCCTTGGGTTTATAGATTAGTGGTAGCTATATCTTACCACCTTTTTGGGGGGGGGAGCCTTCATGAGTATCAAGTCGCTGCAGCGGACACCGCCGCAGCGAATCATCGTGACCAGCAGGAACGTTACGGCAGTAGAACGCGTTTCGGACGGCGGCGCCGTTGAGCTCTATCGTTAGCCAGTCTGACAGACACCATAATGTCTGTATCAAAAATGAAGCAGCTATGTTATAGTTGGAACGGAGGTTAACAATGGCTCTACAAGAAATTCTATCTGACATTCACGCACTTGAAGAAGACTTACTATCCTTTGAACGAAAGTACGGTATCCGTTCAGAAATCTTCTATGCTGCATATATTAGTGGTGAAGAACCAGAGGATGACAGTTGGGTGTTGGACTTTGGGGAATGGGCCAGCGTGTATTGTACTTGGCTTGCCAGGCAAGCTGAATATCGCAATGAAATCCAACGCCGACAGGCTAATGCTCCGAGTCTGGAAGGACTGATTCACGTTTCTCCATGAGCAATCCAATGCGCACTTCCGAAGATTACGAACTGTTCCTATACACCCTCACCGATCAATTCCCGTCCGTTAGTCGTTCAACAGTGACACTAATCCGGCGTGGTGCGACCTTAGGGCGAGTAACAGGTGAACTCTGCTTTGAATGTGATGTCCGTCTGGTAGTTCGAGAACGGCTGGTCTATCACCGCCTGCCCGTTGTAATCGATTGGTATGGGTATGAAGTTTGGCGCGGGAATGAAAAACTGTACTGGTATGACTCACAACCACATCCAGGTGAACAAGCTCTACAAAGCACCGATCCGCATCACAAGCATATACCTCCAGACATCAAGCATCATCGGAGCCCTGCACCAGAGATGAGCTTCACTCAACCTAACCTTCCTAGGCTGATTCATGATATTGAGGTACTCATCAATGAAATTAATGAGCAGTCTCAATAATAGCGAGTTTATTTACGACGAAACTTGGCTGGCTAACACATATAAGGCCTCCCCAGGTCAAGAGACAAATTTCCCCCTGACAATCTTTTTTATTGCCTATAGACCGCATAAACAAAAGTTTTTCCGTCCCTCGAATCCGGCTTAGGTTCGAAGATTCTGGTGCAGTAACGGATCTGCACCAAACACATATAGAGGGTCGCTCGGTGCGCCCTGGAACATAATTGGTACCCGACTGTCGTCCGAATCAAAAGCTAAAGCTCTGCCGGCCAATAAGCCGGGCAGGCTCATTGCCGCGAAGGAACAGGCAGGCTGCCTCGCTGAAGGCCCACTTCAGGTGGACGTTGCCGATCTTGGAGTTCTTTCCCTTCACCCGTTTGCCTGCCGACTCGTGAGGACACTTCACCAGCCGCGCCTAGGAGATGAAGTTACCGACCTTCGGGAAGCGGCTGATGTCGTGGATCACGCAAGAGGATCACCAGAGTAAGGATCTTTCCGATTCCGGGGATGCTGCGAAGCAGGTGCACGGCCACCGGGTCGTGTTCAGGAACCTGGGGTGGGGCTGTTGATCTGGCTATGCACTTAAAAAGATGTGGTTTCAAAAACGCTGTTTTCTGGCTTGCAAACAACTTTCCCGACTATGCTATACATACATCTCAAGGGTCGACATCTATTTCCAATCAAGTTTTTTCATTACCAGGAGGAGATGATTCCAAGTTGCCGCAGATCAGAAATTACCTCAGAG
>VRUG01000050.1:0-408 GCA_019456255.1 Planctomycetota bacterium | reverse complement strand
TTCCTGCAAACCTGATAGATTATCTGATTCGCTCCGGGAAGCTCTATGCCGACAACAGAGCGAAAGTCGTGCTGGTCCAGTGTGTGTTGCAACATTAACCATATTTCTTACATTTCAGGATGAGTGATAAATTTTATTTTACTATTTTCCTAAAACTCTATATTCGAGCTATTACACTGTAGAGAGTCTCGCTCAACTCTTTGATTTTATACGGCTTGGCAACAACACCGCAAAAACCATATTTCCTGTATTCGGTCATTATTGGATCATTTGAATAGCCGCTAGAAACAACCGCTTTAATTCCCGGGTCTATCTTAAGCAGTTTCTCAATCGCCAGCTTGCCTCCCATACCTCCCGGTACGGTCAGATCCAGAATAACAGCATCGAAAGGACGGCCCGCTTTTTTAG
>VRUG01000282.1 GCA_019456255.1 Planctomycetota bacterium | reverse complement strand
GGCAGCTCGAACGAGATCACGGCTAGGCCAAGCAGTTAGATAGCTGGGGATCGTGGTTTCGATGTACACCTTCGGCTTCATACTGTAGGATATTCTTCATACTGTCGAGAATCAACTGCGCCCGGTTCTCCAGGCGGGATAACGACTAAGCTCACCTGCCGCTTTGGAGCGCAGCGGAAAAGCGGTCAGGTGCAGCGCCTTGTTAGCTTCCGGTTGTTTTTATGTGACGCTTTGGATGGAATGATACCACCGGATGAACACAGTCTTTTTCTTTCTCTTTCAGGTCAACGCAAATAGCTTTTAAATTATATTTAAATTTAGCTGCGTGGGCTTGGCGAATTTTTCTGATTTCTTCAACAATAGGATCTTTTTTCATAATTATTCTCCTAAAAGTTCATCAGGTGAACATATAACAGGACACTCATATCCATACCTTTCAGTAACCTTGATTATTTCTGATTTCATCTGGGCGTTATTTATATGAGTAAAGTTCCAAGTTAAAAGGAAATCCATTCCGTTGACGGTGGCTAAAGCAATATGTAATGCGTCTTCAGAGTGCTCTTCTGGAATTATCCTACTACTTACCAATATCTCCGCAAGATTACCAGCCTCATCACTCACTTTTAAAACTGGCATTTCAGTAAGAGCATCCAAACGTTTCTCTGCTGCGGAGGCGTCACCGCCCTTGGCTTCCTCTATAACCAGTACTGATATATATGTGTCAAACTGTTGAAGCATCTCTTCCCACCATTCTCGAGTCACTTGTTGGCGAGCAGCCGTAACGAGATCACGGCTTGGTCGACTTGTATAATAGCTGATAACACTTGTTTCAATATAGACTTTTTTTTTCATAAATCTCCATACATATAATCAATATCGCATTCTGGAAGCTAACTAGTGAGTATACGGCAAATATGAAGTATATCACCCGTGGACGTTGCAGATTTGCAGTATATCCAACCAGTTCAGGGTGTTATCCTTCACACATGACGTAGTAGCACACACATATACAGCATTTATGTTGGTATATTAAAGCAAATCCTGCAGAAAAGCAATGATATTGAGCTTATAGCCTTTTTTGTAAAGTATATCCTCTGAGATATATGAGATTATCCGGTTGGCATCACTAACCTATCTTCAATCTAATACCGAAAGAATTGACTTGACCGAAAAAGGATGGATGGGGAGTGGATGAAGAAGGGTATTTTCGACTCTACCGCTAAAACTGATTCCGGCAAACGGTTCTCTTCGAGCCGTCCACAGTTATGCTATTACCTTTAAAATCTTGCGTGTTCAGCGCAAAAAATAATCAAGTCCAGCGTCCGAATCTATCCTGTGTTGGACTTTTGCTTTAAGAACTTCGGTTGCGGATGTAAT
>VRUG01000049.1 GCA_019456255.1 Planctomycetota bacterium | reverse complement strand
AAATAGAGAAACTTGTGAACATACCTGGGTACTGGCCGATGAGGGTGCAGGAACGGTTGTAAAATCTAATAAAAAAATGTATTGGGCCCATAAGGCTAGTATCATTGGCTTTCCACGCCAGGGTGTTCCACTCGATGCAGTTCCAATATCCGATGCGGCGAGCTTTGACGGAGAAACCCTTTATCCTCATGTGAAAAAATTGTTTAATGAGCTACCTGAGATTAAATCTTCTATCAAAAAAATATTGTATGACAGTGCTTGCGATGATAAAGAATTAAAAGAAAAGTTACATGAGGATTTTGGAATAGAATTAAAAGCTTCGCTCAATCCCAGACGAAAGAAAGAGGTTACAGAAAGTCTACCTCACGGTATTGAAAAAATCACCCCTTATGGAAATGCAATTTGTATAGCCGGGTATGAGATGGAATATAAGGGGATGCGTTATGAAAATAAAAAATTCATCTACCAGGCTCCTAAGGACTCAGATAATTCCCCTGTATGTTCGACTTGCCAACACAAAGAAAATTGCTGTCCCGATTCATTCATCACAGGCCGGATAATTAATATCGCATTCGACCTATTGCCCCACATCGATACTGATGATCCCCCTATGGCTAAAAGGTTTAAAGCAATTATGAGCAGGCGTCCTTCTGTGGAAAGAATGATAAAACGATTAAAGTGTGATCTTGGCGATGATCGATTAACTAAAAGAGGTAACAAGTCATTCCAGGCTTATTTGGACAAAACACTGATCGCTTATCATATACTACTTCGTTGTTAAATAATTATTGCTATTTAAAAAAATAATTTAAATAAATACAACTGAAAACCTTATGGATAGGTGCGGCCCTCGTTTCTCAATTTGTTTTCATTTTTTAATATTTCAGTTTGCTTTTCAAAACATTTTAATCTGATGACATTTTTTTATTTTTTTCTCATGAAAAAGATGACATGATAAATAATTTTTCATAAATGGAGCAAATTTTGAGTTTATGCGTAGACTCTATAGAATGATTGTGCTTTCCAGCAATTCTCTTTCCCGAAGCATTCCTAAGACTAAGCTGATCTGGAAATCGATCTGGGTAATCAGCGCATAATAGGCACGAACGGTTTTTGCATACCATTCCCCTTTAATTCTGTCATAATTTGATGAGAAAATGCTCCTTTTAAACTCAGCCGGCAGCATTTCCGGGGAACTCCAATTCCCCCTGATAGGTTCCGGAATAGCCGCATCCCTGAAAAGCTCCCAGTAAGCCTGGGGAGGTGTATAGGGTGGATGTGGCGCTGAAAAAGACAGCCATAGGAAAACCGGACAATCCGGGTCCATCCTGTTAAACCACCTGCAGGCCTCTCTAACCGTCCAGTTAGTCGGATGTGCTCTCTCGGGAAGGTGCCATATCCTGCAGCTGGTCTCGTTATTGGTTACTCCGTGGCTGTGGTTCTCCCCTGTGAATCCCTGATCCTGGAGCCATAATTCGTAATCATCCCTGTATAATCCGGGTAGAATCCTTCCCTCCTCTTCAATAATCATATTGTCAAAGCCATATCGCTTGCGCTGGGGAAAGAAATGCATTTTCCCGACAGCCTGGGTTTGGTACCCTGACCTTCCTAAAATAGCGGGCAGAGTCTGAGTGGGAAGGAGCAAAGAGCACTCTTTATAATAATTGTAACCCATAGAATTGTCGCCGGTACCGGGCCGCATACCGGACATTATGGTCATACGGGCGGGGATGCACACCGGGCATTCAGAATACGCTCTTCTGAAAAGGACACCTTGCTGTGAAAGCTTATCAAGGTGAGGAGTAAACGCAACAGGATGGTCTAATATGCTTAAAGAATCACCCCTGTGTTGATCTGAGCTGATTAACAGAATGTTATGCCCTGTTTTTACCATGAGCTTTACTCTACCTGAATTCCTCAAACTAATCAATAATAAAGTAAAATGTATTGTAAATATTAATGATAAGTAATTTACTAATTTATTTACAGACTCTAGATTCAAATCCTTAAGTAAGGTATACAAATTAAAGATAGAGAATTATGTTCGCTCTGTTATAGATAAGCTTGGGGATCTTAAGATGATCTTCTTAGAAGAACCAGATGATCGGCGGAATCAAAGAGCACGGAATTCACTTAAAGGATTTAAAAAATACTTAAATATTAGATAATTCAATTATAAAATATTTAACAAATCTCTTGACAAATTAAGAGAGCCAGGATAACATAATCGGCAGGTTGTCTAAAAAGAAAGGAGGTTAAATAAGAACAAGAATCAAATAGTCGGTTATAAAAACAAGAAAAGGAGTAAAAGCATGTCTAAGAACAAATTTTTTCTATTATTTTTAATTATTTTTTTATTAAGCTCTACACAAATTTTCTCGGGTGCCCAGAAGGAGGAAGGAAAAGTTACCCTGCGCTGGATGGATCTGCCGGAGGCAATCGGAGACGTTGAAAATGGGGAATTCATGACAGCGCTTAAGGAAAAATTTCCCGAGGTTGATTTTCAACTTGAGCCGATCCTCTACTCTGCCTACAAGGAAAAATTTCCCGTACTTATGGCTGCCGGAGACCTTCCGGAAATTTTTCAGACCAATGCACAGAGCTACCTGCCCCAGCTTGTTGCGGGCAACTTAATTGCCCCGCTGGATGATGCTCTAAAAACCTACGGCAAGGACATTGTAGGCAATGCGCGCGAAGGACACCTGGCCTTTGGCCAGTATTCCGGGAAACAGTACAGTATTCCCGGAAGCTATAGCCTGAAATACTTTGCCCAGAATATCAGGATGGACTGGCTGGAGAACCTGGGGAAAGCCGTTCCTAAAACCATGGATGAGTTCCGCGATGTTGCTCGCGCATTTACCTTCAGCGACCCTGATGGAAACGGTAAAGACGATACTTACGGAACGGCCTTCAGACAAAATATCAATTTTATAGACAGCTTCTTCAATGCATACGGCGTTGCTCCAAACCATCACCAGATTGGCATGTGGCGCATTCGTAATGGAAAACAGACAAACGACTGGGTGCAGCCTGAGATGAAGGAAGCTCTGGAGAATCTTGCATCCTGGTATGAAGAAGGCATTATCCACCCGGAATCCCTTACTTTGGACTGGAACCAGTGGTGGAACCTCTACCTCCAGAACAAAGTGGGTATGTGGTACCATCAACCCCGAAGACTATCTGAGATGAACAGCTCGTTGATAAAAGCGGGAATCAAGAACGCAAAGATGTGGCCTATAGCGCCGCCAAAAGGCCCATACGGACAGGGCACCTCCAATGAAGGACAGCCCTGGGGAACTTTCTTCTCCGGTAATAATCTGGATAAAGCTGTAGAAGTGTATAACTATACCTTTACGCAGGAATTCTTCCTGAAATCAAAGGGTCAGCTTGATTATGCCTTTGCACCCAAGCCTGAGCTTAATTCAAAGGGCTGGCCGGTTTATTACACATATGATGAGGCCTTGACCGATCCGAATTACGAAGAGAGAAGAAAGAAGGTTCAGTATTCCCGCGTTTGGACCGGTTGGGCTTTGGAAAATCCCAACATGACTAAAACATGGCCGGACAGGGATCTGGCAGCGCATGTAATGCAGCAGTTCCAGAACACCCTGGGAGGAGCTCAGATCGAGGGCAACAAGCTGGCTGATAAATGGGCCGTTACATCCTCAAAAACCGTGCCCGTGCCGGCCGATGCCAAGTATTTTGTCAACCTTCAGTCTATGTTCAGGGAAATAGCAACCAAGATAGTATCCGGAAAAGATTCTGATCAGGTATGGAGTGAATGGCTTGCGTATTACAATGCAAATGGCGGAGCCGAAATAGAGAAACAGGTGAACGAGCTCATTCCTGTTAAGTAAGAAAGCAGCGTCCATTTGGTAAAACAACTTATGGGGTTATAATATTATAGCCCCATAAGTTTTTAGGAGAGGTAATGCAAGGCCCGGCATCAAGATTCAGTTCTTTTCAGAAGCAGTTCTGGAAGAATCGCTTTCTATTCTTTATGGCCCTCTCCATATTAGCGTGGTACGCTATCTTTCGCTACATTCCCTACTACTGGAACCTGATCGCTTTTAAGGATTATCAATACAGCATGGGCTTTGCTAAGAGTCCGTGGGTTGGGTTTGAAAACTTTAAGGCCCTTTTCCAGGACCCCTTTTTCCTCAGGGTGCTTAGAAACACTTTAGTCATAAGCGGTTTGAAAATTGCCATTGGTTTTCCCTTCCCCATTATACTGGCAATATTTTTAAATGAGGTATTTAAAAGCGCTTTCAAGAAAACAATACAGACAATAACTTTTGTGCCCTTTTTCATCTCCTGGGTAATTTACGCCAGCATCTTATTTTCCGTTCTTTCTCCATCAGTGGGAATGTTGAACGTCTTGATTTCCAGGCTGGGTGGTGAACCGATCTACTTCCTGGCCAGTGAAAAATGGTTTCGCCCCATTTTGGTTATATCGGACATCACAAAGCAGAGCGGCTATTTTACAGTTATTTACATGGCTGCTTTAGCAGGTGTTGACGAAGAGATCTTTGAAGCGGCCATATGCGACGGGGCCAACCTGTTTCAGCGTATATGGCACATAACCATACCGGGTATAGCGCCGGTCATCACTATTCTATTTATCCTGAGACTGGGCCAGCTTCTTACTGTAGGCTTTGAGCAGGTATATATTCTCTACAGCCCCATGGTCTACGATGTGGGAGATGTAATAGAAACATTCAATTACAGGCAGGGAATATTGGGCGGGCGGTTTTCTTATACGACTGCCCTGGGCCTTTTTAAATCCAGTATAGGATTTGTCTTAGTAATAGCCTCAAACTGGGTTCTAAAGAAGCTTACTGGTCACGGCCTATGGTAGAAAATATCAATGCGTAAACTTAAATTTAAGAATTATAAATTATCAGAAAAGCTCTTTATACTTTTTATACATATCTTCCTCTTATTATTTGGGGTAATCTGCATCTTTCCTTTTTTTAACGTGCTTGCCAGGTCATTAAGCCCTGAGTTCTATATCCAGCAGGGTCAGGTCTGGCTGTGGCCGATTCGTCTTACAGTAAATGCTTATGTAAAGATATTTCAGGCCATGGGCATTGTGTCGGGTTTTAAAAACAGCACCTTTGTGGCTATTGTAGGAACCGCCATCAACCTGATAATGAGCTTCCTTATAGCCTACCCTCTCTCCAGAAAGCGCCTGCCCTTAAGAAAGACCTTTATTTTCATCGTTGTTTTTACCATGCTCTTTCCAACCGGAATTATCCCTATGTATCTTTTAGTAAAGAAGCTCGGTTTAATGAATTCACTTTGGGCCTTGATCTGGCCCTATGCAATCACCACCTTCAATATGATAATCATTAAAAACTACTTCCAGACCATACCGGAAAGCCTCGAGGAATCAGCCTTTATCGATGGTGCGGGAGAGCTGACTATTCTATTTAAGATCTTTGTGCCCTTATCCAAGCCTGTTATTTCAGCAATAGGTCTTTTTTACTTAATCTTCAACTGGAATATCTTTATGCCTGCCGTGTTTTTTATAACACACCCCTCTAAATACACTATCCAGGTGGTTTTAAGGGATATCCTCACCCAGCATATGCTTGAGGATCAGCTTCCATTCGATCAGGCTTCTCTGATGAGCTTAGCCGGACCTGAGGCAATCCAGGCGGCAGTAACTATATTAGCCATGATACCAATTTTGATAATTTATCCTTTTATTCAAAAATATTTTACCAGGGGAATGATGATAGGTTCGGTTAAAGGTTAAAAAAGGGGGAATAATATGAAAAAAATGAACTTGCATGAAATGCATGAAATGCATGAATTTTATAAGGATCATCTCTTTAATGTCTTACTGCCCTTCTGGATGAAATTCGGAATAGACCATGAGTACGGGGCATTTTTTACCTGTTTCAACAATGCAGGGGACACCCTTAAATCAAAGAACAAGTACATCTGGTCCCAGGGAAGATTTTTATGGATGCTCTCACGCCTCTACTATGCATTTAAGGATTATTTAGATACGGAAGAGGCTGAAGGATTAATAAGCGGTGCTGGAAAAGGCGCTCTGTTCTTAAAAGAGCACGCCCTCCTTGCAAATGGGAAATGTGCCTGGGTCCTGGATCAGAAAGGCAGCCCGATTATTACAAATAGGGACGGTACAGTTAGAAAGCAAAAAAACGGGGATAAGTTTGACCTGGGAATTGAAGCGGATGAGTTTTTAATCTACGGTATGGCGGAATACGCACGGGCGGCCAATGAACCGGAATATTTTGAGTTTGCTCTGAAACTTTTTGACTCTGTAAGTGAACGCCTGCAAAGCGGGGACTATAAGACATTCCCTCACGATGCTCCTGACGGCTATAAAACCCACGGAAAGTCCATGATCATGCTCGAAACAGCCCAGGAGCTGGCTGATATTGCCCGCTTCTTCAGCGATCCCTCTGCGGACAGGTTAACAGCTATCGCCAAAGCCTCCATGAACGAAACAATAAACAATTTTGTAAAAAAGGATGATAAGATCCTTCTTGAAATGATAAAACAGGACAACAGCACTGCTTACAATGAAATGCTTGGCAGTTATGTGAATCCGGGGCATGCACTTGAGGACGCCTGGTTCATCATGCATTTTGCAATGCGTATATCGGACACTGAGGCAATACACACCGGAGCAGAAATTGTAAGATGGATGACGTCTTTAGGCTGGGATTCTGAGTACGGAGGGCTTCCTCAATTCGTACACAAAGACGGCGGGCCTCTGAAGGGTTCGATTTCATCCCGGAACAGAGAAAATCACATGATCAAGGAATTGGCAGATAGCTGGAGCAATAAACTCTGGTGGGTTCATTCAGAGGCCCTCTATGCCCTTATTCTGGCCTATGAAAACTCCGGGGATAATTGGTTTTTAAACACCTATTGGCAGTTTCATGATTATGTTTTTAAAACCTTTCCAAATCCAGATAAAAAGATCGGCGAATGGATACAAATCCGGGACCGGAAGGGAAAACCGGAAGATAAGGTTGTGGCCCTGCCGGTGAAGGATCCCTATCATATAACCAGGGCATTCATGCATCTCATCAAATCCCTGGAAAGAAGCATTGCCAGGAAAGCTGGCGGCGCGTAATGAGCAACAGGGATGATCTATTCAAGGTTCTTTCAGGGGAGAAGCCCGACAGGATACCCTGCATTCATTTCGGTTTCTGGGATGAAAAAGCTATGCACAAGCTGGCGCCGGCGGATTGTTATGATGAAAATACCTTAAGCCTGCCTGCTGATGATCCTCCATGCATAAGCTATTCAAATGAACCGCGGACCCGGGAAAGCAGAAATCGTGCTGTTCGAATGGCCAAACATCTGGATACGGCTGCAACAGGCGTGGGCAAGGGGGGTGTAACCTCCTTCGGCCACGGCGGGCCTGCAGAGATCCAGCCTGTAGTAATCGAAAGGACCGATCAATACAAAATCCTGCAGTATGAGGGGGGACATAAGCGCCGCGTCAACTTTAACCCCCATTCAATCAGGTACTATGATTTTCCCGTTAAGAAGGAAGAAGACCTGGAGAGTCTTAAGCTCCCCGATATGAAAAATCCGGAAAGATTTGCAGATATAGAAGAGGACAGCAGAGTATTCAAAGAAGCAGGCTTTGCGCCCACCGCCTCCATCCAGGGTTTTTTCGCCGGTCTGCACAACTCTTTCATGGATTTCCAGGATACCATGATAAATCTTTTGGATAAGCCTGATTTTATGAAGAGATTTACAGGTATCCTGGCAAGAATGAACTTTGATGCTGTAAAAATGGTTATGGATAGGGGTGTTGAGATAATAGATGTCTGTGATGATCTTGGTAATGCCGAGGGTCTTCTTATTTCACCTGATCTGATAAGGGAATTCTTTATTCCATGGTATGAAGAGCTTGTGCAAATAGTTCACAGCAGGGGAGGATACGTGCATCTTCATTCCCATGGGAATATAAGTTCGGTTCTTCCCGACTTTGTATCGATCGGCATTGATATTATCAACCCCTTTGACTGGGAAGAGAACCCCGCTCTTCCCGAGCTGGTTGAAACCTATGGAGACCGTGTAATCTTCTGCGGAGGATCTGTTGGCGATCTCTATAAGCACAGCCTGGAGGAAGTTGAGTATATAGTTAGAAGGGCCTGCAGCCTGGCGTCCGTAGCAAAAAAGGGATTTATCTTCATGGGAAATGCAGGCATTGAGGATCTTACACTTGAGGAATGGGAATCCTGGCGGAGCATTTCTTTGAGAGCCAGGGAAGAGTGCCTTAAAGGATAACAACTTATGTCCGGCAAAACAGGCAGACAGGCCATATATGATCTTGTTGAAGGCAAGGTATCCTGGCCTCCTGTAGTTGTGCCTTTCGGATTAGACCCATTCGGCTGGCACGGTAGGCGGGAAAGCTACCGGGAGATATGTAATTTCGCCCTGGGAAAATGCACCCTTCTACCCAAGGTATTTCCTGTTGCCAACTCTCTTTGCATCGGTAAAGGAATAATCGAAAAAAACAATAAACAGGTGCGGAAATACGAGCTCCTCGGCGCGAAAAAGTTATTGAGCATGGAAAAAGTACAGAACCCTGGAGATTCGTCCTGGCATGTCCGTACACGCTGGATAGAGAATGAAGATGACTTTGAAACTTTCCTGGGATTGAAAAATCTGCCACCTTTAGAACCGGATATTGAGGCAGTGAGGGCAAAAGAAAAGCAGATTGGCGAGTACGGCCTTCCCTATGCTGAAATTAGCGACCCTTTCGGTATTGTGAGCGAAATGTTTCCCACGGAAACTTTCTACATAAAGATTTTGAACGATACTGAAAGAATCATGAAACTTCTTTTCCAGACCGGTCAGAGAGTAGTTGATTGCATTGAAGCGCTCTGCAGGGGTACAGGATGTCCTTTCATTTTGAGGCTAATAGGAGCCGAAATGGCAGTGCCACCCTTTTTGAGCCGGGATAAATTCTTGAGTTTTGAAGGAGAGTTTTACCGCCGGGTAGCGGAAATTGCCGGAAAGTATAATATTCTGACTGCATTTCATTGCCATGGACCTTTACGGGAAATAATGGCTGATATCTGGAGCATGGGTTATAATTTCATTGAACCTTTTGAGCCTCCACCGAGAGGTAATGTCAGCATTGCCGAGGCCCTAACTGCAGCAGAGGGAAGAGGAATCGTATTCGGCGGTATTGATGATGTTTTGCTGGCAAATGGAAGTCCTGAAGATGTTCGTATCGTAGTCAGGGACTGCCTTGATGATGCCAGGCCCACAGGAAAGCCCTTCATCCTCTCCCAATCCGCAACACCCTTCTATGACCCGCTCCCTGAAAGAGCCAAAGAGAACCTTCTGCTTTTCATGGAACTGGGCACCCTGGGTTGATGTCTGTAAGAAAGAAAATACAGAGTAATTGGACTGACGGATAGCTTTTTTCATCGCACTAGTTGTTGATACGGCTGTACGTGCCCCCAGGCAACGGCGTCTGATTTTTGTGAAGGAAAAACGTAAAAATCGGCAAGCAGGATACACCCGTTATATATGTGTGTGGAAGCACAGCTTTTTCTCAGGCTCAGCCCGGATCGACCGCACACATACGTCCAGCGAGGAACAAACATTCTATAAACCATCTTGACAAACACCGGTGTTGCCTTTGATAATGTAAAGGTGGATGTAGATGGGTTGCTGTATTTCTAGGTGGCGGATCCAAAAAAGGCCAGCCACGGAATTACCAATTACAAGCATAGAATAATCCAACTGGCTCAGACTGGCATGCGCTCGGCCATGGGAAAGCTCGAGCTGGATCGCACCTTTTAGGAGAGAGAAAAGATCAACAAGGAGATCGTGCGGAGCGTGAAAGGCACGTGGTGATCGCCCAAAGTGTCGGGGAAATGGAGTCCAGGATCAACTGCTCTACCGGTGTTATGGAAGAGACTACCCTGGGGACAAACAAAGAATCATAAAAGACTGACACAGGTTTTAAAAACTCGAAGAATGGGGGAATAAAGTGAAGATTAAAAAAATCGTGTTTACCTCTAAGGGACAGGTAGAGATCGAGGAATCGACACTGAAAGAAGGATTGCAGCCCACCGAAGTACTTATACAGACAGCCTGTTCCATGGTTTCACCTGGAACCGAGCTGGCCGCCCTTAGGGGAATCCATTCAAAATCCGGGCTCGAGAATCCTCCGGACTGGCTCAGGTATCCCAGTGTGCCGGGCTATCTTGTCTGCGGAGAGATCGTGGATAAAGGACCGGGAGTCGAAAACTTTAACGTAGGCGATAGAGTGTTAGGAGAGGGCCCGGGGGTCTGGAACTCCCACTGCAGCCATCTGGTTATGGAATCCACCGACTATAGGGTTGTTCCTATCGCCCCCAGTGTTTCCTTTGAGGAGGCGGTGACCACAAAGATGGGCTCTATTGCCATGACAGGGCTGAGGGTCCTGCATCCCGAGTTTGGGGATTCCATAGTGGTCATGGGGTTGGGGGTTGTGGGACAGGTTGCAGCCCGGCTCTGTTTACTGGCAGGGGCGGGACAGGTTGTGGGAGTAGATCCCCTTTCGATGCGCAGAGAGATCGCAAGCCAGGTTAAGGGCATTGCTGCCATGGCGCCGGATGATCCTATTCTTGGCCAGGCAGAGGCACCAGGCGACCAACTTGCTGGCTTCGATCATGCTATTGAGGCCAGTGGACATCCGGATGCCTTCCATCAGGCCTGCAGAATTACAAGGATTCGTGGAAAGATTGCCGTTTTGAGTTCTCCCCATAAAACCATGGAAATTCGGCTCTACGACTATATTCACAGCAGGGGTCTTCAGATATTGGGAGCCCATGGGGCCATCCTACCCCGGCAAGCGAGCATCTATGGGAGGTGGACCGATGGTTCCCAGCGTCGCTTCTTTATGCGGCTGCTCGAGGAGAAGAGGGTGGATGTTCTGCCCCTCTTCTCACACAAAGTGGATTATACTCAGGCACCTGAAGTTTACAGAGGATTGATTGAAAATCCGGGTGAGTATCTGGGTGTTATCTTCAACTGGAACGGTTATGGAGAGAGAGGAGACAGAGGAGGGAAAGCATGAAGTTGATACTGGTTGGAACAAACGCCTTTTCTGAAAGATGGGTAAAGGTCTTTTTTGCCTCAAAGAAGGTGGAGGTGGCCGCCCTGGTCAACCACCGAGAGGATCGTTTTCCTAAGGTCTGTAGAGAGCATAGCTACCCCATCGAT
>VRUG01000281.1 GCA_019456255.1 Planctomycetota bacterium | reverse complement strand
CGCTTTCTTCTGCTTCGCCCTATTTATGTTCAACTTGCACTGGCTCGGACTTGGCAGAAAGATCTTACGTAAGCTCGGCCTTACGCGCTTCTCGGCGCACCTCACGCTGTGGGAAGACTTTCAAATCCTCAGCAGACTAGATTGGGTCGCAGTTGAATTGAAGGACGGGAGGACACTCCTCGGTAAGCTGGCACTTGGGTCGCACCTACCATTCGAGAAGGAAATTGTCCTTAAGAGAGTAGACAAATCCCCAGTTACTATTTACAACAGCAGTAAAGCAAGAGTCAACATTGGCCCTGAGATAGAACTCTCGTACGTAAAGGGCTCTGAAATCAGCGCAATGCACACCATCAAGGATCCTGATATTGTGCCCGCCGCGCAGAAAGTGGAGACTACTTCCTTGTCGCTGCCTCACTGCTGTTGGCGATCATGGTCCTCTGCACGCTATTCGTGCTAGTGGTTATGAATGTGGGTTGTAACCTCAGCCACTCTCCTCTGTTAGACCTCGCGCTGTTACCCATAGCGACCGCAGCAGTACTGTGGAATTTTTGGTGCTTGAGGAAGTTTAGCTGAGCGATCTCGCAGGACTTCGCCAACACCTAATGCATTAGCCGCCATGTGTATTCCTCAGGCCTCCGCGATGGGAACCGTTGTAGCTACTTTGGGAGAGGCCGGCACGGCGGTTAATTCCATATGGCCGGCTGCGCTGCGCTCCGCCCAAATCCGACGCACGGCTCAAGGGCACGAGCAGCTGTTGGCGCTTCCTGTACCCTTTCCATCGATTCAGCGGGGCTTTTCCGGCATCCTCGCCGGACTTCGGCCATGCCCGTATTAACCGCCATGCCGGAAGGTCTCCATCCATCCGCAGGGAAGCTGTTTACGTCCTGGCTAGCTTACGTTACGTATGGGTTTCACAACCAGCCGCAGCAGAGAAGCACCGAGAAGAGCTTCCAAACACAGATTGTTGAAATTGAGGGTATACAAGCATCCTTTAGCAAGTTCCGTTTGGGGCCATGATGTACGGTCACTCACATTCGGTTCCCGGGGTCTGCTTCCCACACATCTTTGTTGAACTCATCCATCATGTCCCCTCACCGACCGAATCACGATTATCCGAAGTTACCTGCTTGTCGTAAGTGCCGGCTTTCAGGCATACCTGTAGACGCTTCGCTGTTCCCCTCCATGAATTCCACCATCTCCTTCATAACCTCCTCCAAATTGCTCATGAATGAATCCGCATATCGCACAAAGAGGCTCTTTTTAAAGGCAACCCCCCTGGTGACAAACTCATCGAGCATGGTCTGCAGGATCTCTTCTTTGTTCTTGAAGTGGTAGTAGATTACGGACTTGCGGATGCGCACCCTTTTGGCGATCTCTTC
>VRUG01000280.1 GCA_019456255.1 Planctomycetota bacterium | reverse complement strand
AAGAACCCCCTGTTAGGGTTCTCCTGATTGAGGCACTTGCGCTAGGTAGGGGCTTAAACAAATTCAGGGGGCCAAAATGGATGTCACCTCCTTGGGGCCAGCCGCCCCACCGGCGTACCCCCGAAGCATTGTGTTTTTCAGGAAAATTTGATGTAAAACATTAAAATTTCTCGTTTCTTACAATGAACCAGCCTATGCAGAAAATATGGGTCACGACCAATACAAAACGAGTCGCTGAAACGCTGGCTCATAGGAACAATGGAATTCCCACTGGCATGGACTTATTTTGGAGGGAGGATTCGATGAACAAGGCAATTTTATATATCTGCCCATATCTGATACCAACAAAATGACTGAACTGTTTAGGTCGTAGATGCCCGCAGGGTAGGAGTACCGAAGGTCCACGCAGGGGGGTGAGACTGGTTATAAAGTACTTTCAGGAGAAGAAACTGATAAATGAGAAGTTTGCTCGGAATCTATTATCACCCTGAAGGGTACTAAGGCACCCTGAAGGGTACTAAGGCCTGGAAGAACAGCAGTTTTAGTGTCAACAACAGTATAAGGCTTTATGGAAATGACGATAAAACTAGAGAGGCTTTATCTAAATATATTGCCAAACCGCCCGTGTCTTTGAAAAAAATAACATATGAGCCAATCCATGAGAAAAGTGCTTTATAAGACACCAAAATACAATGAGTATTTTAACGAAAACTTCAAATTCTTTGATGTCTTGGATTTCATAGCCGCATTGACCGCTCACATACCACAAAAGGCAAACAGTATATCCGTAGGTATGGCCTGTATTCCTCTCGAACCAGAGGTGTGTGGTAACGAATGGAGTTTTGTATGAGGCTTGCTCCTCAGGGCTGGAAGGAGAAACATCTGGATAATCCTGCAGAAACAAAACAGTTATCCGCTGAAATACCTGAATGTCCTGTCGAGCAAAAAGTGCAAAAATCTACCTGGGCCCGGCTGATTAAAAAAGTCTATGGCACTGATCCGCTCGTATGTCCCCGCTGCGGCGCCGATATGAAAATTTTGGCCATAGTCATCGACCCCGGGGAGACAGAGAAGATACTTAAGGCTTTCTGGTTAAGGTCGGCCGGCCTCCTCCCTATTTTGACATGGCTTCTTTGAACTAACATTTTTTTCCATTTGTAAAATACCTTGGGTTGAGGTATATCCTTAAGGCCGTAAAGTAGTCGAATTCGCAAAGATTCCGCATGCAATTTGAGGCTGAACAGCACCTAAGAACCCTTATTTGGTACTTTATACGCAACCGTGCCATTTTTCAGGCTTTTTGCAGAACGCTTTTCCCTTATTTTAAACGATTTTTCACCGTAGGTCTTGTGTGGGATTATAAGTTTGACTATCATTCGGCAAG
>VRUG01000279.1 GCA_019456255.1 Planctomycetota bacterium | reverse complement strand
GACCCCGAGCTTTGCCAGGCGGAGACCATCACCCTGGGCGTTACCGTAAACGGCAAACGGCGGGGTGAAGTGATAGTAGACAGAGATTCCGACGAAGCGACCGTTCTGGCGGCCTGCAGGCAGGTTGAAAGCGTTCAGCGGCACCTGGCGGGGAAGGAGATCGTGCGGGAGATCGTGGTGCCGGGCCGGGTGGTGAATTTTGTTGTGCGGTAGGGTTTAGCGTTTCGAGTTACGAATTATTGTTATACTATATACTGCGGGGTGGAGGACGTTGGTGCCAGGTGGCTTTTCTTTTCACGTCGGCAACTATACATAATATATATTATACGCAGTTCTAAACACGGGGACTTGCACTGTATTGCTTTTACCCTATGCTCCTTTCTTTTCGTTGGTAATGCATTTTTCAGGACATTGCCTGAAGGTCTTCTTTAAGCTCACCCAGGTTCCCCATGGCTACAGCCATAGTGTTGATATAACTATGGTTCAATATCCACCTTAATGCCGAGCTGTACGAGGGCTCGCTTTCACCCTCAAACGCGTAAGGCCCTCCCGAGCAGGTTTTCATTGCTACTATACCGATATTATTCTTTTCCGCCTTTTCCAATTCCTTTTCAAGTACCGGTTGATCCCATTCATTATAACTGCCGCTGTTCGAATGCGTATAAGAGCCCTTGTGGGTGTATGGGATCATTGCAACGTCATATAACCTGCTTTTATTAGTAGCTTTGAGAAGTTCTATCTGATTTGAGTGGGATGAAAAACCACAAGCTCGTATCTGTCCCTTTCCCTTGGCGCTGTGGAAAAATTCCATTACAGCATCGTGACTGATAATATCAACTGAGTCGGCCCCATGAATCAGGAGTATATCAATATAATCGGTCTGCAGGGCTTTAAGGCTTTCAGTGAGAGCAGACTGCATCAGGTGAATAATCCGGTCATGTGCCGCGTCGGTGTCGAGCGGCTCACCTATTTCCCTGAGAGGCAATTTAAGTTTCGATTGAATGATAACTTCTTTACGCATTCCTTTAATCACCTTCCCAACCATCACCTCATTCTGCCCGTTAAAATAAGAGCGGCCCGTATCAATGAAGTTTATCCCGGCATTGAAGGCACCTTTCAGCAGCATCGGTTCCATTGTCCGGGAGGCGCCGAAACCGACTGGTGTGACCTTGATACCAGTTCGGCCCAGCATGCGATAAGGCTCCTTGGCCATATTTTGGGTTTCAAAGAGATTTAACCGCTTTTCCCGGAAAATACTACCGGCCAGCAAGCCCGCCGAGGCCTTACTCAGAAAGCCTTTCCGGGAAATCTGTTTATTTTTATGCTCATCCATCTTGTACTTCCTCTTTGATTACCTTGAAAGAGATTCCCGCACCCATTCCATATAC
>VRUG01000278.1:874-1393 GCA_019456255.1 Planctomycetota bacterium | reverse complement strand
TTAAGTGTGTCGAGAAAGGAAGTGCGAAAAATTTGAGCCCCGTTTCGGTCTAAAATCTAACACTGCTTTTAGTTTTCGCCGAGAATTACTGGCTTTATATAATAGTAGGCTTACAATTTTGTTAAGTGATATGTTAAGCTCCTGTTTGGTATTTATCATTTTATCTAACAAATTATTTTTTATATTTACTGTTGTTACAATATCCATTTATTCTCTCCTTTATTTTAGATGTATCTACTCTTATATACACAGGAAATGTTGTTCTTGCTTTTATGTTTGATGAAAAAAAAGTAAAAAAGTAAGAAAAAGTATTAGCTAATAAGCAGAAAAGCTTTCAATAAACCTAAATACCGATAACTATCTAATTCAATACTATAATTCCACCTAATGATTTTTTTAAAGCTGAATAGTAACTATTATTTTTAAAATAACAAATATTTGAGGTGTAATATGATATGCTCAGTGCTGCTTGTTTTTGCCCCATATTGGGGATATTGATACAGCTAGCTTTTGAGCTAT
>VRUG01000278.1:0-864 GCA_019456255.1 Planctomycetota bacterium | reverse complement strand
CTATGAGCCTTTTTACCCTTCGGGCACTTCGCATTGAAAGTGCTGTATAAGACACCCAAATACAGTGCCTATTTTAAGGAAAATTTCAAATTATTTGATGCGCTGGATTTTATAGCTGAATTGACAGCCCATATACCGCCCAAAGGCAAACAGTATATCCGTAGGTATGGCTTATATTCTTCCAGAACCCGTGGGGTTTGGAAAAGGATGGAGTTTTGTATGAACCTTGCTCCTCAGGGCTGGAGGGAGAAATATCTGGATAATCCTGGCGATTCAACACAAATATTCGCTTCAAGACCTGAATGTCCTGTAGCGGGAAAAGTGCAGAAATCCACCTGGGCCCGGCTGATTAAAAAAGTCTATGGAACCTGCCCGCTTGTCTGTGCTCAGTGTGGTGCTGAGACGAAAAAGATCCTTAAGGCTTTCTGGTCAAGATCGGTCGGTCCCCTCCCAATTTTGACCCGTCTTCTTTGAACTAACTTTTTTCTCCTTTGTTAAATATCCGGGGTCGAGGTATACCCTTAAGGCCGTAAAGCAGCTGATTTCACGAAGCTTTCGCATGCGATTTGAGGCTGAATAGCATCAAAGAACCCTTTTGGGGTATGTTTTAGGTACCATGCCCTTTTTTCAGGCTTTTTGCCGGACTATTTTCCCCTATTTTACATGATTTTTCTCTTGAGGACTCGTGTGGAATTATAAGTATTACTATCATTTAGATAATAACGCCGGCTAAAAGGGCGAGGTAAATTCCCGCCTGCAATCGAGAACCGAAAAACCTTGCAAAAAGGGCGCCTTCAGGGAGGGGGGCTGAATGGGAGAATACTCCCGCCGGGGAATCGGATTGGAGAAGGGATTGGAGGTGGA
>VRUG01000277.1 GCA_019456255.1 Planctomycetota bacterium | reverse complement strand
TGGAGAAGAAGGAAAAAAAGCGCATATGGCGAAGAAAGATACCAGGGGGCTGGAATGAAGTTGAATACTACTCACTATTTTGCGGAGATTACTTCACGGGGAAAGCAGGATACCGGATGTATTGGTACCACTCAAGTGAAAGGAGAAAGAACGATGCTTTGAGCAGGGAGCAAAAGTTACAAAAGGCAGAGAGCGAGCTCTTCAATTTGGTACCCAAAATGAACAAGAGAAAGCTGAAAACCAAAGAAGAGATTGAGAAACGAATCGAAGAAATCTTGAACCATTACAAGGTAAAAGACTTCTTAACGATCTCACTTACCGAAGTAAGGCAATCATATCAAGTTCAAATAAGCAGAGGGAGGCCGGGACTGAATACGAAATACAAGAATTGTGTTGAAACTGTTTATTCTCTTGTTTGGGAAAGAAACAAAGAAGCGCTGAGGCGGGAGAAAAATGTTGACGGTATTTTCCCTCTGCTTACCACAGATGACTCATTATCAGCGAAGGAAGTTCTTCGCGCCTATAAATATCAACCAAGGTTAGAGAAACGCTTCACCCAATTCAAGAGTGTCCATGATGCATCTCCGCTCCTCTTCAAAAAGATAGAACGAGTGGAGGGGATCATGTTTTTGTTTTTTCTCTCCTTAATGATTCAAGCCATAATCGAGAGAGAAGTAAGACTAAAAATGAAGGAATGGGACATTGAAAGCCTACCCATTTACCCAGAATTCAGGAATGCTACTCATCCGACCACCTCAAAAATCCTAAGCGTTTTCGAAGGCATTTCCTCATATCAAGTAAGAATGGGACAAATGATAAAGGAATTCCGAGATTCATTGACTCAAACACAGGAACTAATCTTAAACATGTTGGGGATCAGCTTAGATTGCTACTGGGGACATTCTGCTGCAGAAGGTGATAAATCCGAAAAACTGTGATTTCAACTTGCGGATGCATGTGCGTAAAATGAGAAACAGTATTGACAATCTTGTTAATTACTTATATACTACATGGGAATATAAATTAAATTAAGGAGGATTTTATGAAAAGATCATGCGCAATTTGCATGGTATTCTTCCTGTTAGTTTCCGGCGTTACTTTAGTACTCGCCGGAGGGCAGAAAGAAGTGCCGAAAGAGGAGAAGGTTGAGGTTAAGCCGGTTACTATCATGGCTCATTGGGGAGCTGATGAAGAGATCGGTTTTCGAGAAGTGCTCGATGCCTTTACCGCCAAGACGGGAATCCCCTATGTCTACGATGGACAGCGTCAATTAACATCGGTGCTGAAAACGCGCGTAGCCGCCGGTAACGCACCTGACGTAGCAATGCATACAAGGCTGGGGGAGATAGCTCAATATGCTCAGCAAGGTGATATTTTACCCCTCGATACTCCG
>VRUG01000276.1:527-1404 GCA_019456255.1 Planctomycetota bacterium | reverse complement strand
TGTTCAAGAACGAAGCACATAAAAATATGGTCAAATTTATCGTCCGGGAAAGGCAGGTTGAATATATCCGCCTGTTGAAAGGCAACATTTTTATGGCCTGTTGTTTCCAGGCGCGCTTTTGCGGCCTTAAGGGACTCTTTGGATATATCTACGCATGTAAATTTCGTTTCGGGGCTATTATTCACCAGGGCCACTGTTTGAGCTCCTATACCACAACCTGCCTCCAATACTGAGCAACCAGCTGGGTACTTTGTATCGCTATGTAATAACTCTGTTAATGTTGTCGCTTGATCTACCAGTCTCTCATTTTCTTGTGATGAATATCCATGTACATATTCATGTTTTGCATTTCCCATTCCCATTTCCTTTTAATTTACGCCCAACGATGCGCATCACCTGCCGCAAAGCCGCCAGGGTTTTGCGGTCAGAGTACATGCGCTTGTTAGCCCATATCTCATTTAAATACACACTAATGAAGTGGACACCATTGTCAAGACAAAATTTAAAGGAAAATATGCAATAGATAGTAGAGAATCTTTGAAACGACCTAATTCTCTTAAGGCTTCCGCTTTCATTAACCGTTTGTCAGGATTATCAACCGAAAGAATTGCAACAAGACGTTTAAGATTTTTTTGGGCCTTTGAATTCTTATAAAAAGGAGGTATTCATTGATGGTACCGAAAGACCGAGGCGTAGGCCAAAGGATGCTGAAAAGCAAAAGAGAAACTACTCTGGCAAGAAGAAGCGACATACGATGAAGAACCTTGTTGTTAATGACGGTGAAAGGAGAATCCTGGTAGTCTCTGAAACACGGGAAGGGAAAAACCATGACTACAGGATGCTCAAAGAATCGGAGATACCAAAGAGAAGTCTTAGA
>VRUG01000276.1:0-517 GCA_019456255.1 Planctomycetota bacterium | reverse complement strand
ATTGAGCGAGCCTGCTATAGGTGCAATAAAGAGATTAAGGGCAGTCTCTGATATCTACAGAAATACAAGACAGAGCCTTGAAGATGATCTTATGCTGGTAGCTTGTGGGCTTTGGAATTACCATTTGAGCGAAGCTCAGATAAAGGGAATAACAAGAACTTGAGGAGGAACAATCAACTACATCCAGGATTATGCAACAACTCTATTATATATTTTGCGCGTTCAGCACAAAATATTCAAAGGAATAGCATAACTGCCCTACCCTGTATTGATAAGTGTCTCCAGCAGCGACAGGCCAATCTTCTGGCTTTTTCCGTCCTTATCCAGTTTTGGATTCCAGGAAGATAATGATACGGCGACTACCTGCCCGGATTGAGCCAGACGGCGGAAAACGGCCTTTAACACCATAGAAGAGGGCCCGCCTTTCGCCGAGTAATTCTGCGCCGGCGCCTCGTCCGGATTGAGGATATCCGCATCAAAATGCACGTACAGCGGACCTTGGGGAAGAGGATAGTCG
>VRUG01000275.1 GCA_019456255.1 Planctomycetota bacterium | reverse complement strand
GCCATTGAAAAGGCCCAATTCGCCCGGGGGATGGTCCTGCGCATGGTAAAGATGTCCGGGTTACTGGATCCATTCGAAACCGCTCAGCATGCCGTCAGGCTCGGGGCTTATTCTGTCGAGCTCTACGAGAAATGGGCGGAAAGACACGACGTGCCAAAAATAGCAGTAGATAATACCAGGGACCAATTGCGTACAGCCGCCATGCTTCATGATATCGGTAAGGTGGCAGTAAGCAATTCAATTCTTAATAAATCGGAAAAACTCGATTATCATGAGAAATTTAAGATGAAGCATCACACTATCCAGGGCGCCCGTTTATTCGACAGCCGGGGCTCAACCTGGGATAAGATGGCTTTCGAGGTAGCCTTGAATCATCATGAGCGCTGGGATGGAGGCGGCTATCCCGGCAAAATCGACGACATTCATGCTAAAAAGGTCTATTTTGGCCCCGGTAAAAAGGAAAAAGAAATCCCTCTGGCGGCAAGGATAGTCGCCCTGGCGGATGTTTATGATGCCCTGGTTTCAAAAAAGGCTTATAAACCGGCCTGGAAGGATGCACACGCTTTAAAATATATTAAGATCGAGTCGGGGAAGCAGTTTGACCCCGAACTGGCAGGAATCTTTCTGGGTCTGGATGATGTTTTGCGGGCGATCAGACAAAAATATACCGATTGAGGATTGAGACCGAAGGATTTGAATAAAAAATCCTTCAACTGGATTACTCTGGTATCAATAAGGAGTGCTTCTCAAGTAGAGCTCCCTAATAGAGTAGCCTTGAAAAAATAGACGCACGGACTTATTTTTCCATTTTTTTTAGAAAAACCGACGCTCAGGACCCGTTTCAAGCCCGATCTGGGCGGAAATCCGTAAAAAATAGAAGCAAGGCGTCTATTTTTCCAGGTTTCTACAGTATTTTATGCTATTACTTTTAAGCTATTACCTTTAAAATCTTGCGTGTTCAGCGCAAAAATAATCAAGCCCAGTGTCCGAATCTATCCTGTGTTGGACTTTTGCTTTAAGAACTTCGGTTGCGGATGTAATTCGTAGATGCCCGCAGGTGTCTTCATCCCTGGAGGGGGCGTCTTCGTCCCCGCAGGTGGGTAGGGGTAGGAGTACCGCAATGGGTAGATCTTTTAAATATTGTTAGAGAAGGGTTCCAATTTCTCAGGGGAGTAGTGACAGATCTAATCCTCCCTCCAGGATGAGCCCATGCCGGTGAGAATTCCATCTCAAAAAATCTCCTGTACTCTCATAGGCAATAATTGCACCGGTTTGGATAGACTTCCCTGAAACTTCATTAGAATACGATTGAAGCATATAAAAAATCAGGTTTGATAAATCAGAAAACAACATTCTGTTATGTTTGAAAAACACTCGAAGGCACTTGGGTAAAAAACCCACTGCCTGTGCGGAAGC
>VRUG01000274.1 GCA_019456255.1 Planctomycetota bacterium | reverse complement strand
AGCTGGGCGAGCATCACGGCATAATCATCGGCGGCTAAAATCATCTGACGCACAGGCCAGATCCGCTCGCCCTCAAAGAACATATGCTCGGTCCTGCAAAGCCCGATACCTTCGGCACCGAATTTCCTGGCTCGCTTTGCATCTTCCGGCGTATCGGCGTTTGTGCGAACACCAAGCCTGCGAATCTCGTCGCAAATCTTCATAAACTTATCAAAGTCACCGCTCATCGTCGGCTCCACCGTGCCACATTAATCTTTTTGGTTTTGTAATGAATATGCAGTGCGCCCACACCGGCCACGCACGATTTACCCATCCCTCTTGCAACGACCGCTGCATGACTTGTCATACCCCCGCGGGCCGTCAAAATACCTTCGGCCGCATCCATCCCGCCGATATCTTCGGGACTTGTTTCGATTCGTACGAGGATGACTTTTTTGCCTTTCTTCTTCCACACCTCGGCGGTATCGGCGTTGAACACAACCTGCCCGACCGCAGCGCCCGGCGATGCCGGAAGACCCCTAGCAACTACATTTCGCCTGGCCTTCGGGTCAAAGTGCGGATGCAGCAGACGTTCCATCTGTTCTGGCGTGACCCGCATGACGGCTTCTTTGCGGGAAATCAATCCTTCATTGACCATATCCACCGCGTTTTTGACGGCAGATTCAGCCGTCCGCTTTCCCGTTCGCGTCTGCAGAATATAAAGGACCTTGCTCTGAATCGTAAACTCCATATCCTGCATATCCTTGTAGTGCTTCTCCAGCCTTGTCATAAGAGCAGTGAGCTGCTTATAAGCCTTGGGCATGACCTTGCCCAGTTTTTTCAATTCAATCGGTGTTCTGATACCGGCCACAACATCTTCACCCTGGGCGTTCATCAAAAACTCGCCGTAGAACTCCTTTTTCCCTGTACTTGGATTACGTGTAAAGCAAACGCCTGTACCGCAGTCATCGCCCATATTGCCGAAAACCATCGCCTGAACATTCACGGCCGTTCCCAACAGGCCGGTAATATTATTGAGCCTGCGATACGTAACGGCCCTGGGCGTGTTCCACGAACCAAGCACCGCGTTGATGGCATGTGTCAACTGGTCCCGCCCATCCTGCGGAAACAGCTCACCGACATGTTTTTTGTAAACACGCTTATATCCGGCAACAACCTCTTTGAGCTGCTCGGCACTGAGCTGGTTATCGACTTTGACTTTGGCCTTTTTCTTGGCCGCCGCTATTACTTCTTCGAAATGGTCATGGTCGCAGCACATCACCACATTACCGAACATATCGATAAAGCGACGATATATATCGTATGCAAACCGTGCATTGCCTGTTCTTTTGATAATCCCCTCAATCACCTGGTCGTTGAGCCCCAGATTAAGAACCGTGTCCATCATACCGGGCATCGAAACGGCGGCACCACTCCTTAC
>VRUG01000273.1 GCA_019456255.1 Planctomycetota bacterium | reverse complement strand
AGTTCTTAAATCGAAGCTTATTGGTAAATATCCGGATTTCTACACTGTACTATCCGGAGGCGATGATATATTCATAGTGGCACCCTGGGATGAGGCATCCGACTTTATTCTCGATATTGAAAAAGAGTTTCAGAGATTTGTATGCAAAAACCGAGATTTGCACTTTTCAACAGGTGTGGCTCTTTCTCGACCTAAACAGCCCATCAACAGGTCAGCTATTGAAGCTGAGAGATATTTAGAATGGTCTAAAGATCACGGACGCAATCTGGTTACCTACCGGACGGAGATGAGCTACAAAGAATTACAACAAGTTAATGAGCTGTCCAGTTGGTTGATCGACCGGGTGCGGAGCGATCAATCTCCAATAACGAGAGCTTTTCTATACCGGTTTTTAAGATATGCAAGGTCTGCGATAAAAGTGGCCGGTAAAGAAAAGACGGTTGGAATGTATGGAACTCTGCAGGAAAGTAGAGCAGACCCAGTATCAGAATTATCATACATCTCCAGCTTCCATTACGATCTAGCCAGAAACATAATCATAAAAAAGAAGGGTACAATCGTCAATGTGGACGAAGTGAAAGAGCTACAGGAGATATTCAAGCTTACCGGTACGAGGCCGGAGTTACTTGAAACGATTCTTGTCTTTTCTATTTTTCAGATCAGAGAAAGAACAATGAGAAAAGGAGAAAACCATGATTGACCTAACCGAAGAATACTTGACTACTGAACCGGAAGAGCTCGCTAAAAAGCTGTCCGAAAAAGAGATGAGCACGCAGTTACGGAAATTTTATGACGATTTTAAGGTTTTAGAGAGAAGGCTGGATACTCTTCCAGACAAAGGGCAAGAAAGGGAAACCATTTTCAGAACAGGGATTCTACCTCTGATCAAGTTTTCGAAGTCAAAGGTCGCATATCATTATGCAAGAGCTCTGTTCCCTCAAATTTTTAAAACCGAAATCGACAGGCAGATTGACAGGGTAAAAACTGAAAAAGATTTCCGTAACTTTATGCTGTATTATCAAGCGCTTATAGGATTCTATAAATATTACCGTACTATGAAAGAAGCAGAACAGAAATCACATCGAGGTAGACAGCATCGGTATGACAATACGCATGGATATTCGAGGGGAGGAAGGAGATAGGTCATGGCAAGACTGGAAAAGATTATGGTCCTTGAGGGCAAAATTAAAATTATCACTGGGCTGCACATAGGAGCTGGAAGTGAAAGTGTAGAGATCGGGGGAATAGATACACCGGTTGTGAGGGATCCTCGCACAGGGTATCCCTACATACCAGGTTCTTCGATGAAGGGCAAGATGCGAAGCCTTTTGGAGATAAAGAGGGGAAAAGTCGGCCTGAAGGGTGGGGTGTGCGACTGTGAAGACGGTGAATGTGAAATATGCCGTTTTTTCGGTTCCATGTCAAACGC
>VRUG01000272.1 GCA_019456255.1 Planctomycetota bacterium | reverse complement strand
CGATAGAAGGTTTTGTCGACGGGAGGTGACACTTGGATGCTCGTGTCAATATCGAAATCCTCGACCAACTGGTACTTCCAAAGCTTTTTGATTTTTCGATAGCACGCCGTGTCCATAGCCTGCTCCCCTAAGTTGTGTTCATTGTTTGATCGCCCCTAGAGTATACCGATTCCATGGCACCCACCCGATGCGCCGCAACAGGGCGGGCCAGTCGGCATCGAGGCGGCGCATGAGCTCCGCGGGTTGGCCTGGGCAGGGGGCGGGGCGGCCAGCCTAGCTCGAAAGAGGGTGTCGGCGTTATGCTGATTGTGATTTTGATGCAAATCTATCAAGGGTGAAATATTTTTTTATAATGGCGCGAGGGGAAAGTTTTGTGGCTATTCACCTTGGTTTTCTTTAAGACCTGCCCTGAATGCAGCCTGTTGCCGCTTACACTCCTCGTATTCCATTCGCGTCCCCAATCCAAATAACGAATGATAGTCCTCCTCCTCAAATATTTCTTTAAAATGAACATCTTTCTCAACTGAAAATAATCTTTTGAGCACTTCAAATTGCTTTTCATAACTTCTGAGTTCGGTATTTGATTCGCACTCCACGTTCAATTTTTGTAGAAAGGAAACCACAAAAGCATAGTAGATTTCGTATTCAGATAGCTCTTGTCCAAGCCCATCGCACATCTTAACGGCCCACCTTCTATACGTACAGATTATTTTAATTGCTTTTTCCTTGTCCGGGTCTGAATAATCATCCTCCACAAGTATGTCCTGCAAAACATCAACGGCTTCATACAGGGATTTTAGGCTTTCGATACATTCCTCATTTGTGGGATAGCATCCAACTTGAGGAGCAAGCTTTTGAAAATTACTGAGTTTCTCCCTTGCCTCAGCCAGTTCCGGGCTTTCGTTTTGTGTCATTGGATTCTCTTGTCTGACACCTAGGTTATCAAATTATCCTGGTTTGAAACCTAGTGTAAAGGTCGGTCGAATTATACGACATCTGGGTTGAGATTTATCCTTTCCCCTTCTTGTGTCAATTAGGCCGTATTCTCCATTTTCATCCGTTGCACCACACTCACCCCCACCCTCATCTCCCGCGCAATCTTTCGAATTCCTTTGTCCCCCCGGTGCAAAGATTCCTGGATTGCCACCTCATTTGGACAATGTGGAAACCACCTCACGCACTGCCCCACCCTTGCACGGGTTTGTGTGACGTGGTGTGTGACAAATTTCGGAGGAAATGACACCTCGAACCCGGTTGAAATTAAAGGGTTTGAAGGGATTCCTGTGCCTGGTGATGGCGGAGATCGAACCACTGGAAAGGTCGAACTGCCCAACCATTTCGGGCGGAAATTTTTGAAGATTTCGTCCCCCAGACATTGGATGGGTAAATCGTCACACCCGTTGCGGCTTCTGAACCGCCGATGATGTGACGGAAAA
>VRUG01000271.1 GCA_019456255.1 Planctomycetota bacterium | reverse complement strand
AATTGGTCTCAGTAAAAACTGCTAGGCATTTAAGTTTGGAAAACCAGCTTCTTTCACGCGCTGCACTACACTCACCCCCACGCCCATCTCCCGCGCAACCTTTCGAATGCCCATGTCTCCCCGTCTAAGGGCTTGCCGTATAGCGTTTTTCACGGATTCATCTATCCTGGGTTTACCCAGCAGCTTCCCGTGTTGATCCGCTCCTGAATAATGGATCGCTCAAACTCCGCGAACACCCCGCACATCTGAAAACATGGCCTTGCCAGCGGGGGTTGTAGTGTCGATACCCTGCTGATGTAGATTCAGGTCGATTCCGAGGGCAAGACCTCGCTCAGTTTGCCCCGGTTTTCAGGTATCCTGGTTGCCCGAAAAAGCCTTCAAATCCGCCTGTATTTGTGTCATAATAACTTATGAGAATGAGCTTTCACGTATTCTATTATGGGAGGTATTTCCGGCATGGACACATCCAATTCCCTCACAATTATCGAGCAGAATCACCCGGCCTTGCAGCCCTCACGGAACCCTGTTGCCGTGTACCTTGCTTCCCTAGGCTCAGGGTCACGTAGGGCGATGAAACAGGCTCTCAGGGTCATTACGGAGATGCTGACAGGCACGGAAACCGATCCGGCCTCGCTTCCCTGGTGGAACATCCAGTATCAGCACACACAGGCCATCCGCTCCCGGCTCATGGAGCGATACAGTCCGGCCTCGACCAATAAGATGCTCGCGGCTTTGCGGGGGGTGCTGCGGGAATCATGGAGGCTCGGATTCATGGACGCTGAGACGTTTCACCGGGCCATCGACATCAAGACTGTGAAAGGCAGCACCATCCCCAAAGGCCGGTCGGTCGGATCGGGTGAGATCAATGCCTTGGTGGAGGAGTGCTACCATGATGTGTCACCAGCGGGAATCCGGGATGCTGCCATATTGGCATTGCTCTATGCGGCGGGATTGCGGCGGAGCGAGGTTGTGGCGTTGGACTTGGCTGACTATGACGATGAAAGCGGCAGTCTGAAAATTGTCGCTACCAAAGGCAACAAGGCCAGAACGGTGTATTTGGGGAATGGGGCCAAGGCCGCCATGACGGGATGGATAAACGTCCGGGGTGACGCACCTGGGCCATTGCTGTACCGCATTCGCAAGGGTGGGAGGATCATTCCTGAGCGCCTTACCGACCAAGCAATCTGGGTGATATTGGAAAAACGGTTCCGCCAAGCGCGGGTCAAGCCCTTCACACCCCACGACCTGAGAAGAACGTTCGCCGGGGAAATGCTGGATGCCGGGGTGGATTTGGTAACGGTTCAAAAACTCATGGGCCACGCCTCGCCGGTCACAACCTCTCGCTACGACCGCCGGGATGAAAAGACCAAAATGGAAGCGGCCACAAAGATTCACTTCCCGATGGCAGGAAACTGAGTGATATTCTGGGAGTTACATC
>VRUG01000270.1 GCA_019456255.1 Planctomycetota bacterium | reverse complement strand
GAAGATTTTCGCCAGAAATCCCATGATTCATCTCCTATTTCGCATTCAATCAAATGGGCACATACAACCAATCTGCTTTTTTATAAGTTGCCTGCTACTTATAAGGCGTTCATTGATAGAGTCAAAGGGATTGAACTGTCTGGGTTGAAGTTGCCGACGCCACTAAGTGTGGTAGTGACTTTCACTTCGCCACGATTTGGCAACGTATCATAGTTGGGCTTATATTTTTGCATTGTTTTCCAAGCCACCAATAATCAGAATCTTTTCTCCTTGGCAATGAAAAACGGTATTGCTATCGCCAGAAGCCCCGCTCCAGGCTCGTGCATAAAGAATGATACGACGGCAATTGCAAAGAAGGCCCACCACATGATCGCACTCCGCTTGGGTTCTGAATTCTCTCTCGCATTACCCATGCAGCCGAAAACCCCTGTGAAATGGATCTGCAATTCAGAATTCACCCTCTCTCACAAGGTGCTTTCCTGATTGGATTATTTTAATATTGCCAGGAGAAACAGGATCGTTCCCTTGCAATATTCCTTTGCCTTCCTTGAGATGATTCACTGCTACGCTGTCGAGATGGGCTAAATTTTTACTTCCTTCAAGCGCTTTCTTGTCGGCATCATAGTACTCGAACCATGGCAACCTCGCATCGGTGTACTGTTTGGATGAAGGCGCTTTTGTGGGGGGTTCCTTGCCTGTCAACTCTAGGTACTGAAGACTGTTCACAATGTGCACGAAACAGCGTGATTTTGCGGACTGTTCCCACACCTCGAATCCGTAGTCATCCTCGTAGATTTCTTGGCGCATTATGCCTCCTGGGGCAAGGCCCATATCAGGCGCAGCTTTACAGTAATTGGGCTCGCGGAGACCTGTTGAAGCAGGTGTTGAAAGCTCTTCGTACGCAGAAGCTTTCATCGGGTATACCACTATCTGAATTCCGCCGTGCTTCGGCTCACCAGTGAGTTGTTCCTCAGCCGTAAAGCCTTCTCCAAGTGGCATGCACACAAACTGCCGGATTAGCCCCTTCTCTACGCAGAACCCATCCAGCCATGGCTGGTCTGGAACTACCAAGTAGTCTTGCGGATTTCGGGTGAGCTCATTTTTCCAGACCTCTCCAGTCACCGCGTTCATCTTGCCGGTGGCGACTTTGATGGCCATTGGGTAGTCCCCGTCGAAATTGATCCACATGGCTTCGGCCTGATACATCGGAAAGAAAATTCCCCCATGCATCCGCCAGGAGTCAGGAATATTTGCCTCATAGTCGTCGATATGGTCCAGCGGAAAATTATCGAATCCGGGAGGTAGGGGATAGTCACGGTTGTCATCAGGAATTCGTAGGGTGCGTATGAATTCGACTTGACACGAGGCATCTTCATGCACATCGGGGAATTGGAAGCGTAATTGATTATGGATAAGTTCGAGCATGGTCTCCTCCTGG
>VRUG01000269.1 GCA_019456255.1 Planctomycetota bacterium | reverse complement strand
CGATAAATATTGGTGTATCATGCGATAGGACGAACCGATATAGCAATAACCTAGCTATAAAAGGCGGGATTTTAGATATTATATGACCCTAATTGGTTATATTTTACTATATTTTCACTGTATTTGCATAACTTATCAATTTTTTTTGTTAAATTTAAAAGCATTGTTCACCTTTTCCTCCCCTAGATACATAGAAAGCTATGTATAAATGAGGATTAGATATACATATGGAAAAAACTGTTGAGCAAGAACTAATAACTTTTATAGCAGAAAAGTTTAAGGTAAGCTCGCATAAAATACCACACTACCTGAGTACGTATAAAAGATGTAGATTTTCAGAATACTATTATGACTATTCGCTCTGGGAAAGGAGATAAGGACAGGCAGACACTTCTCTCAACAAAAGTCCTGCCTACCCTGAAGAAACAGATACAGGATATCAGAAAATACTATGAAGAAGACCGTTTTGAAGATCGTCCTGGTGTTGAACTACCCAAGGTTCTTGAAAGAAAATTTCCCAATGCGGGCAAAGAATGGACGTGGTTCTGGGTCTTTCCATCGGCAAGAATCACCGTTGATCCCAGAAGTGGTATAGCCAGGAGGCATTATATGTTTACAAGCTCTTTACAAAAATCCTTCAAAACGGCCATAGGTATATCTGGAATAGCAAAAAACGCGAGTATCCATACTCTTGCGTACAGCTTTGCCATACACCTTGTTGAAAGCGGATATGATATCCGGACTATACAAGAACTCCTTGGGCATTCCAATGTCTCCACGATAATGATATACACTCATATCTCTCGCTGCAACAAATTGGGTGTGATCAGCCCCATGGACCAGCTAGATTTCTGATATAAATACAAGCAAAAGTGTATAACTTCTATTTTTAAGCTGTTAAAGGGAATTCCATGTATCCAGGCGTTTTTGGCAAAATGATAGATTTCCGTTGTTTTGGCACAAGCTTAAAAAGAAAGACTGATTACAAAAAGTATTGGGCGCAACCCGGCGAACAGCCTCAGGGTGAACCATAAATTGAGTAAAATGCATTTAGCTTAGATGCAGGGTATCACCAGTAGGGGTGGGGAATTGTAATTACCCTGGACACAGATGGATAAACACTTTGAATTTTCGCATACTCAATGATTAATTAGTTGTGGTTTTTTTCAATATTTTCCTATTCTTCAATATTAAGCACGCATAGTCGATACGACCCTCACTCTCTTAAAAAACGATACAAGGTCAATGGTATACATTAAGACACGCTAGTAATTCTGTAGAACTCAACATTTAAATGGTAGAAAAAAATCGCCTCCAAAAAAGAAAAAAATAAGAAAAATGACTTGACTTTCAAAACAAATATTGCGATTGGGACGCCTGAAAATATTTATTGGAGGTTAGCTATGGTAAGTTTCAGCGTACCGGTTAAGCACGGTGGGTCAAGGTTTCAGTTT
>VRUG01000268.1 GCA_019456255.1 Planctomycetota bacterium | reverse complement strand
CTATGCTATTCCTTTGAATATTTTGCGCTGAACGCGCAAAAAATATAATAAAGTCCAGCGCCCAAACCTATTTTATTAGACTTTGGCTATAAAAACTTAGGTTGCGGATGAAATCAGCGCTGGGAGAACGGGCGTTTTATAGGTTTATCCTACCGGGAGGTGAGGGGAATCCTCGATGTTCAACCGGGACGGGATGGAAGGTACGAGGTACAGGGCAGCTTCTTTGTATTCGAGGAAACCAAGCATAAAGACCGGCACGTGGCCAGAAAGATCGATGATGTGGTGCCGGTCAAGTTTTCACTTCAGGCAGATGGGACCTACCTGGTCCCGGAATCGGAAAGGTACCCCACCTTGAGGAGTTTTCCGACCTTTCCGGCCGAGCCGGTGGAGCGGGATGAGACCTGGCGTGCCTTCGGCGTGCGGGTGGCGGAAGAGGTTAAGCAGACTCTCAAAGAATCGGGCGTAGAAGATGTGACCGTGGAGGAGAAGAGCGAGGGAGTCGCCCTGACCCTGAATAAAATCCACTTTATCGCCGAGTAGGCCGTTGTGCTGCCGGAAGAAAAGCCCAGGCTTAAACATGGACTCTATCCACAAACTACACCTCTTCTGTGAACTAATAGGTATGTACTTGATTTTGTAAACTCTTTTCTATTTATGCGTCTTATCTTCAAAAATATTTGCG
The DNA here is from genome assembly GCA_019456255.1 of Planctomycetota bacterium. Classification (GTDB taxonomy): domain Bacteria; phylum Planctomycetota; class Phycisphaerae; order Sedimentisphaerales; family Anaerobacaceae; genus VRUG01. The sequence continues at coordinate 772 of VRUG01000268.1, read as the reverse complement.
ATTATGTTATATTTTGTAAATATAGGAAGGAGAGTGAAATAAATGGTTAAGACAAAACTAGATAGAGTTATTGATGACTTTAATAACTTATCCTTAGAAGAAAAAGAATATATAACGGAAATTCTTTATAAACAGTTGATTGAAACGAAGAGAGAAACGATTACTAAAAGAGTAGAGGAAGCTCTTCAGAACTATCATCAAGGAGCTGTGAGAACCGGAACGGTTGAGGATTTACGAAGAGATTTAGAAAGTGATTAAACTTATTTGGGATTCAGGATTCAAGCGAATCTATAAGAAGAAATCAAAAGATAATGAAACTTGGAAGAATAATTTCTGGGAATCCCTTCGTTTATTTGTCGAAAATCCTTTTCATCCATCCTTAAAAACGCACAATGTTATTAAAAACAGGCAGAGACATCAATGATGCGTGCGGAGAAGCCCAGAAAATGATATTTTTCGTCAAGGTACGGTTACTCTTTTTTCTCCTTTTCTTCCTTATTCCGCCGGCAGTTCGTTCTTTAGAGTTTAGCGTTCAATATCTTCCCGGCGATAAGTTCAAGATTACCGAGAAAGCGGATCTAAGGCGATATGAAAATGGGCGTTTTATCGGTTTGTCCTACCGGGAGGTGAGGGGAATCCTCGATGTGCAGCCCGGGCAGGATGGAAGGTACGAGGTACAGGGCAGCTTCTTTGTTTTCGAGGAAACCAAGCATAAAGACCGGCACGTGGCCAGAAAGATCGATGATGTGGTGCCGGTCAAGTTTTCACTTCA
>VRUG01000048.1 GCA_019456255.1 Planctomycetota bacterium | reverse complement strand
TGAAGAAGGTGAGTTCAATCTTGATTTCAAATCAATTCCTCACTGGGGTGATGAAAGTGTATTAGAGAAGAACTGGTCTCGATCACGCTCGAGAACAATAAAAAGCATTTTGTCCTTAATTGTAAATGACCCTTCCACAGGTTTCCTTTCTTATACTAAAGCTGGAATAAAGCGGGAAGAGCAAAGTAATTGTATTATTGATTTTATAGATTTCTGGAAAGAAGGCAGAGGGGTTTCTCCTAAAATGCTAATATTTGACTCAAAATTTACAAGTTATAAAAACTTAGATAAACTAAACCAAAGCAAAGACGAGATTAAATTCCTAACACTACGTCGACGTGGTAAAAACATTGTAAAGAAGATTATGGAGATCCCAGAAAGTAAGTGGCAAATAATTCAGTTAGAAGGTCGTAAACATGAGTTTGTAAAAGCTTATGATGGGAGCTGTAAATTAAGAAATTATACTGGGGAAGTTAGACAGGTAATTATAAAAGATAATGGAAGAAATGAACCTGCATTTCTTATTACTAATGATTTTACAATTCCTTTAAAAATGATTGTAATAAAATATGCCAGGCGCTGGCTCGTTGAAAAAGAAATCGCCGAACAAATTGCTTTTTTCCATTTAAATAATCCATCTTCATCAATTGTAGTGAAAGTAGATTTTGATTTAACTTTGTCTTTATTAGTTCATAACCTTTATAAAATACTAAGTAATAAACTTCCTGGTTTTGAAAGATGTACCGTACCTACCATATATCGAAGCTTTATTGAAAATGGAGCAGAAATAAAAATTGAAAATAAAAATATTTCAGTTTCCTTGAAGAAGAAAACACATCTCCCAATCCTATTTGAATTGCCTTGGATGAAGCAGAGAACTAAATTATCCTGGATGGGTGCAACAATAGAGTTTAATACTTCAACTTTTTCATAATAAGACGGTATAAGGTTACTCTAAATATCTTAATGAAAATCAGTGATCAAGTCCTTTAAGAACTACTTTTCTGACGTAATGATGTTAAAAGAGTTTAATTACAATCCAGAATACGCTACTAACCACTTCTTTAGAGATCATCTAGCTGATGAAGTCAGATTCGTTTCAAGTGATAGCAATGAGATAATTTGCTATGCGGAATATTTAGATAAAATCTCCAAAGATTACAGCCAAATTCATCAGACCATAAAATATATTACTGATATAGAACAAAAGAGTGAAAATATAAATTATAATGTAATTATGGGATTGCATATTATGCTTATTTTTTTTCTAAATAGATATGGTCATGATTATCAAAAAACAATAATACCCAAGATTAATGGTATAATAACTGATGTGTACAGCAAAATGGCTAACAAGACAGGTTTCGTGGAGTATCTTGCCAGATGCAAAATACATAAAGAATTTACACATGCCATTAAACTTCTTATACCAGATAGAAGTAAGAGATGTAATATTGTTAGAGATCGTTATTTCGGAATAAATGCAATCTAACATGGCTTTTGGAGCAGACTTCGAGACTGAAACCGGTAACAGTGAATCTGATCGGATAAACTGTCACTGCCCTTTAATTCGGCGAAGCAGCTCAAAAGATTGTTATATCGCATTAGGAGAATTGATCCTGCTTAAAGGTATCGGAGACGACGTTGGTGCTCAGTTGTATTCCCCCTTTTTTGCTCACATAAGCGTACCTCTTAATTTTTTTCTATCCCTATGTTGACATTAAGCAAAATGTATGATAGAAATTAATTAAGAGGAGCAATTAGTCTCCCTATGTGGGAAATTGAGCTGTTTACGCGCGTAAACGCTTTTTTTATGTTGTTAATATATCATACTGATATATTCAGCTTTGCAAGATCTTGCGAGTAAAAGGGGGACGATATCTGAGCAGTGAGGGTGGATATTAACTGAGCGCCAACGGAGACGAATCATTATGAAGAAAAAGCTCCCGATATACTCACACGAGCAAGCTCAGACATACCTATATCTGAAAAGCTACATCCCAAACTTCCTTAACCTTTTAAATCCAACTCCGAAGCAATTAAGAGTAATTCGTGATAAAATAGAATTGCGCTACTCACAAGTAGGAAGTGAATTATCAAAGAATATTCCCTTCGAAGCAGAAACAACGCTGATAGATCTGATATGGAAAGTTGAAGAGAGGCATTTGCATTCTTTTCAGTTTGTCAATTTCATTGATAAGGCCTGCCTAAGTATCAGCAAGAATATTCCAGATAGATTACTCCCAAAGCTTAGAAGGACGTTGATGCAGTTAGTTATGAATTTTGACAAAGCCAAATCACGATACAGATCTTATGTAGCTGAGCTATCAGTATTGAATACACTAATTTCGAGTGAAAGCTTTGATCTAATAGAGGTAGAATATAAACTGCCGAACGGCAAATCAGCTGATTATGCATTCAACAGTAGAAAAGGGTTGATACTTGTAGAAGTAGAAAGCTTCGATATATCAACTGAAAAAATATCTACCGAAGAAGACTTGGAAAATCATATTAATGCTCGTGTGGAACAGAAACTAGTAAACAAACTAGGCGGTTTACCTAAGGAATGGAATACGCCCTTCTATCTGATTCAAGTAATATGGGCAGATTACATGAAACTATACGAACTTAGAGGATATTTTAAGAAAACCTCAAAATACGCAAACATTGCAGTAAAACCTATGAGTATCGCTCAGTTCTTCGATCAGAAAGGACAAATCCCGAGGTATGCGTTCTTGACAACTGAATAGCTGCTAAATCGTATTAAAAAATGGCATCAGCAAATAGAGAACAATGAAATGGACAAATAATGCGATATAACATGGCGCTGGAGTTGACCGCGTGGGGGCCAGCTCGATCTGCACATGCCTGTTGTACAATTGTACTGTGCAGGTTGTTGCGGCGCGGCAACTCAGCTTGGCGTTATGCACATGAAAAACGGACTGATAGAAAAAGCTATCGAAGAATTCAAGAATAGACGCCTCGGTGTCTACAAGGCCGACCCTGACCAAATAGTCCGCGACACACGTGTGGCGGAGCGAGCAACCAAAGATCACGTCGGACGATGGCTTTTTGAGCTGCTACAGAATAGCGATGATGCCGAAGCCTCGGAAGTGCGGATTATTATTGATGAAGGTACTATCTATGTGGCGGATAACGGTCGCGGCATCAAGCCCGTAGCCGTGATCGCTATCTGCGGCACCGATTTCTCGGACAAGACTACCGGCACGATAGGGCGCAAAGGTGTGGGGTTCAAGTCCGTGTACGAGGTTTCCCAAAATCCGCAAGTGCTTACCGTGGACGGCGAGGGCATCGAGTTCAGCCCTGAAAAAACCAAGGCGTGGCTGCGCGAGAACAACCTGAATGAGGGCCACGTGCCATACCAATGGTTTCCATTCTTTATCCCATGGGATAACGCGCAGACACAAGATCCGCAACTTAGGCATCTGAAGGAGAAATTATTTAAAACGGTTGTCAGATTGCCCGGCCTTTCCCCCAAGAAAAAGCAAAAGGTGGAACAACTGCTGAGGGAGTGGCCACCACACGCGCTCTTTGCATTCCGGCACCTTCGGCAAATTAAAGCTCCCGGCCTGGAGGTTGTCCTTAATGCTGGGGACGGTACCTGGTCGCTACGCGACAACCGAGTGCAGACCCCAGTTGAGTGGCGGGTTGCCAGACATACGGAGCGCCCTCCTGCCGACCTGATAGAGCTTCTGGAGGAAGATGAGCGCCAGGCCGTCTCTACGGACGGCGTCGGCTTCCTCATTGCTGCTCCGCTTGAGAACGCTTGTGTTGTGCCGACGACGGACTACCTTCCTGTTCATGTCTTCTATACCGACAGAGCAGAAAGGCCCGGTGCGTCTTCTCCTTCACGCAGAGTTCATAGTCAAGAGCGACCGAACCGCTATCATGCCCATGGACGGCAACCCCTTCAACGCATGGGTTGCCGACAGAGTCGCTTACCATGTCTGCAACTTCGTCAACGATTCATACCTTCCAGAATCGCCAAGCAGTCATGCCGCCCTGCTTGTGCCGTTTGGGGAGAGAGCATCTCATCCGGTTGCCGATGGCCTCTGGCAACACATAGCTGACAAGGCACAGGTAGACCTGCGACTCGCAGACGTCGGAGCCCGGCAACAGCTAACCGTCGGTGAAGCCAGATTGATTTCCGTCAGCGTCTGTGCCGACTTGGCGCGCACCTTGCTTGAAGCCACGAGTGTAAGAGGACGACTGCTGCACCCTGCATTCGACGGCGACAAGGAAGCACGAAAGGCGCTCAGGGAATTGGGCTGTAAGGAAATCCACGATCAAGCCTTGATGGCGGCCGTCGCTGAGAATGCCGATTCACTCGCCGCCGAGACACAATGGGTGTGGGCTTGCTGGGAATGGCTTGCCGCCTGGGTAGCCAAAGAGTCATACGGAGAGGAACACAAGAAGAGAATCGAGCACGCGAGATCGCTGCCTGTAGTGCCTATCGATGGCAGTGTGGTGAAAGCTTCCGACCTCGCAGGCCGAATCGTGACATGGAAATCGGATACTGGCGTGGGCAACCTGCCGGATTGGCTGCCGCTAACCTTCGTGGAGGACTGGTTCCGCGACCGCATCGAAAATGAAGCCGAGCAAGAGTCACCGGTGAGGAAGCTCAGGAAGGAGTTGGGGATCGACGAGCCGGGCGCGGATGTTATCCAGCGCGCCGTTGGCCAAGCGATTGAGCAGTATTGGAAAGACAAACAGGGCGAACCTGGACGATTCCTGCGTTTCATCCTGGAACAGGACTGCCATGAGACGGTTGAGGTTTTGTCGTCGCTCCGGCGATGTCCGGTACCGCTTTCACAATCCGTGCAGAGCGAAGCGTGGGGAGAGGCCGGTAAGGCCTGTTTTGGCCGCGAATGGGGAAACTACTTGCTGGCTGAGCTCTATGATGGCATCGCGGGAGTGGCATGGGCTGCAAACGATGGTACACCCGCAGATAGCGGAAGCCGACGTCGTGTCCTTGAGTGGCTTGGCGTAGCCAACTGCCCCCGCGTTGTGGAGGAGTGCCAACACAGTTTTGTTTGGCGGTTGCCAGAAGGGTGCGACCAATGGAAGCATCACCTCGAGACGGCGCGAGACTATTGCGGCCGGCGCGTCGAGCGGATCGCTACCGTGTCCATAATGGAACATCTTTCGATGGATAACCTCGACGCGGGTCATGGCGCATTGCTCATCCGTCTAATCGCTCACCACTGGGAGGCGTACTACCGCAATCGTGCCGAAATTGCTGCCGAGGGAAGCCTCAGCCGAGAGCGATATTATAGGTCGTGGCAGGTGAAGGCGAAGTGGTGGTGGAAAGTCTGTGAGAAACTGTCCTTGCGAATGCGAGATGGTTGCCCGGAGCACGTCGCCCTTACGGCGCTGTGGCTGCCTGACAAGCGAACAGAGCGGGCCGTAGGAGGCCTTCTGCCCGTCGTTGACCTTGACCGCCTTCGGGAACGACAAGGATGCTGTTGGCCAATGGCTTATCAAAGTGGCCAGCCTGCGGACGCAAGTAGATCAACTGACCGTCGAAGAGTGGACGACACTCCTGTCCAGGCACATACCTGTCAAAGCTCCCGCCGAACGCCTTGTGTCGGAGGAACGACTTCGAGACAATGTAACGGGATGGTACGCCGCTTGCCTGGAAACCGTGGCGGAGCAGGAAAACGTTTCAGAGAGGGTCTTCGCATCTTGCCCGCTTTTATGCCGGAAGGGGGACGTCTGGCAATACGTGGCAAACGAGCCGCGGTATCAGGACGACGACAACGACCTTGCCACGGCATTCGCTGAGGATGTCTGGCTCTTTCATATCCCTGCCCGACTGGCCTCTGACGCCGTGCAGTACTTCGGTGTTATGCCTCTGTCGCAATCGGTAGAGGTCAACGTCATGCCGGGCGAACCACAGTCGCCGTTGTCAGGTGAATTAAAGGTACAATTCAGTGTGTCCCTTCCGTATGTGTGGGCTTGGAGATCGTCTCAGAGCAAGCAGGCTGCCGGCGGGTTATCGGTTCGCCTGAAAGGTTTGGAAGTGCTCGTCGTGCCCGCCTTGAATGCGAGCCTGTCTCTGGGGGGCGTGCATCATGAAGTCGAACGACGCTGGCACGTAAATGATCATGCGATCTACTTGCACAAAGATCACGCGAACGAGGCCGAGTTGGCCCAGGCGTTGGCGAAAGCACTTGACGTCAGGTCAGAGGCGGATTTCTACGAGAACCTTCTTCGCTGCACTGACGACCGTCAGCGAAAGGGCAAGCTTCTGAGTAAAGGCATAGCGGATGCTGAGATAGACAGGTGCCTCCGAGAGTACTCAGAACGGCCCGCCGAGGAGGAGCATGACGAAGGCCCCGGGAAGCCAACAAAGGACGAGCAAGGCGGTAGCACCCATCAAACGCCTTCGGGTGGCAGCAGTCAAGGACAGCAACGCAAACAACCCCCGGCTGAGAAACCGGGTGAGACTTCGGAGTGGACGTCATCAGAATCTCCAGAGAGCGTGAAGCAACCCCTGCGCCTGAAAGATTCCAGTACAACACGCTATGTTCTTGGTAGCCCGCCCAGCGGAGGTGCCGGAACTGGTGGCAGTGGCGAGGGCGAAGGCACGGAGCGGGAAGGGCGTTCCCTGACGTATGCGGAAAAGGCAGAGTTGGAGGAGGCAGGCAGAGTCCTTGCGGCACGCGAACTGGAGAGTATGGGCTTCTCAGTCGAGATGATGCCACAAGGCAATCCCGGTTTTGACCTTCGGGCGAAGAAGGAAGGGGATGAACTCCGCGTTGAGGTAAAGGCTCATAGCGGTCGGGCAACCGTCGTGGATGTAACGCAGCGGGAATATAAGGAGTATTTGGGCCAGCAAGGATACCGCTGGGAGATCTGGAACATCGAGCACATAGCGGAGGACGATTCCTATTCAGTCGCCATCACGCGATATGATCACATTCCCGATGATGCCCTCGACGCCCGGACATTCCGGGTAGACCTGAAGAAGTGCCAAAGAAAGCTGCAAGATTAGGTAGATGAGTCAAGAGCAACCTTCGCGAAACATCTTATTTTGCTTCAGTCTTCACAAGAAAAATGCAGAAATAGTGCATAACAATTCGCTCCAGCCGACCGATAGAGGCGGCGGCTGAGCTTTGTCGTTATGTTCATTCAACGACTCGCTGACGAAAGGGACAGGCAAAGAAGCGCTGTATAGTCTACATTTCAGATTGGAGGCTCCACATGCCATTGGTAACGATAGAAGGTCTGGTGCTTATTGCGGCTATCGCGCTTTTCGTAGCATACTGCACATGCACAATTATCCGTGCAAGGCAAGCGCAACGCCCTCCAGCGGTCAATGACAAAAAGACCAATGCCGTCAAAGCTTTGAATGCCCTTTCCATCTTGTATGAAACAGGTCAACAGAACCTGGTGTCCTTCAAAGACAACCAATGGAGCATCATGAACTATTCCCTACTCGGAATTGCCGCCATTGTCGCGGCATTCACAATTCTCTCCCCGACCCATGTCCTCGGGAATTGGGTCAAGTACATTTCGGTCTTCTTAGTAGCGCTGATTGGTGGATTTGGATCCGTGCTCATTACTGACCTACAATTCGGCATCGTGGCGCATAGGGTTGCGCTTAACCAAATGAAGCTATCCCTATTCAATGACGACTTGCCGGGATACAGCAAGCCATCTGCAGACACGATCTGCAAGGATAGGAAATTCTTTCGAAATGTTCAACTTCCCATGCTGTTCTATACCTCTATTCTCATAGGTGGAACAGCAGCAATTCTCATAATCATAAACAAATAGCGATTTCAAAGCGCAAGACACACATGGGACATGAGAGTACACAACATGACTAGATCCAATACTGAATCGAGAATAGAATTGTCTTGCAACGAATTTGACGTCCATGCAAGACTGGAATGAACATAACAAATCGTTGCAGTTGTCCCCTTAGAGGCCGCCTGGATCGGTGCATGCAATTCTGAATTCCATGCGGTGCCGTGCTGGTGCGGCGGGGCAACTGAACTCTATGTTATATGGTTATACGGTGTACTAAAGGGACGTCGCTAACATGAATAAAAAGAAAATGGAATTTCAGCTTGATAAAGAATTTATATCTATTCAGAATCAATTGACTAGCAATTTAGAGATATTATGTGCTGATCTACATGCAATAAGACTGTCACTAATAAATATGCCCAAATTAAAAGAAATATCAATCCCCAATCCTTATATCACTTATTTTCTCAAGGAAGATATAAATAGCTTTATCAATCATGCAAAAGGAAATATAGATCAAATATTGGTAAGAATAAATAATAATTATGCCTTGAATATCATAAACATTTTTGAGCTAAAGATTAAGGAAGCGTATGGGCTACTTTTAGCTTTAAGAAAACAAAAATCACTATCGCTTTCAGGCAAGTCATTACAAGAATTTTATTTAGGGGAAATGAATAAGTATAAAACGTTAGGCGTACTTGTGAATGAGATAATTGAAAAAATCAATAGCATTGATAAAAATATTATTAAAGATGAAGACCAGTATTATAATTATTTTAAAAATTATATTTTATTAAGAAATTGCTTGTCACACAAAAATGGTTTAGTTACAAATAATGAGATTGATTTAGAGATTAGATTACCAATAATTACTCAAGCACAAATAGATGATGCCATAAAAAAGGGTAATATTAATAAAATAAATCCAAAGACACTTATCAAGCGATGGCAGCTAAACGAACACATACAGTTGAAATTAAATGAAGTTGAAGGAATTGCATATGGGCTTATGAAAGTTTCTAACGTAATTATTAAGCATATGTACAAAGTAACCGACAAGCATTTTGCAGGGTTAGAGAAGGCTGGAAAATAACTCTGTATAACTAAGTGCTCAAATATAAAAGGGTATCGATAAAAACCCAAATAATTGAGGAAAAAATTCGCTATGGAATTCGATATATGAACTGTAGGAAAGTAGCCATATAACATACAATTGGAGTTGATTTTTGCTTTGTCACGGTTTTTGCTTGCGCAAAACCCGCGCCAACCCTTTGGGGCGCAAAAACAACTCAATTGGGTGTTGGGCATTAAAGCTAAGGACAAAATGACAAAGAACAAGAAAATCGGGATGGTTGTGGGACTTTATCCTAATCAATACAAGATTGAAGACCCACGATTGAACAAGCCTGTTTGTCATCAGAAGATTGAAGATGGGAAGATAACTGGGTCTATGTTGCTCCAGGACCTAGATACCTCCAGGATAGGTAAAGGCAAAGAAATCACCTATTTTTGCCCAAACAATATTGCGGTGCTTTTATCGGTCAACTCCAAAGCTCTTGAACAAGCTAAGACTTTGTATTCAGATTACTTCCAAAATCCATCGGTAGAGTTTAAATTAGAGCTGATCGAAGGTGACAAGAAGACATTCCTCAACAAAATATCAAGTAAAGTATGTGATTATATCGAATGTCTGCAAACAGCCATAGTATTTGGGTATACCGCCTTGGAGACATTCGCAAACCTTAGCATCCCCGATGAATATACCTATGAAACGATAAATGATTCCAAAGGAGTAAAGGAAACATACGACAAGACGGCTATAGAGCGTTGGTTGAGTCTCAAGACGAAGCTTCAGTATATTTTGAAAGAGATATATCAAACTAAGAAACCAGAATCCCAGAATTGGTGGGGTCATTTTTCAAATCTAGAAGAGTACAGAAACGATATCATTCATCAGAAATCAATTAATAGCACTAGCTTTTACAAGGCGTATTTTAGGAAGACCGTTTTTCAAGCAGGTGAATCCCCGTTGTGCGTCATCAAGTTTTTCTACGAGGCACATGCAAAAAACAACAGAACTAACCCTATATGGCCCTGGCTTGTGAATGACAAGAACTATTTTCCGATCAACGCTCAATATGATTCACAAGGATTCGAGGTTATCGGTAATGTATATGAAGGAATAAAGAAAAAGCTTTAACAAACGGATGCAACCGACTCGTAAACTCGCGTCTGATCCGTGACGTAATATTGATAAACGTGAGGTAGAACAATATGAAACAGATTCTTGAAAAACTAAGTTCATACAATATTTTCAACTACTTGTTTCCTGGTATCCTTTTTGTTCTTATTCTAGATAAGCTCACGCCGTATTCTTTTGTTCAGGATGACATCATTCTTGGACTATTCTTGTACTATTTCATTGGTCTGGTCATCAGTAGAATTGGATCCCTGGTTGTTGAACCTTTTTTTAAAGCCGTGTCATTCATTAAATTTTCCGAATACAAGGACTTTGTTGCTGCAGCAAGATCTGATCCAAAGATTGATTTGCTATCGGAGGTGAACAACATGTACCGTACCATATCGGCACTTTTTATTGTCATTCTTGTGTTGATACTTTACTCAAGTATTGAGGATATATTGCCGGTACTAAAGGATGCTTCCGTCCTTGTGTTAATCATCGTGTTGTTGATCGTATTGGGTGTGGCTACTTTAGGACGACGGTGGCGGCGGGTTCCCAGCGGGTTTTTGGGTAGAGACGCTCCTGGTCCTGTGCGATGTGCCAGTCCCAGTATTCCTCGAAATCACCCGACAGATAGACTGCTCTCATCTTGACCATGGCTTCCGCCCCATCTGATGACCACCTCATACCGGAACGTTCCATTCTGTCCTTGATGAGATTCTTGCATGCTCCTTCGACTGAACCACTGGCTATGGGCAATCCCTGGGCTAGGTACTCGTTGTATCTCATTCGGGATTTGTTTCTGTAGTAATACGCCGCAGCCCCGAGGAGTACCTCCGCCTTCTTGCCTTTCAACTTCCGTTTGGTCACGATCTGACGAAGCCCTTTGACAACTTGGCTGACCTCTCCACGGAGTATCCGGAATGCACGCTGGCGTACGAACTCCACTGCTTCGTCAGTTCCCTCGCCATGCAGAGAATGTCCGGCTGCCCATAATTTCTCGAGCACATGTAGTAGGTCCAGGACGAGAACAGCATCATTTATCATCATACACGCACGACGTTGCAGGGCGCGCTCCCCGTCAGTCACCACTACTCGGGACTTCCTGCCCCGAGGGTCCCTGCGATCCATCTCTTCCTTGACGTCGCTGATGAACCAATCCTTGCTCGCCTGCAAGCTTGCCCACACCCTCTTCCTCTGTGGCCCAGAGGTCTTATGCCGGCTCTTGCTCTGCACCTCACCCGCAGGAAATAGACTCTGTACTACCTCTTCGGGCGTCCGGATGTATGGCTCCTGCGTGAAGACGGTGGCCACCGTGGCCATCTTCTTTTTCTGTGCCTTCTGCCCCTTGCCCCTCCGTCCGGTCTTGACCGTCAGTTCGGATTTGATCATGGGAATTCCCTTGCAGTCTATCGACCCAACCAATATCGATCCGGTTCGTTCTCCTCCGGTACCCCGCCGCCGTGCGTAGAAGCTGTAGAAGTCAGCACTCGCATCAATGACGATCTTCTCGGCGCTCCGTTTCGGTATTCCCTGTTACCTGCCAGGTTATATTTCCAAAACTTGAACAGAAGCTATTCCTAAACCTGCCAAAAGGCAACGGACATAGCTGCCTGCTTAAACTACAAT
>VRUG01000267.1:1180-1479 GCA_019456255.1 Planctomycetota bacterium | reverse complement strand
CGACAGCTGCTGACGGGCATCGCAATCTCGTCCTCACCATGGCCATGGACCTGTCGGCGGCCCGGGAAGAGGCTTTGAAGCTTCCTATTGAGCTGGATGAGTTTTATTCTTAATCGCCGTCCGGTCTTCTATGGAGCAGGTTATGCTATTACCTTTAAAATCTTGCGTGTTCAGCGCAAAAAATAATCAAGTCCAGCGCCCAAACCTATTTTATTGGACTTTGGCTATAAAAACTTAGGTTGCGGATGAAATCAGCACTGGGGAAATAGTGGAAGATGTTTTTATGAAAAAACTCCTGT
>VRUG01000267.1:0-1133 GCA_019456255.1 Planctomycetota bacterium | reverse complement strand
AACTGGATACGGGAGATAACCAGGTTGAGCGGTCTGTCTACCTGGCCCTGATTAAAGGAAGGAAAAACTGCTTAATAGACACGGGCACTGCCGGTAATTTTAGCGATATTGTTAATTTCTGTAGAGAAAACGGAGTAACAGTCGCTGATCTTGATCTTATTGGTCGCGGTAGGGACGCCGGTTACCCGGCCTTTCCAGGAAGTTTCTCCTGGCGTGGCCGGACAGCACCCCTCCATGACGCCGGCGGGTTGAAGTAAGGCGACCTTAAGGAGTTTGCCTGCTGCTCCGGAGAATGCTCGCCAGGTTGAGTATTGGGGGTGCTGTCCTTTGTGCCGGAGCGAAATGCCGGTCTGCTTGGGAATCAGGTTTGCATGGAATACTACCCGATGGACAGACAGCCAGGCACAGCAGACGAGACTTCAGCAAAAAAAGACCAAGCAAGTCGGCAGAATCTCGGTTAGCTGCAGAGCCATGGATGGCGTCAGACGCCTGGTGGGCGTTGGGTTTGCAAATAGATGTTGCTTAGAAAGGTTAAGCCCGCAGAAAAAAAGATAGGTGCACGAATTCGATAGCCACCAGGCGGATGCTGTATATAACCGTGATTCTGTCGGTGAGGGGCATGTATGCCCGGAGCGTAACTTGCGCCAGACAGAGAGAGGCAGCATACAGACCACAGAGAGAATCATCCCGCTTGATTAGAAATCTCGTCTGCTGTACCGATTGCGGGGTTATCTACCCAGCCCACTAAGCCGCCGAGCCAGAAGGAGGGCGAGGCGGCGACCAAGCGAGGTGTTCCCACACGGTCGTCTTTCCCTAAAGAATCCCTGGCGGCAGAGAGGAAGGAAGCAAGTGGCCGACTGAGCCCGGAAGTAGACGGAGAACTTTTTTCCATCTACCCACCAGCGCGTGGGAGCAGGCCTCCTAAAGCCCTCCCTGTGCATAATGGCGCCATTATGCACAGGGGGGGGGGCGGCCTCTGGGGAATACCCCAAGGGAGCTCATCTGAATAAAGGGTCACATCCATTGAGAGGTTGTTATCTTACCCGAAAAGGAGAGGCATGCCCCCAAGAAATGATGGGTCTGCTCACCGCTTCCGGGGCGGGTATAGGTGAGAGGAGCCTGAGGGGAAGCAA
>VRUG01000266.1 GCA_019456255.1 Planctomycetota bacterium | reverse complement strand
AGCTCCGGCACGAGCCGGCGAATGGTCTTTACTTCCTTGTCGATACTCCCGTTGTTCAATTCGTTCAGAAGATCCAGGGCTGCCTAGACGGTGGCTTCGGCAGCCTGCCTCTCATTCGGATTTCCATCGCGATCGAATACCTGGAGTGTGCCGATCAGACACAGATACAGGTAGTGGAATCGATCATAGCTCTCGATTGCCTTGTCTGCCTGTTCCTTCGCTGTCTCGTATTCCTTTGTCTTCTTCTCAATAACTGCCTCGCTCTTAGCCGATTGGAGGCGATTAAAGCGATCTTCCTCGCGCTCAATCGCTGTGTATGCTGTTTTTTCCAACCGATCCACCCATGCCCCCAATCTGTGCGCGAGCCCGTGAAAGGTGTCTGATTGCCTGATGACCTGTGACAACACTTTCTTCTGAGCCAGCAACATGGACTTGCCCTCATCATTGACGAGATACACCGCGAGATAGCCACTGCGCTCGATGCATTCCCAGTGTTCCTTCCAAACAGATACCTCTCTTGAATCGGCCAACTCGATTCTCAAGATCGCTGAGCTCACCGGGTCCACCGTGATAAGAATGGGACGAAAATGAGAGAATATCTCGTCACAGGCCATGATGACCAGCCTGACCCCGGTTTCTTCATTCACCAGCGTATTCGGCAGGCATTCGCCGGCGAACTGCAGTATTTCGCTAACCCATCCAACAGAGTTGTACTTCGCACTCCCGAATCGCTTCAGTATTTGTGATGTGGAACCAATACTGCACCGCCCTTCAAGCCGGAGGCACAGTGCAACAGCAATGGCCTGCTTCCTTATCCATTGTTCCTTTTGCTCCAAGAACGTCCTACACTCGCCGAAGATCTTCTCGGTGATTGCCTGCAGGTCATCCCTCAACATGTAGATGAACGTCCGAGAGACCATGAACTCAAGAGCCAAGTCGGTAACAGCTCCCCATACTCCTTGAAGAGCCATGTGCAGTCGCTTCTCCGGAGTCAGATCCCGCCTGCGGATGGATTTCTTCCCTTCACATTCCGTCGGAAATAGAGTATCCTCACCAAATATAGCCCCCTCCCAGTGGATATGTTGTTAACACTGCTATTCTACTGGGAGGGATTCTTTTCTTCAAATGTGTAAACTGGTCTCTGTAGGATGCCAAAATCCACCGCAAAAATCCAACCGCCCTCAAGATTAGTAGAGGGAAGCAGAACCCCTATGCTCTCCTCATCAACCCAACCAACCTCATCTATAGAACGAATTCTTTCACCAAGAGCGCGTACCAGCCCTCTAGTATCAATGATGTTTCCATCAACACCACCTACTTCTAAGACCACCAGCGAAAACTCTGAGCCGTCTCTATCGACTCGAGCCCGCTCATGTTTGAGGATTGCTTTAAACTCCGGCACAGAATTGATACCCGACGTATCCTGCTGCTTATGTTTCATGAACGGGAGGAACTGTTTAATTTCCACTTTTCCATTCAT
>VRUG01000265.1 GCA_019456255.1 Planctomycetota bacterium | reverse complement strand
GGAGTGAGCGTCAGCGAGCGAAGCAGGCAACCCGCAGTTATACGCAGTGCTGGACGGCTATCAGATTTCCCTAATTCTTATTTTCCTAGTTGTGATAGTCGCGAACTTGCCCCGCAACGTATCGCCGCGTCTTTGGATAAAATCAGCGATTGCCGCGGCAATCTGCCGCATTTCATCATGTGGATACCTGAGAAATAATACACCGCTAGCTTTCTCCTGATGAGCAAAAATCCACTCGCCGAAATCGCTGTCCTCGGTAATCAGTATGCAATCAAGCTGCCTCGAAATTCGAAGCACCTGCTTGTCTGAAGATCCGCGGTAGTCTTCCCTTACAGAATGAACCTGAATGCCGCAGGCGCGCAAGTGCTTAATGATTCGGGTGTCTACGTTTTCATCTGCAAGGAACTCAGCCGACAATCATCTCCTCTTTCGAGATCACATCCGCACCGTAAGAAAGAGCCGCAAGGACGTCTGCTCGTTCCAGATGAGGATAGGCTTCGAGCAACTCTCTCTCGCTAGCCCCCTCAGCAAGTTTCCGTAGAATAAGCTCAACAGTTATCCGCGTTCCTTTTATGGTTGGTTTTCCGAGCATTATATCTGGATTAAGTCCGATTCTATCCCTATAGTTCATTGGCATCTCCAACGCTTATTGTCTAAGCATATATTGAAACCGATTGGTCCGACAACTAGTTCTGCGTTTAATACATTGCCCAGCCCAGCATTGCGCATAACTAGAGAATTCCTGTACCAGAGTTCACAGACACGCCCAGAGGGGCAGAATAAACGAACCTGGTTCGTGAATTGCCCATTTCTCTTCCCAATTATGTCCCAAACTGAGAGTATTTTGAAGAGGGTCTGAAACTGTCTCATATACAATCACTTCTCGACTAGACCACCCAAGCGTAGCACCCATGGAGTGCCAGGCATGGCAGTTAAGTATTATTAACCGCCGCTCCGGCCTACACCAAGATACTCAGCACGGCTTGTTTCCAACCCTAACGGTCACAATCGTTCCAGCCGCTACCTGGTGGCTATCAGTGGTGCCGGGATCATTACCGAAAGCGGGATCCTCGACTTCCGGCCCACACGGGATCTGAATGATAGCAAAACTTATAATTTGATTCTACCGTTCCTCCAGAAAAATCATACAAAAACACATCAAATCTCATTAAAAAGGCTGCTGCTTAAGCCACACAAAGGTGCTGACTTATGATACCACTCGAAAAGCCTGTATAGTGCACTAAGAGGTAGGAAATATGAAGAAATCGCTCGGTTTAAGTTTGAGGGATCGTTCGGTTTCGAAATCGAGCGCCGCCTGGGCTAAATCCTGTAAGGATGAAACGGCGTGATACGGAGAGATGGCCCATGCCAAAGTGCCAACAGTTCCTCCAGCTCAGAACCAACAGCGGTTCTCGTTTTCCTTGAGCCAATTCCGCTGTTCTTGATAGTGAGGCACCGCCTTTTGCACCAACGTCCAGAACC
>VRUG01000047.1 GCA_019456255.1 Planctomycetota bacterium | reverse complement strand
CTTAAGCTCCACAAGGCTTCTCTGTATCCGCCCGAAGAAATCTCGATCGGTTTCCAGGCTCGAGTATCCATAGCCATGCGAGTTGAGGATCCTCGAGATCACCTGAGAATCAGCGACTGCTTGGGTAACAGGCACTGCCTGCGCAACACGGAGAACCGCGATTTGAGATACAGATGGGCGGCACCTCTTTACGATTAGGACCAATTGCTCAAGGCTGGGCTCTTGATTGACTGTGCTGCCGGGGGAAGGAAACAACCCAGCAAGGCCATACCGGACAAAGCGTTCTTCGATTTCATAATAAGAGGAACGAGAGAGATCATATTCCAGACAGACTTGCTTAACAGGAACAGAGCCAAACCATACCTTTCGCAAGATTTCATAGTGGCTGATTACCGGATCATCTTCGATGAAATAAGGGGTGCCGGAGTGGTATGAAGCCATTTCTCTGGTCACCTTTTGCTTGAGTAATTTGAAGTACTTGATAGCGCTTGTCGATAGAATCATACTCATAATATACCATATCATTGGCGCAAAGTCAAGCCTTTTTATACCATTCTAAAAGCACTTAAATACAACCTTCAACATCACTTAAATCGTGCTAATATCCCTTTATTTCGCTTTCAAGACTTTTTTAGTGTATGATTTCCCCCAAAACTCACGTTATTTACGCATAGAAGCCGTGATTTAAGGAGAAAAGTGGCTCTTTAGTCGTTCTATCCAACTGAAGATAAGAAAGAGATTGGTCGTTTAGCATGGAATAATACCGAGCTATAAGACCACAATTTATCGCAAAAAAAGCTGTTTTAAACGGGAATCGTTCATTTTTTCAGCGTATTTGCGGAAGGCGCTGTCCGGGGAACTGGGGTAGGATCGTCTGACTATTGAATGGTATTTTGACAAAAAAGAGAAGAGTCAGGCATTAGAGTATTATTCTGCACTTACGCCTTTGGAAAGAAGAAAAGTATTAATGTTGTTTAAAAGAATTGGGGATTTCGGGAAAATCAGTGATAAAACAAAATTCAGAAATGAAGGCAACAAGATTTATACGTTCAAGCCCCAGCCGAATAGATTTTTATCATTCTTTATTGAAGGGAGAAAAATAGTGATCACAAATGCGTTTCGAAAGAAGAGTGATAAAATCCCGAAGAACCAAAAGAAAAGAGCCATAGATGATCGTTTGGATTATTTATCCAGAACAGAAAAGGGGACATATTATGGAAAATGACAAGAAAACAGTAAGCACTTTTGAAAAAGAAATGCAAGATCCACATTTTAAGGCAGAATTCGAAAAAGAGTATCAGGAATTTCTTATTTCCGAATTTCTTATTGAAGTTATGGATAAGGAGCATATCTCCGTCAGGAAACTGGCTAAGGAAACCGGTGTTTCTGCGTCCATGATCCAGAAAATTCGCTCAGGTAAGAACACAAACATTAGCCTTAATAAACTTGTGTCACTGCTTTCTGCTTTGCATTATCGGATAAAATTTGAAAAGATGGGAGCTTAGATTCCCCCGCCACGGTAGGACAGCCAGTTACCCAGCTGCCCCCGCACAGATCCCGGCGTGCGAAACTACCTGCATGTGGCGATTACACACAGGCCGGAGGTCACAGGCCGCAGGTGCCCGCAGGGGGTGTCTTCATCCCCGCAGGGGGGTGAAACCAAAACCATGCACTAATCCTGAATGTAAAGAAGAGTTCTTTCGACCCTTCTCCCACTGGCGTGGATCTACGACTTGCAAAGGCTTCCATCTTTGCCCTTCCTGTTCCCAGAAACGCACCCTGCTCTTTGCAGAGTATGTTTCGCATGACCTTCTGCTCCGTCTTCCCCACAGATTGATTACGATTTCGCTGCCCAAAATGTTGCGAGTATTCTTTAGGTACGACAGAGAACTCTTCTCCGAAGTAAGCAGGCTCGTATTTGATATGGTGCAGAACTATTACAACGAAGCTGCAAACACAACTATAGAAACCGCTGAGGTGCTTTCCCACTAGCGTGGATCTTCGACCTTCCAATCGAACGCTCGAGTTTTTGAAATTTAATCCCCACCTCCATGGAATTTTTTAGAAGGAGGCTTTGATGGGGACGGCAATTTTGTCTACATCCCATTGAGTAACCTTCCCCAAATGACCGAATGCTTTAGACGTCTTGTAATAAAGCTAAATCTCTGAGAAGAAGCTGATCAACCAAAAGATGGCGGATAACCTTCTCACACCCTGAAGGGTACTATGGCCTGGAGACACTCAGGATTCAGTGTCGATTCCTCGATCCGCATTTTTGGCGGAAGCCAGAAGCAGCGCGAGAACCTTGCCCAGTACATAGGTCGGCTCTCGGCATCTCCGACTCGGCTACGCCTCGCTGGACTAAGAAGCATGCCTTCGCCGACACTTGTACATCTCCGGCTGGGAAGCCGGACTAAGAAGCATGTACATCGCCCGTCCACCGATCTCTCTCAAGAAGATAACCCTTGAAAGCTTTCACGGAAAGGTGCTTTTCCACACATGCTATAACGCATACTTCGGAGAGTTATGTTGTATACAACATAATTCTTTGAAATACTCGGAGTAGGTGGTGTGGAACAGGACCCTTCCCTTGAACGGCTCGTAGCGGATTTTCTTCAGCGAGATCGGGGGACTGGAGATGTATTCGGCGAGGTTCTCTTGCGATCTCTCATCGAGGATGCGCACGCTGTTGTCGATGCTAAAGCCCGAATGGCGCCAGGAGAGCAGATTTTCGGCGAACTCCTCATTGAGGAGCTTGCGGTCGAGGAGGAGTTTGATGACACGGCGGCGGAATACTTCGACCATGTACTGGAGCCCTGAGAACGGGATGTAAAAGAAGGTGCCTTCATCGTCAAATCCACCTTCAAGAATCAGCGCGTGGAAGTGCGGATTCCACCGGAGCATGTCTCCGAACGTCTGATGAGCGACGATGATGCCCGTCAGCACCGTTCTCCCCGCCGCCGTTTCGTAGAACTCCTTGACAATCGCGTAGATCAACCGCGAGATTTCGGCAAAAAGACGCCGATCGTGACGGAAAAACGGACGAAGCGCCTTCGGCATCGCAAAAACGAACTGCCAGTGCGGAAGATTGAGGAGTACTTCATTCGTAAGATGCTCGGCGAACAGAAGCGTGCGCTTCTGACTGCACGAAGGACACAGATAAAATCCCTTGCACGAGAAGGGCCGGAAGTAGTCATGGCCGCATTCCGGGTTCGTGCACCTTATTCGCGCCACGCCTTGCAGGTAGTCCCCGCACGTGGCGAACCGATGACCGATCTTTTGGATCCTCTCGAGGCGGTACATTCCGTACGTTTCGGCGTACTTCTCCTCGTAGTGCTCGCAGAAGTCGGAAAAGTGGCGATCGAATATCGTGTGAAGCTCGTTGAGGCTTCGTGGAACGTATTGACCAACGGCGGCCGGAGTGGCATTGTGAGCGAGCGCTGAGGATCCCACATACATAAACACGGAGAAAAGAGGGCTTCTGCTTGGAACAGTGGGAGATATCGCAACTCGCCACATAACATGGCGCATTCACCAGACGCGGCTGCGCCGCGCAGGTGATGCGCGTCGTTCTACGGTACAAGACATTCTTATTACCTGTGGTCAATAAACTACATTGACAGGAAGAGACCAGAAATAGGAAAATGACCTATGCCAACGATATGTAGATTTGCGGCATATTGATACAGATGTATTGACAAGAATCGTAAGGCAAGAAAAAACTTCAGACAGAGGACGGATCATGTATACCTCCTTCAAGGATTGCTGCGATGCGCCAAATGCGGTTCATTCATGACACCTAAAAGCGGACAGAACGGCAAAGGGCAAACTTACCATTACTATCAGTGCACAAAGAATAATCACAGGGGCAAGAAAGGCTGTAATGTACGCTATGTACCGGCAAAAGCTCTTGAAGACATGATTGTCAAGTATCTGAAGAAACTTGCTTCAAATAATGAGGCAATAGCTGAGATTGTGAAGAAAGCAAATGCAAGCTCAGATGAAACCCTGTCAAAGCTGAAGATTGACAAAGAGAACTGTCAAAGGGAATTCAACAACATCAGAACCAAGATCAACTCAATTGTTGATGCGATTGAATCCAAAGGAAAAGAAACATTCAAAAGCCTGGCAGACCGTCTTTCCAAACTTGAAGGCCAGGAAGAATCTTTGAAAGATGAATTAGAGAAGATCTCTTTTGATACAAGAAAGGTCAAGACACAGACCCTCTCTTCCAAGGCTATGATTCAGGCGTATGAAAGTCTTCCGGAATTACTCGATAAGTTCAAAAAGAATCCGGAACAGCTGAAAAGCCTTATCCCCAGTGTTATTGAAGTGATTGAGTGGGAAGAGGACCCTGAAGACCCAGGATCAGGAGAATTCAGGATAGGCTACTTTGAACAGCCTATGCTTATTAATAAAGAAAGCCTGGCAAACAAAGTGGTTAACAATGTTCGCCAGGCTGTATTAACTGGCTCCCCAGTATGGACCTGACTGATACTTTTTTATGCTCTTTCACATACGTGGTTAACTTGCCGGAAAGAATGCCCCGTATGGCCTCTAATCGCCCGAAAACAGCGAGAAAGCCGAAACCGAATGAACCCCGCGTCCCGAAGATCGTTGAGACTTTGAAACGGGCCATGGCCTTCCAAGCCCAGCTTGAAAGCGGTGAGATCCCCTCTCAGGCTGATCTGGCCCGGGAAACCGGCCTGTCAAGAGCCCGGATCACCCAGATCATGAACCTGATCAAACTGCATCCCCGGATCAGGGAGACAATTCTGGGCTTGACCGACACCCCGAACGGTCTGAAGCTGGGCGAACACCATGTTCGGCCGCTGGCGGTTCTTTCAGACAAAGATCAATTGTCACGTTTTCAGGCTCTAATCCCCGGTTTTATGGCCGAGGTAATGCAAAGGTAATGAAAGCCCCTTTTACTGTTTCTCAATAAGCGGTTCTGAAATATTTTAGGCTTGCCAAATATTGTTCATCATTTATAGCCTTTTTTATCCTTTCATAGGTGATTTGCCTGCAAATATTATTGTCTTTATTATTGATTAGAATGAATTGTCTTTCACCATTATCATCTCGGTTAAGGTCCATTACTGCGTGTCCAGTAGTACCTGAACCTGCAAAAAAGTCCAGAACAATTGATGTTTGCTTTGATGCGGCTCTAATAAGTTCTTTAAATAGACGCATAGGTTTGGGTGTCTGGAATTTAGACCTATCTCCAAGCATTTTCTCCATTTCATCTTTAGCTGACGATGTTGTTCCCAAGCCAGTAAGAATCGTTTCCACCGTGGAAAAGGCATCAATATATTCTCCATCTTTTTGAACGGGTATCAATATCTTATTCAACTTAGTGGTTTCTCTATTCTTGAAACAAACAAATATATATTCATGGACTATTTTGATATCCCTAATCGGTTTCTCTTTGCGATTCATATCAAATTTTGGATCTGTCTTAGGCCAGATTAACACATCCACATTCCCTTCCCCAAATATCTGATGGCATAACAATAAGAGAGTTCCAATTTCATTTTCGTCAATATTTACAAACAGAACACCATTTTCCGATAGAAGACTATAGGCCATCTTCATCCGGTTATTCATAAAACTGAGCCACTTGCTATGTGAATAAGAATCATGGTTATCCATGTATTCGTGATCTTGATAGGTAAGCCAATTCATGCCTGTATTATATGGAGGATCGATGCAAATAACATCTATCCTACCCGAGTAATCATTCTTGAGAATGTTCAAAGCATCAAGATTCTCACCCTCTATTAAAATGTTGTCCTGGCCGCCATTGTCGATCCGAAGATCAGCGATCTCAACAAGCTTTGCATCGCTTGGTCCTTCGGGATGTATTTCATATACAAGACCATATTTTTCAGTGTTAACGTCCTTCTTCATCTTTCTCATTGAAATTCACCCTTTTTCATCGGGCATTTCATTCACACTGCCCCAATCATCCAAAGTTAACTCTCTCTTCTAATTACCTGTGCGGGGCAATCAAGGAATGTTTGAGACGCTACCGAAGTGTGCTTGGGAATAGAAACAATCTCTAAACCGGGACAATTTAAAAATGCCCATTCGCCTATACCTTTTACACTATTGGGGATGGTAACTTCTTCCAAACCCACACAGTTAGCGAATGCACTTCTATCAATGGCTAAAACGCTCTCCGGAATCACCACCCTTCTTAGTCTATTACAGCCGAAAAACGCGCTTCTACCTATTTTCCGGACGGTGTTCGGCACAATAAATATCTCTCCTGGATCCGGTATGGAGCGGTAGATTAGCACGGATTTGTCCTTGTCGTAAAGGGTTCCGTTTTCATAAACAAACTCTCGGCTATGATTCTCAAGAGTCAATCCCGAGCAATTCGTAAAAGGATTGTATCCTATAATCTCTACAGTGCTCGGTATCGTTACCTTCTTAATGGTCTGGCAGTTGAAAAACGAATGCCGACCGATTATCTTGACACCCTCCGGAATCACCAGATTATGAAACTCATACCCATGCTCATAGTAGAACAGAGTCGTCATGGTCTTATTATAAAGAGCCCCATCATTAAATATAAAATATGGGCTATAGTTCTCTAAGCGCATATTGGGCAGATTCGATAATGGATTGTTTTCCATTATCTTAACGCTGGAAGGGATCACAATCTTTCGAAGGTTCTGACAGTTATAGAAAGAATGCTTACTGATGGAAATCAATCCATCAGGAACATTATAAACTTCTGATTCACGATTAATTGCACAGTATATCAATCGGGTCATTTCCTTATCGAATAATCCTCCATCCTCTAAAATAAACCTATCACTCTTATTGAACAGCTTCAACTTCGGACAGTTTGCAAACGGATTATCTCCCATCATGATCACACTATTAGGGATGGTTAAATCAATGAGCTTTTCACAATTATAGAACGTATCCCCACCCAAGCTATACACGGTCTCAGGTATTGTAACTCTTTCTATGAAGTGACAATTCATAAAAACACTATTCCTTAATTTCACAACACCGCTTGGAATAATAACATGGCGGTCATTGCCAGTATATTTCGTCAATTCGCCATCGGTAATCCGAAAATCACCAGTCACCTCAATATCCTGCTCAGGCTTATTCCTGTCACTCGGAGAAGAATTTAAATCCGCATAATAAACTCCGATTCTATCTTCAAATAATCGCCCCCGATATTTCGGGGAATTGCTTTCAGTAAATGCTCTCGAAAATACCGTGTACCTGCACTCGATAGTCCCCGCCTTTAACCGAGATGTATAAACACACAGAGACTCCACGTCCCCATGCTCATCAAAGAATAACTGGACAAGCGAAGGATTCCCTCCAAGCTTTCCAACTTCCACATCGTACTCTTCTTCCCATTCAATACACTGAAATGCGACACAATCAAGATCTGATTCTTTTTCAATGGAAAAGTCATAGGATGGGTTGCGACCAATGTGGATAGCCTCCGGCCGATACCCATTTCTAAGGACTCTGTCAATTGCCTCCAAAATGATAAAATTCTTCTGAGTAAACCGTGTCCGTTCCCCATCACTTACTTTGATTCTGCTCCCATATTCCATTATTTCGTTTAGCACGTCAATGGAAACGCTGTGCGAACAGGGATATTGCTTGACATAAAGATCAGCCATCTCTTCACTAAACCCAAGTTTCCAGAAGTAGTTGATAGCGTTTAGAATGGCGCTCATCGCTACTTCTCTAACTCGCATCTTAACTTCATAGGTAGCGATACAACCATCTGATCAACCACCTCTTCTGCACTGAGATTCGTGGTGTCGATCGCCACATAATCCATCTCATATCGTTTCAGGAAGCTTTCCATCTTTGTCTTGGCTGAAGTATACAACTTGGTCTTATGAATATCCGGATCATTAGGATTACGGTTTCTAATTCGCCTCTCTGCCTCCTCGCCTGAAGTGTACATTAAAAAGGTGATATCGGGTTTGCCAATTAGATAGACCAGCATCTCAAATATTTTCTCAGTATCTTTAGAACCACACCAGAAATAATTCGATGCAAAATGCCGGTCGGTAATCACGTTCTCGCCTTTAAACCGGTGATACAGGTAAATGTTACCAAGACCATAAAACCAGGCACGAAGAGTGTCGTTCTCCACCT
Organism: Planctomycetota bacterium; assembly: GCA_019456255.1. Classification (GTDB taxonomy): domain Bacteria; phylum Planctomycetota; class Phycisphaerae; order Sedimentisphaerales; family Anaerobacaceae; genus VRUG01. The sequence continues at coordinate 3,490 of VRUG01000047.1, read as the reverse complement.
GCTCATTAATGTAATCCCGTATTTTCACATAATTATCTACATTATCCTCTCCCTCATCAAACATATAATGGAGTGGTTTTTCAACATATTTGAAGCCTAATTTATTTGCCAGTTTTTGCCCGGCCGTTGTCTTTCCAACTCCATCCATACCTTCAATAGCGATATGCATTTTACTCCCCCCGATTGTTTATACGGTCATTCGGTTTTCTATATGCAACTTCGGCTTTCTTTCCCACGGTAAAGAATTCAAGGTCCTCCAAATAGCCTGATACACGTCTAACCCTATGAATGTTATTGCCGCCGCACTTAGGACATCCGTCAAATGTACCTGTTTCACCACAAGACCGACACCTATCCAGAGGGAAGTTAATACCTAAATAATTAATGCCATTTGTATTCCCAGCATCAATTACTTCCATAATTGCGTCAGTGTTGTTAATTGGTGCAGAAGAGAATTCGACATAAGTTATACAACCGCCGTTGGCATATTCATGAAACGGTCCTTCATATTGTATCTTCTTGATTGGATGCATTCCCGAGTCAACATCTACATGGAATGAATTCGTATAATAACCCTTATTGATAATATTATTGTTGAATTTCTTTTTATCTTCTTCAGGGAATCTACCAGATATCAATTCCCCCGATGATGCTAAAAGGGTAAAGTTAAGTTGATGCTTATCCTTAAACCCATCAACAACTTCTCGCATATGCCTGACAATATCAATTGCACGAGCGTGATTTGCCGCTGAAGTATAATACTTTTCTCCTGTGAGGATTTCAACTGCTTCAGATAACCCGATAAAACCCACTGATAGTGTTCCATGTTTAAATATTTCTTCTAATGAATTTGCTGTCTTAAAATCCTGATCCCATAAGTTATACTTATAATTACATGGAAAGTCGTTTACTTTACGTTCCAATAGAACTCTATATCTATCAAGCAATATATCTTTAACACTATTCGCTATTTCTGTCCACTTTTTCTTGAACTTGATGATATTTTTATCAATATTCTTCTTCAATTTCAAGGTAGCCAGTTCTATTTCAAGTGATATCCGAGGGAGGTTAATAGAAATATAATCTATATTTGCTCTTCCAATTGAGCGCGACTCACCAAATATGTTTGCAACCACCTTAGTTCTGCAACCCATAATGGCAACTTTCCATGGATCATACATTTCATTCACATTGGAATCAAATAATAGATAGGTTGGAATCATTTTTTTACAAGTACACTTGACCGCCAGACAAAACATATCATAATTTGGATCTTCTGGAAGGAAATTGACACCTTTTTTGATTTTGAATATTATATTTGGTTTGATAACATCCAAAGAGGTTCTCATAAAATACTCAATTGCGCACTTGGTTACATAACGACCGATTTTACTTGTTGAAAGACCAAGATTTAAAGTCACATAAAACGAGTACTGGCAAATACGTTCGTGTGCCTCGTTACTCCAATCGATGAATGATTCTATTGAGTCTTTTAATATCTGAAGATTGTTTGTCTCATCTGCAATGGAAAGTCTTTCAAATAGCACTGATATCTCTTCGTCGAAATTTGGAAAACCAATACCACCAGATTGCTCATGACCAAGTTTTACAATCAGATTTCTATAATGATAAAATATTTCAGTTATTTTTCTGAATTCAGAATATTTGGACATTCGCTCCAAGGGAAATCCTTTTAATACATCCATCTGAAGGCAATTATAAGTATGCTTATATGTTTCAAGGTCATGAATGTGAATTATTCCCTTCTTGTGCAGGCTCGCAAATTTCCTGTTTTTATTAGCTAATGTTATCAATGCCCTGCGTTTGGCCTCCTTCACACCTATATTATAGATGTGTGCGGTAGGACTAAGTCTTTGTGAGGCATTGTCATATTGAGTCTCAGCCATTCCCATTTTTACCTCCCCCTTCGCAAATCAATGAATCGTTGATTTGTTGAACCGATATAATCTATCGTTGTACAGTGTTTCTCTTTGTCATATTTTCCTACTTTTATATAATCCAATCGCTGTAAAAGCTCTTTTGGTACTTCTTCCAATTCGCAACCAGTGTATAATGCAACATTGAAATCATTTAACAGGTTGAGCAATTCAAGAATCGCAGGCACTTGCATTAATGGTTCTCCACCTGATATTGTTAGATTAGCGTTAACCGTATTCTGACGAATTTCATTAGCCAAGTCGATAATTTGAACTGGTTTGCCCTTGTCAGTATCCCATGTTTTTGCATTATGACAACCTTCGCATCTTTGATCACATCCTTGAAGAAACAGGACCGTTCTTATACCTGGCCCTTCAGCGATAGACCCTTTATAATCAATTGAATTAATAATAATATTCATTTCCCACTCGCTTTAGGAGGCACAATGCTCAAGGAAAGCTCCGCTTCTGACAGGCGGTTCAGGCTCTCCACGATTTCTGCATAGTTATCGCCCAGGACCTGAGGAAAAGCGACAACCACGGTCTCCATGTGTTTTTCTTTTGATTCCTTGCAGAGCCGGATGAAATCTGCAAACTTTTTTTCATATTCAGTTCTATTCTTCTTCTGTATCATATATAATCCTCTTCAACAAGATTACAGATTACAATCTTACGTTTCCTTCCCTTCTCCGTTTTTCTTTAGGCCCTCGGCCACCTTATGAAATAGATCAATTGGCGACTTGCCTTCAACAATACTGTCTGGCTTACAGTCCCTTGTTTTTATTGATAAATAATATCTTGCCAATTCACCCTATTGATAGGAAAACCTATCTCATGCCGCAAGGGCAGAACAGTGGTTTTGCGCGGAAATCCGTCCTTATGGCCGCACTTTGTGACTCGAGAACGCGCCGGAAACGCAATATGAGCGCTGTTTGACCCGACGTAGGTGAGTAGGATGTCTTTGATGACGGATTTGAGCAAGGAGCGTTCGCCGAGAAGGCATAACTCGGGAATGCGAGTAAAGCGAGAGAAGGTTCAATTGAGGCAGTCCGGATCGAAACCGGGGGGCGCTCTACCAATCTTCACCAGATGGCCGAGTATACGTCTGATTTCTTCGGGATCCTCGATGACCGCGATCACCTTCATCTCGGCGCCGCACTTCGGACAGACGAGCGGATCGACTTCGTACAGTTTCGCGAGCAGTCTCACCCATGCGCGCTTGCGGGCATTGACGCTGACCTCTTCGCCGTCGCCGAGCGGTTCGAATTCGGGTCCGTCCGGATCAGGGACTACCGTTGGGTGCGAAGCCCTCCAGCCGGCAGGAGCACGTTCGGCCGCATACGGCATCCGTTCCCATCGGCCTTTCGTTCGCGAGGCGTATAGTCCGTATCGGCGGATCAGCTGTAGGCGCTTCGGCGGTATGTGCTGAGTGAGCTCCGCAAGGAAGTCGAGCGCGTCGAACATGTGGACGTTCTGTTTGAAATACTCGGAGTAGGTGGTGTGGAACAGGACCCTTCCCTTGAACGGCTCGTAGCGGATTTTCTTCAGCGAGA
>VRUG01000264.1 GCA_019456255.1 Planctomycetota bacterium | reverse complement strand
GAGAAACTGAAACCTGAGAAAATCATATCTACCGGGGAGATTCCGTCTCCTGTAAATGTTCCTCCGGGATGCGGTTTTCATCAGCGCTGCCCGGAAAGGATGGAGATCTGTTCCCGCCTGGATCCCCTCACGGTGACGCCGGAGCCGGACCACCAGGTGCGGTGCCACCTCTATCCCGGCGCTTCCGGGGAGTAAGCTTCATACAGACGCATGTTCGGTGCGCTGTATGATCTCATTCTGCAGATCCGTACCCAGATCGATAAAATAGTCGCTGTAGCCCGCAACCCGTACGATCAGGTCCGTATGTTTCTCAGGATGTATTTGGGCATCTTTCAGGGTCACCGCTTTCACCACGTTGAACTGGATGTGATGGCCGTCCATTGTGGAAAACAACCTCTTTTTCTTGCTTTCGTTTTCAAGATGGCGGGAGAGGTGTTAGGGAAAATATTATTTGCTTCCTGATATTGCGGCTTCCCGACTTTTCAAAAAACATCCGTGTTTTTTGGAAGCTATTCTTGCAGCACTTTGAAAACCAGGACAAGCCCATCAGGACGATGGGCTCGAAGCAAGGCGGACAATCGGTTTTGGATAGTATTTTTTAATGTGATCCGCTTACTATGCCTGGTTCTATCTGAAGAAATATTTTAATGCTCCTAAAGAGTTGGGTTTGCTTCAAAACGTGAGAATTGTAGATCAGAATGTTCCTTTAACAAATCGGATGAAACTGTCCGGCAAGGGAGCCGGAGAAATCTATGCGAAGATGTTCGTTACGGGAGAAATACAATATCGGACGGTTTTCTTGAAGCTTCCCGCCTCCTTAATCCCTCCGTTCCGTGTCGGGGTCTTCTCTTTCCCTCTTCACCCCCCCCTCTTCCACCGGTCAACCGCCTTTCCGGCTGCCGCCTCGTATTTCGGTTACACTAGAAAACTCCTCACCGCTTCCATATTTCGCTATTCGGCCAGGGGGAGAGCCTTGTTAGGTTGCCGCTATCCTGCAGAATTTGCGCCTCACACCCTAGAAAATGTGTGGAAGCAGTCGCCACTGCACATCTTTCTTGTATTGACTATACTCCTCGGGAAACTCTTTAAGTAGGAACTCCTCCTCCTTCAAAGCGGTCATGATGGCAAGCACTCCTGTAACTACTGCGATAATCAGCGTCCATATAACCCTGAAAGCGAGCCCGATCCCTAGATTTATGAATATTAGGCTTAGGTACAGTGGATGGCGTATCTTCGAGTAAATTCCGGTCGTTACGATGTGTGTGATATCATCTGCTTGTCATGGGCTTGCTGGTGAGTCCTTTCACAATAAAGATGAAACGCAAGCGCACCAAGAAGCAATACCCCACCTATAACATTCAACGCAGGGAACAGGGGTAGTTTCGGCCAGGAAAACACCCATCCCAGTACTCCCGTACCGACGAGTAGTGACAACTCAATCAGCGCCAAATGACCGGGATTTGCTAAAAGGATTGCGTCAATCGCCTTT
>VRUG01000263.1 GCA_019456255.1 Planctomycetota bacterium | reverse complement strand
CATGACAACGTACTCATTCATGTCATTGAACATGACATAGTCGCAACCCTGGACATCCTCTACGAACATTCAAAAACGGGAAAATGGAGCGACGTACTCAACGTTTAATATTGAACAGGCTCCTGCCCTTCCCCTCAGCAGCCACCGAACCGGGAGACGTGGCATAGACCACCAGGGAGCCCCGGGGCGCTTCCACCACCGCCAGACCGCGGCTGGAAGAGCGAAAACTGCGCTGGAAGGGATTGTCCCGGCAGGCATCGAGAATGACGATGTTGGTCCTGTTCCCGGCGCTCTCCATCTTGCCCAATACGAGACCGGCATCGATCGATTGAAAGCGCACCTCATCCTCCGCCTTGATATCCGCATCCACCGGGATAAGATAATTTCTCCCTCCGATCTGCATGCCGTGCCCGGCATAGAAAAAGAGCCCCACACCCCCGCGGACAAGCTCATTGCCAAACTCCCGGATCGCCTCGAACATCTCTTTCTGAGAGCAGTTGATCTTAGTGCTCACAGAAAATCCCAGCTCCCGGAGAGCTTGCGCCATATCGCGGGCATCATTTACGGGATTCTGCAAGGGGGAGCTCTTGTAGGCCGCATTGCCCATGACCAGCGCGGTGCGCCGCTCGGAGTCCTGGGCGAACAAGATAAAGGACACTGCAAAAAAGCAAACGATCAGGGCAAATGATTTCTTTTTCATGGTCCTTTGCTCCTTATCATTGTTTTTCCTTTTCAATAATCGTATAACTGATGAGGGCTTCCGTGATCTGTTCCGGTCTGGCATTGACGTTCAATCCCCTGGTAATAAGCCTGCCGGAGGCGATGCCGATTCTCTGAAAGGACTCCTCGATATCCTCAAACTGGATGGTGGAGGCGATCACCTTGATAAACTCAGCGCCAAAAGGTGAGGTAAAATCAAAGGTAAACGGATAAGAGCTGTCGGGGATTTTATATATTTTCCTGCCTCGAATCCGGTTGTCCGGATAAAACCGGTTCGGGAAGATGAGCTTCATGTTCTTATGCACATCGATATAGCAGTCCCAGGTGGCATAAAAGTGAATGACCAGCCGCTCTCTTTCGGTAGGTCCCCCCATCCCCTCGCCGGGTCCAGGCCTTTACCACAAACTCCTCGTTGCCTGCATTCTGCACTTCGGAAAGCTCATCCAGCACATACATCGCGTCATAGTAGTTATCTGGGCGAATGGAAACGGATACGGGAATAGTTGACTTCGGCAGCGCCAGCTCTGCCGTTCTTACCAATATTCTGCTTTCAATGTCCACCAGTTCAAGGAATACGCGCACATTCTCTCCGGCATCAAAAAACCTCCCGGAAAAAATCCCTTCAATCCCTTTCAATTTCCCCACCTCCGCCACGGTGCCTTGCTCGAAGAAATCGCTCAGGCTGAGCTCCAGGGTCTCAAGGATTTCTTCCAGACGATCTCGGGCGAACAGCTCGAAGCCGGAGTGGCGGCTTACCACAACGCTCAACTTTT
>VRUG01000262.1 GCA_019456255.1 Planctomycetota bacterium | reverse complement strand
TGCAGGCTTTACCATGGCACACTGAAGGATCAACTGTTACGTAATCTTGCCAAATCATCATTCGCACTCCTTTTTTAACTTTTGGCCCTCTCATATTCTATCACATTTTCCGTAGCCAGATAACGACCAAGCTCACCTACCGCTATGAAGCGCAGCGGAACAGCGGTAGGGTGCAGCGCTTTGTTAGGTTTTGTCGTTATGTTCCAAAGTTATTACTACTTTTCCTTGGGCGTGTCCTCCTCCAAAATACCGGAGAGCTTCAGCAACCTCACTTAACGGGTAACGTCTATCTATAACAGGTACTACTTTGCCGGCCTCAAAAAGCTCTTTCATAAAAGCCAAATCCTTGTTTGGTTTATGCATCAGGATACCCATTTTCTTACTCCCGGTCATTGAAATCCATGGTCCTAGGAACCCAGCCTGGAACATTTGAGCCGTGGAGCCTCCGACAATGACATAAATTCCCTTGGGACTTAATGCACGTTTGTAATCGAAAATCGAATGATATGCCGCAACATCAAGAATCAGATCATAACGCTGCTCATTTTTAGTGAAATCTTCTTGAGTGTAATCAATGACCTGGTCTGCACCAATCGATCGCATCATGTCCAATTTGCTCGTGCTGTCCACGCCCGTCACTTCAGCCCCGAATGATTTGGCAATCTGCATTGCAAACGTACCCGCACCACCACCCGCACCATTAATCAAAACCTTTTGCCCTGGCTGAATCTGTCCTTTATCGCGAAGGCCCTGCAGGGCCAGCAGTGCCGCTTGGGGTACGGCCGCTGCTTCATCGAATGTCATACTGGCCGGTTTCAGCGCTAATGCATTATCACGAGCACATACATACTCGGCAAAACCGCCCCAACACCCGCATATGTCTCCGAATACTTCATCACCTGGCTGAAACTGCTTTATGTTTCTGCCAACCGCTTCAACCTTTTATCAAGACTTCATTGTCCTTGGGAGTAGGTTTTGCTACCTCTTTGATCTGAAGAACATCCGGTGGTCCGTATTTTGTGTATACAATAGCTTTCATAAGTATTCCTCCAAGATTACTTTGATCCGGTCATTTGCGCGGGCGCGTTACTTTGTTTCTGAGCCATCCCTTATGCCCTTGACCATCAGCCATAATCCGATTGCTAATTCAAACGGCAAAATTGGTAGGAATACGTATAAATGGAACATCATAACTAAAGTGCATTAATTTATAAAATAAACTACCAAGAGTTTGGAAATATGAAGAATCTGGAGCTCCAGCCTTTAATAATTCTTGACCTGTATATAAGAGAGAGAAAGCGTTTATTTCTCTGACAGCAATTGCTACTGCTTCAATTATCCATAATCCAAAAGCCCAACGAGCAATAATTTTATTTTGTTTTTTTAAGGTTGTATAAAGTAATACCGTTAAGAGCACAATTGAAACGGGTGTGGCTACTTTAGGACGACGCGTAACTTACTATCTCACAAGCAAATAGCGGGCAGTAAGTCGAAAAAAGGGC
>VRUG01000261.1 GCA_019456255.1 Planctomycetota bacterium | reverse complement strand
TTATCTCAATGTCATTTAATTAACGGATAGGTTTATAGCACATGTAGAATCCTTTTCGCTGAACCTTCGATTTTCTTGGGTATTTGCGCCCTGGTCTTATTGGTTCTATGGTTTTAACAAAAATATTGTGAAGCTTAACGATGATATCTTTAACGGCAGGCTTTGCTTTGGTAAACAGCAAAACGATCGTATCTTTCATTCTTGAGAGAGCTTGAGTAAAATTCAATTGATATTCATACTGCTTGTTCTGGCTTTCTTGGCGGATAACCTCTTTGGCCGGAATAGATAGAACGGCAGTTAGGTTTTTTGAAAATATTTTTGCGTGGAAATCCTGGTTGACCGACAAAATCGATTTGCCGGAGAAATTTTCGACTTCGATTCTGCATTTCATTGTTTTGTAATCTTCTTCAACTGGCCATCGAAGGTGATATAAGGCGGAGAAACGAGAATGAGGAAAAAGATCTGGATCGGTTAATGAAGTAATAAGAATTTCCGTTTCCCCATTTTCCAGCTCAATACGTACCAGCCGTAGTGGTATCGGCTTAGTGTCCAATCCCAACTCTCGGCAACGTTTCACAGCCGAGTATGATGGATTGATAAATACGATTTCTTCTTTCTTACCCGATTGGAAAAACTTATTAACCTGTTTCCATTTGGTATTGGAAATTCGGGCACAGAACTCAGCCTGTCTCGACAATATCTTTTTAAATAGCCAGAAGGCAGGGTATCCTCTGTCCAACAGAACGAGGTCCCCTTTAACCGTTATCTTGAGATGTTCTATCGCCAAGTCACGCTCTCCTGTCGACTTTGGGCTGATAAGGGCATCGACTGATACTTTGTTTACAACGTCGAACATTTGAGAGACCCTGGCAACTGGACACGATTCACCTGTTTTTGTTTTCCAGACACCGAAATGATTGGTGATCTCAGGGCTTTTTGGAAGTCGAACCGTTGACCCATCGAAAGCCAAAAGGTTGAAGCCAAACCAGGTTCTTGAATTGAAGTACGTATAGAACATGGCGTTCAGATGCCTGTTCAGATCGACAAACGCTTCGTACTTCAGTTTCTTGCGAGCTGTGCAGACCGCTCCTTTGGTAACTTCACGTTCGTCGATTTCATGGCCGTTTATCAATTTGAAAAACGAGTCCAACTCGTCTTGATAGGAACGTTTGTTAAGATTGATAAGATAGTAAATCAAGCGCTGGAAAGGAAGTTTTCTGTCTCGGCTGAAGTCTTCTTCGGAAAATCGATGTTGGGAAAGAAAATCGTCAGAATTTATGATTTCTTTTAAATCTTCAATGATTTTGGCACACACCTGGAAAAACATTTTCCGTGCCAGAAACTGGGCCATTTTGATAATTTGCAGACATTTTTCCTCCGATATTTGGATGTGGAAAATTATGTAACATATTGATTTAGTATCTTTATTGTACATAACTATCATAAATCCTGCAACAAAAATCTGGCCCATTAAAATGGCTTAATTAAATGACATTGGGTTATAAATAGCATCATATGCGTTCAAGACTAA
>VRUG01000046.1:514-12080 GCA_019456255.1 Planctomycetota bacterium | reverse complement strand
CCTGGTAAACCTGTTGTATCTGGCCGGATACCCTGGAAGCAGACAGAACCATGCTTGATAGGCCTGTTGAGGGTCCTGCAGCGAGGATATATAGCAAATACCGATGTTGAGGCAATAAAAGGGCATTTCGATATTCCGGGCAGCAAGAAGCCTGCTGAAATGATTTTATGGAAAGAAGCGGCATGGGCTATTGGAAGCCTGTTCCTGGCGCTCCAGGGTGCAGGGATTACCGGAATGCTAAAAAGAACAACAAATCCTACACTACCGCGGTGCGCGGCCAAGTGGGCGGTAAAACATTTTCAAATTCAAGACGGCGATGGCTGGCGCTATATAAAAAGCGAGAAAGCATTCCGAGGTAACTGGAAAAAAAATGCTGCCTCCCATGCCGAATATTCGAGAACTTTCGCTAAAATTTTAACCAATCTGCATATTAATTAGAAACACTAACCAAACACCAACCAAACACCAACCCTAACCCCATATATAGCAAAGAATTATATTGCATACCCTGATTTAATGTGCCACATTTAAAGGCAGGGAGGGCATAAAATGGAAAATGAGATTGTTGATATACCGCAACTGTTCGACTACCGGGCTGCTGCCGAGGTTTTACATTTAAGTCACTTTACACTCAGACGCTGGATTTCGGAAAAACGGCTGGAGCACGTCAAGCTCGGCGGAAGAGTTTTTTTTACAAAATCCCAGCTGGCTCAAATCATCACCAGCCGCTCTGTCGAGCCGGTGCTTGGTAAGTGAGATGGCTGATAACGAAAAAGCCGCCTCCGCGCAACTGAAGACGGCCACTCTGGCGCTCTCACACTCCAATAATAACACACCTGTAGATTCAAATCAAGGCGGCTGCCTCCTTCTCAGGGGGTGTTTATGACTATTTTCGAGCAAGCACGCCAAGCAATAACACGCCCGCTAATCGAGGCCATGTACGGCACACCAGGAGCATACTGGAAAGGCGATGATTACTGGACATTATCGCCGCTCCGGGGGGATAAAAAAATCGGCAGTTTTTCGGTTAATACAGAGGGCAACTATTTCGATTTTTCCAGCCAGGATAAAGGCAACTTCATTGACCTGGTGAGCAAGTCCTCTGGCTGCTCACCGGAAGAGGCGGCCAAAGAAATCTTGGGACAGGATAGCGTTGTACCAGACGAAAAGCCTAAGACTGAGAAATACAAGAAGCCAAAGCCGGTGATCCCGATACCCCCGGAAGCCCTCCGAAAGCTCAACGGGACTACAAAATCAGATTATGCCCGCAAGAAGCACGGCACACCTGCCGGCGGATGGAAATATCACATGGCCGAAGGCGAGGTCTGTTTCTGCGTTGTGCGGTATGAGCGACCCGGCAAGAAAGAAATCATCCCCTACTATTATGGCGAAGACTCTAAGTTCCATGAGGGCCAAGCGCTTAAGACCGGGAGGCCCCTGTACCGACTGCATGAACTGGTCAAATCAGACCTGCCTGTGCTGGTGGTCGAAGGTGAGCGTTGCGCCGACATCAAGGTCCCGGGCTATATCCTCACTACCTGGGCGGGCGGATCTCGGGCAGTGGACAAGACCGACTGGAACCCTTTACAGAACCGTGATGTCACGATCTGGCCTGATTTTGACGGGCCAGGTCTCAAAGCCGCATTGTGCATCTGGAGGATATTTCTATGAGTGTCAAGATTCTGGACATTCAAAAAAAACCTAAAGGGTGGGATATTTACGACGGTGTGGCCGAGGGGATTGATCCGGTGCAGTTTATCGAGGATTGTCCCCTGCTTTCAGAGGTTGTAAAAACACATTCCAAAAAAGTGGATATCCCCGAGGCGATCCTCTCTGACATTGAAGATCTAACGGGTAATGAGTACGAATTTAAAAGGAAGGAAATCGCAAAAAAATACAAAGTACGCGCTTTGGTTCTGGACGCATGGTTTCTTCAGCTCCATCCACAAAAAAAAGAAAGCGAATCCTCAAATGGTATTCCTATTCTATTTGATAATCATGAGCCTTTCAATCAACCGGTCGATGGAGCTGCCCTGCTTGATGAAATTTCTACCACTATAAAAAGATTTCTGATCCTCCCCGATGAGGCTGCCGATACCATGGCGCTCTATGTTATCTTCACCTACATTTTTCAAGACTTCGGGATTGCGGCGCTTCTCTGTTTTATATCCGCCATCAAGCGTTGCGCCAAGACACGCGCCGAGATAATCATGAGTTTCCTCTGCTGCAGGCCTCTTGCAGTTTCTAATATCAGCGAGGCCGCACTTTTCAGGACAATAACGAAATACGAACCGACTTTGATTCTCGACGAACTTGATGCCGTTTTCAAACAGAAAAGCGATAAAGCTGAAGCTCTTCGAGGACTGCTTAATTCAGGTCAAACGAAAGCTACCGCATTCACCCTGCGCTGTGATCCGGTTACTTTCGACCCGGTTTTATTTTCGACCTTTGGCCCAAAAATCGGTGCTGCAATAAAGGGGTTGCCAGAAACCATTATGGACAGATCTTTTGTAATTCATCTTGAAAGGAAAAAGCCTTCTGAAAAAGTGGATAGGCTTTCTATAGTTAACCCCGATCCAATTTTCAAAATATTGAGATCCAAAATTCAAAAATGGGTCAACGACAACCGAGAACAGATTAAGAATATTGAACCCGCATTACAGCCTGAGCTAACAGATCGGGAGACTGATAATTGGGGCCCATTACTTGCTATAGCAGAAACAGCAGGGGAAAAATGGGTTAAAAGAGCGACCAGGGCAGCCCTGTTTCTTAGCTCAGAAAATACAGAAGAAGGCGAAGTGGCGGTTATGCTCCTGGAAGATATTTATAATTATTTTGATGGACGTGAAACTGATAGGGTATCATCGGTCGACCTGGCCGCCTGGCTCGGGGAGATGGAACATCGTCCGTGGCCGGAATGGAAAAAAGAGAAATCTATTACGCCTAGGCAAATTGCTCAGATTTTAAAACCGTTTAGGATTGGGCCTTCCAAATTTCGAATAAATGAGATTCAGATTAAGGGTTATAGAAAGGAGAACTTTCTTGATCCGTGGGATAGGTATATTATCGGTACCACGGTACCAGAGGAAGATAATTCATTAACGCATAAAGATTTACCATGTTCACCATCTGGTACTGGTACTGATCCGAAGGGTACCAGTGGTACCGATCCAAAGAGTACCAGTACCACAACGGTACCACATGGGAAACAATCAAAATCATTACAACAAAAGGAATTAGAACAGACAGAAAAGGAGCGGTACCGTGGTACCGATAAAAACCCCCCGAGCGGGAGAATAAAGTTATGAAGATTGAGACTATTCTGAAAAAGCTTAAATCTGCCGGATTTAAGATATCTTTTGATGAGCAGGACATTCTGCTTGACAATCCAACTGGCAATGCAGTTCTGGATAATCAGTTAAAGGAGGCCGTCAAAGCCAACCGCCAGGAGATCCTCTTCCGTTTAAGAACCTGTGAATATCGCCACCTCCGAGCCGAAGCCAATAAGCTGGCCGAATGGATCGACAACTCCGATGCCCCGATCCAGGAACGCCGGGAGCGGGTCCCTGAGTTTAAAAAGCTTGTTAACCAGATCGCAGAGCTGCAGGGCTTCGTAGATGCTTATCAAAAAAACGGTACTGCTCAATGGTACGAAAAAGGCTGGTTATTGCTCCATTCAGATCTGCTCGGTGAGATGATCGTCGTAGTCCGCGATGCCGATGTCCAGCTGCCGGAGGGGTCTCGGGGTTATCCGGTTTATGAGTTCAAAGAAGTCGAGGCCCTGACCGGAGCCAGTGAAGAGCAAATTAGAGAGACACATAAAATTAAGCGGGTCTTTCAAGGAAAGATCGAAAATCAGAAAATGGGAGGCCTTAAAAATGCCAGAGAAGCATGATAACAATTCCAAAGACGCCATGGCCGATCAGCAACGTCGTAAAAAGGAGCAGTGGCTTCGATTCCTCGATATGCGGCCGGCGGATTTTCAAGAGCTGCTCATAACCCACTGGGACAAAACCCCTCGGGAGCTTAAATATAACTTTCTCAGTTTTCTTTGTGAGATCCGGTCGGCATTTTTTATATACCGGTGCACGCTTCAAAATCTGCTTAAAGAGCGACTTTCGGAGCGAGATCGTAAGCAGGTTGAGATAGCTTTCGGCATGGACGAGCTACTTGCTGCCGATCCCGGCGAGCTCGCGGATATGATACCAGCATTCAGGCAGCGCGCGCAGGAAAGGCTTAGGGAGGTCTTTGGGAAGATTCCTCAAGAGACCGTGCGTTCTGACATTTTTAGCAAGAATTGAAGGAAACTATTTACAGCCGCATCATGTTGGGCGGCTATCACGAGCCCTACGGGGATAGACGAAAGGGAGGGATATTTATGAACCTACTTGATTTTCAAAAACTTGACCGCGATAAATTGCGTAAATGGATGGATGTGGCGTCCTGGGAGCTGCCAAAAACGAAAGACGATTTTGTGATCTACATTGAATATTTGCGAAATCTTAACTGGATTTATAAGGAAGGCATAGAGGAGGTGCTTTCCAAGGAAGGCAGTCGCGCTGTCCAGGGCGAGCTAAAGACTTTACTTTCCTTCGATGCGTTTTATGACGGCAAGCATTTAGAGGAGATTAAAAAGCTCCGAGATAAACTGCCGGAGCAAGTAGAGCGTATCGTCGGGAGGGTCGAGAAGGATTTTGGAAGTAAAAATTAACAGGTGCCCGTAGTGGTACCTGATTAACAGGCTCCCTGCAGGGGGCCGAAAAATGAGGAGGGCATCATGTCCCAGATAAAACAACCGTCTCCGGCGCGGATAACAGCCGGGAGAATCACTGCGAAGAGAGCCGCGGAGCTTGCCGGTCTGCGCCTGCCGCAGGTAGTGGATCTCTGCCACCGGGAGCTTATCTTTGGCGTCTGGGAAAACGGCCTTTGGCGGGTTAGTCCGGCAGTCGTATCGGAACTTAAAATCCTGGCGGATCGGCTGCGGGTTCAAAGACATGTCTTTGAACTGCGAATTATTACATAGGAAGGGGAGGATAAGGGTATGATAAGTTACGCTGAACTAAAAGCGAAGCGGCCCAAGCTGTTTTTATTGGGTAAGAAGAAAGATGGAAAGGAGAACAAACCAGTGACCTTGGAACGACTCAGAGTCGAAAACCCCCGGCTTTATGAGGAAGTGGCGAAACTGGGCCGTGCTGAAGGTGTGAAGGCGGAGCGGCTGCGGGTTTCTGTTCTTAAGAGGTGGCTAGATTCGGGCACCGTGAATGAGAAAGTCGCCTCGATCGTGGCGGAGGCGATCGCTTCAGGGAAAACCGAGGAAGAGGTCCTGCCGCGACTCTTAGTGGCAGATCGTGATCCAGAATTTTCCCGTAACGAAACGGCACTCGCCGAAAAAGCAGGTCTGAGCATAGAAGACTTGAAAAAATATGGCCCCAGGGGCTAAAAATTAAAGAAGGAGTAATAATCATGTCTATTTTTAAGAAAGGAAAAAGCACAGTGGTTCTAAAGAAGATTACCGGCCTGCAGCAGCAGCTTAAGGTTATTGAGAAGCAAGCCGTCGACAAAGAGCTGCAGATTGAGGAGGCCGTTTCTAATGGCTCCTCTACAGACAAGCTTTTTGAGCAAGTGGGTCAGCTCCGGGGCAACATCGAGGCCCGCCGGTCGATATTGGCGAAAATGGAAGCTGAGCTGAGAGCTGCCCTTGCTCAGGAGGATCGGGTCGTTCGCCTTGCAGAGCTGGCCCGTTTCGAGGGGCAATTAGAGAAAGGCTTTTCAAGCTTGGATAGCAAGTTCAAAGATTTTGTTGCTGCCGGTAAGGAGCTCCTGGAAAAGGAGGCCCTCCTTGGCAGTGAATATCGCAATCTCTGCCCCTCCCGGCGTTAATTTTGCTGGGCTTTTGCCTGTAGATTTTGCTCATGTGATCTGGGCGTTAACGGTTAGGCTCCCTGCCAACACCCCAGAGAGAGCGATTTGCACGGCTGAAACAGAATTATCTTCTTTTTTAGCAAGCAACAGAGGCGGAATGCTCGCTAAAGTCGCCGCTGCAAGGGATGCTATCCAGGAGGATCAAACGCCTGCTTCTCCCGAGCCTCTCGCAACCGTGGCGCCCAGGAAGCCGGTCATCGATGGTGGCAAGGAGCTATATCATCGACAGCGGCGCGAAGGCATTGCAAGGTTGAAGGCCAACCGAAGCGCGGAGGCGACGAGCCGCGATGTGGATGTGCGGGCCGCGGTGGCTGACGGGGATGCCGCCGCCGATGCTGCCGACCGCAGAAGTTTTTAGGTTTTAAAACAGGGGTGGGGCCTTTGCCCTGCCTCTCTTTTAAGGGGGATCACGGTATGACCATATCGGAAATGATTCAAAAATACCCTAATGCCGCGCAGGCAATCTTCGACTCCGGCTACACTGCCGGACAGGTAGATGAGAGAAAAGCTTGGGAAGCTCGCCTTCTTACGGAAGAGGAGACCGGCAGGGTCGCCGACGAAATGTTTCGCGAGGTCTTTGCGCCCGAGCACTGCGAGCCGGAGGGCTCAGAAGATTCAAAGATATGAGCAGCGCGCACATACCATCGGGCAGATATATAGCGCCGCCCAACGTACCGGCCTGCATGCACCTGCAGGGGGCATATAAGAAAAAAGGTACTGTGCTCGATCTGAGAACGCGAGCGGGTCAACGTGAGTAGTGCTGAACTCGCAGGCTGATAGCATTTTTTTTCGAGTTAAGATTAAGTTTTTTTATTACATAGTAGATGTCTATTTAGAGGGGGTTTTTACAGTATGTCAGAATTAATCACTCAAGCAGAATTTGCCCGCCGCGTCAATGTTTCGGAGGCGGCAGTATCCCAGGCAATAGGGCGGGGCCGCATACAAAAAACCGCCTCCGGGAAGATCGATTATGACTCCCAGAGCATAGCGTGGGAGCAGAATCGACGCATTGAGAAGGACCATCGGAGCCGCGGGGTAGGTGGGGGCGGAAATAAACCCAGGGACGGGAAATATCAAGAGCTTCTTGCCGCGAATAAGGCGATAGATTATAAGCTCAAGGAGCTTAAGTACAAGGAAAAGCAGGATGAAGTTATCTCGAAGGAAAATATCCAGAAACGACTTTCCCCTAAAATAACCATTCTCAAAAATCACATAATGACCTTGCCCGTCCGCCACTCTCACGCCCTGGCGTCGCTCCTGATCAGGCATATCGAGAAAATAAGCAAAGCCAAGCCAGTCCGTAAGGCGCTCAACAAAATTGATGAGCAGCAGCTCGCCAGAGAAATTGGCAAGATCCTGGACTCGGATCTCCGTAAATTGCTTTTCGAGAGTGCCGCCGTGGAGCATTTTTAAGTAAACCGGTAAAACTGGAGGAAGAAAAAATGCCTAAATCCATGTTCTCAATCACCACCGACGTGAAATCCTGGACTCGGAAGATGAACCGGGTCAATAAGGAGCTGCTGCCACGTGCCCAGGTAGCTACATTGAACCGGGTCTGCAAGGCAGCCCACGGGCGGAGTATACGGAATATCAAGAGCGATTTCACGCTCAGGAATCCATACACTCTTAACTCGATGAGGTTCTCACCTGCGAAGGTCCGCAGCTCCGGGGTAGCCGGGTATGCGGTTACGGGTTCAATATCGCCCTATCTGCCGATCCAGGAAACGGGAGGGGTTGTTAGGGCGAAGAGGAAGCGGATACCAGTACCAACAACCGAAGCTCGTGGTGGCCGCTGGAGCAGGCCAATATTGCCACGATACAGGCTTAAGCCGACTACACAAATCGGAAGACCCGGCAAATCGATGTATAGGACTAAACGTGCTATTGGGAAAATGTTTCTACTTCCTTCTGGTATATATATCCGCAAAGGAAAGCAATTAAGAATGGTCAGGACTTTAAAATATAAAAGCTATCGCCTCAAGGCGACTCACTGGCATAGCGAGGCTGTGAAGAAGTTCGGCAATAAACGGGTCATGGGGCAGGTATTCGTCCAGGAGGCGAAGAGGCAGTTGGGGAAGGTGAGGTGAATGATAATCGCATCAAAAATTTATTTGTCTTCTGAGGGAATATGTATGACTTTTATAATCTTGGGTACCAAATTGGATACTGAAGTTGCGGCACTGCCAAATGCCAATTCCGTATCTCCTGTCTCGGGAACTTGATCCTTTTTTGCGTTAGCCTTGATGGTCTCAAAGAGAAACTGCCTCACCTCGGATGATGATTGAATGCTATCGTCCGTTAATTTTGATGATTCATCCATGGTCCTGTGAATCAATCTTTCAAAAAAGTCGATTCGCTGATTCAAACTAGTATTTATTGTATCTAGTTTATTTGATGTATTATCGCTTTTTCTATTTGCACGCCACGCAAGACCAATTGTAATTAAGGCGACAACTATCGGCCATAGTTCAAGCGCTAAATCTTTAACTGTCATTTTTTCCTCCCCGTTATATTAGTTTAGCCGGGATTCTAATTGTTGCTGGTCAAACATAATGCCTAAGCCACACATAGGAAACCGCAAGCACAATGATATTTGCTAATAAAAACCGATTAAATGTTGATCTTGATCGAATCCAAACACTCCACTGCGGGACTGTTTTTATTGCAATCCAGCCTCCAATAATCTGCCACTTACCTTTGGACAATAGAAACGGATAGATAATTAACTCGGCAAGTCCGATAAGCCCCCCCAGCCAATAATCACGAAAAAACCAATGTTCTTTTGAAAAACCTACGTAAGATCCCCGAAATGTCTTGCACCATGACATTGCCTTTACTGCATTGTAGCTATCTCGGTCTTTGTATTTTTTTGAGTCAAACGGTTCGCCATCACGGAGTGAAAAAGTTTTAAAAACATTGATAATAGCACGTATAACCAAAGCAGCTATGACACATTGAGCAAGATACCATATCCAAGAGCCTAAATTTGACAATTCCTCAGTTCCCCCACACCCCGATGATCGCTTCCGCCTCCAGCCCCTCCTCCTGCCCATCCTCCAACAAATAGAAAAAATCCAGCCCAGTAACATCCTCCACCCGGTCTACTGGCACGGCATAGGCCGATAATGGCAGGCTGCTTTTCTTGTTCGGCAGGATAAACCCAATCGCTTTAAGCTCCGGCTCCTGGTAGTCTAGGATCACCTTATATCATCTCTAGTCTTGATAATTCTTTCCATTTTATCCTCCCAATAAACTTTGTTAATTTCATATTAATTCCTTTTTCATATTATATTAAGAAACTTGGCAGAAAATGTTCTTAAAGTTTTGGTAGAGAAGCCAATTCGTATGCCTACACCATTAAAACTAGAATTATCACCTCTAAATATTTCTGTTAATGTTTTTGTATATTTCAAATCAAAAATAATATTTCCTGATCCTAAAGGATATTCATAACCAATACCTGCAGATAGACCAAATACAATATCATTGTCAGGAGTTCTTCCAGTTTCAACAGTCATGCCAAAACCGCTTTCTTTGATTTTTACATCGCCCAAGAAGATAATAATTTCTGGACCAATACTGAAGACAAAATATCCTGTTCCAATTGGGATTTTTGGATTAAAAAGTATCGGTATTTCAAGAACATTTGAAGAAATGGTACCATCAATGTTGTTTCCCATATAATAATATTGATAAGCACCGCCTTGATTTGAGAAAAGAATTCCGGGTTGAATGGATAAATATTCATGTAGTTCAATATTTATAAAGATACCAACTGAAAATCCTAATTTTATTTTATTATTGCCTCCAAAAAAATTAAGTGCATTTATCCAATCACTACCATTAATCCATCCTATAGTACCACCAACCGTTCCGCCCATAGATAAACCAATAGAGAAGACCAGTGTTATTGAGAAAAAGAAAAACAGAATCATAAAAACCATAACTTTTTTCATTTTATCCTCCCGTATCAGGTTTCCTTGATTATTACTTACTAAATACCTTAGTATTTCTTGATCGAGTGCTTCCTTTCAATTTAATATATCTAAGCAGAATTATATCACATCCAATCTATCTGTAAATCAGTTTTTTCCTACTACCATATCAGGATTTTCCTGATGGCTTTATAGGGAAAGGGATGATTTTGCACGGAGAATTAGGGGCAAGTGGGCCGAGCAGGGGCTAGCGGGGAATGGTGAGCAACCAGCTAAAAGCGTGCGGAGAAGATTAATCGGCGGCCACCGGGTCAGAATCGAGCTAAAGGAAAGCTCCTGTATGCCGCGCGCCAAGAATCGGAGGTTACCGGTGGCATTAATCTGCTGCTGCTCCTGCGGCCGGCGGATCCAGAAAGCTCAGTTAAAATGGGCCATCGTCGAGAGATTGACCAGGAATCCGGAACTGAGCCTGAGAAAAAGGCCTGAGATCATCCGGTCGCTTTTCCCGGAGGACGATTTTGACTCTCATGCCAAGCGCGACATACCCGGGTGGGAGAAACCGGGGAGAAAGTACGGTCGCCCGAAGAAGGGGCGTGAGGATTAATCTGAAGACAAGGAGAGATAATACTTTTACAGATAATACAAAATTGATATAATCCAGGGAAGAGAAGGGATAAATAGATAAATGGAATGGGCATCGAATGAAATAATAGGAATCTTATCATATCTTTTACCCGGTTTCGTATCTGCCTGGATTTTTTATGGTCTAACTTCATATCCCAAACCATCACAATTTGAAAGAATTATTCAGGCTTTAATATTTACGATCATCACGCAAGGCTGTGTTATTGTTATACGCTGGCTATCGGTAAAAATAGGAAAATACACAAATAGTCCATTTGAGTGGAATGACAATGTTTCACTTGTTGTGTCTATTTTAATGGCTATTATTATTGGCTTATTTTTTGCCAGATTCGCCAATAACGATAAAATACATAAATGTTTAAGGGTAATGAAATTCACAAAGGAAACGTCCTTCCCTTCTGAATGGTTTGCAGCATTCAGCCAGCAGGAAACTTATATTGTTCTTCATTTGATAGATAACAAAAGATTATATGGATGGCCTGTAGAGTGGCCAAGTGTTCCAAATGAGGGGCATTTCTCGATTGCAGAAGTTGAGTGGCTTGATGATAAAAATAAGCGGATTAAATTGAAAGACGTTTCAAACATCTTGATTCCAGCAGCAGAAGTGAAGTATATTGAATTTATGAAGATAAAAGAACGAGGAAAAGACAATGAGTCGTAAAGCCCCTTCGCCGCCACCGAGCCAGAGAGGAACTAGCGAAAACCCTGGGCCAAACATAGTCAAACCGCCGCCGCCGCCTCCTCCTCCGGCACCTTCTCCGCCATCGACAAACGAGTAAGTTAGAAGAGTGTCCCACCGCACACCTTCTACCTATCTCCCTGTCGCTCCACTTCCAGGTTTTCGGAAATATTAGTCGCTGAAGATGAACTTCCACATTTTGTGTAAGTTTTACTCTTATGGGCGACAAAATGTCGTCCATCGCCGGCAAAATCTGCTTATGCAAAATGCATGAGGTATGAAAAAATGTCCAGTGAGTCTGGTCTTTGATCTGATACGTATAAAGTACGCATCAGCAAGCATCCACGCGTCCGGGGCCAAGTGTCAAAAGTGTCAATCCCTGTCA
>VRUG01000046.1:0-498 GCA_019456255.1 Planctomycetota bacterium | reverse complement strand
CTCTTGTAGGCAATCCTCATGCGTCCTGGGGGGATTTATTGTACGTGTATTATCTATAGTAGGTGAAATCACTTTTCCGATCGCAGACTTACCTTTGCTCTCCTGCTGGTCAGAATACGTACACCGGCCCAGTGCCCGACTCCAATATCGGCAATCCCGCTGCAGCGGGCAATCTTCCGGATCGTGATTTATCGCGCATAATCTCATAAATTAAACCTTTACATTAAAGTGTATACTTTTTAATACTCTTCTTCAATAAGAGGGGCGAAGCGGGCGGGGATTCCATGGCCAGACGTTTTCAGCTTTTCCGTTGTGACACGATTTCCGTGGCAGCTGGCGCAGATTCTGCGGCTTTACATTTTGCAAGAGCGCTTAAGCCCTGAGGCGAAGACCGGGAGGGGTTCACCATAATGGTGAACGGTAATCAGACGAAATCCGGCTATCTTCCGACATTTTGTCGGATGCTTAAGCCCCGGTAGTTTTATCGAAGATCGGGAT
>VRUG01000260.1 GCA_019456255.1 Planctomycetota bacterium | reverse complement strand
CATGGGGATGGCCTTCTGTAGGGGAGTGGCGATATTCGGTGAGGGTGGCCAGGGTGCCCTCGTGATCGTCCCCCATGAGGCGGCTATAGCCCACCACGTCGGTACAGAGGATGGCAGTCAGCTTGCGTTGGACGTCGGACGAGGTCACGGCTCCCTCACGGCATGAACAGAAATAGACGAAACGGGATTAGATAGGTTTGTGGAAACTTAACACAGGAGGTGAGGAGGCGAAAGAAGCTGGGACAGGGCCAAAGGCGAATTGACCGGGCTTGTTTTTGGTTACCTTCTCCATCTAAAAGAGCCTTCAAATTCGCTTGATTATATGTCATAATTACTTATGAGAATAAGACTTCACATATTTGATAATTAGAGAGCATTTGCCCTATGAACACCTCCAATTCCCTGGCTGTCATCACCCCGAATCACCCGGCCTTGCAGCCCTCGGCGAACCCGGTAGCCGTGTACCTAGCTTCCCTAGGGGTAGGGTCACGCAGAGCCATGGCACAAGCCCTCCGGGTCATTGCGGAACTGCTGACCGGCACAACAGCCGATCCTGCCTCCCTTCCTTGGTGGAACGTCGGGTACCAGCACACACAGGCCATCCGCAGTTTGCTCATGGAGCGGTATTCACCGGCCTCTACCAACAAAATGCTTGCAGCCTTGCGAGGGGTGCTGCGGGAATCGTGGCGGCTCGGATTCATGGATGCCGAGACGTTTCACCGGGCCATCGACATCAAGACCGTGAAGGGAAACACCATCCCCAAAGGCCGGTCACTCGGATCGGGTGAGATCAATGCCTTGGTGGAAGAGTGCTATGGTGATCCCTCGCCAGCCGGAGTTCGGGACGCTGCGATCCTGGCGTTATTGTATGCAGCAGGGTTGCGCCGTAGCGAGGTTGTGGGTTTGAACTTGGCCGACTATGACGGGGACACCGGCAGTCTGAAAATCGTTGCCACCAAAGGCAACAAGGCCAGAACGGTGTATTTGGGAAATGGAGCAAAGGCAGCCATGACGGGGTGGATCAAGGCCAGGGGTGATATGGCGGGGCCACTTTTGTACCGCATCCGCAAGGGCGGCAAGATCATCCCGGAGTGCCTTACCGATCAAGCAATTTGGGTGATCTTGGAAAAGCGATTTAAGGCCGCCAAGGTCAAGCCCTTTACACCCCACGACCTGAGAAGAACATTTGCCGGGGAAATGCTGGATGCGGGGGTGGATTTGGTGACCGTGCAACATCTCATGGGCCACGCCTCGCCGGTTACCACCTCCCGGTATGATCGCCGGGATGAAAAGACCAAGATGGAGGCCGCCACCAAGATTCACTTTCCGATGGTGGCGTTTTGAACGGTGGTATTTCGGCTTAAGTTGAGAAACACGTGATAGTTGGGATCGCTCGTTGCTGTGACCGGTAACGATCTGCGCGCCTGGAGGGAATGACAGCGAGGAGCAGCTGAGGTGGCTACCTATCATGCAGACAAAACATCAAGTGCATCGTTGATCAGCTGGGAATTCTTGCCCGCGACTATGCACCAA
>VRUG01000259.1 GCA_019456255.1 Planctomycetota bacterium | reverse complement strand
AATCAGCTTGTTTCTGGCTGAATATGGCACTTTTGCATGTTTATAGTGTATATTCAGAAGTAGGTGAATTATTGCTGTAGAACCATAGAACCAGCCTAAGGTTATAGAAAACATAATCCTAAGTTTTGATTGAGCTTCATCTTTAAACCGATAAGCATTCATATCAAATAAATATTCGTCTGTCTTTAGTCTGTTATTTACAACTCAATCATACAACTCCCTATACAGCCGTTCTTGCCACAAAAAGTATGCATCCAAAAACCAAAAAACTAACAATGGGATAAATGCAATCCAAATCTGATACTTATCAGTCCCTTTTAATAGTAAACTCACAACGACAAGGGTTATAGCCCACCCTTTTATCATTAAGGAGTTGAATGCCATCCGTTTTATGATGTCCTGGATTATCTCAATCTCCTTTAGCATATATTCTTTCAGACTTTCTTTGTTCTCCATATTCATAATCTCCTTTCGATGCACAGTCTTTCGTCTAACGGACCGCGGGTTGGTGAAGTCCACGGTGGTAGCTTCATCAACATCACCGAATACAGTGAAGTGTTTAGTCAACGACATAAATCATCACTTCCAAAACCAATGCCGTGGATTTGGCGGAGCGAGGAACGAGCGAAGCTGCCAACCCATAGTTATACGCAGTGCCGAGCGTACCTTACAAAGAGCATGTATTCACTTCTGAATGAAGGATAACTTCTTAATGGGAATCTCGTCTGCTTCGATAATCGAAAGGTCTACCACTTGGCTGGCTTGCTGGATGTCTATTCCGACGATTTGGTCATCTTCAGAGTAATCCAAAACAACACCTGGAGATATTTCTTTCGAATCGACACTTGTCTTTGACGAAAGGTCAATGTACAGGGAATCAGTCTCTTTGTAGTAATGCAGTTTCATCTATTGCTCCTTCTTGAATCCTCTGTCTGGAAAGGCATTGTGAATTGTGACACCGTCCTCCAGAGTGACTAAACGTAGGTATCTATCGATCTCTTTAACGTAGATCCAATACCTAAAGCGGCCGTTGGATTGCTTCTGCTTGCGGACGTACTCCTTAAGGGCTCTGGAGCACCATTCCTTCCGTATATAGGGTCTTTTCCGCAGCACCTGTTCTCTGAAATACCTTGTAGTCTTTACTTCTGTCGAGTATATAAGACTTCGAGTTCAAGAACAACTAGCTCGGCATTGCGTATAACGGAACGCGGGTTAGCGAAGTCCAGGGAGGAACTGGGCTTACCATACTCGAGCGAATAAAGCCAATTGGCTCGCTCTCCCCCTGTTGCATAACTGCATACCTGCCCTGGATTTGGGCGGAGCGAGCGCAGCGAGTGAAGCTGCCAATCCGCAGTTATGCGAAGGTTTGCCCAAATAGAAACTGCCCCGAACTGAAGTTCTCAGTTGCACCATTTCCTCTCAATCGTTTGAAAGTGCCTGTATTACTAGCATTGCTTCAGGACTATCTTTGAACGCCATTATCCTGTCTAGTTGGCTTTCCAATATCTCAGCGATCTCCCAAGTTGGTCGATTCTCGA
>VRUG01000258.1 GCA_019456255.1 Planctomycetota bacterium | reverse complement strand
CCGCACTCGCGGAATCGTCTCATCGACCGTTACCTCTTTCGACAGTATCTCGTAGCCATCCTTGATGAACTCTAGTTTCCAGGTTCCTTCGGGCAGTTCGAGCTCGTAGTCGCCAAGGGCGTTGGTCAGCTCTGAGTACTGATAGGTGCTGATGAAAACTTCAACGCTTCCCAGGGGAGCACCTGAACTGGCATCCGTCACATTGCCATAAGCCTTGTAAATCCTCTCCAGATAGAAGAACATTGGCTTGCAGGTGACTAGCAACATCGTTAGGGCGATGAGCGCTACAACCAGCAGTAACTTAGCCGTTCTGTTCATTTTTTTTACCTCCATTTTATTAGATTTACAAAGGCCATCCATAAAAAACTTTTTCATAAAAAGCCTCCTAATATTAATTTGCTATTATTATAGTGCAGGGAATTCAGGTTCACAATCCTCCGTTGGTATGATTTTTTTCTGAATTTGGGATGAGAAGAACCGGGTTAATAGTAGTACAGTAGTGTTAATGGCTGATTTTATTATAATACTTTTTTAGTATAAGGAGGCGGGAAGGTTTTCGACAATCAATAGGCCCGGCCATCTTATTGGAGTTCCTTTTCAACGGTTTCCAACTCCGCTGTGAAATGTTCCGTTGAGGATCGCGTTAACAATAGTATCGAAGAAACGATCAGGCAAAGACCGCTTGTCCCTGGAGCAATATAAGTGGATGTGTCCCAGAATCTCTCATATTTCTCATATGCTTCATTGCTAAAATAATAGAAAAGCCCCGAGAGACCGCCACTCACCAATCCTAATCCTAAGGACGTCCGGCCTCCAATTGTTTTTCTTTCTTTTACCAGAAGGCTGCTTTCTATCTTTAGTTCAAGCTCTTGTTTCTGCACAAAAAGCCTTTCCAGCCTTTTATCTTTGTCCGGTATATTTTCATCTTCTTCAACACTTTCGATTAAAGACTCTGCCCCGACAATTTCTTTAGCCCTTTCGATTAAAGACTCTGCCCTGGGAATGAGCTCGGTGAAGCCGTGTTTGGAAAACTCAATCTCTTTCTTTAAATCCTCAAACCTCTTGATATCAGTGTAGGTAAGAAGGTAGCCAAAATTGAGAATCCGCTCAGCCTCTTCTAATTTTCCGGTAAACAGCTCATATTCATACTCTCTTGAATAGGAAAGATCCGGCTTTAAAGAAATATTCGCTCCTTTTGGTACAAATATTCCAGTGTCCTCATATTGTTCATAATTCTTTCCAGTCACCGTAATTGAATAATCTCCTGCCGGCGCCGGCAATGTTCCATAACCCTTAACCACTTCCCGGAACATTCTTCCTTTTATCTCTGCAGTTGCACCTTCAGGGATAGCGTAATCTAGTGCTCCATATTCTTGGAGAGGGGCTTCAATCACTGTGCTTTGGTTGCCCGGAATTAACACTTCATCCCGCCAATATAATCCCTGGCCTTTCAGTTCCAGCGTATGAATGCCTACGGAAAGATTCATAAACGAACCGGAGCCGAGCTTACCCAGCCATCTACTATCCAGATAGACATCGACATTACTGTCTTCAGATTTTATCACCAGGCTGCC
>VRUG01000257.1 GCA_019456255.1 Planctomycetota bacterium | reverse complement strand
CTTTCGATGCCTATATAGCAGATCCGCGTAACTTCATTGATAACTTTGGTGAGTTTCTGGGCATCGCCGGGAATCTTGGATTGAAAGTGATGCCCTGTCTTTTCAATAATTGGCACAGCATTCCGGACTTTGGAGGCATCGCCGCCGAGAAGGTGCTGTACTGGAACTCGCCGAAGCGGGAAATCAACTACTTCCGCCGCTCACTACTGTCCGGTTAAGATGCAAATGGAAGCTCCTGTTGGTGGATTTTCGGAGCCTTTTCACGAGGTATTTCACCGATTATTTCGGACGTGAGAAATACATATAGTTCAATCCTTTTGTCCAGGCATATTTCAATTCTGAGAAACATCTGAAAAAAATCGATACTTTTTACTACCTTATTATGAATCTCGCGGAGTAACAGAAAGGTAATCATCGCACACCACACCTGGATGCGAATGCCGTTTTCCGATGTGGATACATACGATTTGATCTTCAGGTGTTGCTTCATCCATTTGAAGAATAATTCAATCTGCCACCGGGTCTTGTAAGCCTCTGCTATTTCTTCGGCACTCATCTCGAAATTATTGGTTAAAAACTGAAACACCTTTTTTGTTTCTGCATGGTAGAAGGTGATGAGTCGTAATAATCGAGGATAGTCCTTTGCTTTGGTTCCATCTACCGAAATAACCTGGTCCTTCCGCACATGCGATCCGGCGGTAACCGGAAGACGCTTCTTTACCTTTACCTTCCAGTTCGATTTTAAACGGGTTACAAAGAATGCTCCCTGTAATTCTATAGAATACAGATACTTATAGCCACAATACGCACGATCGTATACATACACCTCTCCAGGTTGGAACTCTATAACGTCCTGAATCGCTTTGATATCATGCCGTTTCGCGTTGGTGATGTACACAAACTCAGGCACTCCATCATCCGGATCATACATGGTGTGTAATTTTATCCCCGCCTTTGTCTTGCGGAACTTCGCCCACCGGTGGGTATTCAAGCACAGACTGATCGTCGATGAATCTATCAGATGTAACCGCCTCCCAAACTTCCGCCTTTCAGAACGTGATAGCGATCTCAGGTGCTGAAAGAAATACTGCTCATACACACGATAGGAACGATTTTTCATTGCGTCTGAAATCGTTGAACGTTTTACGCTCGACAGGCCCAGATGATAAAACTGTCTTGCCATCATTCCCAATCCCAACACTGTTTGACGCAGGCTTGCATGAGCTTTTAGCTGCGCGTAAATCATGATAACAAGCAATGCATAGCAATTGACATTGCGAGTACGATAGTCACCTTTGTACTTCGAGACTTGCTTTTGAAATTCCGGTTTCTTTACGTTTCTCAAGATTTGTGATAATATTGATGCGTGGAATGCCACTTATAAAACCCCCTCCCGTAAGGATTTATGCGATATAACATTCTAACAGATCAAGGGGGTTTTGTAAATTCCCAGTTATAAAAAGTATTATTAGTTTTTAACCGGACAGTAGTGACATTTTTTGCGTGTGCAGAAATTGTTATTATTCAGAAGAGTTAATCCCCAAAATAAGCGATTAGCGAAACGGCTATTGAAAAAAAGTAAA
>VRUG01000256.1 GCA_019456255.1 Planctomycetota bacterium | reverse complement strand
GGCATTTATCATTTCGGTTCGTATGCTGTGGGCAAGATGGTAAAGCAGAAAGGAGTAAGCGTATGAAATACCGGATAGTCCTTATCGTCCTCTTGATTCTCCTGCCTCTTATCTGTCCGGCGCAGGAGATCAAGCTTCCCGTTTTCTTCCTGTACTATGACGCTGGTCTGGGAAGCGAGGAGATCACACCGGAAGAAGGCGAAGAGGAGGAAATAGAGGCTTCATCCCAAAGGCACAAAGTAACCCTGCGTATCAAGGAAGATTGGAGCGATGAGCTAACTACCAATCTTTACACTGCTGTTTCGAGGAAAGAGTATTTCCTCCAGTCCGGCAGCTATTCCTACTTCTATCTGAATCCCGATGTTGCCTGGGAGATCACCGACCGGATCAAATGGTACACCGGCTTCCGGTCTAAGTTTACCTTTTACGATGAGTTGGATTTAGACGGCTTATCTAAAGATTTTACCAGCCTTTTAGCCAAGACCAATTTTACCTTCAAGCCGGTAGATAAGCTTAAAATCATCCCTTCCTTCCAGAGTGTCTTTGATCTGTATCAGAATGAAGCCAAGACTCAAACTACTCAAACCTTTGGTTTAAGCATTACCTCTACAATCGATAATGTCCGTGTCGGAGGAAGCTACAAGGGAATTCTGCGATCCTCCCTGGGCGAAGAAAGCACAGTCCCTCTCCGCTTCAACAATGAATTCGGCGTGAATGTAAACTGGGATCCAAATAAATAACGTCCCTCCGTAACGAGACCGGTTTACTGTTACCTTTTCTTGCTACAGTGAAAGCTCTTTTTCTGGACTTCCTCGGGCTACGTCCTGTAGCCCTCGGATAGGCCAATTGCTACAATAAGCCCCATAGACCTGGCAGGGATGCCAGGTCTATGGGGCGCTCCGGAGGGGGGGGTGGGAAAGACTGGCATACAGTCTTTCTATGCGCAAAAAGCCTTAACCCCTGCCACTACATCTAAAACAGCTTTATTCTGAAAGCTCATCTCCTCACTGGAAACCTTAAAATCGATCTCTCCGCTCCGGTAGTTTTTCCCATAGGTTTTGCGGATCATTTCGGCAAAGGAGTGCAGAGCCAGGGCACCAAAGATGTTATCTTTCAGATGCACTGAAAAGGTAGCCTTCAAGAACTCATTTGTGTAATAGGCTATGTGTTCTCCCTCTCTGTTCTCAACAGGCCGGATTATTATTCGGATGTTTCTGTTTTCTTTCATGGTTTTAAACCTCCTTAAAACTCTTCATCGCATAGCCCGCCATCTGAGATTGTATGGGGCACAACCCAAAAACCTTGAGCCCCATACAGGCAGGAGCCTATTACCCGGTAGTGATCTGAGTTCTTTGGGCAAGAGGAGCAGATTACAAACACGGGCTTTAGTTGATCCAGGGCTGCTCGAAAGACAAGCCGGGAGCCTCTGCCCCACTGACCCGTGTATGGGTCTTCAGGAAGCAGAATGACCATGCAGCTTCTTTTAACCAGGTACAGGGTTCTTCTGCGAATTATACGAACTGGAACTCAGTGTGCATTTTGAATAGAATGGCTGTCTGATAAGAGAGACGGCCGCCTTCGACCCTG
>VRUG01000045.1:10549-12200 GCA_019456255.1 Planctomycetota bacterium | reverse complement strand
TTGAAATACCTGGGATGAAGGAAAGACGGGAACGAGATTGGAAAACCTTTTATGAATTACATGAAAATGACTTTGTAAAAATAATGCGTGAAATTAACGGTCTTCCTCAAGAAGCTCAATGGGATGCGCTCAATAATTTCCTCAAAAAAGCTTACAGTCTGAAAAAATATGCAGAAATTAATCCCGAATCACCGTTAAATTCGACCGTTCTAATAACTAAATTGGAAAAATTCATAACTAATTTAAAGAAGGAAACACCCGAAAAAATAGAAACTGATAGCTCTCACACTAGAAATAAGGAGAAAGGACCAACTGATACAAATCACCAACCGTATAAATCCGGGGAATACTTACAGATTACAACGAAAATGTCAGAAGATACTTTCCAGGATTTTTTAAACGATTTGGCTGAGAAGAGTTTTATTACGAAAGAGACAGCTAAATCTTCCAAGGAGGTCTATCACGACAATTTTGCATCACCAAGGACTCCATGTGGAAAAATGAAAATAAACTGGTGGAGTGGTAGAATAGGAGGTTGGGGCTGTTATCATTATCTGTTTAAATACGGAATATCACGGTCCGGTCTTTTTCCTGCTGAGATGGGATATGCCCGATTCTTTGCAACACATTTTTTGTTCGACGGACAAGAAAAAACAGAAAAACAGGTTTGGAACGGTTGTGATAGTGCAAGCAAAACAGAGTTGGAAAAAGAAAAAAAAGACGCACTCAATGACATAATTGAAAAATATTTGAAACGCTAATCTAAAATTCACCAAAAAAAAATAAAAAACTTTGTACTACTCTGACAGACTCTTACATAGTCTCGTATATTCATTGCAGAAATCATGTATTAATTTTAATCACAAAATAAGAAACCAGAGGAGTTAATCATGGAACAAGTAAGAATTTTAAATCCGCTTCTTCGGCCTCAGCAGGTGGCAGAAATCTTAGGGGTTAAATTGTCAACCATTTATAAATATTCGATGTCGGGTACGCTGCCATCGGTGAAAATTAATGGCAACCTCCGCTTTCAGGAAAAGCAGATACAGGATTTCATCCAACAACACACCAAACCTGCTGTTAAGGCCCTCGTTACGGCATCTCAGTAGAAAGGACAGATGCTCATGAATGTATCTGATGCTGTTGCAATAAAAACATCGCACAGACTTCGAAGGAAGGTTAAATGCTTACTTCCGTGGTGGGGGCCACTATTAGGTCGGAGATTGGCCCAGGTAATTTATGGCCGTCTTAGACTCAAGGAATTGTAGAATGGCCGATAAACTTGAACGCAAACGTCTCCCTTTTACTATAATCGAAAATCGCATTTTAGAGGACGAAAATATCTCAAGTCATGCTTTATTAGTATATCTATCTCTCTGCAAATATGCTGATAGCAAAGACCAATGCTTCCCGTCGCTTACGAGTCTTTCAAAAGCGGCGAGAGTAAGTCGCAGAAAAGTCGTATACTGCATAAAAGAACTAATTGATCAAGAGTATATAACTAAAGTAATTCGGTTGCGAAAAGATTGTAAAAAGCGGCAATCTAACCTTTACACAATTGTTCGTCAATACCACTATTCACCAAAACCTATGGCACAGGATGCACTAAGTCATAATGATATAGTGCACGGGGTGCACCAGGGCAGTGCAC
>VRUG01000045.1:0-10449 GCA_019456255.1 Planctomycetota bacterium | reverse complement strand
CTATTCACCAAAACCTATGGCACAGGATGCACTAAGTCATAATGATATAGTGCACGGGGTGCACCAGGGCAGTGCACAGAGTGCACCAGGGCAGTGCACAGAGTGCACCAGGGCAGTGCACGGGGTGCACTGTATCTATATCCACTAAACAAAATTCAAATAACAATAACAATGTCCATCCAAAATCGAAAAGCAAAAAGACAGAATGCTCTAGTGCATTTATCTTATTTTGGGAAGCGTATCCCAGGAAAGAAGGAAAGCAAGCTGCTTGGCGTTGCTGGAAAACAAAAATAAAACAGGGAGCTTCAGAAGACAAACTTGTGCTGGCAGCGAAAAATTATGCGAAAGCGACGAAAGGGCGAGAAAAGCAATATATTGAGCTGGCTTCTACTTTCCTTGGCCCAGATGATCACTGGCAAGATTTCGCGGATGCTATTCCAGAAGCTTATCAGGAAGAGAATAAAAAGCTTGACCCTAATCAGGTAGAAAAGGAGCGACTCCTCCAGAAAGCAGAGAAAACAATGAGGAGTTTGAACAAGGCAGGTGTGGCATGAGTGAAGTATTGGCATATCTGGCACAGAAGGATTTTTCTTACAAGCTCCGTGGGAATGAGGCTACCCTGAACTGTCCATTCTGTGGCGACCAGGAAAATAAATTCTCAATTCATACCGAGAAGGGTGTCTGGCAGTGCTTCCACCTTAACCGGTGCGGACTTAAGGGATCCCTTCGTGAGCTCAAACGAAGGTTAGGTGATATTGAGCCGATCATTTACAAGCCGAAGACCTACAAGCGACCCCAGGCAGCAGGTTCGGTTCCTACAGATAAGCTCATTCAGTGGTTTCAGAAGCGGGGTATATCTTCAGAGACAGTAAAAGCCTTCAGAATCCGCAGTAAAAATTCAACAATTATCTTCCCCTTTTCCAAAGATGGGCACTTGGTAAATCAACAATATCGGACATTTGATAAGCGCACGTGGCAGGAAAAAAACGCCGAGCAGGTACTTTTCAATAGGGATCGTGTGCCAGAAGAAATGACAGAGCTTGTCATAGTAGAGGGTATGATCGATTGCATGACCTTAGACCAGCTCGGATTGCCTAACGTTGTATCAGTGCCGTCGGGGGCCAGCAATCTTGCATGGATCGAGGGGGAGTGGGGGTGGCTCGATCGCTTCGATACTGTTTATCTCTGCCTTGACATAGACCCAGCAGGGGAGCGGGCATCCTTAAAGATTGCAAAACGCCTCGGCCAGTGGCGGTGTAGGCGAGTGAGGATTCCTTTCAAAGATCCTAACGAGTGGCTCGGTAAGGGTATGACCAAAGAAATGTTTATGGAGGCGCTTATCCGTTCTGAGGATATGGGCCCGGCTATCGTGCGGATGGCCGAGGATTTCTTTAAAGAGCTCCTCGAGGAAGAGCCGGAAGGTTTGAAAACCGGTTTCCCGATTTTTGACAAAATCCTTGGAGGTTTAAGGCAGAGAGAAGTGACGGTCTGGACAGGCCGGAACGGCGACGGAAAGACCACCATTTTAAATCAACTTGCCTTGAATTTTCTGACCTGTTATTACGAACAGAAAGTTTGTATGGCCAGCTTTGAAATGCGGCCGGCGTGGCTGCTTAGATGGATGTGTTACCAAGCAAGAATCATCCTTTCTGAAGGAGGATTAAAGGAATTCGCCAAAATAACCGATGGTCGGCTGGCTATGATTGATACCCAACAAGAGATAAGCCCAGATGAGCTGATTGAAGCGTTTGAGTATCTGGCCAGAAGAAACGGAATGCAAACTTTCATAATCGATAGCCTACTCAGGGTGAACCTGGGCGGTGGACCTGACTGGCTTGAGAAACAAAGGGCTTTTATGAATCGGCTAACTCAATTCGCCCTAACTTACGATGCCCACGTCCACTTGGTATGTCATCCCAGGAAGGGCGTATCGGATGTAGCTAAGATAGATAAGGTCGACATAGCCGGATCCGGGGATATTAGTAATTTGGCTTCCAACGTTATCAGTATAAGGCGAATTCAAAGCGACAAGGAAGGAGATCCTGCTGCCGTACTCGAAGTTATGAAGAATCGGCAGCTGGGCCGTTTGGGGGCAATATCACTGGCTTTTGACGGCGAGCGTAAACGTTTTTCCGAGATAAGGAGATGATTTTGCCAGTTAAGGCGAAAAGCAGAATTAAAAAGCCAGTTGGCTATACACCTGATGGTGAGCCACTGTTTGACTATCGCCGGGAGATTGCTGAGATTTTGCAGATATTAGTTGAAAAATTGAAATTTGGGGGTGATGGTGCATTTAAAGGATCTCATTCGGTATGAGCCGAAAAACAGATATTATCATCCAGACAAGAAAATATCTGGATAATTCGTTGCATATTATTCGAAACTTACCGGAAGAAGAAAAGTTAATTGGAGGTGCAGAATTAATGACGAGGATCATTGAGATTAATCAAGAAATGGAAACAGCATATCTGGAATTACGGGGCATACTCGAATTGAGGATTCGGCCAGAATGAAAATTACATCTGAAGATAAACGAGCAATATCTGAAATTGGAGGGACATTTAGAGACTGGTTCTGCACAGCTTGTGGCAACCAAGTAGAAATATTTTTTGAAAATAAAGACATAGAATTAGTAAATGAGGAGCAATTTTGTTCTTTATGTGGCGAGATTCTGAAATTAAAAACGCCCCTGAAGTTGTTAAAGGACTAAGCGGGGGAAACATAGTGACAAAAAATTTTGACGGTTTGTTAAGCCGGATAAAAAATAAAGAAACAGGAGGTACCTAATGGTAACCGCACAAATGGAAAAGGACTTTCAGAAGTCAATTGATGAGCTGGAAAAAGCTTTTGCCGATCCACCGAAACCACAAAGGTCAAAAACTCAACCCAGGTATACGCAAGAGGAAAAAGAGGCGATCTTGGAGAAAGCTACTGAAGCTGGGCAAAAGGGGTTAATTGACCTTAAAGATGCAATCAAGCTTGAGGGCCGACTGCAAAAAGGATTACCAATCCCTGAAGATTGGCTTCGATTCATCGGTTACGGATCATTGAGTAAAGCAATTCATGATGAAAGCATCACCCGGCGGGAGGCTCTTGCAGAGCTATCCAGCGCCCTGGACTCAAAAGAAATAACATTTAGAAATTTCACCGTCGCAGAAGATCGGCTAAATAAAGGACTCGAAACACCGACGTCGCTTTTGAAATCTCTACGAGCTAGTCGTAGTAAACGAAGTTGTGAAGTGCTACTGAAATCTAAGCTGGGTGGATTCACAAAACATCAAATACTGGACGAGTTGAGCAAAGCATACGAAAAAAATCAAATCGAATACACCGACATGGCCAAGGCGGAAGAGCTAATGAACAAGCAAAAGGCAACACCGGATGAAATCTCCGAGAGGCTGCAGGAACACCTCAAGCAAACTCCCGATATGTTTCACAAACGCGAAAACCGAAGCATGTTTTCAAGATAGCAGGCTCCGTCCCCGGTTTCCTCCTTTCCTTTAGCCGGGGGCTCTTAAGGATCTCATAGCTTCGTTCGGTAGAGGTAAATAAAATGGCGGCGGATGTATTGAACGACAGTCAAATTTCCATTTCCGAGGACCGGAAAAGAGAGAAAATCATTCATCATAAAAAGAATACCACAGCCATCATCCTGGCCATGGCGTATGGGGATTTTGGCGATGCTAATGACGCAGTTATTTTTTTGAAAAATCGACTCTATGACGATGATGAGATTTACCAGATTTTTCAGATACTACTCAAGAAGAGAGATTCAATAAAAAAGGCGCCGAGGTGAGTTATTTGTGAGGCTATTAAATGAGTTTAAAGAGGTCTTTATCCATGTGCCGCTGGGATTTCTTTCTTTTCCCGGCGGCTTTTTGCGAAGGGTAAAATAATGAGCTTTGAAGATATGAGCAAGCAGGAACTTTTGAAAAAAATAGACGTGTTGGAATCGAAGCTTATCCTTGCAGAAGAAGAGCTCAAAAGAGAAAAAGAAGATACTAAAAAGCTTGTTAAATTTGGAGCTTGTTTACTGGAGTTTGTAGCCACCACGGGCCTTTTCCTCCGACACATGGAGCCCGAATCGTCAGCAATGAATGTTGCGGAACTTTATTTGATTTTACTAAAAGAGCTCTATGAAATCGGTAGACTGAATGAGCTCCAACAAACGGAGGATGATCTTGAAGGCGACGTGTTAGAAATTATCAAAAAACAACCCTTAGAGAGAACTGGTTTGTCCCCGCTGGCGTTTGTCACGGGTTTTAAATATGGTTTAGACGTGTTTGGAGAATAAAATGCTTGAGAAGAGCGGGGAAAAAACCGCACGAAAACCGCACACCAAAAAGCAAAATTCACGATTGACCTTAGCAGAGAAAATTGAAGTCTGCACTTTGCTGGGATCTGGTCATTCCCTTAATGAAACTGCCCGGCTCATTTCAAAAAAGACGAGAAAAAAAATCTCCAAATGGCAAGTCCGGCACTATCTCGATCATCCGAAATGGGGGTCTTATATCCGAGCGGCCAGAAAAAACGATATTGCTAACGCTGAAAAAATCCCGGTTTTTTCGACTGTAGGAAGGGTGCGGAGGTACAATTACCTGCTCGAAGTTTTTGAAAAAAGGTTCCAGCAGAGCCTTCAAGATATTGAAGCGGATGACCTGGACCCGGAAAGCGATCCAGGAGTTTTTAAAATCTTCAATATGACGGCAAGCTACATGCTCAAAATATTGCAAGAAATCCGGGAAGAAGAGTACGAGGCGATTACCAAGAAAGGCGCTGGCCAGGAGGAGGAGGTCGAAGATCTATTCATGATGGTCGAGAAGCGGATTATCGCTTCCAGGAGAAGGCGAGATCCGGACCGGGGACTGGAGAAAGCGGCGGGTTTGCTATGAACGAATGTTACCGAGGCCAGAAATTAATTGATCTTTGTGAAGGAATCATTGAGGTCGATCATGCACCGTTGCGCGTCGAGTTCTGGCAAAAGCACTATCTTCGTGAAGATTACGATTTTTTAATCGTCTGCAAAAGTAGGCGGATCGGCTGGTCTTTTATTACTGCTTTGAAGGGGTTGCTGAAGGCGCTTGATCCTAATCGGTTTAAATACATGAAACAGTTTGTAAGCTACTCCTTGGAAGATGCGAAGGAAAAGATTGCATTTGCCAGAGAGTTTTATTTTTCGCTTCCCAAGAAATACCGGAAGGAGCTCGTTTCCGATACAAAAACAAGTCTAGAATTTTTGGATGGTGGCGGGAAAACAAGGTCAAGGCTTCTCTCGCTACCTTGCCGACAACCTCGTGGCAAAGGCGGTGATATTTCATTAGATGAATTCGCCTTTCACCCAAATGATGAATTGATCTATACCAGTGCTCTTCCGGTTATTGTCAGAGGCGGATACGAGATTGAAATAGGCAGTACACCATTCGGCAACAAGGGGAAGTTCTACGAAATATTCAGTGATGAAACGCGGTACCAAAACTTCAAGCGTATCAACTTGTACTGGTGGTACAGTAATGCTCTCTGCGTCGATGTGAGAAAAGCCGTCCACGAAGCTCCTAAAATGATGAGCCAAGAGAGGGTTGAAAGATTCGGCACCGAGATTCTTAAAGACATTTTTGATTCAATGCCCCTGGAGGACTTTCAGCAAGAGTTTGAATGCTCCTACAGTGATGAACTAACAGCTTTCATCTCTCTTGAAATGATTAAGACATGTACGCCGGCAGGAGATCAGGAGATCATCCCTTTTAAATCTATCGATGAGTTTATCCTGGCTTACGATCCTAAAATCCATGGTCTCTTGTACGGTGGCTACGACGTCGGACGGAGTCAAAACTCATCTGTTCTAACTATTCTCGGATTGAATGAGAACATGAAGACTTGTTGGGCCAGCATCGAATATAAAAATGTAAAGTTTGACGCACAACGGGATCTGCTCATCAGGGTGTTGTCTGAACTACCCATATACAGGCTTTGCATAGATGGTACCGGATTAGGAGCCAACCTCGGAGAGAATCTGGAAGACAGATTTCCCCGCAAAGCCGAGTCGGTTTTTTTTACTAATCCCGTCGTCGAAGAGCTGGCTAACGGCCTTTACTTAGCAATGGAGCGGTTAGAAGTCTTGCTTCCGCCGATACGGGATTTACAGCTGCATATTCATTCTATCAGGAAGAAGACGACTGCGGCTAAACACTCAAGGTTTGACGTGGATAAGAACACGAAAAAACATCACGGCGACCGGTTTTTCAGTCTTTGCCTGGCTCATCATGCAGTAGGTACCATAAAAGGCAAGAGAGACTTTTACGATCAGTGGAAAGAAAAAAAGGAGCAAAAAAAGAGGGATGTCCCGGCGCAAAAAAAGAAAAGAAGACGGCGGCCAAAAAGCGCGGAAGAAGTCCTTGCTTCTAAATCGAGATATATATGAAAAGCAGCGGCAATAATCTGCTTGTTACCTTACTACACATCAGAAAAATATGGAGGACAAGGCCATGATTAGAATTTGGATTAGTCAAATAGATCCTGAACTCGGTGATCTAATTTCAAATATGAAAGCAACCGGTGAAAGGTCTATGCCTGCTACAGCAGACGCTTTTCGATATGCCGTAACAAAGATACTCCTGCCGCAGTGGAAATCTTTTGCATCGGGCACCCGGTTGAAAGGATTCCCTCACCAATTAAAAAACCCTTCCGGCGGGTATGCAGCTTCGATCAAGGTTAGACAATTTGGGCCTTTCGATTGGGAAGTCTACTCTGAGGCCGATATCGCGAAGTGGTTAGAAGAAAGAACTAAACAAGTTGATTTTAAGAAAACTCATCCCTTTGGCAAGAAATCCCGTGTTGCATATAAAAAAGATGAGAATGGGAATGTTAGAAAAGTAGGCTATTTAATAATTCCTCTCAGACAACGCACTCCAAAGGCAAGGGGCAACCCCATGCCAGAATTGATTTATAAAATGATCCAACAGAAGATCAAGAAGGAAGGATTTCAGAAAAGCACTGTACAAAAAGCTCCTGAAGAGTCCGGCAAGTTTGAGTCCAATTGGAAGGGAGAATTAATTCCCAGGGCGACATATTCCTGGGGGAACCGCCTACAGGGATTAAAAGTGGAATTCGGTAACTTGGAGGGTATGGTTGTTTTTGATACGGGAACTCATAAGGCAACCCACAGTACATATTTTACTTTTCGGGTGATTAGTGCGGATTCACCACAAGGCTCCTGGATCAAACCCGCTACCCCGGCCATGCACATCACAAAGGCCGTTTGGGATGCCTCTGAGGAAGATATAAAAAATCTAATTAGATTAGGTTTAAAGAGGGATCTGGGTTTATAAATTTCATTTTAAGGGAGGTTTGAGATGTCGGATGTGGGAATACGTTTAAGTATGGAAGAGACCGTCTCTTCAGTCGCTCCTAAAGTCAGTGAGGCTTTGCGGTCTATAGGCGAGGCCGGAAAGCAGTTAAGAGATTCTCTGGACCTGACTGGCTTAGAAGACGAGTATAAGCAGTTTGCCGACAGGCTTGATAAAATCTACGATGCCCAACAAAAACAAAGAGGACCCGGCCAACAGATGGTTCAACAGCTAGGCGGAGCGGTACCTGGTATGCTACGAGCTGGTGGAGGCGTTGCTCAAAGACTCGGCCAGACCGGGGATGTGGTAGGAGCCGGAGCCGATGTTCTTGGAGCATTGGGTGGGGTGATAAAGAGTATGGGTCCGTTGGGAGTTTTAGTATCTTCCTTGGGCGCGGTTGGTTTAGGATTAAATGCACTTGAAATGCAGTATGAAAAACAAATACCGGAATTGATGGATCTTACTGCTATCCTGGATAGATTTGGAGATACGAGCAAGGAAACGAGCGCCAATTTCAAGAAAGTAATGGATGAGGTTTCCGGGAAGGCTTCCAAGTTTGGCTATTCTTTGGAATATGGAATTAATGTGACCAAAAGCTTGGCTCAAATCTCCGGAGTAGAAGGTACTCGAGCTATCCGGGGTGCAGGGAAGGTAATGGAGTTTGGCCGAGGATATGGAGTTTCGCCCGAAGCGCTTTCTCGATATATGGGTTTAGGTCTTCGGTTTGGCCAAGGAGAAAGGGTTTTTGAACGAGCCACCGGCGGATTAGAGGCTGCCGGTATGGGAAAAGGATTGTTTCAGGAGTATCTTTCTTCTACCCTGGACATTTTTGAGCAGGGTTTAAGCCGGGGGATTATAAAAGGCTTTGATGAGATCAATTTAGCCCAGACCTGGTTGGCTAAGATAGGAGATGTTTTCAAGGGTCAATACGGACTTCAAGTATATCGGCAAATAGAGCAGTCAATAGCAGGAGCTACCTCCCTGGCTTCCGAGGGTGATGTACTGATATACCGAGCTACAAAACGATTCCTGGAAAAAGATCGGCCGAGAGATACTTTCCCAATTAGATGTACTTGAACAAATAGAACAGGGACTTACTTTCGGCAAAATAGACAAAACGGCCTTTAGTATGTTTGATGAACTTCGAAAAGAAATCGCTGACCTAACTAAGAGTGAGGATGAGCGAATCAGAATATTAAAACAAACTCTGAGGCTACCCACATTCGGAATAGCCAGGAGGCTCTACGGTGCGCCAGCAGCGGAAGAATTCAAGGAAATACTATCCGGAGTTGGGAAAATCATGGAAACCCTCGAAGGAAAACTGTTGAAGGCCCAGGAAGAAACTAAGAATTATATCCGACGTTTCGGTGGTGGTTTGCTTCCCTGGAAGAGCGGTGCGGTAGCTGGTGTGGCAGGGACGGTCGGCGAAATCGCTAATATTTTGGGAGTGGGTCCGGAAGCAGATGAACGGAGGAGGCAAGCCGAAGAGCGAAGGAGAATTGAGGCTGAATTGGATCGAGTACCAGGCTTGATGTTAGGACCCTCACCCGGTAGGAGCTCTTTAACCAGGCTGGCGCCGGGTGCACAATTAAGATCGAGCATCGTTGAGGCTTTAATGAATCAGGATAAATATAGCCGAGAGGATGTAAGGGGAGCTGAGGAGTTGGCGGAATTTTTTAAAGGATTATCTCCCGAACAATCCGAGCGGCTTAGAAAGGGTGATGTCCTTTACAAAACGCTGGCCAAGACGGCCATGGCTCCTGAATCTGAAGGCGGAAGAGATATCTTGGTTTCGGAATTGAGGTCATTGTATCAAGAGTTATTAGGGGCGGTCAGGGACTTGCGGAGTGCAGCGAAGGATATGGGAAATATGGATATCTACCTCCCCTGGTCTGTTCGACCCGGTAAAGATTAGCGAAATGAGCAATTTTGATTATCTATCCATATCAAGGGGAGCGAGTCAAAACCGAACCTACAGGGATGACCGATAAAAATGCGCCCCTTTTATTGAATTGCTGTTCTCCACAGATTCGCTTTGATGTATTATAGGAGTAGCGATTACATTTGTTTCCGCATCGGGTTCAGGCAGTAGGGATTTTAATTAGGGGGATAATGGTGACCCTGCTTTTCAGCTCCTCGGTAGACACGGTAAACCCTATCGGCAGATCGATCCCCGTACAACCTCTACCGTCACGAAGGGTAGAATGGGCGCACACAGAGGGATTCCGCCGGTCCCGCAGTTCCCGGTCTTCCAAGCGGGATGTATCGGCTGTTGAAAAAACCGGTCGACAAGCCCAAATAGCCAGAAGGATGCAGTCGGGTAACCTATTAGCGGTTGAACCGCTGTCGATCATCGATGTCACGGTTCGCGCTCACGAGCAAGCACATATGGTCCTGCTAGGTCCTTATGCCCGGGCGGGACCACAGTATAGCTACATTATTCTGCCGGACGGCAGACGCTTCGCAGTAGGCGGCTCAGTCGCCGTGGACCTCAAACCTGTACCCAACAATCCGGAAGCTACGATCCGTAAAGCCAAAGCCGTGCGGAGAGCAGCTTACGCCCCGATGCAGCCTTCCAGTGCGGACATGCATATGGCTACAAAGGCCTACCGTGTGGAGATGCAAGCTAAACGGGAGCTGGCCCGCATGGAGGCCGAAGAAGAGGCCGAGAACGAAGAAGAAGCACGCAGGCTGGAAGAGGGCCGGGAGCAAGCCATCGGTTTGGGCGTTGTAGGCGACAGGGCAGCAGACGGCAGTACCTGGATTGGCCCGGAGGACACGTCACTGGGAAGATTCATCGATATCTACGCCTGAGCTGGCGCTTCCCCCGATAGACTTATTGAACAATTTATAAGAATCTTGAAGAATTATTTTATGAGTTTTCGCTCCCAATTCAGTATGAAAACGTGTAGTGCTGGATTGTGTAGGGCGTGGGGGATCGTACACTCCTCCAGCTACATCGAAGGCTCTTTTTTCATGCCATTATTTTGGAGTAATAATTCACGTCTTATCTTTCCCCTCCCACCTTCGCCAAATACATTTGTCATCCGCGAAAAATGTGATAAATTAGGAGACTAATGACATGCAGCCCGATGAAATAAACCAA
>VRUG01000255.1 GCA_019456255.1 Planctomycetota bacterium | reverse complement strand
TTCCTTACGGCTGAACCCAAAAAAGAGACTCTGCTTAACATGAGAGTATCGAAAGGTACCGAGGTGATTAGTGAAAGAGCGCGGCACTCTCGGTGTCACGCTGGTGTAGGTGGTTACCATCTCCGGGATAAGCCCAAGAAACTTAAAGACCACAGGCCGCTCAGATAGGACGGTCGGTATATCTCGTTGGCTACAAAAAGCGGCGAGAGCACCTGATGGCGGTATCTGTCAGCGAGAGTGTACATGCCGCGCCGCAGCGGCAACAACCGACCGCTCTTGATCCAGCGGTGAAGCTGGACCCGCACGTTCTGCTTTGGCTCATCTGAGATTTGAGACACTGTGGAAATATCAAAAACGGAGAACTCCCCTAGCTGTTCCAGCAACACATCAAAAGTCATATACAATAATATACATAAATATTTCTTTTTGTAAACTTTCGGGATATGCGTAGAGAAGTAGCAAAGGAGTTGAAGTGCCAGGTCTTTCCGTTTGGGCCTGGACCATCAATCAGGAGGCAGAAATAAGCAGTGCTGACGCATCAGTGCTTTAGAGGGTGTCAATCGGGGGGGCTGGAGAGTGCCGGGATAGGATTTGGCTATCGATTGGAGCTGGATCCAGCAGACGGCGGGCCTCAGCAAGACTAGCAGAGCGGAAAAAGTGGATTCCGCCGCCGGCAGGGCCCACCAACCTTGCAAGAGTATTTTTTCTCAAATTTGACTGAAGGGAAATTATACGAAGCAGAGCTGGAATGGCTGGCGGAGACGCCTCTGCACCTCCGGGCCCTCCAGCCAACGGCCGCTCAAGGTCTGCCGCACAAACCGATGAAACCCTGCATCCCTCTCTCTTTGACGATCTTGATAAGCTTGGTGGAAAAAGCCGCCGGCACGTTCAGCAGGTGGCCGATGCGCATGAGGTAGTGGTAGCCCCTCATGGCGTTCCAGTTGAAGGAGAAAAAGTGCTCGTAATGGTAGCCGCGATGTTTCTCTACAAGAATTCCCGACTCGATGCCTTAGGCGATACCGAGCGCCAAGGTTACACCGCTGGTGGACGTTGCCCCTGCTTAAGGGTTTGCTGGACAGCCAGGCATGGCGTGAGTGTTTCGTAATGGTTTCACCTGTCACGGGATCAACCTCTTCCCAACTCTCTTCGCAGATCACCAAATGCACAGTCAGTCTGTTCCTTGCATTCGCTCCATAGGTGTATTCGATGTCGTTTATCCAGTGGAACTTTTGCCGCCGGTCGGCCCAACTCTGCTCAAAACGATCCTCTTCTTCCAGCAGTTTTTTCAGCCCTTTGTACTCCTGCCATATCTGCGGTAACGACTTGTCTTGTAAAACGATCATAAACTCCCAATTGCTTTTGAGACACAGTCCCATAGCCGGGCCTGAAGCGAACATCCCATCTAAAAGCAGCATGATCGACAAATGTGGAAAAGCCTTCTTCAGCCGCTCGGCAAGCCTCTTGATCCCTCTTTGCTCACAATCTGAGTTTCTCGCGATCTGTATCACCTTTATAGTAATCCAAGAACTCGCTCATCAAAGGAATCCTCATGCCATTAGCAAAAACTAAACTAGCCTCCAGAACGTAGACGTAATACTGCT
>VRUG01000254.1 GCA_019456255.1 Planctomycetota bacterium | reverse complement strand
GATCTTGGCCAGTTTCTCACTTAATTCTCGATCAGAGCTGATGCGCTCTTTGACTTTGAGAATGCGAGCCAATACCAGTGAAGTCGCATAACCTACCGGACCGGTAGACTTGTACTGCGATAAGATTTTTCTGATGGCACGTTTGTCAATTTGACGGAAATATTGGAGGAAATCGGTCTCCTGTAAGGTGCGCATTCTTGACATCTCTGAACTCCTGTTCAATATTAGTGTTCAATATTTTAAGGGCTCAGGGGGCAAGAAGGGCCTTTACAGAATTAGGGACGAATTCTTCCGGTTCTGGTTTAGATTCATCTTTCCGAGACGGGGCGAACTTGAGATGGGAAGGGAAGAGTATGTTGTAGAGCATATAAAAGGGCAGATGCCGCGATACCTCTCCCTTGTTTATGAAAAGGTTGCCATTGAAACCGTTCTACAGAGTTTACCCAGATATTCCGGGGGGAACATTCGAAAGTATCAAGAAGGAAGTAAGGACTATTCGGCAACTCATGCCGGAGCTTTTTTCGTATCTGGATGAAGATAGGAGAATCGTAGAGGAATTGAAATATCTTGAGATTCCAGAAGAAGTGTCAAAAGCATTCTGTATCGCTTGGCAGTATCAGAAGAACCGGAACTCTTGAAAGATGAGCTTGGGGATGAGTTTCAAGAAGTAAAGGAAACAATTTATCTTCAGCTTGATAACATCGTACAGAGCTCGGCAATGGTAGAAAACATCAATTCCATCTTGCGGATGTACCTGAATACCTCGAAGAATCACATAACTCAGGGCTTCCTCAATCTTTTCATGTTTTACCATAACCATCGCCGGTATGTGGACGGTAAAAGAAAGGGGAAAACCCCACTAGAGATTCTTACGCAGAGAAAACAAGATAAGGACTGGCTCGAATTGCTACTGGAAAAAGTTCCCTGGGAACAGTCTGATTTTCTAAAAACAGCTTAGCCTATTATCAGCTATCAGTCAAAAAAACAACCCTCCAACCTCCGGCAGGCCGAACTCTGTCCAGCCGCAATCAATTCTGAAAAGTGTTAACTACTTTTGGTCTATTTTGAAAGATGCCTGTTTATTTGGTGTCATATTCGATCCCGCTGACCCAATTGAGCATGGCCGACCCGGAGAACCATAACCGTGTCTCTTTCTTCCTCGACCTCAATGCAACTCCATGTCCTCCTCTAATCGATGGACGTTCAAGCTGCTGCAGGAAGGGCAAGCGGTAAGGTCAGATAACCATCCCAAACCACTTTTGCCGTACTCGATCCATCAAAATAAGCATGCGGGAAGAAGGCGGTCATTCATGGTGGTTAAATACACCGCAGAATAAACGCTCGCCAGTCCCAAGGCACAGCGAAATCAGAGATCAGTTCGCGACGTAGATTAAGCCAATTTTCTT
Source organism: Planctomycetota bacterium (assembly GCA_019456255.1). Classification (GTDB taxonomy): domain Bacteria; phylum Planctomycetota; class Phycisphaerae; order Sedimentisphaerales; family Anaerobacaceae; genus VRUG01. The sequence continues at coordinate 196 of VRUG01000254.1, read as the reverse complement.
ACATTGCCAGAAATTTTATACTTGACAAAATAATTTTATTTATATAATCAGCTATAGATCGAAAATGTAGCAGGCACATAGCTGCGATCGGCCCGCTGTCCAAATATCCAGATCAGGAGGTTTATTCATGAAAAAGAACGCGGCCAAAGCATTATTCGTAGTGATCCTGTTCTTCCTGGCAGGCTCCGCATTTGCC
>VRUG01000253.1 GCA_019456255.1 Planctomycetota bacterium | reverse complement strand
CGCCCTCCACCTTAAAACCCAGGTGTCGGGCTTAGAAAGCCAGGGCAGCACTGTAGCGCAAGGACATGCCATAAACTGGCCGAAATCTGTTCCAAGTGTTCACAGATTTCGGCAGAGAACCCTCGGGCTTAAGTCCCTCGGGCATGACACCTCGCGTCGCTGCACTCGGTGTCGGGGTAGCTGTTTATAGCTGGGGTCATCCCCCCTCAATCCCCCCGTGGGGGAGGAGGGGACAGGAAAGAGCCACATCCAACAATTCTATTCTGCATCCTCAATGCCATCCAAGCCAACCACTCCATCCCTTGGATGTCCGAGGGACACAGAAAGAATCAGGGGATGTTGCTGTATACTATTATTATGTATCATTATCCCCTCACGCAAATCACCTCGTCAGTGGCAATCCTTCCTCGGTTATGATTTGCTCCGGGTGGGGGGATCCAACGCTCGCGTAGGAACCGCTCGCGTTGCTCGCGGGGAAAGATATTTAAACACACTTTAACATAGATTCACATGGCTTTAAGTGATCCCACAGAAGCAATCACAACTGATTTAAATGATATTTCTTACATAGCAGGTCAAGAGCCCTGGAACAAAAATCTGGATCAATACAAGTTTGAAAGTATAGAAACTGAAGTAAACAATTACATTCCTGATTGGACTAAGTGGCATGGAATCTATAGAACTATTGCAGAGGCCAGGTCAACAATCGATACATGGTGTTCATGGATTGTTGGAAGAAAATTGAAGATGGATGATAAGACCAGGAAAATCACGGATAGAATCAGGGGAAATGGCAATGATACAATAAGAACTATCTTGAAGAATCAGAAAAGAGTTTCAAAAATATGCGGAGATTCTTTTGCAGAAAAAGTCAGGGATAAGGCTGGAAGATTGATTAATCTAAAGCCATTGAATCCTGGCAACATCAAAATCAAATCAAGCGGGTTTGGCATCATCACAAAGTATGAACAGGTTTCATCGACGGATCAAAATGCAAAAGCTCTGCAATCTTGGGAGCCTGATGAAATGTTTCACATCGCCAATGACAGGATTGCTGATGAGATTCACGGCATCCCGGAGTTGGAGAAAACATTTAAGATCATGAAGTGGAAGCATCAGAGCATGGGAGACATAGCGACGGTGTTTCATCGTTACGTGTATCCAATTCTTGAAGTGTATGCAAAGACTGATGATCCCACAGAACTTGCGGATCTAGCAACTCTGTATAATAAATCAGTAAAGTTTATGGAGAGCAGAATCATTCCAGCGGGGTCCATAGAGAAAGTTGAAAGGATAGCAATTCCACAATTCGCAACACTTGATCCTCTGCCATGGCAAAGGTTTTTAAGATCATATTACACTGAAGCATCCAATGTTCCGGATTTAATAAGAGGCAAGAGTGATGAGGTATCACTGGCAGCAGGGAAATTGAATTATGTTGGTTACAAGGAAAAGATCATCATGGAGCAGATAGAATACTCAGAAGAAATCAAATCACAGCTGGGATTAGATATTGGATTTGAGGAGCCAAAGGAGATTGATATTGAAATGAGCAATAAGCCCTTTGAAGGAGCGGAGAAAACAGATTCGAAAACAAAGGAGTGATA
>VRUG01000044.1 GCA_019456255.1 Planctomycetota bacterium | reverse complement strand
TCAGTTCCAGCAATACACAACAGAACAGGTGGATAACTCTCTAATTGAGTGTGGTACATAATTCGGGGTCAGATCACCCGTTAAGCTAATACATTCTGGCAAAAGGAGAATAGAGAAAAGCACCATTGGAGTTCTCTGTCAAGTTTTTCACCTTAAAAAGTTTTTTATTACAAAAATTTTATTAACTTTTTTGGAGGAGGATATATTATGACTGGCAAAATCTTAGTAGTATTCACCACGATCTGCAGTTTTGCGACTTTCGTGATGGCAACAAACGTAACATTGGAGCATCCTATTACGCACAACACATATGTGGATCCGTGGGGTTCCGGCAATGACTCCGCTGGAACAGTTACACATGAGAATAACGCATCAGACGGAGATTGGAACACGTTTGCTCAAGTTACTAGCAACGGAAGCGGAAGTCAAGCTATCACATGGCACTCTGAAGACGAGTGGGTCATACCTGTCGGCATCGATACGGTGTGGCTCAACCTCAAATTTGAAGGTCCTAATCCTTATGTGTATAAAGGCCATCAGGGCGTTCTGCTTTGGGACAGAGTGGGGGATCCGTATCTAGAAAGCTCATGGCTGCTCGTCTGGGGGAACGAGTCCAACCCTCCGGAGGGAATATTGGAGACCAGTATTGCTATTCCAGCCCAGTACATCAGCAACTTGGGCGAAATCACTACGCGAGTCCGACTGTGGCAAAAACACAGTACCGGATCTTGGAGCCGCCTGTATGAGACCAGCCTTACCTATGTTCCCGAACCACCTTGCGAAAAGATTATCTATAGTCGCGACGGAGATATTTATGTTGCAAATACAGATGGTTCTGATGAAACTCAAATAACAAATGAATCTGATAGTGATATGATGCCCTCTATTTCACCAGATGGGACAACCATAGCATTCTCCCGGGATTCCAATTTGTATCTTATGGACTATGACGGCACAAATCAAAGACTGCTGGTTAGCAAGAGTGCTATTGGAAATAATAATGTTCACAACTCAGACTGGACACTGGATGGTGAATGGATATATTTCAGTGCTGTCTCGGGTTGTTGTTCGGGCGGTCTATATAAAGTTCGACCAGATGGTACAGGTCTTGCATTGGTTAAGTCAGGCTATGTTTCTGCTGGATTAGATATCCGTGGAACCTTTGGAGACAAGGTAATCTTCAGTCAGCGACGAAATTCCTTAAGCTATAGTCAAAATGTTCGAATCACCGACTTAGACGGCGGTAATGAAGAGCATGTTACAGGTGGTGGACTTTCCGAAGGTTCTGCTACATTTGGGACATGCTGGTCTCCTGATGGGCAAAGGTTTGCTTACAATTACGGACATCAGTATATTTATGTAGCCAATTATCCAGCACCGTATAACCCTGTATTAGTCAAGACATTTGGAAGTTGGACGTCTCATTCTCTGGAATGGCTTAACAACGATACACTGATTTGGATCGATGCATATGATTCAGGCCCTATGCACACCATAAATGTTGACACACTTGTTGAGGGTGACCTTGGTATCAATGGCGGTCAACCTTATGTAGGCCAGATTTGCGAACCGGCGGTGTCGGATTATGATGGTGATGGAATACCTGACGAAGAGGATTCAGATGACGATAATGATGGATTTAACGACTGGCTTGAAGAGCTTATAGGAACGGACCCTGTTGATGAGGATTCTATACCAGATCTGGATGACATTGAGGAAACAACTATTTCTATTGTAGAGAATCTTGCACTCAAAGCAGGTGTAGAAAAAAGTTTTATTAACAAAGTAGAGAAACTAAGACAAGTTGCGGACGATATAATAGAATCGTCTAATCAGGCAATAGCTTTAATGAAAGTAATCAATGCCTTGTACAACTCTGAGAGAATTTCTTTCGATGATCTTCATACTCTTAAATCTTTGGTAATAAAGTTTCTTCCTTTAAGAGAAGGTGTTTACTCTTATGAGATCGAAGATGGATATATTTACCATCAGTTCATATTCAATGAAGAGCAGATGATAGAGATGGCAGAGAGTCCTTTTAAGGCACAACCATATGCCAACTATATGATAGATACTATTTGGACTCTTTCCGATGGGATGGGCTCAAATCTTGGAAAGTTCGTTGGCAGGTTTACTTTGGCCTTTAAAACTTCAAGTATGGCACGCTCGGCATTACAAGAAGTGCCCCCATGGGATGAGATGGGAATTGAGATTAGGTCACGGACTGACGAAGAAGGCAAGTGGGCTCTTGAATTTCTTGATGATGTAGCAGGCATCTGGAAAAAGCTTACAGGGAAGTAAAATGAAACTTTACTTCAATAAATTTTTAATGTATTAATTTACAGGGCTGGGAATAAAATCCCAGCCCTTTTTATTTTTTAAAATAAGTCCCGCAAAGCGGCTCCTCAATTTTCCATTTTGCTTTTTTACTTTTTTGCTATTATATAAATCTCACCACGAAGTTCACGAAGGTCACGAAGTTAAAGTTAAATAAACAAACATCCTTTTGTGTTCTTCACGTCCTTCATGGTTTAAAATCCGTATAAGTTGAAAATCTGTGAAATCCGTAGCTAAGTACTGATTTGCCTTGCTATCAGCAGGAATCATTGATATAAATCCATTATTATGACACTCTTGACCGTGCCCATAGCTGCTAAGAGTTTAAAAGAAGCTGCCAGCCAGATTAAGGCCGCTGCAAAAGCTGGCGCTGAGATGCTTGAGCTGCGCGCCGATTACCTCGAGGACCTGAGCACCTCTTTGGTGGAAAAACTGATGCTACAAGCCAAATCTGCAAACCTGCCTATCATTGTGACACCTCGTGACTCAAAGCAGGGCGGGGCTAATGAATATCCAGATAAGCTGCGGATTGACGTTTTTGTCGCCGCGATAAAAGCTGGTGCTGACTTTATCGATTTCGAATTTGAAAATTTCTCCGGGCAAAACCAAGAGGCTATCACAAAAACTCTATCAGAAAACTCTAAAAGCCGGCTTATACTTTCAGCTCATAATTTCGAAACAAAATTCGATGATATCAAAAAACTTTATAGCCAAATAAAAGAAGCTTACTCGGATGCGATTCCAAAACTGGTTTACACTGCGAATCATATTAACGATTGCTTCGATGCCTTCGATTTGCTGCATGAAATAAAGGATGACTTGATCACCTTCTGTATGGGCCAGGCGGGTCTCATCAGCAGAATCATTGCTAAAAAATTAAATTCTTTTGTAACGTTTGCCAGTATTGATGATAAAACCGCAACCGCGTCAGGCCAATTGACTATCGAGAACTTTAAAAACTTATACCGCTATGATTCTATAAGCTCCGATACCAAGCTTTACGGAATCATTGGTTCACCTGTCGCACATTCACTAAGCCCATTAATTCATAATGCCTGTTTCGCTGACATCGGTGTGAATAAACTTTACCTGCCTTTACTCATTGAAGGCGGCAAGGACGAATTTAATACCTTTATGCAAAATGTCCTCGAAAGAGATTGGCTCGGCTTTAAAGGATTCAGCGTGACAATTCCGCACAAACGAAATGCCATCGACCTCGCTCGTGACAATAAAGGCTTGGTTGAACCACTGACCGAAAAAATTGGCGCCGCAAATACTCTTATAATCGATGAGCCAAAAGTCAGCGTATACAATACCGATTACGCCGGCGCTCTCGATGCTGTTATCTCTACTCTCGGCATTGCAAAAAGTGATTTCGCTGATATGTCCATCGCTGTCATGGGCGCAGGCGGTGTCGCAAGAGCTATCGTCGCGGGCTTGCATGACGCGAAAGCGAAAGTCACTATCTACAACCGGACCGTCGAAAAGGGCGAAAAACTTGCTGCCGAATTTGGTTGCTCCTTCCTGCCTCTCGATGACCTGCTTGATGTCGATGCTCAACTATTTATAAACTGTACCAGTATCGGCATGCACCCGAATGTTGACGCCTCGCCTCTGCCCAAAAGCTGCCTGCATAAAGATATGGCCGTCTTCGATACGGTATACAATCCTCCAAATACCCTGCTTTTGAAACAAGCGGGGCAAATCGGGGCAAAAACCGTCAACGGCCTGGAAATGTTCATCAATCAGGCACTGGCACAATTCAAACTATTCACCGGCAAAAACCCGGACCTAAAACTTATGCAGAAAATTCTTTATGATAGACTTTTTTGATAATAATCCTTATAATATTTATTAGTTGTTAGGTTATTATGTAAAAATGACCAGTTCAATCAAGATAAAGAGGGAATTATGAAAGATATACTTAGTGACATTCGCACTAAGATAAAAAATGGTTGTTATAAAAACGAGGAACATGTTCGATTATCACTTGTTGCAAGAATATTACAAAAACTGGGATGGAATCTTTCTCTTATTTTGGCTAAGAAACTCAAGTCTGAGATAAAAGTGGAATTCTGTTGGCGAGTAAAAGACGGGGCGGCTTACCCATGTCAAGAAGGGATACTTAGCTGGAAACCTTAATGTTGACAGAGGAATTTTTTAATGGTAACAATGAGTAAAATAAAGAAGTTTGGTCAGCGGATTGGGCAGGAGTTTGGTGCTGAACGAGTGATACTGTTCGGCTCTTATGCGCAAGGTGTTGCTACGGACGATTCGGATGTGGACCTGCTGGTCATTGGTCGTTTCCAGGGCAAGAGTGTTGACCAATCGGTGAAAATTCGGATGAAGCTGCGTCCTCAATTTCCTGTGGACCTGCTCGTGCGTACTCCTGAAAAGGTGCGTCAGCGAATAGGGATGGGCGATGGTTTTATGCGGGAAATTATCGAAGAAGGGAAAGTGCTCTATGAAGCCGATAACTGCTGAGTGGGTTGCCAAGGCCGAAGGGGATTTCGCTATGATGGAACGCGAAAGCGGTGTTCAGGAAAATCCCAATTATGACGGTATTTGTTTTCACGCTCAACAATGTGCCGAGAAATACCTCAAAGCTCGGCTCTGTGAAGCGGATATTTCTTTCAGCAAAATCCACGATTTGGTTGCTCTGCTTGAACAGGCCCTTGGTACCGAGCCAAAATGGGAGACATTGCGAGAAGACCTTGCCTATCTCTCAGATTTTGCTGTAACTTTCCGCTATCCCGGCGAGTCTGCTGACAGAGAGTCGGCACTCGATGCTCAGCGTCGTTGTCGGTTGTTTCGCAACGAAGCACGAAATGCACTGGGCTTGAAAACATAAGTTTGTTAAGGGCAAGTTTGATGGGCAAGAGTAAAAGTAAATCTAAAAAAGTTGTACTGGCATATAGCGGCGGGCTCGATACCAGCGTAATTCTGCCCTGGCTAAAGGAAACGTACGGCTATGACGTAATCGCTTTTGCCGCCGAACTCGGACAAGGCAGCGAACTAACCGGAATTAAGCAAAAAGCACGCAAATCTGGCGCCGTTAAATGCATCGTAAAGGACCTGCGAAAAGAGTTCGTCGAAGATTATCTTTGGCCTATGCTAAAGTCCGGCGCTGTCTATGAAAACGGATATCTGCTCGGTACCAGTATCGCACGTCCACTAATCGCCAAACATCAGGTGGATATCGCCCACGCTGAAGGTGCGACCGCTGTCGCTCACGGAGCAACCGGCAAGGGTAACGACCAGGTGCGTTTCGAATTGACATTTATGGCACTTGACCCATCGCTGAAAATTGTCGCACCATGGAAGGACCCGAATTTCACACTCACATCACGTGAAGCAGCTGTCGACTACGCGAAGAAACATAAGATTCCGATCGACCAGAGTAAAAAGAAAATATATTCTCGCGACCGCAATCTCTGGCATATTAGCCATGAAGGTGCCGACCTCGAGGACCCGTGGAACGAACCAAAGGACGACCTCTTTGTAATGTCACGACCGGTAGCCAAAACGCCTGACAAACCAGACTATGTTGAAATCGGTTTCAAGCAGGGCACACCTGTAAAACTAAACGGTAAAAATATCAGCGGTGTAAAGCTGATCGAAACCCTAAATAAGATTGGCGGAAAACACGCTGTAGGACAGATTGACCTTGTCGAAAATCGTCTCGTCGGCATGAAGTCGCGAGGCGTTTACGAAACACCAGGCGGCGAAATTCTTGTCACCGCGCATAAGGCACTGGAAAGCCTGACCCTCGACCGCGAAACGATGCACTACAAACAACAAGTGGCCCTAAAGTACGCAGAGCTGGTCTATTACGGCCAATGGTTCTGTTCGCTGCGTGAATCACTGGACGCGTTTGTAAATAGTACACAGCGAAATGTCACCGGCTCGGTGCGCTTAAAACTTTACAAGGGCAACTGCACTTTAGCAGGTGTCAAAAGCCCGAAAAGTTTATACCAGAGCGACCTGGCAAGTTTCACTATGGGCGATGAATATGATTCAACTGACGCCACCGGTTTTATCCGTTTGTTCGGACTGCCGATGAAAGTGGCTTCAAACGTAAATAAAAAACGAAAAAAATAATTTCTAACAGTTAGGTAACTATCATAAACAAAGGAGTTGTTTTGATTATACCTGTTTGGATTTGGTATACGTTCACGTTCGCTGTCGGCTCTTGCATAGGAAGTTTTCTAAATGTCATCATCTATCGCATGCCTCGTGACAAATCTATTGTCACTCCCCCTTCAAGCTGTCCGGCATGCGGAAAACTCATACGTTTCTACGACAACATACCATTAATCTCATGGCTCATACTCGCAGCCAAATGCAGATATTGCAAAGCGCCCATCTCGCCTCGCTATTTTATTATTGAACTGCTGACAGGCGTGCTTTTCATCGGCATGTATATTCTATATTTTCAACAAAACATCAACTCCGGTGTTTCATTACTAAGAAACGCTGGCTTGCTCATTTATCTTGTACACATTATCTTACTCTCTGCCCTGATTGCATCTTCAGCCATCGATATAGAACTATGGATTATTCCATTATCAATTTGCTGGTTCGCAACTGCTGTGGGCATTTTGGCTTCGACCTTTGGCGTCTACGTTATCGACCCATCAGTCATTAAAGGTTACTTCCTGCTGCCAAGCGCATCAGCCAAAACTGCTGCCTTGTCGGCAGGTGCCGCAATAGGTATGGTCATTTCTTTGATTTTATTAGCTACCGGAGCGATAAAAAGAAGTTACGAATCTGACGACACATCCGGCCAAACCGACCCCCAGGATAAACCTCAAAATACTGATGAGCCAAAAATTAATCATCGACTCGAAATGTGCAGGGAAATGCTTTTCCTGATGCCGATTATAATTTGTTCGGTCGCTGCCTTACTTGCCACTCAAAAAATCCCCGCCCTGCAGTCATGGTGGCTCGATTTCTCACAAATCCCTGCCATTGCTGGACTTCTGGGAAGTCTTTGGGGCTATTTTATTGGCTGCGGCATCGTCTGGTGCACACGTATATTCGGCACGCTGGCCTTTGGGAAAGAAGCTATGGGGCTCGGAGACGTACATCTAATGGGTGCCGCTGGAACCATTGTAGGCCCCGTTTTTGTCTTCATCGCATTTTTTGTTGCGCCTTTTTTCGGCCTCCTGTGGGCGGCGACACAAATGTTTTTCAGGAAAATAAGACAAATTCCATACGGTCCCTTCTTGTCATTAGCAATATTTATTGTTATCATTTTACATGACGAAATTTTAAATTATCTTAACTTTGTTTTCTTTCACCGTTAAGGCGTGAATCAAAACCATCTATATAAGGAGATTTCTTATGAGTTCAGCCAACATAAAAAAAATTACACTCTTAACTGCTCTTATAGCCGTCACTCTCGTTTCCGGATGTACCAACTGGAAACAAAAGTATGATAATCTAAATGTCGAACACCAAAACATGAAAGGGCTCCTCGAACGCGAAAGGGCGGAAAAGGGCCAGCTTGTAACGCAGGTAACAGAGACACAGCAAACTATCGAGCAACTTCAGGAACAAATTTACGGCAGAAATATCTCAGCTGGCGAAGCAACAGGGTTCGGAAAAGATTATAATGTCGCTTTCGACCCATACGCTGGAACAATTACCGTAACTTTGTCAAACGCAATATTATTCGACCCCGGAAAAGCAAGATTGAAAAAGAAAACAAGCACTGAGCTAAACCATATATACTCTGTCCTGCAGGAAAAATACGCAAGCAAACAAATCGATATCGTCGGGCACACCGATTCGGACCCAATTAAAAAATCAAAATGGAAAGACAACTGGGAACTTTCATCCGAACGCGCACTCTCTGTTGTAAGATATTTAACTAAGCAGGGTGTCGGTGAAAATCAACTACGGTCAGTCGGATGCGGTGCAGCAAGACCCGTTTCCTCAAACGCGTCTAAAACCGGAAAAGCAAGAAATCGCAGAGTGGAAATAGTAGTACATATGAAGTGACATAAAATGTGTTAGCTTTTCAGCACAACGGCAAACTCATGACTTTGCGGTTCGAACCGGATTTCACGTACAACCCCCGATATAGAAGCTGTCACCATCTGCCCTGTACAGGAAGCTTTGCCTATCTCCTGACCTCGGTCAACGTTGTCGCCAACCTTTACTTTCACCCCGTATGTCGCATCAACTTTTATTTCAATTTTTTCGGAAATGGTTTTATTCCTAAAAAATCGGCAAACTTCTTTGGAATTTCCGTATTATCATGCACGCCGCCAAATTCCTCTGCTCCGGGCCCAAATGCGTATACAGGCAGAGGCACACCCGTATGACCGCCCGTAGAGAAGTTCAAATCCAGCTTACCTTCCAAATCACCGCCGGTAATTGTCAATCCTCCGGTTTCGTGGTCAGCCGTCACAATCACTAATGTCTGTCCGTCCCTGGATGCAAAATCGACAGCAACCTTCACCGCCTCATCAAAATCGATAAGCTGCTTAACTACACCGTCGGCATTATTTTCATGGGCCTTCCAGTCGATCTGACTGCCTTCGACCATCAGGAAAAAACCATCCTCATCTTTGCTTAAAATCTCTAAAGCCTTTTCTGTTAATTCCGCAAGGCTTGGCTCAGGCTTTTCAGTTGTCAATGCCCCATCTTGAAATAAACCAAGAACTTTTCCATCCCTGACTTTTTTCAACTGCGCCGCTGTTTCAATATATAAATACCCCAAAGCCCTGGCCTGAACTATAAGGTCCCTCTGGTCATTACGTTTGCTCTTTCTATTTGCCTTAGGCAGAAAAAACTCTCGTCCGCCGCCAAATAAAACCGTTATCTCATTTTCAATCAACTGCTCAGCAATCTCATTCTCCATCTCTCGTCTTGTAACATGAGAGCCAAACGACGCCGGCGTCGCATGAGTTATCGCAGAGGTCACAACCAATCCCGTAGCAAAGCCTTTCTCTTTTACAGCTTCAAGTATTGTTTGGTACTTTGTCCCGTCAGCCGTCATTCCAATCATTTTGTTATCGGTTTTGACTCCTACCGCTAATGCTGTTCCCGCCGCCGCAGAATCAGTCACCGCTGAATCAGCTGAATGGGTCCGTATCCAACCTGTAACAGGCATCTGCTCCATGTTCAATTTACCATCGATGCCGCGGCTTTTTATCCTCGCCAAAGTTATATGCGCCGTTCCCATTCCATCGCCAATACAAAATATTACATTTTTGACTTTTTCTGCTCGGGCGGTTTTATTGCAAACCTGCTGTGAACAACCTGCGAGGAAAATCAAGAGCGACAACAACAAAACGAAACTGATCTTTTTCAATTTAATCATGCGAATTCCTTATCTAAGTTTATTTTCTTCTATTATACACACCAGAGCTGATACTGCCATCATTATCAATAAAAATTCTAATTGCACCATCTCTATAAGTATAAAAACGCTTTGCGTCGTCATTACTGCCTCGTTTCATCAATTTTTTATATCCCCGCCCGCCGCAACTATATATCAAAATATCAGCACCAGGTTTTTCAAGAAAACCGCGTTCCAAAGTACTTACAGAACCATGATGAGGAACAACCATCACCGCAGGCTTAAGCTCAGGGTACAATCGCTGAATTTCCTTTTGTGCGAATTTCCCTATATCAGAGGTCAGCAGTATCGCTTTACCCCGATATTCAATCAAGGGCACCGACGATTTATCATTGTCGTCCAATCTGTTATCTTTCACAATATCTTTACCGGGCCAAAGCATCTTCACGCCGGCATCACCGCCGAAATCCAGCTCGCCTGCCAACATCTCCACCTCAAGCCCAATATCCTTCAGCGTTCGCACAAGAAAACTTTCGGTTTTATATTCATCCTGCCCCACGAAAAATGCCTCACCAGCATAAATTTTCTCAACCAAACAGTGTTCAGCAATCTCAGGTATGCCGTTAATATGGTCAATGTCACCATGACTTATAAAAATCGCGTCGAGCTTACTTATTCCGCTGTAATCCAAAAACCCTGTCACCGCTTTTCTTCCGACGTCACTAACCCCGATTGAGCCTGCATCAAAAAGTAAATTCGCTTTGCCCGGTAGCTGAACCACTATCGCCTGCCCGTGACCGACATCAAGCGTTGTCATAATGAGCTCGTCACGATATGTCCGCTGATATTTAGTAACTGACAGAAAAACAATAATCACCAAAGCCATTACCGTACACAAAACTTTTTTAAATATCGGCTTGCGAAAATGAACAAACGCCACAGCCAATATAAAAACGTAATAGAAAATAATTATCCCGCCCGGAACATGGCCTATCAATATCTGCGAAATGTCAATCTTTGCCAAAACTTCAACAACTCCGATTAAGGCCCGTGATGTGATATTTACAAACATCCCCAGAACCATCGCTGTGGTCGGCAATAACAACGCCAGAGCCAGTTTTAAATACCCAATAATCAAAATAAACGCCACAAATGGGAAAGCTATAACCGTCCAAAGACTCGACAATGGTGTTATCGAATAAAAATGATAAAGCAAAACCCCCGCACTGCCAAGCCATGCAGCTGTACCAACAGAAAAAAGTTGCAACAAATATGGTCCCGGCTTTGAAATTATCCAAAATGGCAATTTTGTCTTAGGCTTTTTTTGATACCACGTAAAACCAGTACTTTTTTCATATAAGAAGAGATGAATCCGCTCCGTAAAAATCAAGATCCCAAGCACCGACGCAAATGACAACTGCCAGCCCGCTATAAATAATTCCGTGGGACGAATCAATAGCAAAATTATCGCTGCCAACGACAATGTATTAACCGGATTGGAATGTCTGCGGAAGAAAAACGAAACGCAAAAAACAATACTTATAATTGCGGCGCGAAGCGTCGGTGCCCGTGTCGGCACTATAAGCATGAAAATAATTACTGCCGCTATGCAGATTCCCGCCCGCCATCGCTTCATCAATCCCGCTGTTTTGCAAAGCCACCACACTATGCCAACGAAAATCCCAAGATGCATTCCAGACAAACTAATAAAGTGCAGTAATCCCGTTCTGCGAAACGCTTTGTAAGTACCGCTGTCAATGTCACCCCTGTAACCCAGCAAAAGTGCCTTTAATAATCCCTCGCTCGCCCCTTCTAAGGATCTGTCACCAACCAATGCATGCACCGCTTTCTCTCGCAGCTTTTGCCTGAACCTCGCAAAAACACCCTTATTGCCGCTTTCTAAGACCTCAATCGCTTTTCTCGCTTTGACTGACGCGCTTAGAAAAACATTTTTCCTCGCCAGATGTTTAGCTGTATCAAACTGCCCCGGATTACTCGCACCCTTGAACCTGCCCAACCAGCAGTCAGCCTGAATATAATCGCCGGCCTTCAAATCCAGCACCGGTTCATTAACGTACACCTTCACGACCCCGCTGACTTTTCCCCAGCCGTCAACTGTCTTCACCTCACATGTCCGCAGATAAAAACCGCTCGTCGCGTCAACGTACTGGAATTTTGCAAACTTCCACCCGTCTCTTTTATTAACGTAAGGCTCAGTGACAATTACCCCGCGAATCGTCGCCAATATTTTTTCCTGCCCCACAAGATTCGCTATATCATCCGGCGCTGGCTTATAAAAACTGCCCAGACGCATCCCGCCAACACATATAAAACAAATCATCGCCACATAAGCTGTCACATAAACAGGATTGGTTTTCTTAATACCAAATATCAAATACAAAACCGCCGAAACGACGCAAATCCCCAACAACGAAATCCAACACCAAAGCTCAAAGGCAAAATACTCCTGCAAAATAATCCCTGCTATTAAACCGATAGCCAAGAACAGCGCAGGGGTAGTGCTGACAATTTTCCTGTGATATTCCCTGCCCCCGGAGAGTTGCTGGTCAATTAACTTTAGTTTTTGCTGTATGTCATCCATTTATGCCAACAGATTACAGATTCAAGCCTTAACACTCAAGCTTAATCTTACCATAGAAACTCGCTTATTATCTTTTTTTCTCTGGAGAAAGTGAAAAAAGTTGTTATAATTAAAGTCTTACTGGGAAAAAATAGACAGAGGAATAAAAAATGATTAAAAGAATATTAATAGTTATGGTCTTGCTGTTGTCGGTAACAGGTTGTCAGCAAGTAGCAACTATGGATAGAACTTCTGTTAGTTCCCTTCACCCTATATACCCCTACCTATTGTCAAGACAAAAAACTGGTTCTTTTAAGGTGGACTTATCGCCACTGGTTAGGGCCGTTGGA
>VRUG01000252.1 GCA_019456255.1 Planctomycetota bacterium | reverse complement strand
GGATTTCAAAGCCAGACTGTGATGGGCACTTGCATCTATCGCCACATAGTCGTTACCTGAAGGCACGTCACACTGACCATGATAGTTCCAACCCCAGGCCACAAGAGAACCATCGGATCTCAGAGCCAGACTGTGATTATGACCTGCTGCTATCGCGACATAGTCGTTCCCGGAAAGCACGTCACACACCCCATATAGATTAATACCCCATGCCACAAGAGAACCAATGGTGATAAAACTTGTGGCAGTGATGGTCGTGGTAGCCGTGTCTGTACTCCCGTTGCTATCTTCGACTGTAAGAGTCACGGTGTAGGTGCCTTCTGAATTATATGTACAGCTAGGATTTACGCCGCTGCCGGAAGTTCCGTCACCAAAGTCCCAGGTAAATGTCAGCGAATCACCAGCATCGGGATCGCTCGATCCTGATGCATCAAAACTCACCGTCAGGGGTGCAGAGCCGGATAGCGGGTTCGCTGCAAAGCTCGCTGTAGGGGGATTGTTTCTTGCTCCTGTTTCAATACGGAATTTGATCGGCAGGGTGCGGCCATATTTGAGTACTATATATTTATCCGTATCGACGTCCTCACGATCTTTCCCCTTGTTCACAACATACACATCTATGTATCCCAACTCTACATTCGTGGGACTTGCCGGGATTAGTACGCGGATTCTGTAGGTCGTCTGTTCATTGAGATCATACCGGCCGGTGTGCCAGTTAACTATATAGTGTTCATCTGCAGGCTCTACCCTGAGAATCTCTGAGCCCGAACCAGAGGTCATGGTAAATGTTTCAATGACTGAATCATCGGACAGATCAACTATCTCGACTATAGGTTCCAGCGATCCGTCGAAAGGACCGTTAAAGACCGGTTCAGGCGCTATAGGCGGCAGGAAAAAGAAATGCTCCTTGCCACCACTATAAGTAGCACCGGAGATAGGCTTTGAAATTGGCTGGTCTGAATCCTTACTATCGATGAGACTCATTGGAATTTCACAACTTGAGAAAAACAGACCTAGAATTACGATTAAACCTGTTATAATATATATTTTTTTCATGTCTAATCCCCCTGTTTAGCCATTATTTTTGCAGTAATTAATGAACAGCATATACAAATATTATTGCAACTATCGTGCCACGTCTCAGTAACAGCTATTTCTTTGCGATATAGTGAGATAGCTGATGGATAGAGTAGTCATACTTTTCTATATGCCTGCAACTTAGGTTGCAATAAAAAAGCGTAGCTACGAGTAATTCATTTTATGGTAGAGCTTTATGATGTAGGAAATTGGTTGCAGAGAAAACAAAAGTTGCAACCTATACGAATTCTAATGGCTTTACTTATTTTTGGAGCTTCCTCAGCATATGGATACCTGGTTGGTACCTCAAACGATTCGTCGCACCTGGTATTAAAAGGTTGATCGAAGTAGCCAACATATGAGTCATTTCACCCTTCGGGCACTTCGCACCCTTCGGGCACTTCGCATTGAAAAGTGTTATACAAAACTCCAAAATACAATACCTATTTTGGTGAAAACTTTAAACTTTTTGATTCTTTACAGTTCATTGCCGAAGTAACACAGCATATACCACCTAAAAATAAGCAATATATCCGAA
>VRUG01000251.1 GCA_019456255.1 Planctomycetota bacterium | reverse complement strand
AAGGTTCTTGCCGAAACGCTTTTCATTGTATGGTACAAAAATGCACAGGTATCTGCAATGTTGCAGAAGGGCTCGTGCTTTTTCTTTGTAATCACTAAAATGCTCAAGTGTGGCCGATGAGTAAATAACATCGTACATACTGGATATTTCTTCTATCGACGCTGCGTAACAGCCAGCCATACCAGAGTGCCGTTCCTTGCAGCGTCTAATTGCCACTTTTGAGAAGTCATAAGCATACAATTGAGCTTTCGGAAAATGTTTGCGAAACACCGGCAACGCATCTCCCAAGGCGCAGCTGCTATCTAGTAGAGACTGGCCATTTTCCAAATGTATGCTAGTATGTTTGCAGAAGGCTTCTGCGAAAAGACGTGTCTGTTCAGGGCCACGATTGGCTTCCCAAGGACCGCCTTCCTCGAAATAGGCGTCCCAGTCCTCCTTTGTCGACAGTCGGTCTCGTTTTTTACTCATCGTATCATCCCTTGACGCCGCCGTCGAATAAGCCAGATAGCAAAGACGGATACCCATGTAGTGTGGACAATGTAACTAATCGCTCTTGCTGTAGCCAGACCCAGAGAACCGTGATCCAGCAGCAGCAGTGTGCCTACAATAAATGTGATAGCCCAGCCACAGTTCATCGCCAAGCCCAGCCACATTTTCCCTGATGCAGCAATAATTTGTCCGACGGGCATTTGAACTGCAAGGAGTCCTGCCGTCAACAGGACAACCACCAGAGTTGGCCAGCCGCTCCCGAAACCCTCGCCATAAAGGTTCATTATGTAAGGACTGGCAATGCTAACCAATAGAACAAGTGGCAACACGAGTAGTGCGTTCATCTTTATCGCGAGAACCAGTGTTTTCGTCGATTGTCTTGTATCTGTCTGGCCCAGCCGCTCCGAAAGAACCGGTAGCACTACCTGCCCCAGCAACGAAGGAAGAAACAACAGCATAGCATACCATTGATTTGCAACGCTGAAAACACCCATTTCATTGTAACCATCGGGCTGGTTGACCAGTAACGCAGCACAGACCCAGTTCACCGGACTGACCATCACTCCGCTGAGGGCGGCGGGAAGGCTGAATGCCCACAAAACGGACAGCTCACGGCTGCACTCCCTGAGAGTGAAGGGGACGTTATGTCGGCGGGATTCTTTGCGCAGGGCCAGGTGGTTGAGGAGCCAGTTGAAGCCAAGGTTGATCGCCAGCGCCCAGACCGCACCGGTGAGACCGCCGAAATATGCCCCCGAGACGAGGAGAGGGAATGAGATCAGACCGGTAAAGAGGTTCACATAGGCGATGGTCTTAAAGGCTTCAAAGCCCGCAAGAGCACCTGTCTGCGCTCCGTTGACAGCGCTGACAAGCAGCATCAGGGCGCCGATCCGCAGTAGGCTGGCTAGGTGCGGGGCGTTGATGGCATGTTCGGCGAGCCATGGGGCGAAGATAAGCAGGCCCAAGGCCATCAAACTGCCGGTGACCATTGCAAACAGCCCTGAAAGGCCGATGATGCGCCCGGCCCGGCCGGGATCGCTCTGGCGGAACTGGGCAACGTGTTTGGTGGCGGTCAGCCCCAGGCCGAACCCGGCAAAGACCCCGAACATGCCGACGGTGGACTGGATCATTCCCA
>VRUG01000250.1 GCA_019456255.1 Planctomycetota bacterium | reverse complement strand
ACACAAGGCCAACATCCTGGAGAGCTCCCAATTCTGGCGCGAGGTGGTCCAGGAGGTCCATCAGGAATACCCTTCCGTCACCCTGGCTGACATGTACGTGGACAACGCCGCCATGCAGCTGGTGCGGGATCCGGGCCAGTTCGACGTTATCGTTACCCAGAACATGTTCGGCGACATCCTCAGCGATACGGCGGCAATGATCACGGGCAGCCTGGGTATGCTCCCATCTGCTTCCCTGGGTGCCGGGCACGCCCTGTACGAGTCGGTACACGGCAGCGCCCCGGACATCGCGGGACAGAATAAGGCCAATCCACTGGCCATGATCGCGTCGGTGGGCATGATGTTCGCCACCTCCCTCAACCTGCCGCAGGCGGCCCAGCTACTGGACAAAGCCATCGATGAGACCCTGGCCAACGGCTACCGCACCGCCGACATAGCCACCCCTGATTCGACCGTGGTAACCACCGACCAGATGCGGGACAGGGTCATCGAGGCCTTTGATGAAGCATACGACCGCTATCGCCAGTCAGGATCAACCGTCCAATCGGCTTAAATCATTATCCGGGGATCGTACAGGTCAGCACAGCATCCGCATCAATGACCAGTGGAGAATTTGTTTTGTATGGGATGCTGGTGAGGTCGCAAATGTGGAAATCGTCGATTACCATTAGGAGACGCTATGACGGCCAGTAGAAGAATCCCACCGGTGCACCCCGGCGAAATATTGATGGAGGAATTTCTCAAGCCTATGGGATTGAGCCAGAACAGAATGGCTAATGATCTCGGTGTGCCGCCACGGAGAA
Source organism: Planctomycetota bacterium (assembly GCA_019456255.1). GTDB lineage: Bacteria > Planctomycetota > Phycisphaerae > Sedimentisphaerales > Anaerobacaceae > VRUG01. The sequence goes on along the minus strand of VRUG01000250.1, from coordinate 826 downwards.
TCAACGAAATCGTGCAGGGGAAACGCAGAGTAACCGCCGATACGGCGCTTCGCCTGGCGCATTACTTCGATATGTCACCCCAGTTCTGGCTCGGCCTGCAGATGGACTATGACCTTGACGTTGAGGAAGACCGGCTATCAACACGGCTGGAAGAGGTGAAAGTGTACTCGGAAGTGCACGAGCCTACTTATCCCGGCTGACGGCAGCCACCTATTTTCTTTGATCATCTTATCCCATATCTGTACACCGCGGTAGCGGTCCTGCAACCCGGTCATGCTGAGCTCCGTCGAAGCATGACCGGGCAGCGCACTACCCATCAAGGAACCTGTCGCCCTTCGTCAGCCTCAGGGCGACGACCGCTGACTTACAAAAGCCGCTCGTACTCCCCGATATCCAACTTCCACACCGGCACCCCGCAGTAGCGGTCCCCCTCGGGGCAGAGGGGCCGGGCCCCCGCCATCTCCCGCAGGGTGCACGGCGGCAGCAGGTAGCGGCCAATGCGGGGATGCACCTGCCGCACCTGCCTAGCCTCGTCCACGCTGGCCCGCCAGATCTCCTCCTGGGCGTTGTAGCACAGGCGCATGCGGTGCTTGTGGTGCAGGTTCAGCAGGTCCGCCGACTCGGTGAAGCGCACCGCCACGGCGTTGGGCAGCAGGTAGTGGGCGAACTCCGGCGATATACCCATCTTTTTGAGCTTCCCGATGGCCTCCCAGGTGTGGTCCATTATCTCCCCGTAGCGCCGGAGGGAAGGCTCATCGGCCAGGATTAGGGCCGGGGTGATGAAGTCGGGATCATCGGAGAGCTGGGCAGCCAGGATGGGGCGGCT
>VRUG01000249.1 GCA_019456255.1 Planctomycetota bacterium | reverse complement strand
CTCTCTTATCAGACAGCCATTCTATTCAAAATGCACACTGAGTTCCAGTTCGTATAATACGCAGAAGAACACTCTGGCTGGTAAAAAGAAGCTGTATGGTCATACTTTTCCCGGAAAACCCTTTTGACAACTTATCATGGGGTAAAGGCTCAAGTCTGGTATTTAAGGCAGCCCTGCTAGATATATTTCTGTCACTGATACCGTAGAATGTCCGAGATTCTCATCAGTTATATCTGGATCATTTCGAAAATCGTCCCACTTACCCTCTCGTTCTGGTGCATCCAAATATTCCGGTTTCACATGATAGGCAACCTAACGAGATATTTTGTGTTCATAATCAAACTCAATAATATACGCCGCACGTTCAAGATAGCCATTGTCCGAAGGGATGCCACCATAGGCATGATCATTTGCATTAAGATAAGCCGAAGCAAAAAAAATAATGAACAGATAATACAATTTCTTCATATTAGTTATTTCCTCTGAATTGATATTTGGGTTCCATATGACGACAGAAAATGCAATAAAACAAGGTTTTTATCTAGACAATCTACCTAGATCTTTACAGTATAACGCCCTTTCAGAAGATCTGGGAATGCATATTCTTATCAGTAATTACACTGTGCCTTTGCCGATCATGTGTTCTAAATACAATTCTCCAATTCTTTCTTGATCAACTACTTTTAATGTAATGATTTTGCCAAATTTATGTGTCAACTCTTCCTGCTTTTTATCAATCTTCCTTCGACATTCATCGACTAAGTCGCCCATAATAAGAAGATAAGCTACATCGCTTGTTATGTGTTTCAACTAAATTTTTGCACCTTTAGACTGATTATGATAACTACATAGTGCCTGACCGAAAAGTCCATAAAGTGTTGCGCTGCAATGAAATAAGCTGTGCCGAATAGGATGAAGTTTTAACAAATATTTTGGTTTTCACCATTGCCAAATATCTGAAAATCTGATATAATTATTTTCGGTATAATGAGTTATGTGTCTAGCAGCCGGATGCTGTTAGGCGCATTTAGATGAATCTTTGGGAGGGGGACAATGCGCAAAGTAACAGAACCTCAAATTAAATTCGGAGAAGTTGACATTTCCAAAATTGAGTTTGACCCCAGATCACGCGATGAGATTCCAAAGCTCCTCCAGGGACTGCAGTATGTTTATTGTACTCCTGAGATAAGAAATGAAGTTTTTCAAATATTAGAAGAAATTGTTACTGAGCAAACAGATTGCAATAACGGCAGACCCGGGATGTTGTTGTGGAAAATATTAGTACTTGGAACTTTGAGATTAAACTGCAACTGGGACTACGATAAAGTCAAAGAGATTGCTGACAACCACATGACCTTAAGACAAATGCTTGGGCATGGTTGTTTCGAAGACAATTATAAATACCCTCTTCAAACGATAAAAGATAATGTATCGCTTTTGACTCCTGAAGTGCTGGAAAAAATAAATCAGGTGGTCGTCAGGGCAGGCCATAATCTGGTAAAAAAAAACGGAGAAGAACTAAAAGGTCGTTGTGATTCTTTTGTGGTAGAAACAAACGTTCATTTTCCAACAGATATTAATTTGCTCTTCGATGCAATTAAGAAAGTGATTGTGCTTATTGCCAGAGTATGTGTGAAAGTAGG
>VRUG01000248.1 GCA_019456255.1 Planctomycetota bacterium | reverse complement strand
AACTGTTAAAGGATGGCATCCAACAAGGGGACCAACATTGGCAGTTGCCTGTATTAAAGGTTGTGCCATTACCTGTTCGGTTGCAGTATCTGTACATCCATTAGCGCTTTGTACAACTAAAGTAATAAGGAATGTATCGGTGAAATTTGATGTATTAATATAACAATGAGCAGGATTGCAGTTAAAATTGACATCTCCGTCACCCCAGTTCCAATAACAATTCGTGTCATTAATTGAAGTGTTATTAACTGTTATACATAATGGACTGCATCCGGCAGTATCACTCGCAGTAAATTGTGCATCAGGCTTGGAATATACCCTTATTTCTTTATAGCTCGTATCTACACAACCATTCTTTCCTGTAGCTATCAGTTGAACAGTATACACACTATCAATTGAATAGGTTGGATTGTAGAATGTATGCGTAAATGGGTTACCTGTCATATCGGTTAATGTACTGACATCATCAAAATCCCATTCATATAAAGCAGCTCCGGGTGTAGGTTGGAACGTAACTGTTAATGGAGTACAGTTTGCTGAATCCGTTACGGTGAAAAAGGCAAAGTTCGCTCCTGCTCCATCCAAAGTGATTGTCCTGATCATAGTATCTGTACATGATGATTGGAAAGCAATCAGTTCAATAGCATAGCTCACTGCAAAATTTTCATTATTAACAAAACAATATGTAAAGACTGAATCTGTTAATGCTGAATCCGATCCATCACCAAAATTCCATAAATAAGAAGTAGCATATAATGATGAATTAGTAAATGTAACGCATAACGGACTACACCCTATCGTATCAGCCATAGTAAAGGTGGCAAGTGGCTGTGAGAATATTTTTACGCTGTCACAAACCGTATCTATACAACCAAAGGCAGTTGTGGCTATCAAACATGGATAAAATGTAGTGTCAAACAAGGATGGATTGAGGTATTGATGTGTTGGATTTGTATCTGTACTAAAGAAACTATCTCCAAAATCCCAATTATAGTTAGATAAATCTTGTGGTAAAGTCAGGTTGAAGAATTGAACATCCAAAGGACTACAGCCTGTATCCGGAACAATACCAAACTGAGCGGTTATTTTCGGATATACCGTGATCGTATCTATAAGCGTATCGGTGCATCCATTATTATTGGTTACTAATAAAGTAATGGTATAAGAGATAGGAATTGAGCTTGTATTTACATAACTGTGAGTGAAACTTAGTACTGATGTTGTGTCAGGGAACGCACTATCACTAAATATCCATACATAATTCAATCCTGCAAATGGTATAGATAGATTGGTTATCGTAACAGTTAAAGGACTGCAACCTGCATTGGTATCCACGCTAAAATTAGCCAGAGGCTTGGGATGCACCACGATACATTGTGTCATCGTATCTCTTGCTCCTGAATCGGACACTGCGATCAATGTGATACAGTAAGTAGTATCGCTGATCGCTGATGAGTTGTAATAGGTATGTGTAATGACTGTATCCTTATCTGTAGTAACAAATATTGACGAACTATCACCAAAATCCCAGTAGAAGGTATCTGCTCTTAGTGATAAATTTATAAGGCCAACGGTAAAAGGATGGCAGCCCGAATCATTGGGCACAATGGCAAAGTTGGCGTCAATTTCAGGATGAACTTTAATTGGCA